>JAFUBO010000003.1 GCA_017460175.1 Bacilli bacterium
TGGTATAATCTGCCTAAACTCAATCGTGAATTTTTTATTCATTTTTATATAAATGAATAAAAAATATTATATAGTAAATGATGAAATATTAAAATCATTAAACTTCATTCATTTACTATTCAGTATTATACGTGTTATAATATATATAGGAGGTTTTGTTATGTATCAAGCTTTATATCGTAAATATAGACCTATAGATTTTGATTCTGTGGTTGGACAAGATGCTATTATTAAAACTTTAAAGAATTCTATTAAAAATAATAGTTTTACTCACGCTTATATGTTTTTTGGACCAAGAGGTACAGGAAAAACTACTGTTTCTAAAATTTTTGCTAGAAATATTAATTGTCTAGATCCAAAAGATGGTATTGCGTGCGAAAAGTGTGAACATTGCAAAGTGTCTTTTTCAAAAGATTGTATTGATATAATTGAAATTGATGCAGCTTCTAATAATGGTGTGGATGAAATCAGAGAATTAAAAAATAAAATTTCTTTAGTTCCAAGTCAATTAAAATATAAGGTATATATTATTGACGAGGTTCATATGCTATCAATTGGTGCTTTTAATGCTTTATTAAAAACTTTGGAAGAACCACCAGAACATGCAATATTTATTTTAGCTACAACTGATCCTCAAAAAGTTCCAGAAACAATAATTTCGCGATGCCAATGTTTTTCTTTTAAAAAGATATCTGTGGATATAATAAAAGAAAGATTAAATTTTATTTGTAAAAAAGAAAAAATTAAGATAGATGATGATGTTCTTGAAAATATAGCTGTTTTATCAGATGGTGGTTTAAGAGATGCTTTGGGTTTGTTAGATAAATTAAATTCTTATGCCAATGATAAAATTACTATGAATGATTTTACTGAGGTAAATGGTATTATTTTAAATAATGAAATGGAAGAATTTTTAACTAATGTTTTAGACGGAAACATAAAAAAAGTATTGGTTGATATTAATAAATTTGATAATTGTGGTAAAAATTTGATTCAAATTATGATTCAATTACTTAATTATTCAAGAAATCTTATTGTAAATTATTATATGAATAATAAAAAGATTAATTATAATATAGATTCATTACAAAAATTTACTAATGCAATCAACGAAAATATGTTCGATATCAAAAAAAGTGATAATACTAAAATTTTTATAGAAATGTTTATATTAAAATATATAAATGATCAAAATTTAAATAAACATGAAGATATTAAAAACGTTGTTGTGGAAAAAGAAAAAACAGAAGAAACAACTGATAATGATAATGTAAAACAAAAAGAAGAAAATATTGAAGATACTAATTTTGTTAAAAATATTAATTCTTTGGTTCTTAATGAAGAAAGAAAAATGCTTAATATTAATGAAGTAATGAAAATTAGGATAAATAATACTTTGGCAAAGGCAGATAAAAAGTTATTGAAAGAAGAGCAAAGTAAATTTAAATTACTGAATGATTTTACTTTTGATCAAGAGATTGGTTATATAGTTTGTTCTTTATTAGATTCAAAACTTAGGGCTGTAAGTGAAGACAATATTATTATAAGTTTTGAATATGATTCAAATGTTAAACAAGAGTTACAAAATATAGAAAAAATAACAGATGTTTATAATAAAATTACTAATTCTTTAAAAAATATTGCTATTGTATCTGATTTAGAATGGGAAAAAATTAAAACAGAATATATAAAGAATTTAAAGAATGGTATTAAATATGAGATTTTGGATGAACCTAATATTATATATGAAGAATTAGATAATAATGATATAATAACAAGTAGTGCTATGCAATTATTTGGAGATATAGTAGAAGTTGAGTAAAAGGAGAGATGATATATGAATATGCAAGCAATGTTAAGACAAGCACAACAAATGCAAAAGGATATGTTAAAAGTAAAAAATGAAATTGATAATACTGAATTTGTAGGAGAAAGTTCTTTTGTAAAGGTAACTTTAAAAGGTGATAAGAAATTAGTTAAAGTAGAAATAAATAGTGAATCTTTAGATAAAGATGATATAGAAGTATTAGAAGATATGTTAGTTGTTGCGATAAATGATGCTCAAAAGAAAATAGATTCTGAAACAGAAAAGAAAATGGGAAAATTTGGTAATATTCCAGGTTTATTTTAATTATGTATCCAGATAGTATTAAAAATTTAGTTGAATCATTTAAATATTTACCTGGTATAGGTGAAAAAACTGCAGAGAGATTAGCTTTTTCTATATTAGAATTAGAAGATGAACAAATTGAAATGTTTTCTGATAGTTTAAAAGAAGTAAAGAAAAAAATTCATAAATGCAGGAAATGTAATACTTTAACAGATCAAGACTTATGTTTTGTGTGTAGTGATCCTACAAGAGAAGGTAAGACTATATGTGTTGTTGAAGATACAAAAAGTGTCTTCTTGTTTGAAAAATTAGGAATGTTTCATGGAAAATATCATGTTTTAGATGGTTTAATTTCTCCATTAGATGGTATTAATCCTGAAGATATAGGTTTAAATAAATTGTTAGATCGTATAAATGAAGAAAAATTTGAAGAGATAATATTTGCTTTTAAACCTAGTATTGAAGGTGAAACAACGTCTTTGTATATAAAAAAAATATTAGAAGATTTAAATATAAAAATAACAAGATTAGCCAGTGGAGTACCAATAGGTGCTGATATGGAATATGTTGATAGTCTTACATTAGAAAGAGCTTTAAATGATAGAAAAGTTATAGAATAGAATTATATTTTTTTTCATATTTTTTATTGGGTGATAATATGAAAATATTGAAAATACTATTAAAAAGATTTATTTATTCTGTTTTTTTATTGTATGGTTATAATTTGATATCAATAGAATTTAATTTAATGTTACCTATAAATATATATACTATATGTATTATTTCATTTTTAGGTCCTTGTGGGTTTGTTTTATTAGTTTTATTTAAATATTTAATTTTGTGAGGTAAAATATGAGTAATCTATCAATTGTTAAAAAGAATTATATTAATTATATAGATAAAATTATTGAAAATGATAAGTTATCTCATGCATATTTGATAGAAATAGATAATTATGATGATGATAAAGAATATATATTTGCTTTTATTAAAATGATTTTATGTAATTTAACTTATGAAAAAGTTATTAATTCAAATAGTAATATAATTAATTTGATAGATGAAGGTAATTATCCGGATATTAAAATAGTTGAATCAAAAGGATCTACTATTAAAAAATCGCAAATGTTGGATTTACAAAAAGAATACAGTAATAAATCATTACTTGATGGTAAAAGAATATATATAATAAAAGAAGCGGAAAAATTAAATGCTTCTTCTGCAAATACAATGCTTAAGTTTTTAGAGGAACCTGAGGAGGGTATTATTGCTTTCTTACTTACAAATAATCGTTATAGTGTTTTAGAAACTATTTTATCTAGATGTCAAATTCTTACTTTAAAGGAAAATTGTGTTTTTTTTAATGATAATGATGATATATTAGATTTGTTGAAATGTGTTTTACATCCTAAGAATTTTTTTATAAATTATAATAATTTAATTAGTAATACTATTATCGATAAAGAAATGGCTAAGGAAAAATTTAATATAATAGAAAATTGTATTATTATGTATTTAAATAGTGAATATGAAAATAGTAATATAGATAATAAGATATTGGTTGCTTTTAATGATATAGATGATGATAGGTTATTAAAATCTTTATCAATAATTGAAAAAGAAATAAAGAAGTTAGTTTATAATGTTAATTATAAATTATGGTTAGATTCGTTATTTTCAAAACTTATTATTGGAGGTTAATATATGATAGATGTTGTAGTAATTAGTGTTTTAGATTCTAAAAATGTATATTATATATCACCAAATAATTTTAATGTAAAAAAAGGTGATGATGTAGTTTTTGAAACAGAAAATGGTACATTATTAGGAACTGTTGTTAAAGAAAAATATCAAGAAAAGAAAGAAAATTTAGTAATGCCTCTTGATAAAATAATTAGAATTGCTTCTGAAGATGATTATAAAAAAATGAATAATAATAAAGAAGAAGCGGAAAAAGCATTGAAGGATGCAAAGAAAATCAGTAAAGAACTAGATTTAGATATGAATTTTGTAGATGCTTATTACTATTTAGATAAATCTCAATTAATATTTAGTTTTTTATCTGAAAATAGAGTTGATTTTAGGGAATTAGCTAAAAAACTAGCTTCTAAATATAAAACGCGTATAGAACTAAGACAAGTTGGCGTACGCGATAAGGCTAAAAAAATTGGTGGATTAGGTCCTTGTGGATTATTCTTATGTTGTAATTCGTTTTTAACTGATTTTAATAGTGTTTCTATTAATATGGCTAAGAATCAAATGTTAGCTCTTAATCCAACGAAGATTAATGGTATTTGTGGAAGATTATTATGTTGTTTAGGATATGAAAATGATACTTATACAGAGTTGAAGAAGGATTTACCTAAAGTAGGTTTAGTGGCAGATACTCCTCAAGGTATGGGAAAAGTTGTTAGTGTGGATGTGTTTAAAAAAACTTATTCAGTTGATTTAAAAGAAAAAGGTATTGTGACTTTTTCTAAGGATGAAAAATAATGGAAAGATTGGATGATGTTTTAGGGTATGGTTTAAAGATATACCAAAACTCAACTTATTTTTCTTTTTCTTTAGATAGTATAATTTTGGGAAATTACGCTAATGTTAGATTAAGAGATAAAAATATAGTAGATTTTTGTACTGGTAATGGGGTTATTCCATTAATTATATCTAAGCGTACTAAAAATAAAATAGTAGGTGTGGAAATCCAAGAAAAGTTAGCTATACTTGCTAGAAAATCAGTAACTTACAATAAACTTGATGATAGAATTACTATTTATAATGAAGATGTTAAAGAGTTTTCCAAGAATCATTTAAATGAATTTGATTTAGTTCTTTGTAATCCACCATATTTTAAAATAGAAGATAAAAGTAGTTTTAATGAATCTTATGAGAAGAAAATAGCAAGACATGAAGTTTTATTTAATTTAGAAGATTTATGTGAATCTTGTAAAAAAGTATTGAAAGATAATGGAAAATTGTGTATAGTACATAGAACTGACAGATTGATGGAGATATTAGAAATATTTAGAAAACATAATTTAGAACCTAAGATGATTAGATTTGTATATGAAAATATTTCTAAAGAATCTACTCTTGTGTTAATAGAAGCACAAAAATGTGGATCTGTTGGATTAAAAGTAGAAAGTCCTATTATTCTATATAATTTAGATGGTACTTTAACAGATGAATATAAAAGTATTCAAGAGGAGGTAAGAAAATGATACAAAAGAGTTTTAATGATACACCTAGTTTGTATTTAATTCCTACTCCAATTGGTAATTTAGATGATATTACTGTTAGAAGTTTAAATACTTTAAAGACAGTAGATGTTATTTTATGTGAAGATACTAGGGATACTGGATTATTATTAAGTCATTATGACATTAAGAAAAAACTAGTTAGTTGTCATGAATATAATGAAGATAAGATTATTGAAAAAGTTGTTTCAATGTTAAAAGATGGTCTTAATATAGGATTGGTTACTGATCAAGGTACTCCTATTATTAGTGATCCAGGCTATATTGTTTCACGTGGCGTTATAGAAGCTGGATTTAATGTAATTAGTTTACCTGGTGCTACAGCTTTTGTTCCTGCTCTTACTTCTTCTGGAATAGAACCTTCTCCATTTTTGTTTTATGGATTTTTAAATTCTAAGAGTAGTAAACAAAAAACTGAGTTAAAATCTTTAAAAAATTTAAAGTATACAATTATCTTTTATGAATCAGTTCATAGAATGAAAGAGACTTTAAGTAATATGTTAGAAATACTTGGGGATAGAAAGATAGCAGTATGCCGTGAGTTATCTAAAATACATGAAGAAATAGTAAGAGATAATATTAGTAATATAATTCCTTTAGTTGACACTATGAAGGGTGAATTTGTCATAGTTGTTGAAGGAAATAAGGAAATAGTTGATTTTAGTGAGTTAGATGTTATAGAACATGTTAAAATGTATGTTGAAGATGGTATGAAAGAAATGGATGCTATCAAACAAGTTGCTAAAGAACGTGGTGTTGCTAAATCAATTATTTATAGTGAATATCATAAAAAGTAGGTGATAGTATGAAATTAATAGTAGGTTTAGGTAATCCTGGTAAGGAATATGTTAATACTAGACATAATGTTGGTTTTTCATTTATTGATACTTATTTAGATTATAAGAATATAAATGAAAAATGGACTAAAAAGTTTGATGGTGAGTATTTGGAGACTACTATTGGTAGTGAAAAGGTTTTATTTTTAAAACCGTTAACATTTATGAATTTATCAGGTAATTCTGTTAGAAAGATAATGGATTATTTTAAAATAAATGTATCAGATATATTAATAGTTTCAGATGACTTAGATCTTAATGTAGGAAACTTTAAGTTAAAACTTAATGGCAGTTGTGGAGGACACAATGGTTTAAGAAGTATTGAGTCTAGTATTGGAACTAGTAATTACAAGAGATTAAAGATTGGTATTTCTAATGATAAGGATTCTGATACTAAAGATTATGTTTTAGGTAATTTTTCTAAGGAAGAAAAGAATACTTTAGAAGAGTTATATAAAAGTTTATGTAGTGTAATTGATGATTATTTTGTTTTAGATTTTGGAGATTTAATGAGTAAATACAATCGTAAGAATAGGTGATATTATGAATTTCTTCAAAGACTTAATTAATATAGATATAAAAAAAGACATGGGTATATATAACTTGACCGATGAATTTTTTTGTTTGTATTTAAATGAAATATCATTGAAGGAAAATAAGAATATTTTAGTAGTAGTTAATAGTGTATATGAAGCTAATAAACTATATAGTATTTTATCAAATTATAATGAAAATACTTATATATTTCCTATGGATGACTTTTTAACTAGTGAGGCTTTAGCTGTTTCACCTGATTTAAAACTTAATAGATTAGAGACTATTAATAAAGTAATCAATTCTAATAATTCTATAGTTATTACTAACTTAATGGGTTATTTAAGATTTCTTCCTACAAAAGAGAATTATATAAATAGTATTATTAATTTAAAAGTAGGAGATACTATTGAACCTAGTCTTTTGGTTAAAAAGATAAATAGTTTAGGGTATAGTAGAGATACATTAGTTACTAAGACAGGAGAATTTGCTTCTCGTGGTTTTGTATTAGATATATATCCAATAGAAGAAGATAATCCAATAAGAATAGAGTTCTTTGATGATGAGATAGAATCTATTCGAAAGTTTAATGCGGAAGATCAAAAGTCTATTAAAAGTATTGATTCTATTTGTATTAAGCCATTTACTGAATTTATTACTAGTGAAGAAGTCGATGATTTAGAGAAACAAAAGTTATTACCTATTTATGAAGAGGTAGTTAATATTAGTGATTATTTAAATGGAATAGTTTTCTTTAAAGATTATGATCAATTAAAATTAAGTTATAAGAATATATTAGAAGAAATAGTTGAATATAAGGCTGAGAAAGACACTGAATTTTCAGGAAACTATATGTTTTCTTTAAATGATATAGAAGAAGATTATAGAATATATTATTCTTCTTTAAATAATTTAGATTCTAATAATAGAGAGTCTATTAATTTTAATGTTAAAAGTATTAATAATTTTAATGAAGATAAGGATAATATTAATAAATTTATTAATGATAATATAAATAAGAATAAGACTATTATTATATGTTTAAAGAAATATCAGATTAGAAATATATTAAAGAATCTTAATATGAAGTTAGTTGAGACTGATTTTGATAATATTCATATAGGTAAAGTTAATATAATTGAAGGTGAATTAGATGGTGGATTTATATACAAAGACTTTATATTATTAACTGCTAAAGAGTTATTTAAAAATACTGAGAAAAAGAATAGATATCAAAATAAATTTAAATATGCAACTACTATAGAAGATATTAATAAACTTAGTGTAGGAGATTATGTAGTTCATAATATACATGGTATTGGTATTTATAATGGTATTAAGACTTTAACTTTAAATGATATTACTAAAGACTATTTAGAGGTTTTATATCAAGGTACTGATAAGATATACATACCTGTAGAAAAGATAGATCATTTATATAAATATTCTGGAAGAGAAGGAGTGGCTCCTAAAGTTAATAAACTTGGTGGAGTTGAATGGGAAAAGACTAAGGCTAGAGTTAGTGGAAAAGTAAAAGAAATGGCAATAGACTTAATTAAGTTATATGCTGAAAGAGAAAGTAGAAAAGGTTTTGCATTTTCAAAAGATTGTGATATGAGTATTGATTTTGAGAAAGATTTCCCATATGAATTAACTAATGATCAAAAACTAGCTATTAGTCAAATAAAAAAAGATATGGAAAGTACTACTCCAATGGATAGATTATTATGTGGGGATGTAGGTTTTGGTAAGACTGAGGTTGCTTTTGTAGCGGCTTTTAAAGCAATTCTTGATTCTAAGCAAGTATTATTCTTGTGTCCTACAACAATTCTATCTAATCAACATTATGAGAATGCATTAAAAAGATTTAGTAATTTTCCTGTTAGTATTGGATTATTAAATAGATTTACTAGTACAAAAGAAGTTAATAGAATTATATCTGGTTTAAAAGATGGTACTATTGATATGGTTATTGGTACTCATAGATTACTTTCTGATGATATTAAACCAAAAGATTTAGGTTTATTAGTAATAGATGAGGAACAGCGTTTTGGTGTTGTCCATAAAGAAAAAATAAAACAATATAAGAGTAATGTAGATGTACTTACATTAACTGCTACACCAATACCTAGAACACTACAAATGAGTTTAACTGGTATTAGAAGTTTAAGTTTAATTGAGACTCCTCCAGTTAATAGATATCCTGTTCAAACTTATGTTGTTGAAGAGAATAAACAAATATTAAAAGACGCAATATACAAAGAGTTATCTCGTGATGGACAAGTATATATTTTATATAATAGAGTTCAGTCTATTGATGAATTTGCTTTAAGAATAAGAGATATTGTGCCTGATGCAAGAATTGCCATAGCTCATGGACAAATGACTAAGAATCAATTAGAAAGTACAATATATGACTTTATTAATCATGAGTATGACATATTAATATGCACAACAATAATTGAAACTGGTATTGATATACCTAATGTTAATACATTAATTATTATGGATTCTGATAGATTTGGATTAAGTCAGTTGTATCAAATTAGAGGTAGAGTTGGTAGAAGTGATAAATTTGCTTATGCATATTTGATGTATCAACCATTTAAATCTTTAACAGAAACTGCGGTAAAAAGACTTAATGTTATTAAAGAGTTTACTGAGTTAGGTAGTGGATTTAAAATAGCAGCAAGGGATTTATCTATAAGAGGTGCTGGAGATATTCTAGGTAGTGAACAAGCAGGATTTATTGATACTGTTGGTGTTGATTTATACTTAAAGATGTTAAATGATGAAGTAAAAAGACTTAATAACGAAGTTGTTGAAGAAGAGGATAATGATAATGATAATAAATCATTAATAAATGTAACTACTCATATTAAAGATGAATATGTATCTGAAGATGATTTAAAGATAGAAATTCATAGAAAGATTAATTCTATTGAAGATGAACTAACATTTAATAAAATTAAATCTGAATTAGAAGATAGATTTGGTAAACTTGATGAAGATTTAATTATTTATATGTATGAAGAATGGTTTGAAAAGTTAGCTTTAAAATTAAAAATTAGAAATGTCCATCAAAATAAGAATTCTATAGAATTAGTATTCCCAGAAGAAACAGTTAAAAAATTAGATATGGAAGATGTATTTATGGATGCATTTAATGTATCTAATATGTTTAGATTTATTAGTAAAGGTACTAATCTAGTAATCATTTTAGATATTATTAAACTAGATAGACATCCAATTTACTATTTAGTAGAATTGTTAAGTAAAATATGGGAAAAACAAAATAAAAACAGTACTGTGGAATAGTACTACAAATTGACAATTTCAATATTTTGTGGTATAATATGTGCCATTAAAAGGGGGGAATAATTATGGTATGGACTAATCATTATTTGAAGCGAGTAAAAAATTTAGATGTAACACATTTTACTACTAATTTTGGTATAAAACTTAGGAGAATAGCTTATCCAATGATGAATACTATAATTAAGAAAGCTAATGGAAAGAAGTGTATATTAGTTTCGTATCCAAAATTAGAAAAAGATGAAAATTATATATTTGCAGCAGGGCATTCTTTTCCAGGTGATATAGGATCAAACTTATCAGTCATTGATAGAAGTGTTTATACTTTATTAGGAACTACTGATCAGGTTGATCATAATCCGCAAATGAATTTTTTGTGGGCTAATGGTATGATATATGTTAATAAACTAGATTCTTCCAGTAGAAAAGAAGCATATAAAAAAATGGTAAGGGTATTAAATTCTGGTACTAGTGTAATGTTATTTCCTGAGGGTGTTTTAAATAATACAGAAAATTTGAATTGTGGTACATTATATCCAGGGGTTTATTATTTATCATTAGAAACAAATAAAAAAGTTGTTCCAATAGTTGCAAATTATAATGTTGAAGATAATACTGTTTTAATAGCCGCTGGTGAACCATTAAGTTTTGAAAATAAAAGTAAGGATTTGGCAAAAAGAGAGCTTAGAGATACTATAGCAACTTTAAGATTTGATTTATCTAGAATAACAACAAAACAAGCTGAAGATTTAAATAGAGTATTGAGTCCAAGTGAATTTTTAAAACTTAATCCAGAATTGAATATTGAGTTATATAGAAAAGATTTAAAAGGTGACCTTCATGAACAATATCTAGAATTTAGAAAAAAAATTTATAATGAAGTTAAATGGACAAATGGAGATTGCTGGGAAGAAGAAATTATGTATTATAAAGAACATGATTTGATTGATTTTGAAGATGTATATGCTTTTATTGATAAAATAGATTTTGATCATATAGATCCAAAAAAATATATACTTTTAAAACCAATATTGGAAGAAAAACAAAGAAGAGAAAAATATGATCCAAAACAATATATGAAAAAGAATTGGAATAAGTAATTTCAATTCTTTTTTTTTTAAATATTGTATGTTATCATATATTATATAGTAGGGTTGGTGATATAAATGTCATTAGAATTTGAAATACCTTTAGTTTCTTCTATATTTATACTAATTTTAGGAATTGTATACTTTTTAAAACCTAAGATTGGATTGTTGGAAAATAGGTATTACTCAAATATACTAGTGTTATCGTTTATAGAATGTTTACTAAGTGTTATTGCTCATACTATTACTGCATTGAATTCATATGATGTAATTGTTGGTAAGTATTTCTATGTAATTAATTTAATAAATATGTTTGTTGCTACAATTTTTGTAGGTATTTTTATGTCATTATTTTGTTATATTTTATTTATAAGTAATGAAAAAGCTGCAAGAAATGAAAAAAATATACGATATATTTCTTATTGCTTTTTGCTACTGTTTTTCATAGTAACTTTTTTTACTAAAATTGATATAATAAGAATAGGTGCAGTTACAAATATTAGAGGAAGTACTATTATGCTTTCTTATGTTTTTACGTTTTTCTTTATATTATTATCGATAGTTACATCAATTATAAATAAAAAAAAATTAGATATTAGATATGCTGCTACTTTTATTATATGCGCTTTGATGATAATTATTTATTTTGTAACTTTATTTATTCCTGGAATAATATTATATGATTTTGCACTGGCAGTTTTATGCTATATTATGTATTTTACTATTGAAAATCCTGATGTTAAGATGTTGAATCAGATGGAGATAGCTAAGAATCAGGCTGAGAAGGCTAATCGTGCTAAGAGTGATTTTTTAAGTAGTATGTCTCATGAGATTAGAACTCCTCTTAATGCAATTGTTGGTTTTAGTGAGGATATTCAAAGTCATAAAGAGGAAGTACCTCCTGAAATAGTGGAAGATGCTGATTATATAATGGAAGCTTCTAAAACTCTTTTAGAAATAGTTGGTAATATATTAGATATTAATAAACTAGAAAGTAATAAGATGGAGTTAGTTGAAGTTAAATATAATTTTATTAAAGAAATTGAGTCTTTAGCTAGAATAGATGCGACTAGAATAGGTGAGAAGAATATTAATTTTAAAGTTAATTTTGCTCCTGATATTCCATATGAATTAATTGGTGATAAGACTCATGTTAAAGAAATAGTTAATAATTTACTTACTAATGCGATTAAATATACTGAACAAGGTGAGATAGAATTAAATGTTAAGTGTATTAATCAAAATAATATATGTAATTTAATGATTAGTGTTAGAGATACTGGTCGTGGTATAAAAGCTGAAAATATTAATAAATTATTTGAAAAATTTGAAAGACTTGATGTTGAGAGAAATACTACTACTGAGGGTACTGGACTTGGACTAGCAATTACTAAGGCTCTTGTTGATATGATGGGTGGTAAGATTAATGTTCAATCTACTTTTGGACAAGGATCTATATTTGTTGTTCAAATACCACAAAAAATTAGTATATTAGCTAATCCTGATAATACTGTTAAAATTGATATTACTCCAATTAAAAAGAAATTAGAAAATATTAGTGATGTTGAAGTAGTATCTTCAAAGGTAGAAGAGGTAAAGGTACCTAAGGATTTTGATAGTAAAAAGATTTTAATTGTAGATGATAATAAATTAAATATAAAAGTAGCTCGTCGTGCCTTACAAGACTTTAATTTTGATATTGATGAATGTTATGATGGTGTTGAGTGTTTAGGTAAGGTAGTTAATGGTAATGAATATGATTTAATATTAATGGATATAATGATGCCTAATATGAGTGGTGAAACTGCTTTATCTAAATTAAAAGAAAATCCTAATTTTAAAATACCTGTTCTTGCATTAACAGCAGATGCAGTAAGTGGTGCTAAAGAAAAGTATATTGGAGAAGGATTTGTAGATTATATAGCTAAACCATTTACTAAGGATCAAATAAAAGAAAAATTGGATTTTGTATTTGAAAATGTTCCTTCAGTTTCTACTAATGAAATAAAAGAAGAAGTAAAATCAATAGAAAGTTCTAAAATTATTGAATCTGAAAAAGAAGAAAAAGATGTTCCTAAATATGATCCTAATGTAGATAGGTTTAAGAATGTAGAAGCTGTTGTAATTGGAGGAGAAGACGACAACTCAAATAATAATGATTCAACTTTAGAATAGGAGTGTAACAATGGAAGAATTAACAATAGAAAAATTAAAAAAACAGCATATTGAAAATTATAAAAATTCAATTATGGAAACAATTAAAAATAATACTAAAGTATTGGTTAATGAGGATATAAAGTTATTAATCGCTAAACCACCGTTAGATTCAATGGATAGTGTTAAAAGTAAGTTTTTATCATTAGCTAAAAAAAATAAAATTATTTTAAATACTGAAGAGCTTTCTAAAATATTAGATAATTATAGAAAAGATTTGAGTAAATGTTTATTTGTTATAGAGGAAGAGAGAACTAAATATTTAATTAGTATTATAAATAAATTTAAATTTGGTACTGCAGTGTTTGTTTTTTATAAAAAAGATTTTATAAGTGTAAATAAAAAAATTAAAGCAATTATCAAGGAACAGTTAGAAGAATCTTGCAATAATATGATTTTTAAAGGTATTAATAAAGTATTTGATAATAATGTTTCTGATGATATAAAAGAGTTATTCAAAAAAGATATATCTAAGTATTTAAATAGTAATTATAAAAAACAAATATTAGATAGTTTTGATATTAAAGTTTTAGTAAAAGATACTATATTAATTAATGCAGTTAAAGAAGCAGCAGATAGATATATATTTACTTTAGAAAATTCTAAAATATTAAATCTTGATTAATAATAGATTGTATGTTATGATATGGACGTTAAATGTGTTGATGAAGAGCTTTATAGATGTGTTTATTTTAGAGAACTCTGTTAGGTGAAAGTGAGTATAAATATTCTATATAAGTATGGCTTCTGAACTTTTATATCGATATGTAGGTATAAACGTAAATAGGCGTTAACTATTTAAGTGTGTAATATTAGATTTAGATATTATAAAGTAGAGTGGTACCGCGATAATTCGTCTCTATGTTTATAGTATCTTTTTTTTGGAGGGATAAATATGGAAAAAGAAAAATATTATATTAGTACTGCAATTGCTTATACTTCAGGTAAACCTCATATAGGTAATACTTATGAGATTGTTTTGGCTGATGCAATTGCTAGATTTAAAAGACTACAAGGATATGATGTTTATTTTCAAACTGGTACTGATGAACATGGAGAAAAAATACAATTAAAGGCTGAAGCAGAAGGTATTACTCCACAAGAGTTTGTTGATGAAAAGGCAAGTGAAATTAAACGTATTTGGGATATTATGAATACAAGTTATGATAGATTTGTTAGAACTACTGATAAGCATCATGAAGAGGTAGTACAACATATATTTAAATATATGTATGACAAAGGTGATATTTATTTAGGTAAATATGAAGGTTGGTATTGTACTCCTGATGAATCATTTTGGACAGATTCACAAGTTGTAAAAACAGAAGACGGTAAGGTAGTATGTCCTGATTGTGGAAGAGAAGTTCAAAAAAAGAGTGAAGAAGCTTATTTCTTTAAACTTAGTAAATATCAAAAACAATTAGAGGAATATATTGAGTCACATCCTGAATTTATTGAGCCTGTTGCTAGAAAAAATGAAATGGTTAATAATTTTATTAAACCTGGGCTACAAGACTTATGTGTATCACGTACTTCATTTAGTTGGGGAATACCAGTTGATTTTGATCCTAAACATGTTGTTTATGTATGGCTTGATGCATTAACTAATTATATTACTAATATAGGGTATGATATTGATGGTGGAAATGATGAATTTAAATATAAATGGCCAGCTGACTTACATTTAATTGGTAAAGATATAATTAGATTCCATACTATTTATTGGCCATGTTTCTTAATGAGTTTAGATATTCCAATGCCTAAAAAAGTATTTGGACATCCATGGTTAATTATGAGTGATGGAAAAATGAGTAAATCATTAGGAAATGTAATATATGCAGATGATTTAGTAAATGAATTTGGAGTTGATGCTGTAAGATATTATTTCTTACATGAAATACCTTTTGCACAAGATGGTGTATTTACAAGAGATTTATTAATAGAAAGAATTAATGGAGATCTTGCAAATATACTAGGTAATTTAGTTCAAAGAACTATATCTATGGGTAATAAGTATTTTGGTGGTAAAGTTACTAATAAAGGTGTTAACGAAGAAATAGATAATGAATTTATTAATACTATTAATAGCTTGGAAAAGAAAGTTACTCTTAAGATGGATAAATTACAAATAAGTGATGCTTTAACTGAAATATTTAATGTATTAAGAGCTAGTAATAAATATATTGATGAAACTACTCCATGGATTTTAGCAAAAGATGAAAGTTTAAAAGATAGATTAGAAACAGTTATTTATAATTTGTTAGAAGCAATAAGAGTAAGTGCAGTATTTTTAAATCCATTTTTAACAGAAACTAGTGATAAGATATTTGTTCAAATTAATAATGAATGTAGAGATTTTAATTATAATGAAAATAATTCTTATGAATTGAATGTTCCAACACCATTATTTATGAGAATAGATGTAAAAAAAGAAGATTAATTATTCTTTTTTTGTTATAATTATGGTGGTGATTAGATGTTCATAGATACTCATTGTCATATTTCAACAGAAGATTATGATAATATAGATTTAATAATTAAAGAAAATAAAGAAAATAATGTAGATAAAATGATAATATCTGGTTATAGTAGAAATACAATTAAAGAATCGTTAAAATTAATAGATAAATATGATTGTTTATATGCAACGATTGGATATCATCCTAGTGAAGCAGATATTACAACAGAAGATGATCTTAATAATTTAGAAAAAATGATACAAAATAAAAAAATTGTAGGTATTGGTGAAATTGGACTTGATTATCACTATGGAAATGAAAATAAAAATAAACAAATCGAATTATTTATAAAACAAATGAAATTGGCAGAAAAATATAATTTACCAGTAGTTATTCATAGTAGAGATGCAACTCAAGATACTATAGAAGTCTTAAAAAAATTTCCTAATTTGGTTGGTGATATGCATTGCTTTAGTGGTAGTATTGAAACTGCTAAGATATATATATCAATGGGGTATAAATTAGGTATTGGTGGAGTGGTTACTTTTAAAAATAGTAATTTATATCAAGTTGTACAAGCAGTAGGTATAGATAATATATTACTTGAAACAGATGCACCATATTTAACACCTGAACCATTTAGGGGTAAAATAAATTCTTCTAAGTATATTTCATATATTGCTAAAAGAATTGCACAAATACTGAATATAGATGAAGAAAAAGTAGGAAAAATTACTACTGATAATGCATATACTTTGTTTGACTTGAAATAAATTTTATGATATCGTAATATAATAAAAGGGTTGGTGGAAAGTATGAAAAAACAAGAAAAAAATTCATTTATTAAATCTATTTTCATAGTAATACTTTCTTTTATATTTTTTGTATTAATTATTTTATTGCAAATAAAAATTAATGAATATAAAAAATCGTTGATTAAAATAGATGTTATATTTAATAATAGTGATATAATTACTATTAATAATAAGTTACCTATATCTGATGCTTTAGGTAAGACATTTAAAGAAAAAAGAGAATCTACTAATGTAGAGGGTTATTCTTCATTTACAATTAAAAATCCAAATGAAAAGAAGATTACATATGAAATATACCTTACAAAAAGAGTTTTAGAAAGTAATGAAATAAATCCTAATTATATTAAACTATATTTAACTGATAAAAATGATAAACCATATGCTGGTTTTGATACTAATAGTGTTCCATCTTATGGTAGTTTATATGCTTTAAGTGATAGACCTGGTAGTAGATTATTATATAGGGATTCATTAGTATCAGGTGCAACTGCGGAATTTAAATTACGTTCTTGGTTATCAGATACTTATGTTGTATCTACTAATAGTGAAGACTTTATTTATGATATCAGTGTAAGGGTAAAATAGGAGAGTTGTATGAAAAAAGAAAAAAGTGGTAATGGTTTTTTTGTAGTGATGCTTATAATTTGTGCTGTTTTAATAACACTTATAGTATTTGGTTTCATAGTTTTTATTAACCGTGAAGAAGAAGTTATTGAAAAAGAAGAAAATGGCGCAAGTATTGTGTTAAATTATACTAGTAATATTAGTGGATTAAGAATAAAGGAAGCAACTCCAACGACAGATGAAGTTGGGGAAAAAAATTTAAATGAGGAAGAATATTTTGATTTTTCAGTAGAAGTTTCATTGGATAATGCTTCTGCAGTTGAATATGAAATATCTTTAGTAAAAAATCAAGTAAATTCAAATATTTCAAATGATGATATAAAAATATATTTAGAAAAAGAAAAAAGTGGAACTTATACAAAAGTATTTGGACCAGATAAGTTTACTCCATTAAAGAAAAATACAAAATTAGGTAGTAAAAAAGGTAGTATGAGTTTATTAAGTGTACGAAAAACAAATTCTACAGCAGATAATTATAGACTTAGAGTATGGTTATCAGATAAATCAACTTTAGATAAAGGTGATTATGAAGTAGATGTAGAAGTAAATGGTATTGCTAAGTAATGTCAAATTACTTCTTTTTTTTTTCTAAATTATAGTTTTTTTATTATCTAAGTATTATAATGAATTATAGTAGGAGATAATTATGAAGAATAAAACAAGTAAAAAGAAAACTTCTAAATTCAAATATTTAGTTTATTTTATATTTCGTTCTTTTTTAATAGCAGTGTTATGTTTATTATTAACATTTGGTTTTGTTTTGCTTGTTTATTTAGGAGATTTACTAATTAATAACAGATCTAGTGTTAAGATGCCGTTATTTAGTACATATATTATTGTATCTCCTAGTATGGTTCCAACAATAAAAGTAAACGATGCTATTGTTATTAAAAGAATAGATAATGATAATTATAAAGTTGGTGATATAGTTACTTTTTTGTCAAAAGAAGGTAAGTATAAGGGTTCAACGATAACTCATAGAATAATAGACAAACAAAAATTAAATAAAAAAGAATCTGTATATACTACAAAAGGTGATAATAATAGAGTAATAGATCCTGTTAGTGTAACTACTGATTCTATTTATGGAAAAGTGTTATTTAAAATACCAAAAGTTGGTTATATTAGTACTTTCTTTTCTAAACCAATTAACTATTTTTTATGTTTATTAATACCTTCAACAATATTTCTTTTTTATGATATAACTAGAATTTTTAAAGAGATGAATAAAAAGAAAAGAAATTCATATTAATTCTTTCTTTTTTTATATTAATAATTTATAATATGACTTGTTGGTGATAATATGGAAAAATATGATGTTAAATTTAAAAAGAAATTTGGACAAAATTTTTTGAAAGATATTAATATAGTTAAGAGAATTGTAGATGTAAGTGGTGTAAGTAATGATTCTTTGGTTATTGAAGTAGGTCCAGGAGGAGCTATAATGACTAAAGAATTAGCAATGCGAGCTAAAAATGTGTTAGCTTATGAAATAGATGATGATTTATTAGATGAATTATCTAAAAAATTAGAAGGATTTGATAATGTAGATATATTATTTCAGGATTTTTTATTAGCAAATCTTGAAGAAGATGTTAAAAATTATAATTATAATTCATTATATTTTACAAGTAATGTTCCATATTATATTACGACACCAATATTATTAAAAATAATTTCATCAGGATTAAAGTTTAATAAAGTAGTAATGATGGTCCAAAAAGAAGTAGGTGATAGATTTACTACAAAACCTGGAAATAGAGAATATGGTTCAATTACTGTCTTATTAAATTATTTTTATAATGTAAAAAAAGAGTTTTATGTTTCAAAAAAACAGTTTATTCCTGAACCTAATGTAGATAGTGTAGTAGTGTCATTTACTGAAAAGGAAGATAAATTAGAATTAAAAGATTTTAATTTTTTTGAAAAGATACTACGAGATAGTTTTCAATTTAAAAGAAAAAACATAAAAAACAATTTAAAAAATTATGATTTAAAAATAGTGGAAGATATTTTAAATAAACATGGATTTGATTTAAATTCTAGGGCAGAAATGCTTGGAGTAGAGGTGTTTGTTGATCTTGCTAATTCATTAATAAAATAGTTTAGTCTATTTTATTTTTTTTTGCATATTATTTACTGGTGATGAAATATTTTTAAAATAGGAGATTTTGTAACTAGAAATTCACATAATAATGATATAGTTTTTAAAATTGTAGCTATTAATAATAATATAGTTTTATTACAAGGACTTAATGTTAGATTATCGGCAGATGCTCAAATAAGTGATTTAGTTATAGCTAAAGAAGAAAAAGAAGATGACAAAGATATAATAGAAAGAAATATAAAAGATATAGATTTTGATCGTAGTAATTATTTTTATTTACCTGGTAAAGTTCTTCATATAGATGGTGATGAAGATTATTTAGATCGTTGTATGAATTTTTATAAAAATATGAAAATAAAGGCAAATGGTTTATGTTTGAATGAAGATGAAATTGCATCTAAAATAAGTGATTTAATAAAAGAATATAGGCCTGATATTATAGTTATCACGGGACATGATGCATATTATTCTAAAAAAAATGATATAAATGATATTAATAATTATCAGAATACTATTAATTTTGTAAAAGCGATAAAAGAAGCTAGAAAATATGAAAAAAATCAGGATAAATTAATAATAATTGCGGGAGCTTGTCAATCTAATTATGAAGAATTAATTAAAGCAGGAGCTAATTTTGCGTCTAGTCCAAAAAGAATTAATATTCATGCATTAGATCCTGCTATAATAGCGTCATCAATTGCTTTGTCATTAAAAAATCAAAATATTGATTTAATAAAATTAATTGAAAAAACTAAGTATGGTAGTGATGGAATTGGTGGAATTATTACGAATGGTACTATGTATGTGGGGTATCCAAGATGAATTTAGATTATGCAAAAAATAAGGTGATGGAACAAATTGGAGTTAATCATAAATTTATGTATAAGGGATGTAGAAATCAAACAGATGAATTTGAAGGTAAGGTAATTAAATGTTTCCCATCTATATTTTTAATTCAAACTGATAATAATATTATAAAATCTTTTACATATAGTGATTTTATAATAAAAAACATTCGAATATTATCATAAATAATTATATTGCTTTTTCTTTTATATTATTATAAAATATAGTTATAAAGTGATTTATGCTTTAAGAGGGAGGAGTATTCTTATGAAGATTACATCAGTTAATGTACGTAAAATTGAAAAGGAAGGTTCTCGTATGAAGGGAATTGCATCTATTTTATTAGATGATAGTTTTGCAGTACATGATATTAGAATTATAGAAGGAGACAACGGTCTATTTATAGCAATGCCTAGCCGAAAGACAGCTACAGGTGGATATCGTGATATTGCTCATCCAATTAATCCAGAAGTACGTGCAATGTTTGAAGAAGCAATTTTAAAAGCTTACGATGAAGCTGAAGACGTAAAATCTGAAGAAGAGTAATTAAAATTAAAGAAGCTTATGCTTCTTTTTTTTGTTCTATATTTTTTTATTATGCATATTATTTATTAGGAGGATAATATGGATAAAGATAACAATAATATAAGTAGTTATAATCATAGTATTAATTTATTAGAAAGAAAGACATTAGTTATTACAGGAGTTAAAAAAATAGATAATTTTGATAATAATCATTTTCTATTAGATACAAGTATGGGGTATATGATAATAAAAGGAGAAAATTTGGAGTTAATAAAGTTAGATACTTTAGCTGGACATGTTACTATTAAAGGTACTATTAATTCTATTGAATATATTTTAGAAAATAATAAAAAAAATAAAGAAGATAGTGTTTTCAGTAGGTTATTTAAATAATGGATTTAAAAATTCAAATTATTAGTTTATTATTTTCTTTCTTATATGGTATTTTTCTTTTTATATTATTTAGAATTCAATATAAGTGTTTTGTATTAAAAAAAGAAAAATGGAAAATAATATTTAATGGAATTTATTGTATAGTGTTTTCTCTTCTTTATTTTTTTCTATTATTATTTATAAATGATGGTACATTACATTTTTATTTTTTATTGTTAATATCTTTTGGATTTTTATTAACACATCATTTGTCGAAAAAAATAGTGTAAACTCTTTGTAAATTCTTTTTATTTTACATCATCTACTATAATTATGTAGTATAATATAAGTTGAATAGGTAGGTGAATGGGATGGCTAAAAGTATTAGTAGAAAAAAAGCTAAGAGAAGAATGCTTTTATTAGGATTTTCTTCTATTTTAATTATTTTTGTTATGACATTCACTATAGGTAAATATTGGATAGAAATCTATGAAAAGTATCAAGAAAAGAAAGAATTAGAGAAGGAATTAACTAGCTTAAAAGAAAAAGAAGAAGAATTAAAGGTAGATGCAAATAAATTGCAAAATCCTGATTATATCGCGAGATATGCAAGAGAAAAGTATTTATATTCAAAAGATGGTGAATTTATTTTACAAATTCCTGAAGAATAGATAACTATTTTTCTTTTTTTCTGTTATAATATTAGTTGTTTCTGTGGAGGAATTATGATTAATATTGAAAAAAACTTTAAATTTAATATGAATGACAGAATAGTTATAGGATGTTCTTGCGGACCTGATTCTATGGCTCTTTTAGATATGTTATTAAAAATAAGAAATAAATATAATTTAGATATTATAGTTGCTCATGTTAATCATAATGTTAGAAAAGAAAGTTATGAAGAAGCAGAGTTCTTAAAAAAATATTGTGATGAAAAATCTTTAATATTTGAATCAATGATAATAGAAAATTATGGTGATGATAATTTTCATAATGAAGCTAGAAATATTAGATATAATTTTTTTGAAGATATAGTTCATAAATATGATGCGAAATATTTAATGACAGCACATCATGGTGATGATTTGATTGAGACAATTTTAATGAGAATAGTCAGAGGATCAAATTTAAATGGTTATAGTGGTTTTAAGACTGTAGTTGATATGGATGGATATTATATAGTTAGACCATTAATTTATTATACTAAAGCTGAATTAGAAGAATATGATAAGGAAAACAATGTTAAATATTATATTGATAGTTCTAATCTTAAAGATAAATATACTAGAAATAGATATCGTAAATATATACTTCCTTTTTTGAAAGAAGAAGAAAAAGATGTACATTTAAAATTTTATAAATTTAGTAATACATTATTAGAAGCTAGTAAATTTATTGATAAGGCTAGAAATGAAGCATTAAATAGGGTAGTTCAAAATGATAAAATATTGGTGGATAAATTTTTATTAGAAGATTCTTATATTCAAAGAGATATTTTATATTATTTATTGAGTGAGTTTTATCAAGATGATTTAATATTACTTAATGATAAACATATAGATATAATCTTAAACTTAATTAATAGTGATAGAGCTAATAGTTATATTAATTTACCTAATGAAGTAATCGCTAGAAAAAATTATAATAATTTTGAGTTTATTAAAGAAGTGAATGAAATTTCTAATTATGAAATTGAATTTGATAAGATAGCATTACTTCCAAATAATCATAAAATAGAAATGATTAATGATACAGATGATAATAGTAATAATATATGTAGATTAAATAGTAATGAAATTACATTGCCATTAATAGTACGTACTAGAAAAATAGGTGATAAAATAGCTGTTAAAGGATTAAATGGTACTAAAAAAGTAAAAGATATATTTATAGATAAGAAGATATCATTAGCTAATAGAGATATTTGGCCAATAGTGGTAGATTCCTTAGGAAAAGTTGTTTGGATACCAGGAATTAAAAAATCAAAGTTTGACAAAAAGAAAATAGATAGTTATGATATAATATTGAAGTACAGTGAGGAGGAATAATATGAATAACAAGTTAGATAAAAAGACTGTAAAAAAAGGTATATTACCATATTTATTTCTAGGAATTATAATTCTTGGAGTATTTTATGTTTTTAATGTTTTAAATAAAGATGTACATAAGTTCACATATGATGAATTTATTGAAAAATTAGATAATGGAAAAATTAAAGAAGTTCTTATAGTACCTAGAGGTGGAGGATATGTATATGATATTGTTGGTACATTAGAAGGATATAAGAAAAATGAAAGCTTTGAAGCAACTTTACCACTTTCTGAAGAAGTAATGAAAAAAATAGTTACAGCAAGTGATGAACAAAGTTTTAAAGTTAAAGTTAAACCTGATCCTGATGCTTCTAGTTTATTACTAATAGTTGCTAATGTATTGCCTTTTGTAATATTTATTGGTGTAGCTTTTTGGTTCTTTAGTAAACAAATGGCTGGCAATAAGAGTAGTTTAGATTTTGGTAAGAGTAGAGCTAAATTAAATAGTGATAAAAATAAGATTACATTTAAGGATGTAGCGGGATTAAAAGAAGAAAAAGAAGAAGTTAAAGAGTTAATTGATTTCTTAAAAAATCCTAAAAAATTTCAAAAACTAGGAGCTAGAATTCCTAAAGGGGTTTTATTAATGGGGCCTCCTGGTACAGGTAAAACATTACTTGCTAAGGCTGTTGCTGGTGAAGCTAATGTTCCATTCTATTTTATAAGTGGATCTGACTTTGTAGAATTATTTGTAGGAGTTGGTGCAAGTAGAGTTAGAGATATGTTTCAACAAGCTAAGAGAAATGCACCATGTTTAATATTTATTGATGAAATAGATGCAGTAGGAAGACAACGTGGTACTGGTTTAGGTGGAGGACATGATGAAAGAGAACAAACTTTAAATCAATTACTTACTGAAATGGATGGTTTTGGAGAAAATGAAGGAATAATTATTATTGCCGCTACAAATAGACCTGATGTATTAGATCCAGCATTATTAAGACCAGGAAGATTTGATAGACAAGTAACAGTAAATTTACCTGATGTTAGAGGTCGTGAAGAAATTCTTGCTGTACATGCTAAAAATAAGATTATTGCTGATGGTATTACATTAAAAAATTTAGC
The DNA here is from genome assembly GCA_017460175.1 of Bacilli bacterium. Lineage (GTDB taxonomy): Bacteria > Bacillota_I > Bacilli_A > RF39 > UBA660 > UBA3789. The sequence continues at coordinate 24,255 of JAFUBO010000003.1, forward strand.
TAAACGTACTCCAGGATTTAGCGGAGCTGATCTTGAAAATTTATTAAATGAAGCTGCACTTCTTGCAGTTCGTCGTGATAAGAATGAAATCACTATGAGTGAAATAGATGAGGCTACAGATAGAGTGCTTATGGGACCTGCGAAAGTTAGTCATAAATACTCTGAAAATGATAGAAAATTAGTAGCTTATCATGAAGCTGGTCATGCTGTTATTGGATTAAAATTGAAAAATGCTAGTGATGTTCAAAAAGTTACTATTATTCCTCGTGGTTCTGCAGGTGGATATAATATGATGGTTCCTAGTGAAGAAAAATTATGTTCAACTAAAACTGATTTATTAGAAGAAATTACAGGACTTTTAGGTGGACGTACAGCTGAAGAAATTATTTTTGGAGAAATTACAACAGGTGCTCATAATGACTTTGAAAAAGCTACTAAAATAGCTCGTGCAATGGTTACTGAATATGGTATGAGTGATTTAGGACCTCTTCAATTTGAACAACAATCAGGTAGTGTATTCTTAGGACGTGATTATAATAAACCACAACATTTCTCAAATGAGGTGGCAAATGAAATTGATATGGAAATGAGAAAGATAATTGATGAATGCCATAAAAAGGCTACTGATATTATTAAAAAGAATAAATCTTTATTAAAACTTATAGCAGATGCTTTGTTGGAATATGAAACATTAACTAAAGAACAAATTGATTATTTAGTTGAAAATGGTAAAATGCCAGAAGAGGATGAAGAAAACTTAGAAAGTCTTTCTATTACTAAATTAAGAAAGATTGCTTCAGAAAAAGGTATTAAAGATATAGATAAGAAGAATAAAGCAGAATTATTAAAAGAGTTAGATAAAACAATCTAATTCTTTTTTCTTGAAAAATTTTTAAAATATATTATAATATGTTTAAAAGGAGAGGAAAATATGGATAAAAAAGAGAAGTTAAATAAGATAAAAGGTAAAGGAAAAGGTTTTTTTGGAGAATTTAAAGATTTTATATTACGTGGTAATGTAATGGATATGGCTATCGGTGTTATTATTGGTGGTGCATTTCAAGGAATCGTTACAGCATTAACTGCTGATTTTATTAATCCATTAATCAACGGTATTGGTGGTGCTGAAGTTGGTGGTACTTTCAAAATTTATGGTGGACAAGTAATAAAATATGGTGATTTTATAACTGCAGTTATTAATTTCTTAATTATGGCATTAGTATTATTTATACTATTAAAGGTAGTAAATGGTATTATGAGTGCTGGTAAAAAGAAAACAGAAGAAACACCTGCAGTAGTTAAATCAGACGAAACAATCTTATTAGAAGAAATTAGAGATTTATTAAAAAAGAAAAAGTAATTGATAAAAATGATTCTTATGAATCTTTTTTTATTGTTTTAATTTATTTTTTATTATATAATATGCATGTTAAAGAAAAGGGATTATTATGGAATGGAATATAGGAAATGTTAAAATTAAGAATCAGGTTGTCTTAGCTCCTATGGCGGGAGTGTGTAATTCGGCATATAGAAGAATATGTAAGGAAATGGGTTGTGGATTAATTTATGCTGAAATGGTTAGTGATAAAGCAATAACTTTCAATAATAAAAAAACTATTGATATGCTTTATATGACTGAGGAAGAAAGACCACTTACACAACAAATATTTGGTAGTGATAAAGATTCTTTTGTAGAAGCTGCTAAATATATTTATTCCAATATGAAACCAGATATTATAGATATAAACATGGGGTGTCCTGTTCCTAAGGTAGCAGTAAGGGCGCAAGCTGGTAGTGCTTTACTTAAGGATGTTGATAAAATATATGATATTGTAAAAGCAGTTGTAGAAGCTGTTCCTATTCCTGTTACAGTTAAAATAAGAAGTGGTTGGGATAATAAACATATTAATGCAGTAGAAGTTGCAAAAGTAATAGAAAAAGCTGGAGCTAGTGCAATATGCGTTCATCCTAGAACTAGAAGTCAAGGATATAGTGGTAAGGCAGATTGGAATATAATAAAAGAAGTAAAAGAAAATGTTTCAATTCCTGTTATTGGTAATGGTGATGTTAAAACTCCAATGGATGCTAAACGTATGCTTGATGAAACTGGGTGTGATGCAGTTATGATAGGTCGAGGTGTTTTAGGTAATCCATGGCTTATTAAAAATACTATTAATTATTTAGAAGGAAAAGAATTGATGGATGTTAGTGTTGAAGATAAAATCGATATGTGTCTAAAACATTTAAAATATTTAGAAGAATTAAAAAATGAAAAATTAGCTTGTTTAGAAATAAGAAATCATATAGGTTGGTATTTAAAAGGTATCAAATGTGCTAATGAATTAAAAAATAAGGTATATAAAACTACTAATATTCATGATATAATTTGTATGTTGAAGGAATTTAAGGAGGAAAAGTTATGGCTAAAGAACTAAAAAAAGCATCTTTTATTAAAAGACTTTGTGCATATGCAATAGATTTTTTAATAATATTAATGGCTACTAGTATATTATCAATTCCATTTACTGATAGTGAAAAGGTTTTAGAAATACAAAAAGAGACTAATACTGTATTACAACAATATCAAGCTGGAGAAATTATGCCTAATGAATATTTATCAAGAGTTTCAGATGTTTATTATAGATTAGGTAGAGAAAGTGGAATTAATACTTTCATTGAGATAATATTAGGAATATTATATTATGTAGTTTTCCAATTATATAATAAAGGACAAACTATTGGTAAGAAAATAATGGGTATTAAGATAGTATCTGATACTGGTGATTTAAGTATGAATCAAATGATATTTAGAGCATTTATATCTAATACAATATTGTTAAATATTATTAATTTTGGATTTGTTACTTTTGCTGGTAGAATGGTATATACTGGCGTATTATCGACATTCACTATGTTGCAATATGTTATTACATTTATTTCAATTCTATTAGCAACAACAACTGAAGGTAGAACTATTCACGATAGAATAGCACATACTAGAGTAGTAAGTATAAAATAGGAGGTTTTTATGAGAGAATTTAGTGAACAAGAATTAGTTAGAAGAGAAAAGAAAGATAAATTAATTGAACTTGGTTTAGATGCTTTTGGTCAAAGATATGACAGAGAAGATTATGCTTTAGATATTAAAGAAAAATATAAAGATGTTGATCATGATGCATTTGAAAATATGAATGATACTGCTAAGGTAGCAGGAAGAATTATGTTTATTAGAAAAATGGGTAAAGCATCATTCTTTAGTATTCAAGATAAAACGGGATCTATTCAAATATATATATCAATTAATGATATTGGTGAGGAGTCTTATGAATTATTTAAATCAGCTGACATTGGAGATATAGTTGGTGTTTATGGTAAAGTAATGAAGACTAAGACTGGTGAAGTTACTATTAAATGTTTAGAGTATACTCATTTAGTTAAAGCTTTAAGACCACTACCTGAAAAATTTCATGGATTAGTTGATAAAGAAGAAAGATATAGAAGACGATATGTTGATTTGATGGTTAATGAGGATTCAAGAAAGGTTGCTTTTATGAGACCTAGAATTATTCGAGCTATTCAAAGATTTTTAGATGATAGAGGATTTGTAGAAGTTGAAACTCCTATTTTGACAACATTATTAACAGGAGCAAGTGCTCGTCCATTTGTTACTCATCACAATGCACAAGATATAGATATGTATTTAAGAATAGCTTTAGAGTTAAATTTAAAGAGATTATTAGTAGGTGGAATGGAAAGAGTTTATGAGATAGGAAGAACATTTAGAAATGAAGGAATGGATTCACAACATAATCCTGAATTTACTTTAATGGAGTTATATCAAGCATATAGTGATTTAGATGGAATGATGGAATTAACAGAATCTATGTATAAATATATTGCAAAAGAAGTATGTGGAAAAACTACTTTCCATTATTTAGGTCATGATATTGATCTTTCTGGTGAATGGAAAAGAATTTCTATGACTGATGCAATTAAAGAAAAAACAGGAATTGATTTTAAAGCAATTGATTCTTTAGATGAGTGTTTAAAACTTGCTAATGAACATAATATAGAATTAGAAGAACATGAAAAACAATATGGTCATATTATTAATAAATTCTTTGAAAAATATGTGGAAGAAACTTTAATTCAACCTACATTCTTATATGGGCATCCAATTGAAATTAGTCCTTTAACTAAGAAAGATAAGGATGATCCTAGATTTACTCAAAGATTTGAATTGTTTATTTCAGGACATGAGTGTGCAAATGCTTATACTGAGTTAAATGATCCAGATGATCAATTAGAAAGATTTGAAGCACAATTAAAGGAAAAAGAATTAGGTAATGCAGAAGCAAATGATATAGATATGGACTTCATAGAAGCATTAGAATATGGTATGCCACCTGCTGGTGGAATTGGTTATGGAATTGATAGATTAGTTATGCTATTTACTGAACAAGAGTCAATTAGAGATGTATTATTATTTCCAACAATGAAAGAAAGAAAGAAAGAGGATTAAACCTCTTTTTTTATTAAAAAAATTAACAAAAAAGGTGTAAATACTTGTAAAAAAATATTGAAAATAATATAATTATTATGGGAGGTTAATTATGAAGAAACATAATACAAGTAAAGTCGTTCTTATTACTATGCTAGTGTTCTTATTATTATCTTGGATATTACCTGCTGCTTATTATTCAGGACAATATGTAGATCAAGGACGCGTTCAAATGGGATTATTTGATTTATTCAATTATCCATTAACTGCATTTAGTTATTTTGGATATATTGCATTATTCTTAATCCTAGTTGGAGGATTTTATGGAATTTTATATAAGATTCCTGCATATCGTACATTCTTAGAGAGGATTGTAAAATTATTTGAAGGAAAGGAAAAAATAGCTTTATCTATTATGGTTGCTTTAATAGCATTAATAGTATCAGTATGTGGAATGCAATTTGGAATAGCTTTATTTATTCCATTTATAGTAGCATTAATCTTATTAATGGGATATGATAAAATTGTTGCTGCATTAGTTACAGTTGGATCAATTATAGCTGGTTTAATAGGTACTACTACTGCAACTAATAATACAAGTCTATTAACAACTACATTAGGACTTGATTCTAATTATCAAATAGGTGTTAGATGGATTATCTTATTAGTAGGTATTATTTTAGTTATTTTTAATACTTTAATGTATATTAAGGCTAATAGTAAAATCAAAGAAACTAAAAAAGCAGAAAAGAAAGCAGAAAAGAAAGAAGAAGTAAAGAAAGTTGTAGTTAAAAAAACACCAGCTAAAAAAGCTACTGCTAAGAAAACAACTAAATCTTCAAAAACTCGTAAGAGTTCTAATAAGGCAGCATTAATTGATGAAGATGTAATTATTGTACCTGCTGAAGTTAGTGGAAATCATAAAATATGGCCATTTGTTTTAACATTTAGTTTATTGTTTGTACTATTTGTTTTAGCATTTATTTCTTGGGGAGCTCTTAAGATTGATGCATTTGATAAGGCAACTCAAGCAGTTCAAGAATTTGAATTATTTAAATTCCCAATATTTGCTAAATTATTAGGTACTATTAATTCATTTGGAAATTGGACAATAACAGATTTATTCTTACCAATGGCATTAACTATTTTAATTCTAGTATTAATTTATAGAATTAAATTAGATGATATATTTGATGGATTTATTGAAGGAGCTAAAAAAGCTTTAGCACCAGCAGCACTTGTTATTTTACTATATTCAATTTTAGTATTAGTAACATATCATCCATTCCAATTAGTAATTTATAAAGCAATTTTAGGAATAACTAAGAAATTTAATATTGTAACTACTGTATTAGTAGCAATGCTATCAGGATTATTTAATTCAGATATAGCATATAGTTATCAAGCAGTTGTTCCTTATTTCACAAGCGTAGTAACAAAATCAACTGATTATTCTTTAGCAGCTATTATTTTCCAAACAATATATGGATTAACTATGTTAGTTGCTCCTACAAGTTTAGTATTAATGGGAATTTTAGCATACTTAAAGATTACTTATAAAGAATGGTTAAAGAATATTTGGAAATTATTATTAGAGTTCTTTGTAATTCTATTAATTATATTCATAATACTAGCTTTAATATAAAATAAAAGAAGCCTTTGGGCTTCTTTTTTTGTCTAAATTTAGGGTATGAATTTAATTGAATCATATATATTATATATATAAAATAAATTTAGGTGATTATATGAATTTATTTTTTGATGAAATGAGCCAAAAATTGATTATAAATGCTAAAAAGGAAATGTATGAATTAAAACATCCATATGTTGGGAGTGAACATTTATTATTAGCTATACTTCATGAAAATTTAGATATTACTAAAACATTGAATAATTTTAATGTTACATATGATAAGTTTAAACAGGAGTTAGTTAATACTGTAGGTATAGGTTCAAAAGAAAACACTTGGTTTTTATTTACTCCTTTACTTAGAAGAATTATTAATAATGCTACATATTATTCTAGAGATAATAATAAGATGGTTACTCCTTACAATTTACTTGTTTCTATTTTACAAGAAGGTGATGGAGTAGCAAATAGAATATTATTAGGAATGAATATAGAAATGAATAAATTATGTGAGAAGTTTTTATCTAATGAATACATGCAGTCAAGTAATAATAAAAAAACTATACTTGATGAACTAGGTGTAAATATGAATGAATGTGCTAGATTAGGTAAATATGATCCGGTAATTGGTAGAGAAAATGAAATAAATAGAGTTATTCAAATATTATTAAGAAAAAATAAGAATAATCCTTTATTAATAGGTGAAGCAGGAGTTGGTAAAACAGCTATTGTCGAGGAATTAGCTAAAAAAATTAATATAGGTGATGTTCCTTATAAATTAAAAGATAAAATTATTTATAGTATTTCAATGTCTGTTTTAGTGGCAGGTACTAAATATAGAGGTGAATTTGAAGAAAAAATTAATAGGTTATTGGATGAAGTAAAAAATAATTCAAATATAATTTTATTTATAGATGAAGTTCATACTTTAATGGGAGCTGGTGGTGCTGAAGGAGCTATTGATGCATCTAATATAGTCAAACCATTTTTAGCTAGGGGTGATATAAAGGTAATTGGTGCTACTACATTAGAAGAATATTTTAAATTTATAGATAAGGATAAAGCATTAGATAGGCGTTTTCAAAAAATTTATATAAAAGAACCTGGAAAAGAGTCAGTTAAAAATATTTTATATAAATTAAAAGATGTATATGAAAATTATCATAATGTTATATTAAAAAAGAGAATTTTAAATAAAATAGTTGATTATTCTTTTGATTCAATATTTAATGGAAGACAACCTGACAAAGCAATAGATTTATTAGATGAGGTATGTTCTTATGCAGCTATCGCTAATAGTGTTAATCAAAAATTAGTTAATTATGAAATTAAAATTAATGAAATAGAAGAAAAGAAGAATCATGAAATAAAATTACATAATTTTAAAAAAGCTTTAATGTTGAAAAATAGAGAAATGAATTTACGTAGTGAATATAATAATTATTTACTTAATTTCTCTAATAATGAGAAAGTGGTAATAACTAATGAAATAATTAAAGATGTTATATATAATAAAAATAGAATAATAAAAAGAAATGAATATTTAGAAAGAATAAATACTGCTAAAAAGGATTGTACATGTTCCAAATTAGATTTGTTATTTGATGTTTTAGAAAAATATGAATATATTGAAAATAATAAGCCTTTTACTATTCTTTTAATTTCAAAAAATGTATCTAAAGAACTATTATTGGTAGATAAAGTAATTAAAAATATTTTTGATGGTTCTAATTATATAAATATAGATATGAATGAATTTAAAGATTATTCATCAATAAGTAGATTGATTGGTGGTGCTTCTGGATATATTGGATCTTTAGATAATTATGTATTTCAAAGTATAAAAGAAAATCCCTTTACTATCTTATTTTTTAAAAATATAGATAAAGCACATCCTAGAATAATTAAATTATTATTTAATGGAATAAGTAATGGATATATAGAAAATTCTAAAAATGATAAAATATATATTTCAAAGTGTATTATTTTTATGAGTATTAGTAATATGAATAGTGAAATAGGATTTAATGATATAAAAAATGATAATAATATTTTTAGTAAAGTTTTATATACTATTGATTTTGATTTAACTGGTACTAAAAATTAGTCTATATTTTTAAATATTCTTTTGATATAATAACGTTGGTAGGTGGTTTTATGAAGTTATATAATACTTTAACTAGAAAAATAGAAGATTTTGTTCCTAATGAAGAAAATAAAGTAAAGATGTATACATGTGGACCTACTGTATATCATTATGCTCATATTGGAAATATTAGAAATTATATAGGACATGATATTTTAGATAAGACTTTAAGGTACTTAGGCTATGATGTTACTCGTGCTATGAACATTACTGATGTAGGACATCTTGCTAATGATTCAGATGATGGTGAAGATAAGATGGAAATAGCTAGAAAAAGAGAAGGTAAAACTTCTATGGAAATAGCTAAATACTATACAGATGCTTTTTTTCAAGATTTTGATAAAGTAAATTGTAAAAAACCAGAAATTATATCTCCAGCTACTGAAAACATAGATATGTATATTAAGATAATTACTAAACTATTAGATGATGGATATGCATATTCTTCAGGTGGAAATATATATTTTGATATTAGTAAGTTAAATGATTATTATGTTTTAACTAATCACCAAGAAGATGATTTAGTAGTAGGTGCTAGAGAAGGGGTAGAAGAGGATAAATCAAAAAGAAATCAGGCAGATTTTACTTTATGGTTTACTACTAGCAAATTTGAAAACCATGAACTTCTTTGGGATTCGCCATGGGGTAGAGGTTATCCAGGTTGGCATATAGAATGTTCAGGAATATCTATTAGATATTTAGGAGAATATTTGGATATTCATGGTGGTGGTGTTGATAATATATTTCCTCATCATACTAATGAGATTGCTCAAAGTGAAGCTTATTTAGGACATAAATGGTGTAATTATTGGTTTCATAATGAACATTTATTAGATGAAAGTGGTAAAATGTCTAAATCAAATGGAGCAATACTTACCGTATCATTACTTGAAAAAAATGGTTATGATCCTATTGCTTTTAGATTTATGTGTTTAAATTCACATTACAGAAAACAATTAGTGTTTTCATATGATGCTTTAGATCAAGCTACTACTACACTTCAAAAATTAAAGAAAAGAATATTTTCATTAGGTAATGAAGGTGAGATATCCCAAGAAAAGTTTAATATATATAAATCAAAATTTAGTGAAGAATTATCTAATGATTTAAATACATCTAACACAATTACTATTATTTATGATTTATTAAAAGATGATAGTGTTAATGATGTTACTAAAAGAAGTTTAATAGAAGATTTTGATAGGGTATTATCATTAGATTTATTAAAAGAAAAAGATAAAGTTGAATTAGATTCAGAAATTCTTTCTAAAATTGAAGAAAGAAATGAAGCAAAGAAAAATAGAGATTTTACTAAAGCAGATGCCATTCGTGATGAATTATTATCTAAAGGTATTAAATTGATAGATTCTAGAGAAGGAACTACATATGAATTAATATAGTTCCTTTTTTATGCTATAATAAAGTTGGTGATTTTATGAACTTATTAGAAGTTAATGTATTAGTTCTTGCATATATGGGTGATACAGTATATGAAAATTATGTTAGAAAATATTTAATTGAAAAGGGTATAGGAAATGTTAATGATTTGCAAACTAGTTCTTTGAATTATGTTAGTGCTAAGAGTCAAGCAAAATATTTAACTGAGATGATTGATAAAGAATATCTTACTAGTGATGAATTAGATATAGTTAAGAGAGCTAGAAATTATAAAACAACTTCACACCCTAAAAGTTGTGATATTATAACCTATAAATATGCAACAGGATTAGAGGCTTTAATTGGTTATTTATATTTAAATAATAATAAGGAAAGGATAGATGAAATTATGAATTTCATCTTAAGGTGAGATTATGTTAGTAATGGGGAGAAATGTTGCGAGAGATTTACTTAAAAAAAATAAAAAAATTAAAAAAATAATAATTCAAGATAATTTTGATGATAAAGAAATTATTTCACTTATAGAAAAAAGTAATTTTGTTTGTGAAACTAAATCAAAACGTGAAATTGACAATTTGTGTCCGGGAGTTAATCAAGGTATAATTTTAGATATTCCGGATTACAAGTATATGGAGTTAAATGATTTTTTAAGTAGTAATGATGATTTTGTAGTATTATTAGATCATTTAGAAGATCCTCATAATTTAGGAGCTATTATTAGAACTTGTGAAGCAGCAGGTGTTAAAAGTATAATTTTACCTCGTGATAGACAAGTACAAGTTAATGCTACTGTTATGAAGACTAGTGTTGGTACATTAGATAATGTTAATATTGTTTCTGTTAGTAATTTAGTTAATACTATCGAAAGATTAAAAGAAAATGGTTTTTGGATAGTAGGAACTGCACTAGAAAATAGCGTTGATTATAGGGAAATTGATTATACTGGTAAAATTGCCTTAGTAATAGGTAATGAAGGTAAAGGTATTAGTGATTTGGTAAAAAAGAAGTGTGATTTTTTAGCTAAGATACCAATGTATGGTGAAACTAATAGTTTAAATGCTAGTGTAGCTGCAGGTATAATGATATATGAAGTAATCCGAAATAGAAAGTAGGTTACATGGATTATAAAAAGTACAATGATTATGAATTAGTTTATATGGTTAAAGAAGAAAATGAATATTATAGGGATATTTTGTTTAGAAAGTATCAGCCTATTATATTAAAAATTTCTAATAAGTATTATAAGCAATATAAATATTATGGTTATGATTATGAAGATTTTTATCAAGAGGCTTTAGTATCATTTTATAAAGCAATTGATAATTATGATAATACTAAAAATGTATTACTTTATACTTTTATTGTTGTGTGTATTAATAGAGGATTACTTTCTTTTGTTAGAGGAATTACTAATAAATGTATTGATCTAAATAGTTCTTATCTTGATATTGATGAAAATGAGTTTTGTATACAAGATCCTACTAAAGATACAAATACAATAATTGATTATAATGAACTAGGAGAAGTAATAAAAAAAGTAATATTTTCTTTACCTATGGAATCTGGGGCAATACTTGAATTAAAATTAAATGGTTTTACTTATAGAGAAATAGGAACTTTATTGGATATACCTACTAGTTCTGTTGAGTTTAAAAGTAGGAATGCTAGGAATATATTAAGAAAGAAAGTTAAAGCATATTATTGTAAATAGACAAATTTATAAATTGTCTTTTTTTTATTTTTGTTGTAGAATTATTTTAAGATAGGGTGATGTGCATGAAAAACAATTCAGTTACTTTATCAGAATGGGTTAAACTTCATTCATCTGTGGATGAAAAACAATCTGTTTTTTTGAATATGGATAGAGCTCTTAAATATATTCATGAACATGGTTATTGTATAGAAGTATTTCATCCATCAGAAATTTATGTTTTGAATAATGAAGATAAGTATATACAGTTTAAAAAGTTAATAGAATTATCTAAAGATCCAATTATAAGTAAAAATATGATTAAAGAAGATATACTTAATTCAGCATTAATTCAATTAGCTATATATAGTAATATATCGATTAGTTATATAAATATTGATTTTATAAAAGAACAATTTGATTCATTTATATTATTTCTTCCAAATACTGATGTTCCTTATTATAGAGGAGTAATTCAAAGAGGAGCTTCTGTGTATTTTTGTGAGTTTACTGCAGAAAGACGAAAAAGGGAAATAGAAGAAATGGAAAAAGAACTTGGAGATGATAAAAACATCTTAAAAGAAAATATAAATACTAATATTAGTGAAGCGGAAATGACTAATAAAAAAGTAAATGACTTAATATATAGGCAAATTAATGGAATGAATGATTCTGCTTTTGTAAGTATGTTAATTATTCCAATAGCTTTATTATTAATAACTTCTATTATTATAATAACAACTATTATACTTAATTTTATAGGTTAAAATGTTGACATTTCTTTGTGATTATGCTATTTTATAGATGTAAGCACTTGGAAGTGTTTTTATTTTGAAAAAATATAGGAATGGTGAAAATATGGCTGAAGTAAGAAAAAGAGTTTTAGAAGATAAGTATAATACAAAAAGTATTAAAACTACTAAAACTAAAAAGGAAACTAAAAAAGTTAAAACGACTACTGTAAAAAAGAAAGAAACTAAGAAAATAGAAAAAAAAGGAATTTTTACAAAATTTAGAATATTCTGTCATGGAGTAGCAAGTGAATTTAAGAAAGTTCATTGGCCTAATAAGAAAGATATGGTTAAATATTCAATTGCGACAATTATATTTATAATATTTTGTGGATTATTCTTTTATGCAATAGATGTAATATTTGCATTGATAAGGACATTAGTATAAGGGAGTTGTGAATATGGATAAACAATGGTATGTAGTTAATACTTATTCTGGACATGAGAATAAAGTAAAAGAAAAGTTAGAGATGAGAGCTGAATCTATGGATATGCAAGATTATATCTATAGAGTAGTAATTCCAGAAGAAAAAGTAGTTGAAGTAAAAGATGGTGTAACTAAAGAAAAAGTAAAGAAAATGTTCCCAGGTTACATTTTAGTAGAAATGGTTATGACAGATGAAGCTTGGTATGTAGTACGTAATACTCCGGGTGTTACTGGATTTATTGGATCATCTGGTAAAGGTGCTAAACCAACACCATTACAACCATATGAAGTAGATAAAATCTTAGGAAATATGGGTATTAGTAGAATGGATGTTGATACTGAATTATCTGTTGGTACTAAGGTAAAAATTATTGCTGGACCTTTCCAAGGAATGTATGGTACAGTTGATTCTGTTGACTTACCAAATAGTAAAGTTAACTTACTTGTAGATCTATTTGGACAAGAAACTTCAGTTGAAGTTGAACTTTCACAAATAGAAAATGCATAAATACTTGCATAAAAAAAGTTTTTATGTTATTATTTAATGGCTATATTTATTTTTATATATAGATTTAGTGGGAAGCATGGTTTGCATTTATAAAAGCGGGAATCAAGCTATTTGTACCACTCGCGAAAACTAATATTATAGGAGGTGTTTTTCGTGGCAAAGGAAGCAGTTAAGAAAATAAAATTACAAATTGAAGCAGGAAAAGCTAATCCAGCTCCACCAGTTGGTACTGTTTTAGGACCTGCAGGAATTAATCTTCAAGATTTTTGTACTAAGTATAATGATGCAACTAGAGATAAAATGGGAGATGTATTACCAGTAGAAATTTCAATTTATGAAGATAGAAGTTTTGATTTCGTAATCAAGACTCCACCTACAGCATTTTTATTAAAGAAATATGCTAAGGTAAAAAAAGGATCTGTTAAAGGATCTAAAGAAACAGTTGCTACTATTTCAAAGGCTACTTTAAAAGAAATTGCAGAAATCAAATTACCTGATTTAAATGCATATGATGTAGAAGAAGCTATGAAAATAGTTGCTGGAACTGCAAAAAACATGGGTATTGCTATTGAAGGTGAAGAGTAATATCTAAGTATTCTATAGGTTTTAACCTAGTGGAAGGAAAATAATCCGCTTTTACCACATAAGGAGGAAATAAAATGAAAAAGAGAAGTAAGAAATATACTGAAGCTATTTCTAAAATAGAAAAAGGTAAAGTATATACAAAAGAAGAAGCAGTTAAATTAGTTAAAGAAACTTCAACTAGTTCATTTGATGGATCAATTGAAATAGCTATGAGATTAAATCTTGATACTAAAAAAGCTGATCAACAATTAAGAGGAGCTATAGTTCTACCTAAAGGAACTGGTAAAACAAATAGAGTTTTAGTAGTTGCTAGAGGACCTAAAGCTACAGAAGCTAAAGAAGCAGGAGCAGATTTTGTTGGAGATACTGATATCTTAGAAAAGATTGAAAAAGAAAATTGGTTTGAATTTGATACAATGATAGCTACTCCAGATATGATGCCATTACTTGGTAAATTAGGTAAGGTTTTAGGACCTAAAGGATTAATGCCAAATCCTAAAACTGGTACAGTTACAATGGATATTAAAAAAGCAGTAGAAGAAGTTAAAGCAGGACGTGTTGAATACAGAACTGATACATTTGGTAATATTCATGGTGTAATTGGTAAGGCTTCATTTAAAGAAGAAGATTTATTAGCTAACTTAGATGCCTTTGTTGCACAAATTATAAGAATTAAACCAGCAACAGTAAAAGGTGACTATATTAAAAATATTTCTATATCTTCAACTATGGGTCCTGGAATCAAAATTGAAAATAATTTTGACAAATAGGATTATATAGTATATAATAAAGACAATTTGTTGGTGCCATAGACAGTAGGTATAAAAATAAATCCTACCGAGGACTTAAAATGAGTAATAAAAAGTTCCGGGCGTCTATGTTTAGGAACTTTTTTATGGCATCCCTAAAAATAAAAGGAGGTGTATTATGGCAAGTAAAGCAATCTTAGAGCAAAAGCAAGCTGTAATTGATGAAATTAAAGACAAGACAAGTAATGCTAAAACTATTGTTTTATTCGATTATCGAGGATTAACTGATAGTGAAATTAAAGAATTACGTGTTAAGTTAAGAGAATCAAAATCAGATTATAAAGTATATAAAAATACTTTAATGGCTAGAGCTTTTAATGATTTAGGTATAGATCTTAATGAGGCTTTAAGTGGACCTAGTGCATTTGCATATAGTGAAGATCAAATAGCACCAATTAAGATTTTATCAGAGTTTGCTAAATCACACCCAGCATTATCTTTAAAAGTAGGGATTGTAGATGGAGAAAAGGCTGATCAAGCAAAATTAGCAGAATATGCTACATTACCATCAAGAGAACAATTACTTACTATGCTTGCTGGTGGTATGATTGGTATCGTAAGAGACTTATCAATATGTTTAGACTTATACAGTCAACAAAAAGAAGAAAATTAATTTAAAAAATAAAAAATAGGAGGATTTAAAAATGGCTAAATTAACAAAAGAAGATTTTATCAGTAGTTTAAAAGAAATGAATTTATTAGAAATTAAGGAATTAGTAGATGCAATGAAGGAAGAATTTGGTGTAGATCCAAGTGCTGTTGCTGTAGCTGCTCCTGCAGCTGGAGCTGGTGCTAGTGATGCTGCTCCAAGTACAGTTACAGTATCAATCGCTGATGCTGGAGCTGCTAAAGTTGCTGTTATCAAAGTAGTTAAAGATATTACTGGTTTAGGATTAAAAGAAGCTAAAGATATCGTTGATGCAAACGGTGTTGTAAAAGAAAATATCCCAACTGCTGAAGCTGATGAAATCAAAGCTAAGCTTGAAGAAGCTGGAGCTACTGTAGAAGTTAAGTAATTAACTTCTTTTTTCTTGACATTATAAATTTATTTGATATAATTAAATCAACATAGGAATGCGTTATGCAGTTAATTATCAATTATTGATTTTTAACAATGTCTATGAATTAAAGTCACTAGACTCTATGTTAATTGTAATTTTTTGGAGAAAGAAAACTCTAATGATAAGTGTAATTTATTTATAATTTACTGATAATAAATTATAAATGATTATTAAACTCGCTACCTTCGGGTAGTTTTTTTTGTTTTGTTCTTGATTTTTTTGAATATTTATATTAGAATTAGTTTAACAATAGTATTTTTTAGTAAGCGATTATGCTATTTAATTAGTAAATAATAACTTAAGTATTTAATTATTTTATTTTTTAATCGGATTTAAATATTTAAGTTTTTACTAATTGAATAGTAATAATGATTATTACTTAAATCTTATCATTGCTATTGTAAATTACAATTTTGTTTGAAGAAGGATACTTCGAAAATAGTGGCGCTATCAAAGTTGTTAATGAAAGCAATTCTATCTTAGCGGGTAGACTGGTAGTATCATATTAAACCAAATCTTTAATTGTTTATCAGACAATTAAAAATTAAAAAGATATTTTTAAATTGAAGTTGATTTATTTATATTTTTTTGAATCATAGGGTTTTCATTACCTATGTTTTTTTTGTTGTTTTTTTATATTAATATTGTTATAATTAATCTAGATTATATAATAAAGGGGTAATGTTTATGGGAAAATATAATTTAGGAAAGTCTAATATTGTAGTACAAAATAAAGTTAATAAAGAAGAATTATTTGTAAATGAAGTTAAGGCAGACGTAATAGTAAAAGATATTAATAGACAATTAGATGGTATAAGTAATTCTTTACATAAAATAAATAATATTTTAAATCGTACTGTAAAAATAGAATTAGTAAAAGGATCTAAGGCTAATACATTTAAATCTTGGGCAAAAAAAGCTAAAAGTCAGTCAGATAATTCAATTAAATTGAAAGAAAAATTTAATAGTAAGTATGAACAAGATGTTAAAGATTATCCTATTAAACTATTAGATGAGAGAATTGCAGAATTAGAAAGAAAAATTGCAAATATGAGTAATTAGAGGTGATAAATATGGTTAAAAAGATTAAGTATAGTGAAGAAGAAGCAAAGACATTATCATTAGAATTACAAACTGAAATATTAAAACTTAAAAATTCATTAAATAAATTAGAAACTGATGTTGCAATATTGCAAACAGGTGATATTAATGGAGCTTTTTGGAATGGTGTAAATGCATATGAATTTTATAAAGCAAGTTTAGGACATATTGAACATGATAGAACTTTATTAAAACATTTAGAAAAGTGTTCAGAAAGTTTAGAATTATTAGTTAAATAAAAGTATTAATTTTTAATACTTTTTTTAATTTTTTGTTGACTTTATTGATTATTTGTTATATCATATGTTTCGAAAGGAAGAAAAATAGGTATTTTATGCGCAATTTTTCTTCTTCTTTTTTGTTCTAAGGTGATAAAAATGGGGCAATATTTTGATAATCAAAAATTACCAAGTAAAATGGTAAAATATGACGCTTTTGTCTTAGGTAAAAAGTTTGTTTTTTATACTGATAATGGCGTATTTTCAAAGGACGGTTTGGACTTTGGCAGTAGACTTCTTCTTGAATCAATCCCGCTTGAAGAAGTTGGAGGCAAAGTTCTTGATATGGGTTGTGGTTATGGGGTACTTGGAATAGTACTTAATAGTATTACTTTGTGTGAAGTAGATATGGTTGATGTTAATTTAAGAGCTATGCACTTAGCTGAAATTAACTCAAAAGAAAATCATTGTACTGGAGTCAGTATATTTGAAAGTAATTGTTATGAAAAAGTTAATTCCAAATACTCATGTATTATTACCAATCCTCCGATTAGGGCTGGTAAAAATGTAGTCTATAATATAGTGATGAATGCTCGTGATTATTTAGAAGAGAATGGTCATCTTTTCTTAGTGATTCGTAAGGAGCAAGGTGCTAAATCGTTAATTATCGACTTAGAAAAACTTTATACTGTAGAAGTATTAAATAAGAAAAAAGGATTTTTTATTCTTAAATGTACTTCTAAATAAAAAATATTATGTGGGGTGAAATTTAGTGTCATATAAGATTGTTAAAAGTGGCAATTTTAGAGAAAGAAGAAATTTCTCTAGTATTCGTAATACCTATGAATTAAAAGATTTATTAGAGATTCAAAAGAAATCTTATAAATGGTTTATTGATGAAGGTATTAAAGAAGTATTCGAGGATTTATTTCCAGTAGAAAATTTTTCTGGAACATTATCACTTGAATTTGGTGATTATCATTTTGATGAACCTAAATATTCTATTAAAGAAAGTAAAGACCGTGAATCTACTTATTCTGCACCATTAAGAGTAGAGGTTAGATTATTTAATAGAGAAACAGGAGAAGTAAAAGAACAAGAAATATTTATGGGTGATATGCCTATAATGACTGATTCAGGTACATTTGTTATTAATGGTGCTGAACGTGTTATTGTTTCACAATTAGTTCGTTCTCCTAGTGTTTATTTTAACCATGAAATAGATAAAAATGGTAGAGAGTTAATTACAAATCAAATTATACCAAATCGTGGTACATGGTTAGAATTTGAAACTGATGCGAGAGATGTATTATATGTAAGAATTGATAGAACAAGAAAAGTTCCAATTACTACATTATTGAGAGCTTTCGGATTAAGTTCAGATGAAGAAATTCTAAAGATGTTTGGAGAAGATGAATATCTTAAGAATACTATAGCTAAAGATTCTACTAAGAATACTGATGAAGCTTTAATTGAAATTTATGAAAAATTAAGACCAGGTGAACCAGCTACACTTGATTCATCTAAAAACCAAATTATTACTAGATTCTTTGATGAATTTAGATATGATTTATCAAAAGTAGGTCGTTATAAATTTAATCGTAAATTAAATGTTAGTGATCGTTTATTAAATCAAACTTTAGCTGAAGATGTTACTAATGGTAAGAAAGTAGTACTTGAAAAGGGTACAGTTATTACAAAAAGTAATATCAATGAATTAAATGAAGCTTTAAAAAATGGATTTGGTGTAGTTGATTCTAAAATCAATGAAGAATTAGATTCATTTGGAAAAGTACAAATAGTTAAAATTTGTGATCCATCTGATAAGAAGAAAAAATTATTAGTTATTGGAAATGATCAAAATATTGATATTAAAAGATTAACTATAAGTGATGTTTATGCTGCTGTTTCATATTATTTAAACCTTTTACATGGTGTAGGTAATTTTGATGAAATCGATCATTTAGGAAACAGACGTATTCGTCAAGTTGGTGAATTATTACAAAACCAATTTAGAATTGGTGTATCTCGTATGGAAAGAGTAATTCGTGAAAGAATGACTACTCAAGAAATGGAAGAAGTTACTCCTAAAACTTTAATTAATATTAGACCAGTAACTGCTGCTATGAAAGAGTTCTTTGGTAGTTCACAATTATCTCAATTCATGGATCAAACAAACCCAATTGCTGAGTTAACTAATAAGCGTCGTTTAAGTGCTTTAGGACCAGGTGGATTATCAAGAGATAGAGCTGGTGTTGAAGTACGTGATGTTAATACTTCTCACTATGGTAGAATTTGTCCAATTGAGTCTCCAGAAGGACCAAATATCGGACTTATTACATCTTTAGCTTCATATGCTAAAGTTGATGAATATGGATTTATAATGACTCCATATAGAAAAGTAGTTAATAGCCAAATTACTGATGAAGTATGTTATTTAACTGCAGATGAAGAATTAGATTATATTATTTCTCAATCTACAGTAGGTACTGATAAATCTAATAAGATTATAGATGAAGAAGTAAATGCTCGTTTTAGAGGAGAAAATATTTTAGCTAAACCTGAAGATGTTGATTATATAGATGTTAGTCCACAACAAGTTGTATCTGTTACAACAAGTTGTATTCCATTTTTGGAACACGATGATGCTACTCGTGCATTGATGGGTGCTAACATGCAACGTCAAGCAATGCCTTTAATTAAAACAGAAGCTCCATTAGTTGGAACTGGTGTTGAATATATCGCAGCAAAAGATTCTGGTGTAGAAGTAATTGCTAAGAATGATGGTGTTGTTGAATATGTTGATGCAAAAAGAATAGTTGTTAAGACTAAAGAAGGAAAAGATGAATATAAATTAGCTAACTTTGAACTTGCAAACTCTAGTATTTGTTCACATCAAAGACCAATAGTTCAAGTTGGAGATAAAGTTAAAGCAGGAGATACAGTATTAGCTGATGGTAACTCTACAGATAAAGGTGAGTTAGCTCTTGGTAAAAACATGACAGTTGCATTCATGACATTTAATGGATATAACTATGAAGATGCTGTTATCTTAAATGAAAACTTAGTTAAAGATGATAAGTATACATCACTTCATCTTGAAGATTATGAGATGCAATGTAGAGAAACTAAATTAGGACCTGAAGAAATTACAAGAGATATTCCTAATGTTAGTGAAGAAGCAAGAAGAAATCTTGATGAAAATGGTATTGTAACAATTGGTACTGAAGTTAAAGAAGGAGATATCCTTGTTGGTAAAGTTACTCCTAAGGGAATGGCTGAATTAACTTCAGAAGAAAAATTATTACATGCAATATTTGGAGAAAAGACTCGTGAAGTTAGAGATACATCACTACGTGTTCCACATGGTGGAGATGGTATCGTTCATGATATTAAGATTTATTCAAGAAAAGATAACGATGAATTACCTGCAGGTGTTTCTAAAGTAATTCGTGTTTATATAATTCAAAAACGTAAGATTCAAGTTGGAGATAAAATGAGTGGGCGTCATGGTAATAAAGGTGTTATTTCACTTATTCTTCCACAAGAAGATATGCCATACTTACCAGATGGTACTCCAGTTGATATTATGTTAAATCCACAAGGTGTTCCTTCTCGTATGAACTTCGGACAAATTCTTGAAATCCATATGGGTATGGCTTGTAAGAAACTAGGAGTTCATGTTGCTACTCCAGTATTTGATGGAGCTCATATCAGTGATATTCAAGCTATGATGAAAGAGGCTGGAATGGATGAAGATGGTAAAACTGTTTTATATGATGGTAGAACTGGTGAGCCATTCGATCATAGAATATCAGTTGGTGTAATGTATATGATTAAACTTCATCACATGGTTGATGATAAACTTCATGCACGTGCTACTGGACCATATTCTTTAGTTACACAACAACCTCTTGGTGGTAAAGCTCAATTCGGTGGACAAAGATTTGGTGAAATGGAAGTTTGGGCACTATATGCTTATGGAGCAGCTCATACATTACAAGAAATCTTAACTGTTAAATCAGATGATGTATTAGGACGTGTTAAGGTTTACGAATCTATTATTAAAGGTCAAGAAATTAATCAAGCTGGTGTTCCAGAATCATTCAGAGTATTGATGAAAGAATTCCAAGCATTAGGATTAGATGTTTCAATCATTAATGATGAAGGTGAAACATTACAATTAAAAGAAATAGAAGATGCTGAAGATAAAGAAGATAATAATACTAATATTGAAGAAGTTGAATCTCCAGCAACTGAAATAGTAGAAACTCCAGTTTCAGAAGAAAATTCTGAAGAAGATTTTGAAGATGAAGAAGATGAATTCGATGAAATTGAAGATGAATTTGAGAAGTTTTCAGAATTTGGGGGATTAGATGATGAGGAAGGAGCTGATATTTAATGATAGATGTTAATAAATTTGAAGCATTAAAAATCGGAATTGCTTCTCCTGATAAAATAAGAGAATGGTCTTATGGTGAGGTTAAAAAACCAGAAACAATTAACTATCGTACTTTAAGACCAGAACGTGATGGACTTTTCTGTGAAAAAATATTTGGACCTACTAAGGATTTCGAATGTGCATGTGGAAAGTACAAAAGAGTTAGATATAAAAATATAGTTTGTGATAGATGTGGAGTTGAAGTTACTCGTTCTAAAGTACGTCGTGAAAGAATGGGACATATTGAACTTGCTACTCCAGTATCACATATTTGGTTCTTTAAAGGTGTACCTTCAAGAATGGGATTAGTTCTTGATATGAGTCCAAGAGATTTGGAAGAAGTACTATATTTTGTAAGTTATGTAGTTATAGATAAAGGTAAAGCCCCACTTGAAAATAAGCAAACATTATCAGAAAAAGAATACAGAGCTTATTATGAAAAATATGGAACTTCATTCAAAGTTGGAATGGGTGCTGAAGCCATTAAGGAATTATTAAAGAATGTTGATTTAAAGAAAGAAATTGATGAAATAGAAAAAGAATTAGAAGGTGCTCAAGGACAAAAGAGAACAAGACTTTTAAAGAGATTAGATGTACTTGATGCTTTCTATAAATCAGGAAATAAACCTGAATGGATGATTATGGATTGTATTCCAGTTATACCTCCTGAATTAAGACCAATGATTCAATTAGATGGTGGTAGATTTGCTACATCAGATTTAAATGATTTATATAGACGTGTTATTAACCGTAATAATCGTTTAAAGAAATTAATTGATTTAGGAGCTCCTGGAATAATCATTCAAAATGAAAAACGTATGCTTCAAGAAGCAGTAGATGCATTATTTGATAATGGTCGTCGTGGAAGAAGTGTAACAGGTGCTGGAAACAGACCTCTAAAATCAATTTCATCTATGCTAAAAGGTAAACAAGGTCGTTTCCGTCAAAACTTATTAGGAAAACGTGTTGACTATTCAGGTCGTTCAGTTATCGTTGTTGGTCCATCATTAAAGATGTATCAATGTGGTATTCCAAAAGAAATGGCTCTAGAATTATTTAAACCACACGTTATTCATGGATTAGTAAGTAAAGATATTGCTCATAATATCAAAGCTGCTAAGAGATTAATAGATAATCAAGATCCTGTTGTTTGGGATATAGTAGAAGAAGTTATTAAAGAACATCCAGTTATGTTAAACCGTGCTCCAACACTACATAGACTTGGTATTCAAGCATTTGAACCAATCTTAGTTGGTGGTAAGGCAATTCGTTTACATCCACTTGTTTGTCCTGCATTTAACGCTGACTTCGATGGTGACCAAATGGCAGTACATGTTCCACTTTCTGAAGAAGCTCAAGCTGAAGCTAGATTGTTAATGTTAGGTTCTAACAACATCCTACATCCAAAAAGTGGAGATCCTATTGTAACTCCTTCACAAGACATGGTTTTAGGTAATTACTATATAACTATGGAAAAAGCTGGTGAAGAAGGAGAAGGTAGAGTATTTAAAAATAGTAATGAAGCTTTAATGGCTTATGAAAGAAGAGAAATTACTCTTCATACTAGAATTGCTATTCCTGTAAATAGTTTTAAATATAAATTATTTACTGAACAACAAAAAGGTAAATATTTAGTTACTACTGTTGGTAAAATTAAATTTAATGAAATATTACCTGATACATTTGCATATGTTAATGAACCAACAGATGAAAATATTTCTAATATTACACCTAATAAATATTTCTTAGATATGGGAACTAATATTCCTGAAGCTATTAAAGAAATGCCTTTAGTTAAAGCTTTTGCTAAGGGAACTCTAGAAAAAATTATTGCTCAAGTATTTAAACGTTATAAAACTACAGAGACATCTACAATGCTTGATGCATTAAAAGATTTAGGATTTAAGTATTCAACTATAGCTGGTATTACAGTTAGTATGGCTGATGTTGAGATAAGTCAAAAGAAACCTCAAATAGTAGCTGAAGCTCAAAAGATAGTTGATAATATTAATAAGCAATATAAACGTGGTTTAATTACTGAAGAAGAAAGATTTAATAAAGTAATTGATACATGGAATAATGCTACTGACCAAGTTAAAGAAGAACTTGAGGAAGTTTCTAAGAAAGATATTGATAACCCAATCTTTATCATGATGAACTCTAAAGCTCGTGGTAATATTTCAAACTTCACACAAGTTGCTGGTATGCGTGGTATTATGGCTAAACCAGATGGTACTCCAGTTGAAATTCCAATTCTTTCAAACTTTATTGAAGGATTATCTGTTGCAGAATTCTTCTTATCTACACATGGTGCTCGTAAAGGTTCAGCAGATACTGCCTTAAAGACAGCAGATTCTGGATACTTAACAAGACGTTTAGTAGATGTATCTCAAGATATGATTGTAAGAGAAGATGATTGTGGTACTGATCAAGGTGTAGTTGTAAGAGACTTTGTTAATGAAAAAACTGGTGCAATTATTGAAAGTTTAAAAGATCGTATTATTGGTAGATTTGCTAATAAGAAAATTATTAATCCTGAAACTAAAGAAGTAATTGTTGAAAGACTTCAAATGATTACTGAAACTTTAGCAGAGAAAATAATTGCTGCTGGAATTACTGAAGTAGAAATACGTACTATTCTTACATGTAATACAGCTAATGGTGTATGTCAAAAATGTTATGGTAGAAACTTAGCTACAGGTAACTTAGTAGAAATTGGTGAAGCTGTCGGAGTTATGGCTGCTCAATCAATTGGTGAACCTGGTACTCAGCTTACAATGCGTACATTCCACTCAGGTGGAGTTGCTCATGGTGGTGATGCTGACATCACTCAAGGTCTTCCTCGTGTTCAAGAATTATTTGAAGCACGTAACCCTAAAGCTAAAGCTACAATAGCTGAAATTGATGGAGAAATTACTAAGATTAAAGAAGATCATGGTAAGTATAAAATTTCAATTACAAATAAACTTGAAACTAAAGAACATGTTACTAACTATGGATCTAAATTATGTGTAGAAAAAGGTGACAAAGTTCACTGTGGAGATAAATTAACTGAAGGAGCTATTTCTCCTAAGGAATTACTTGCAGTAACTGATCCAATTACTACACAAGAATATATCTTAAAAGAAGTTCAATATACTTATCGTTCTCAAGGTGTTGATATTTCAGATAAACATATTGAAATTATTGCTCGTAGAATGATTAGTAAAATTAGAATTGTTGATGGTGGAGAAACTAAATTCTTACCAGGTAGTCTTGTTAATTTCCGTGAGTTTACTGATGGAAATAAAGAAGCTATTATTAATGGTAAAAAACCTGCTGTTGGAAAACCAATCTTACTTGGTATTACTAAGGCAGCATTAGAGACTGACTCATTCTTATCTGCAGCTTCATTCCAAGAAACAACTCGTATCTTAACAGATGCTGCTATCAAAGGTAAGGTAGATCCATTATCAGGATTAAAAGAAAATGTTATCATTGGTAAATTGATCCCTGCTGGTACTGGAAGTAAAGCTTATCGTGATGTAGACTATGAATTAAAGAGTGAATTTATTGATGAAGAACCATTAGAACAATTAGAAGATCAATTCATGGAATAAAAAAAAGACTTAGTTGACTAAGTCTTTTTTCTTTACTTTTTTTTAAAATCTTGTATAATTTATATAGGTGAAATATATGAGAAAGATTAATAATAAGGGTTGGGGAATGGATAGTATGATTGCGATAATGATTGCTTTTGCAGTTGTTTTAATCATATTAGTTATTTTAACTTATGCAATTAAGTTAGTTTGATAAAATTATTAAAAAAATATGTTGACTTTAAAAGGTAGTAGTGTTATATTATTAGTGCTGATTAAATATCTTTGCTATAAGCAAAGTTTTATTTAAAGAGAAAAATGATACACCTGGATATGTGTAAAGAAAGGAGATTGATTTAATGCCTACAATTAACCAATTAGTTCGTAAAAATCGTAAGGATAAAGTTAGAAAAAGTAAAGCACCAGTACTTGGTGTAGGGTTAAACACTATAAAGAAGAAAACTACAGATACTAACTCTCCTCAAAAACGTGGAGTTTGTACTCGTGTTGGTACTAAAACACCTAAAAAACCTAACTCAGCTTTACGTAAGTATGCGCGTGTTCGTTTATCAAATGGAAAAGAAGTTGATACTTATATTCCAGGAATTGGACACAACTTACAAGAACACAGTGTTGTATTAATTCGTGGAGGACGTGTTAAAGACCTTATCGGAGTTCGTTATCACATCATTCGTGGAACACTTGATACAGCTGGTGTTAAAGATCGTAAGCAAGGACGTAGTAAATACGGAGCAAAAAAAGGTAAATAAAATTAGAAATTTTGAAGGGAGGATTTTATAATGCGTAAGAGACGTGCAGTAAAAAGAGATGTTCTACCAGATCCAATATATAAGTCAAAAGTAGTTGCAAAACTAATTAATACTATTATGTTAGATGGTAAAAAAGGAACAGCTCAAACAATAGTTTATGAAGCATTTGATACTGTTAAAAATAAAACTGGAAAAGATCCAATTGAAGTATTTAATGAAGCAATGGAAAACATTAAACCACAATTAGAAGTTAAGAGCCGTCGTGTTGGTGGTTCTAACTATCAAGTACCAGTAGAAGTAACACCTGCTAGAGGATTAGCATTAGCCCTAAGATGGTTAACTAAATATTCTCGTGAACGTGGTGGAAAAGGAATGGCTGATAATTTAGCTAATGAAATTATAGATGCATCTAATGGAACAGGTGCAGCTGTTAAAAAACGTGAAGATACTCATAGAATGGCTGAAGCTAATAAAGCTTTCGCTCATTATAGATGGTAAGAAAGGAATAGAATATGGCAAGAGATACGTCATTAGAGAAAACAAGAAATATTGGAATAATGGCTCATATCGATGCAGGTAAAACTACTTGTACTGAAAGAATCTTATTCCATACAGGGGTTACTCATAAAATAGGTGAAACTCATGATGGTGAGTCTCAAATGGACTGGATGGCTCAAGAACAAGAACGTGGTATTACTATCACTTCTGCAGCTACTACAGCTCATTGGAAAGGACATCGTTTAAATATAATCGATACTCCAGGACATGTAGACTTTACTATTGAAGTTTCTCGTTCACTTCGTGTATTAGATGGAGCAGTTGCTTTAATTGATGCACAAGCTGGTGTTGAACCTCAAACTGAAACAGTTTGGAGACAAGCATCAGAATTTAAAGTACCTAGAATTATTTTTGCAAATAAAATGGATAAAATGGGTGCTAACTTTGAATATAGTTTAAAAACTATCAAAGATCGTTTAGGAGTTAATGCTAAACCAATTGAATGGCCAATCGGTTCTGAAGCAGATTTTGATGGTGTAATTGATTTAGTTACTATGAAAGCATATCATTATGATGGAGCTCAAGCTGAAGAAGCTCAAGAAATTGAAATTCCAGCTGACTTAAAAGATATTGCTGAAACAAAACGTGCAGAATTAATTGATGCAGTTGCTGAATATGATGATGAAATGATGATGACATACTTAGATGGTGGAGAAGTTACAATCGATATGATTAAAACAGCTATTCGTAAGGGATGTTTAGCTGCTGAATTCTTCCCAGTTATGTGTGGAACAGCATTAGGAAATAAGGGTATTAAATTACTACTTGATGCAGTAATTGATTATTTACCAAGTCCACTTGATATTCCATCAATTAAAGGAACTACATTAGATGGTGCTGAAGCAGAAAGACATCCAAGTGATAATGAACCATTTGCTTCATTAGCATTTAAGGTTATGACTGATCCATTTGTTGGACGTTTAACATTCTTTAGAGTTTATTCAGGACACTTAAGTAGTGGTTCATATGTATTAAACTCTACAAAAGATTCAAAAGAAAGAATTGGTAGAATTCTTCAAATGCATGCTAATAACCGTAAGGAAATTAGTGATGTATATACTGGAGATATTGCTGCTGCAGTAGGATTAAAAAATACTACTACAGGAGATACATTATGTGATGAAAAGAAACCAATAATCTTAGAGAGCTTAGTAGTTCCAGAACCAGTTATTCAATTAGCTGTTGAACCAAAATCAAAAGCAGATCAAGATAAAATGGCTTTAGCATTACAAAAACTTGCTGAAGAAGATCCAACATTTAAAGTTCATACTGATCATGAAACAGGACAAACTGTTATCGCTGGTATGGGTGAATTACACCTTGATGTATTAGTAGATCGTATGAAACGTGAATTCAATGTTGAAGCTAATGTTGGTGCTCCACAAGTTGCTTACCGTGAAACAATTAAGCAAGCTGCTGATTGTGAAGGTAAATATATTAAACAATCTGGTGGACGTGGACAATATGGACACGTATGGGTTAAATTTGAGCCAAATCCAGATAAAGGTTACGAATTTGTTGACCAAATCGTTGGTGGTGTTGTTCCAAGAGAATACATCCCAGTTGTAGATAAAGGATTACAAGAAGCTTTACAAACAGGTGTACTTGCTGGATATCCTATGATAGATGTTAAGTGTACATTATTTGATGGTTCATACCATGATGTAGACTCTAACGAAATGGCATTCAAAATTGCTGCTAGTTTTGCATTAAAAGAAGCTAAGAATAAATGTAAGCCAGTATTACTTGAACCAATCATGAAAGTAGATGTTACTACTCCAGATGAATACTTCGGTAACGTTATGGGAGATTTAACTTCTCGTCGTGGTAAACCATTAGGTCAAGAATCTCAAGGAAATGCTGTTAAACTTAGTGCAATGGTTCCACTTTCAGAAATGTTTGGATATGCTACTAACCTTCGTAGTAATACACAAGGAAGAGCTACATTCGTAATGTTCTTTGATCATTATGAAGAAGTTCCAAAAAATATTGCTGATGAAATCATAAAAAAGAGTGGAAATTAATAAATTAGTATCAAAATAGTTGAAAATATTTCAATTATTAGATAAAATATATGTTGTAAATAAATAAGGAGGAAATTGTTTTATGGCAAAAGAAAAATTTGATCGTTCAAAACCACACGTTAACGTTGGTACAATTGGACACGTAGATCATGGTAAAACTACTTTAACTGCTGCTATTTCTAAATGTTTAGCTGGTAAATACGGTAACCAAGCTGTTGATTTCGCTAACATTGATAAAGCACCAGAAGAAAGAGAACGTGGTATTACAATTAATACTGCACACATTGAGTATAGTACTGAAAAAAGACACTACGCTCACGTTGACTGTCCAGGACATGCTGATTATGTTAAAAACATGATTACTGGTGCAGCTCAAATGGATGGAGCAATCTTAGTTATTGCTGCTACTGATGGACCTATGGCACAAACTCGTGAACATATCTTACTTGCTCGTCAAGTTGGAGTACCTAAAATGGTAGTATTCATGAATAAATGTGATATGGTAGATGATCCAGAATTATTAGACTTAGTAGAAATGGAAATTCGTGACTTATTAAACGAATACGATTATGATGGAGATAACACTCCAATCATTCGTGGTTCTGCTTTAAAAGCTCTTGAAGGTGATCCAGCTTGGACTCCAAAAATTGATGAATTAATGGAAGCTGTTGATACTTGGATCCCAACTCCAGAAAGAGATAATGATAAACCATTCTTAATGAGTATCGAAGACGTATTCACAATCACAGGTCGTGGTACAGTTGTTACTGGACGTGTTGAACGTGGACAATTAAAATTAAATGATGAAGTTGAAATCGTTGGTATTAAACCAACTAAGAAAACAGTTGTTACAGGAATTGAAATGTTCCGTAAACAATTAGACTTTGCTGAAGCAGGAGACAATGCCGGAGTATTATTACGTGGTATCGCTCGTGAAGAAGTTGAAAGAGGACAAGTTCTTGCTAAACCAGGAAGTGTTACTCCACATCATCAATTCAAAGCTGCAGTATATGTTTTAAGTAAAGAAGAAGGTGGACGTCATACTCCATTCTTCAACAACTATCGTCCACAATTCTATTTCAGAACTACTGATGTAACAGGAGTTATCACTTTACCAGAAGGAACTGAAATGGTAATGCCTGGAGATAACGTTGATATGACTGTTGAATTAATCCATTCAATAGCTCTAGAACAAGGTACTAAATTCTCTATCCGTGAAGGTGGAAGAACAGTTGGTGCTGGAAACGTTACTGAAATTATTAAATAATTAAAGTAAATAAAAGATGCTTTGGCATCTTTTTTTATTAAAAAAAAGAACAATTATTTGTTCTTTTTTGATCTTACATACCAGTTATACATAAGATTGTTTAATATTATATCAAATTCTCCTACATATTCAGTTATTATAGTATTAAATCCAAGTTTTGATTCATTTAAACCACTATATTCATTTTGATTCTCAAAATCTCCTACAATACCATTTAGATTTATATATTTAAATCCTTGCTCGTTATAGTCATTAATTAATTGCCATTTTATTAATGTGTTGGCATTTAAATAGCCATATTCTTCATCAATTCCTTCAGTAAATATATATGCAGCATTATCATATCTTATAATAAGGGTACCTGCAATTACTATACCATCAGGATTTGATTTTAATAATTCAGTAGCTTTTAATAAACTATTTTTATATGCAGTTATTAATTTGTCTGATTCCATTTTTTTATTAAGATATGATTCTCTTTCACTATTATTTAGACTCATATCTTGAACTTTAGCAGCTAATGTATCATTATATTCTAATTCTTTTTCATAACTTTTTCTACTATTAACTAAGAATGTTTCAGTATTAATTTTTGCATAATATATATCTACACTACCACTAAAAGAATTACATATTGTTTTGTAATAATTTAGTGGTTTATTTTCTTTTTTAGCAATAAATGTATATAACTTATTAATATCATTATTTTGGTCTTTATATACTTCTACACCACTATTAGTAGCTCTTCTAATTTTATTTCTAACTCTTTTGTCTATTTTAGAAGATATTTCTCTAATATCTTTTTGTAATAATACTAAGGCTTCCCATCTAGGTTTTTCTGTTTCAAAATATAATGTTTTTCCTTTATATTTAAAACCGGATTTTATTAAATTATCAATAACAGTATTTCCTTGATTATTAAAGTTCATAATATTTCCTTCATAATCTCTTATTGTGAGTGGTACATATGGATCTATTCTTAATAAAATAAATCCTTGTTTACCTAAAACTTTTTTAAGAATTTGTGTCACTTCTTTAACATTATCAAAATTTTCATAATCAAATAATATACCGTGAGGTGCATAGGCTATCTTAGTACCCATAAATACATCTTTGTATATAAGTAAAGTAGCACCAATGATTTTATCTTCGTCATTACTAATACCTAGAAATTGGGCATGATAACCAAATTTCACCATTATGTTAGCATATTGTGATGTTTGATAAAAGTTTCTAAATCTATGAGTTGAAGAATATTTATCAAATTGAGCTGCGCTTAATTTAACTATTTTCATCTGCCCACTTCCTATCCTTTTATTATTATAACATATCAATTAATTTTCTTTCAATATCAAAGAATTAAATTGTAGCCAAAAAAAGATAGATATAGTATACTATTATTGGTGATAATATGTTTAAAGATAATAAAATATTAATATTAGGTATGGCAAGAAGTGGGTATCAAGCAGCTAAATTACTAATTAGTAGGGGAAATGATGTTTACTTAAATGAGGCAAAAAGTGAAGATAAAATGGATGAAGTACAAGTAAAGGAATTAAGAGATTTAGGTGTTCATTTAATTTTTGGATCTCATCCTGATGATTTATTTGATTCATCATTTGATTATTTAATAAAGAATCCTGGGGTACCAATAGATCATAAATATGTTTTAAAAGCAAGAGAATTAGGTATAGAAGTAATTAATGAAGTAGAGATGGCTTATAGATTATTACCAGATGATGTTAGTTTAATAGGGATTACTGGTACTAATGGTAAAACTACAACTACGACATTAATATATGAAATTATGTATAGAGCTTATGGTGAAAAAGTACATTTGGCAGGTAATATAGGTTATCCACTATCAAGTATTTTAAATGATGTTAAAAGTGGAGATATCATAGTAATAGAATGTTCGTGTCAACAAGGTGAAAACTTTATTGATTTTCATCCTCATGTAGGTGTAATAACTAATTTTTCAGAAGCACATATTGATTTTATGAAAACATATGATCATTATAAAGAAGTTAAATCTAGAATGTTTTATAATCAAAGTAATGATGATGTTGCGATTATAAATTATGATAATCAAGATGTAATGGAAAAACTAGAAAATATTCCATCTATAAAAAGATATTTTTCTAGTAAGCAGCATATTGAAGGATGTTACTTAGAAAATAAAAATATTTATTATTATGATGAATTTATTATTAATACAGATGATATAAAAATAAAAGGTATTCATAATATTGAAAACTGTATGGCAGCAATAAGTGCAGTTAAAGAATATGGTGTATCTAATGAAATAATTAAAGAGGTTATAAGTAATTTTAAAGGTGTAGAACATAGATTAGAGTATGTTGATACAGTTAATGGAGTAGAATATTATAATGATACAGAGGCTACTAATATAAAGTGTTGCCAGATAGCTTTGTCTTCTTTTGATAAGCCTATTGTATTATTCTTAGGTGGATTAGAAAGAGGACAAGATTTTAATGAACTTACACCATATATGGATAATGTATATGCTGTTATTGCGATAGGTGAATGTCGTGAAAGAGTAGCAGAATATGCAAAAAGTATTGGTAAAAAAGTATATGTTTATGAATATTTATCTGAAGGATTTGATAAGGTAAGTGAATTTGTAAAACCTGGAGATATAGTTTTATTATCACCAGCTAGTGCTAGTTGGGATCAATATAAAGAGTGTGAGATAAGAGGAGCAGAATTTAAGAAAAAAGTAAATGATTTAAAAGGTGATTAGATGAATAAAAAGATAGGTATATTTGATTCAGGACTAGGTGGATTATCTATTTTAAAAGAATTAGTAAAGTTATTACCAAACGAAGATTATTTATTTTATGAAGATAGTATAAATAATCCATATGGTGAAAAAAGTGATGAGGAATTATTAGAAATTACTTCTAAAATAGTGGACTATTTATTAAAAGAAAATTGTAAAATAATAGTTATTGCATGTAATACTGCGACTACTTCATGTATTGAAAAATTAAGAAATAAATATCCTAATACTATATTTGTAGGAACAGTACCAGCTATTAAAGTGGCTTATGATAATAATTATAAAAATACTATTATTCTTTCAACAACTTATACAAGAAATTCTAAAAGGGTTAATGAACTTATAAGTGAGTATCATAATACTTTTCAAAATATAATTAATATATCTGGTGAAAATTTAGCTAATTTAATAGAAGAAAATAAAATGGATGAGGTAAATAACTTATTGGAAAGATTATTAACACCTTATAAAAATTGTGATTCTGTAGTACTTGGTTGTACTCATTATTCTCTTATTAAAGATGAAATAAAAAGAGTACTTCCTAATGCTACTTTGATAGACGGTAATATTGGAGTTGCTAAAGAAGTTAAACATCAATTAGAGATAAATTCATCTATCTCAAATTCTAAAAATAGTGGTGAAATTACATTTATAAATACAAAAGACAGTAAACTAATAGAAAGAAGTTTTGAATTATTAAGAAAATAATATAATAAATGGAGGTTAATATGAAAATAAAAAATGTAATAGGAAGAGAAATATTAGATTCAAGGGGTAATCCTACTGTAGAAGTAGATGTAATACTTGAAAATGGAATATTAGGGCGTGCTGCGGTACCAAGTGGGGCTTCTACTGGAGAAAGAGAGGCTTTAGAATTAAGAGATGGTGATAAATCAAGATATTTAGGTAAAGGTGTTTTAAAGGCAGTAGAAAATGTTAATGGACCCCTTCGTGATTTAGTTGTTGGAATGGATGCGGAAAATCAAAAGGAATTAGATTATGCAATGATAAACTTAGATGGAACTGAAACTAAATCTAAATTTGGGGCTAATGCGATATTAGGTATTAGTATGGCTGCATTAAAAGCAAGTGCAATTAATGCTGGTAAAGAATTATATGAGTATATTGGTGATGGAAAAACTTTACCTCGTCCAATGATGAATATAATTAATGGTGGTGCACATGCTGATAATAAATTAGATTTCCAAGAATTTATGATTATTCCTATGAGAGATACAATTCGTGAGAGATTAAGAGTTGGGGCTGAGGTATTCCATAATTTAAAGAAAGTGTTGAATGAAAAGAATCTTGCGACAGGTGTAGGTGATGAAGGTGGATTTGCACCTGATCTACAAAGTAATTCTGAAGGATTTGATTTAATAATAGAGGCGATAAAAAAAGCAGGATATACTCCTGGTGTTGATGTTTGTTTAGGAATAGATGTTGCGGCTTCAGAATTTTATAAAGATGGTATATATAATTTAGTAGGTGAAAATAGAAGTTTAACTACAGACGAATTAATTGATTTTTATACTGAATTAGTTGATAAATATCCTATTATATCTATTGAAGATCCAGTTGATGAAAATGATTGGGATGGATTTAGAAAAATAACTGAGAAATTAGGGGATAGAATTCAATTAGTTGGAGATGACTTATTTGTTACTAATAAGAAATGTCTACAAATGGGTATTGATAATCATGCAGGTAATGCAATTTTATTAAAAGTAAATCAAATAGGTACAATTACTGAGACACTTGAAACAATAGATCTTGCGAGAAATAATGGTTATGCTACTATTATATCTCATAGAAGTGGAGAAACAGAAGATACAACTATTGCAGATTTAGCTGTAGGACTTAATTTAGGACAAATCAAAACAGGATCAATGTCTAGAACTGATAGAATTTGTAAATATAATCAATTACTTAGAATAGAAGAAAAACTATCTAAATAGTTTGCAAAATAAGATAAATTATGATAATATATTTACTGTTATGGAGGGATTAATATGCAAATAGCATTAGTAGTTATATCAATTTTATTAATTATCCTTGTGTTACTTCAAAGCGCTAAAGCAGATGGAGGACCTCAAATTATATCTGGTGGACAAAGTGAATTATTCGCAAATCGCAAAGAAAGAGGATCAGAATTAGTTATTACTAGAATTACAGCTTTACTAGGTTTTGCTTTTTTTGTAATTTGTATAGTTTCAATGTTTATATAATTTAAAGGACTTCGGTCCTTTTCTTTTGTTTTAAAATAAAGTATAATAAAAATAGAGGGTGATACTTGTGAGAGATAATATTATAAATGTTCTAAAAAATTCAACTAAAGCTATTGATATTTATGAACTACAAGATTTACTTAATATTAAGAGTATTGAAGAAACTAAAATATTAAGTGAAGAACTTAGAAAATTAGAAGATGAAGTAATTATATATAGATCAAATAAAAATAAGTATATGATGCTTGAAGATAGTCATTTAAAAAAAGGAATAATGAGAGTTAATAAAAAGGGATTTGGTTTTGTAGAAGTAGATAGTTTAGATGACGATATATATATATCTTCTGATAATATGAATGGAGCTATACATGATGATATTGTTCTTGTAGAAATTACAAGTAAAATGAATTTAGATAGATTAGAAGGAAGAGTACTTAAAATAATAGAAAGAAGAATACAAAGATATATAGGACTTATTAATTTTGATAAAAAAGGTATAGGACATATTACTTTGGATGATAATAAGATTAAACTAGATATTGAAGTAAACAAAGATAATAGTTTAAATTCTGTAGATGGACATAAAGTAGTTGTTGAACTTATAAAAAAAATAAACAATAATGGTAAATATGAAGGTAAAGTAGTAGAAATATTAGGACATGTTAATGATCCAGGAG
Source organism: Bacilli bacterium (assembly GCA_017460175.1). Lineage (GTDB taxonomy): Bacteria > Bacillota_I > Bacilli_A > RF39 > UBA660 > UBA3789. The sequence continues at coordinate 59,466 of JAFUBO010000003.1, forward strand.
TAGATATTTTATCTATTATTTATAAATATAATATTAATATTGATTTTCCAGATGATGTTAAAGAAGAAGTATCTAAAATACCAATGGAAGTTAGAGATGTTGATTTAAAAGGTAGAAGAGATCTTAGAGATATATGTATTTTTACTATAGATGGTGATGATACTAAAGATATAGATGATGCTATTTCAATAGAAAAACTTCCTAATGGTAATTATAAATTAGGTGTACACATTGCAGATGTTTCTTATTATGTTAAAGAAGGAAGTCCATTAGATAATGAAGCAATGGATAGAGGAACTAGTGTATATCTAGTAGATAGAGTTATTCCAATGCTTCCACATGAACTTTCTAATGGAATATGTTCATTGAATCCTAATGTAGATAGATTAGCTATTTCATGTGTAATGGAATTTAATGATAAAGGTAAACAATTAAATTATGAGATATTTCCAAGTATAATTAAATCTCGTATACAAATGACCTATAAAAATGTTAATAAAATATTAGAAAAAAATGAAAAAGTAGAAGGTTATGAAGAATTTGTTGATGACTTAAAACTAATGGAAGAACTTGCGAAAATATTAAGAAAAGCTAAAATAAATAGAGGATATATTGATTTTGGAATAGATGAAGCAAAAATATTAGTTGATGAAAAGTGTGTTCCTTATGATGTAGTACTAAGAGATAGAGGAGTAGGAGAAAATTTAATAGAAGATTTTATGATTGCAGCTAATGAATGTGTTGCGACTCATATTTATTTTATGAATTTACCATTTATTTATAGAATTCATGAGTATCCAAAAGAAGAAAAAATTAGAAGTTTTTTAGGATTTGTTTCTAATTTAGGTTATCATATTACAGGTAATATAAATGATATGAAACCTACCACAATACAAAGAATACTTAAACAATTAGAAGATAAACCTGAATATAAGATACTTTCTTCCTTATTACTTAGAAGTATGCAAAAAGCTATTTATAGTCCTGAAAATTTAGGACATTATGGATTAGCTAGTAGTTGTTATACACATTTTACATCACCAATAAGAAGATATCCAGATACAACAGTACATAGATTACTAAGGACATATTTATTTGATTCTAAAATAGATATGCAAACAATTCATAAATGGGAAGAAAAACTAGTATATATTTCTGAACATTCTTCAGAAAAAGAAAGAAATTCAGTTGATTGTGAAAGAGAAGTAGATGATATGAAGATGGCAGAATATATGGAAAAACATATAGGTGAAGAATTTGAAGGTATGATATCATCTGTTACTTCATTTGGTATGTTTGTAGAATTACCTAATTTAATAGAAGGTTTAGTTCCAATTAAAGATATGCCTGATTTTTTCCATTTTGATGAAGAAAGAATGACTTTAACTGGAGAAAGAACTCATGTAAGATATTCAATAGGTGATAAGGTAGTAATAAAAGTAATTAGAGCTTCAAAAGAGGATAAAACAATAGATTTTGAGATAGTAAAGAAGGTGTAGTATGGGAAAAAAGAAGGTTAAATTAAAGAAAAAAATTAGGTTAATAGTAATAGTTTTACTAATTATTGTGTTAGGTATTTTTGCACTAGATTATTTTGATGTATCTTCATATTTTACTAAGAAAGAAGAAGAAAAAAAGAAAAAAGTAGAAGTAAAAGTACCACAAGAATATGAAGCAAGTTTATTTATGGTAGGAGATGCCTTGATTCACAGTTGTGTATATAATGATGCAAAGACTAGTGATGGTGGATATGATTTTAAACCTCAAATAGAGTTAATTAAACCAATAGCTTCTAAGTATGATTTAGCATATTATAATCAAGAAACTGTGTTGGGTGGTACAGAACTTGGACTTTCTAATTATCCGAGATTTAATTCACCATATGAAGTAGGAGATGCATTTATAGATGCAGGGTTTAATTTAGTTTCTTTAGCTACTAACCATACTATGGATAAAGGAGAAGCTGGAGTTACTAATTCAGTTAACTATTGGAAAAAACAAAAAAACGTTGTTACTTCAGGACAATGGTTAAGTGAAGATGAAAGAGAAGAAAGTGTAACTAAGATTCATGAAATAAATGGAATTACATATGCATTTTTATCATATACTACGTGGACTAATGGATTAGAAACTCCATATGGAAAAAGTTATTTAAATAATGTTTATTCAGATGAAAAAGCAAAAGCTGATATTGAAAAAATTAAAGATAAAGTAGATATTATTATAGCTGCAATGCATTGGGGAACTGAATATTATTTAGGTGTAGATAGTGATCAAACACGAATTGCTAATTTCTTAGCTAGTCAAGGGGTTCAATTAATTATTGGTGCTCATCCACATGTTGTAGAACCAGTTGAATATATTAATGATGGTAAGACATTTGTTATTTATTCATTAGGTAATATAATTTCAGATCAAGAAGGTAATGAAAGACTTACAGGACTTATGATGGGACTTGATATAAAGAAAAAGGTTGATGTAGATGATTCAGTTACTATAAGTATTGAGAATCCAAGAGCTGAACTTTCTTATACTAAGTCTGGTTATTGTAAAAACTTTAAAGTATATCCTTATTCACAATTAAATACAAGTATTCTTTATAATTATGAATCATTAAGAGATAAATACCAAGGAATTGTAAGTCAAAGATATCCTGACTTAAAATGGGGACTTGCAGGTGAATAATATGGAAATATTAAACAAAAGAGCTAAATTCGATTATTTTATAGAAGAAGAATATGAAGCTGGAATAGAACTTACTGGTACAGAAGTTAAGTCAATAAGAGAAGGTAAATGCAATATTAAAGATTCTTATGGAATAGTAAGAAACGGGGAAGTATTTCTTCTTAATATGTATATCGCAGAATATAAAGAAGGTAATATATTTAATCATGAAGAGTCTCGCAGTAGAAAATTATTATTACATAAAAAAGAAATAAAAAAAATAAATGATGCTATTACTTTGAATGGTTTAACTTTAGTTCCTTTAAAAGGTTATTTTAAAAATAATAAATTTAAAATACTATTAGGAATATGTCGTGGTAAAAAGAATTATGATAAGAGAGAGACTATAAAAGAAAGAGATATTAATAGAGAAGTAAAAAAGAACTTAAAGAATTATTAAGTTCTTTTCTCTTTATTTTTAAGTAAAAATATGATATAATGTATGCACATGGAATACCATGGGTATATGGGGCTGACTTGGTTTCGACGGGAATAATAGAGCATAGATGGCAAGTCGAATGTCCACGTCACGGGCACAAAAAAATAAATGCTAAAAGTATTAAAAACGTTGTAGCTAATATGTTTGGTACTCGCCAAGCTGTAGCTTTTGCCTAATAATAATATAAAGGCCAACACTTCTTATAATCTTACCTAGGGATTATTAAGAGGTTCATTTTATAGGTTATATCTATTTATTGTCTAGTAAATAGAAAGAATATTTAGACTGGTATATCTACTTGGTCGTTAATTACTTGGTAGGTATATAAGAACAATTAGTTAACTAAACTTGTAGAGGTTTATGTAGCTTTATTTTCGGACAGGAGTTCAATTCTCCTCAGCTCCACCATAATGAAATTATTCGAACTAAGTTAGTTCGTTTTTTTATTTTATGGTATTATATATATGAATGGAGGAATATAATGATTACTACAAAGAAAGATACCCAAATAGCTTTAGAATTTTTAAATGGTAATCATTCTAAATACATTGGAGATAATTATAATTATATTTATAATTCTACTAATGAAAATTTAGATTCATATTATAAATATTTTCCTATTAAAGATAAAAATATTTTAACTATTGCGAGTAGTGGAGATCATATATTAGAAGCAATATTAAATAGTTCTAAAGAAATAGTATGTTTTGATAAGAATATTTTTTCGTTATATATGTCAAAGTTAAAAATAGAATCTTTAAAAGTATTAAATTACGATGAATTTATTAATTTTTTTTATTCATCAAATTTTTTTAATAAAAAAGATTATTCTAAAATAAGAGAATGTTTAGATGAAAATATTAAATATTTTTGGGATAAATTGTATATAAAAGGTAATTTAGAAAATAATATAGGTAGACTATTTTTAACTAATAGTTATGAATACTATGGAATTTATTGTGATGAAGATAAATTTGGTAAAATTAAAGAAAATAGTAATATTCCTATTACTTATAAACATACTAATTTTTTTGATTTACATAAAGTATTAAAATCGAGTGATAAGTTTTCATCAATTTTTTTATCTAATATACCAGATTGGTTAGATACTAAGAGTAGAAATATTTATTACTATAATTACATTAAAAATGTTTTATCAAAATATTTAGATGATGATGGTATGATTGCGATTTATGCAGGAGTACAAGGTTCCAGACAATTAGAATTAGAAGAAAAAAGTAGTCAAATTATAGATGCAAATGAAAAAACAAAAGTATATGTTTATAGATAATAAAAAAATCTGCAAACTAGACAATTATATTCTTGACAAAGAAAATAAATAAAGTATAATTTATAATAGGAGGAGGAAAGAAAGATGAAAAACGAAAAACAAAAGAATATAGTGTTAGCTGTATTATTAGTAGCAGTTGTTACATTAACTATTGCTTATGCATTATTAAGTGCAACATTAACTATTAATGCACAAGCTACAGTTAAAGGAGCTAATTGGGATGTTCATTTCCAAGAAAAAAGTGATCAATCTGCAATCTGTGTAGCATCTTCAAAAACTGGAGCTGCAACAACTACTGCAGAAGTTAAAACACAACCAACTGTTAGTAATACAAGTTTTACTGGTTTAGCAGCTGATCTTAAATTACCTGGTGATAAAGTAGTTTGTACATGGCAAGTAACTAATGCAGGTTCAATCGATGCTAAATTAGCTACTTATACTGCACCAGCTTTAACTTACGCTGGAGATAGTGCTGACGTTACTAAAGTAACAGGTAAAATTAACACTACTTTAACTGTTGATGGTGCTACACCAGCAAATGGTGATGTATTACCAGCAACTACTGGTAACACTAAAGATGTAGTATTAACTATCGAATTTGATCCAAATGCTACAGAATTACCATCTCAAGATGTAACAGTAACAGTAGCAAGTGAAACATTTGTATACGAACAAAATTAATTTAAAAAGAATATGTTAATCCAGGATGCTTAGCATACTGGATTTTCTTGGTAAAGGGAGTGAAAAAGTGAAAACTAGTCATAAAAAGGCACTAGCTATACTTATGTTTATAGCTTTAGTTAGTATTGTTAACTTTTTCTTTCCCTTTATACTTGATAGTAATAGGCATTTAATATTACTTGGGTTAGTCCTTGTTATATTATATTTATTACTAGGTATTGATATTAAGGGAAAGTCTAATAATAGACTTATAATAAGAGATATTCTTATTTATATAACTTTTTATTACCTATTAATATATTTATTAGGATTATTAACAGGATTTGTAAGAACAATTTATAGTTATACAATATCAAATCTAGTAATAAATATAATTCCAAGTATATTGACAATATTTGGAGTTGAGTTAATTCGTAATCAATTAATTAATAAAACTAATAAGAAAAAAATTATAGTAGTATTATCTTGTATAGTATTTATATTATTTGAAATAAGTATTAATTTTCAATATTATAATCTTACTATAAAAGATGAAATATATTTATTTATAGGATTACTTGTAGCTTCAAGTATATCTAAAAATATACTAATGACAGTAATAGCTATGAAAACAGATTATTTACCTGCGGTAGTATATAGGCTATTAATTGAAACATTAGATTTTGTAGTATTAATTCAACCTGATTTGGGTCCATATTTAAATTCAGTAGTAGCAATAATGTTACCAATATTAACTGCGATAATGCTTATAAATATGGGCAAGAAAGTTAAAGATACACCTGAGAAAGTAAAGAAAGGTAGTAAATTTTATATAGTTTTAGTTATTATTTTATCTATATTAGTTTTACTTAATTCAGGATTGTTAAAATTTCAAACTTTAGTAATAGGTTCACAATCAATGCTTCCTATGATAGATAAAGGTGATGTGGTTTTGATTGAAAGATTAAATAAAGAAGAGAAAGATAAAGTAAAATTAGGAGAAATTCTAGTATATAGATATGATAATAAGATAATTTGTCATAGGGTAGTTAAAGTATCAAAACGAGATAATGGTACTTTCTATAAGACAAAAGGTGATAATAATGACCAAGATGATAAAATTGTTCTTTCTAGGAAAGAAGTTATGGGGAAGGTAATATATAGAATTAAATATATTGGTCTACCAAGTGTATGGTTAAATGAATTATTTAATTAGAGGTGATATAAAATGAAATTGAAAAAGAAAGAGTTAATATTATTAATAGCAACTATAGTATTTACAGTAGCAGGATTGGTGTTTTACTATGAATCTAAAAATATAGTAACTACATCGTTAATACCATATGATGAACAAGGAACAGCTAACTATAAAGTTCATTTAAGTGATAATACATATTATAATAAAGATTACTTAGATGAAGGAATGCAATATATATCTAGTATTATTGATTATGTTGATTTGGATTTTAGATATATTGCTAATTACCAAGGTATAAAGAATTATAAGGTAGATAAAAATATAGTTGCTAATATAAAAATTACTGATTTAGATGATAATAATAAAGTAATTTATACAAAGACAGAGACATTAAAAGAAGAACATGCTGATTTAGATAAATTATCAATTAATGATTCTATAAAGATTGATTATGTTAAGTATAATGACTTAGTAAATGAAATAAAAAGTAAATATGCAATAAGTGCTAAATCTACTTTAAGTGTTTCATATAATATTATTTATTCTTCTGAAGAAGAAGGTTTAAGTACAGCTAAAAAGATGGTTGTAGATATACCTTTATCTGAGCAAATGATTAATATTACTAAGGAAAATATTGCTAGAAATAGTGATGTTTATGTTGGCAAATCTACAAATTCACCAATAAATGGTATTATGTCATTACTTATGATATTAATGTTTATATTTGCACTTGCTAGTTTAATATTCTTTATTATGAGAGTAAAAGATAGAATTAGTAAAGAAAGTAAATATGATAGATTTATTAATAAAGTATTAAGAGAGTATGATTCTTATATTACTGAAACTAAAGAAGATAATTATATTACTGGAAAATCTGTAATAGAAATAGGTAGTTTTAAGGAATTATTAGATGTAAGAAACAATATTGATAAGACTATTGTTTATACAAAAATTGATGATAATACAAGTAAATTTCAAATTATTGATGAAGAAGTTTATGAGTATGTAGCTAAAAGAGAAGAAATGGATAAATAATTCATTTCTTTTATTGATAATTATTAAAAATATAAAGATAATCTTTATATTTTTATTATGTTTTAATACGTAATAAATTGGTTAGAATAATATTATAAATAAAATTAAAAAAAACAAGTAAAAACATTGAAAAAAAAGTCGAAATTTGGTATCATTAATAATAGGGTAGTGTCATAGAAGGAGGTGCTAGAAAATGCGTAAAAAAATATTGTTATTACTTAGCATGTTTTTAATTATGATTACAACATATGCATATTCAGCACTATCAACTTCTTTGGCAATAACTTCGGAGGTAAATATTAGACCATTAGCTGATATAAGAGTTAATGGAATAGCATTAGATAGTACTCATGATTCTACTGTTAAATATGAAAGTACTTATTCAAGAAGTATAATATCTAGTGGTTTTGTATTACCAAATGCAGGATCAAGCATTAGTTATAGAGTTCATATAGATAATACAGGTGATGTGGATTACTGTATTTATGGTATTTCTACAAATACTACTAGTACAGGTTTAAATGTAGATACAGGAAGTTATAACTTACAAGATATAATACCTGCTAAAAGTTCTTTAGATTTAATAATAACTTATACTACATCTAATCCAAGTAGTGAACCAATAAATGTAATGAATCAATTTGATTTTAGAAAAGTATTCCATGTAAGTTATAACACTGGAACTTCTCAAACAATACCTGAACAAATTAAATACGAAAGAGTGGATTTAACTTTAACAAATACAAAACCTACTAAGCCTGGTAATACATTTAGTAGATGGAATACTAAGAGTGATGGAACAGGAGTTAATTATAATAGCGGAGCTACTTATACAGTGGATGAAGATGTAATATTATATGCACAATATACATTACAAACTTATAATATCACTTATGTGCTTGATGGTGGAACTAATAGTTCTAATAACCCAAGTACTTATACAACAAATTCAAATGATATTATATTAGATGATGCTAGTAAGACAGGATATGATTTTCAAGGATGGACTGGTAATGGTACTACGACACCAACAAAAAATTTAGTATTACCAACTGGTTCTACAGGAGATAAGACATTTACTGCACACTTTAGTGATGTTACAGATCCAACAGTTACTGTAAAAGATCAAACAGGTACTATAGATTATTTAACAACTGCTTATAATGTAGATGCAGCATGGGATGCTACTAGTGCAACTCCTACTGTATATATTAATGCAGAAGATACAGGTAGTGGTGTTAAGAAAATAGAATATGTATATAGTAATAGCACTACAGTACCTACAACTGGATGGACTGAAACAACTAATGGAGCTTTAAGTCAAGTAAAAGAACGTGGTAGTTATTATTTACATGTAAGAGTAACAGATAATGAAGATAATGTAACTACAGTAACAACTAAACCAATAACAGTAAGATTTAGAGTAGCTTATTATGACGATTATAGTAAGAGTACAACTATATCAGAAAATCAATATTATACAGGAACAGCACTAACTTCTAGAACACCAACAGCAGTTACTGGTTATACATTTGATGGTTGGTATAGTGATACAGCATTAACTCATAAAGTTGTTAATGCCAACACAAGTTATACACCAACTGCTTCAACAAAATTATATGGTAAATGGACATCTACAAATTACACAATAAGTTATGCAATGAATAATGGACAAAATAATGAAAATAATCCAACAAATTATAATAGTGAAAGTGAAGCAATAACATTACAAGCACCAACTAAGACATTGATATTTAAAGGAAATTATAATGCAACAAGTGGAGCAAATGCTTCAAGCGGTAGTGGTGTAGCTATTGGATCTAATACAACAGCAAATCAAACATTTACAGGTTGGACAGGAAGCAATGGAAATACTCCACAAACTACTGTAACAATACCAGCAGGTTCAACTGGAGATAAAGAATATACAGCACATTGGAGTGCAGTTGCACCTAATAAGTTACCAAAGGTAGAGAGAACAGGATATAGATGTGGATGGAATACAAGTAATAGTGGAACAACAATAGAGTATGCAAGTGAAGCTACAAATTATCCAACAAGTGCAATAAGTGAAGGTCAATCATCAACAGTTAATTTATATGCGGTATGTATACCAAACACATATAATATTTCATATACAATGAATGGTGGAACTAATCCAAGTACAAAACCAACAACTGCAACATATGATAGTGATGTTAATATAAGTAATCCAACAAAGATATTTACAGTTAATTTAGATGCAAATAATCAAGAGGCTGATATTAAAATTCAAGGTGGATATGATGTAATAAGTGTAAGTCAATCACAAACATTTGCAGGATGGAGTAGTACTACAATAGGAAGTAATGCTAAGAGTGGTACAAGTACTAAACCAAGTGGAGCTTGGGATGGTAGTGCTACTACTAATAGTCATTTTATGAATTTAGTAGAATCTGGAACAGTAACAATGCTAGCAAACTGGACACCAGTAGATATTACTTTACCAAATGTTACTAAGACAGGATATTCATGTAAATTTAATACAAGTTCTAATGGAACAGGTACAGATTATGCAAGTGGAGCAACATATTCACCAAGTGCTACAGCAAATAGTGATACATTATATGCAATTTGTAGTCCAAATTCTTATACAGTAACTGCAAATGCAAATGGTGGAGATATACCTTCTACATCAGGTTGGACAGGAACAGGTGGAAGTTCTACTAAGTCAATAGTATTTGATACAAATTACGGGACACTTCCAACTCCGACTAAAACTAGTTATACATTTGATGGTTGGTATAGAAATATAGTAAAAGCAGTAGATTTTAAAGATGCTACAGGTATTAATTCCGATACAGGTGAACCAATTCATGCATCAAATTATTTTGCAACACCTAACTTAGTACCTATAAAATCTGGAATTACATTATATTCTAATTTAGAAATATGTGGAATATATTCATATGATTCAAATGGTGACTTTATAAAGAGAGAATCTAATTATTCTACAACTCATTCAATTTCAGCTAATGCTGCTTATATAAGAATTGAAGTTAAAAAGCAAGAAGGAGATATGAATTATTACTTAAATAATTTAGTAATAAGTGAATATCAAAATGCAGCTGATATAACTGATATAAGTAGTCAATTAACAAGTTCAACAGTTTTAAAAATAGCTGTTGATCATAGTATTTTTGCTAAGTGGAGTATTAATAATATATCAACACCAGCAATAAGTGGTGGAACTACTAAAATATATGGTTCAAGTGATACAACTTTAACTTGTTCAGAAAATACAAGCTATGGACAAGGTATAACTAAATATTATTCATTTGGTTACGCTACAACTAATGATGGTACACCAAGTAATTGGACTGAACCATCTACTTCAAATACATTTACTGTTGCAGAAAATGAATATGTAGGACAAAGATGGTATTCATGTAGAGTATATGCAACTGATGGTGTACAAACTACTTCAATAGTAGCAAGTTCACCATCAGCAGATACAGAACTAACAATAAATAATGCAAAAATTGTTTATAATCCTAATGATTGTGGAACAATAAGTGGAACAAATCCTGCTTATGTTAAGAAAGGATCAACTGGAGTATACACTGGTATAAGAAATACTACAGCAGGAACAATAGCAACTGCAACTCAAAGCGGATATACATTTACAGGATGGTATGATGGAACAACAAAAGTAATTAATGCAGATGGAACGATAGTTCCAAGTGCAGGTAATTGGACAGATTCTTCTAGAAATTGGTTAATTACTGAAGATAAAACATTAGCTGCTCATTGCAGCGGTAATTCATTTACTATTGATTATGCAATGAACAATGGTCAAAATAATGCAAGTAATCCAACAAATTATAATATTACTGATACACCTATAACTTTAGGTCAACCAACAAAGACATTAACATTTATTGGACATACTAATTCAACTAGTGGTGCTTATGGTACTGGAGTAACTATTGGATCTAATACAACAGCAAATCAAACATTTACAGGTTGGACAGGAAGTAATGGAAACACTCCACAAACTAGTGTTACAATTACTGAGGAAACAGCTGGTAATAAGAATTATACAGCTCACTGGAGTGCAGTAGCTCCTGATACATTACCAACAGTAACAAGAAAGGGTTATACTTGCGGATGGAGTACAAGTAATAGTGGAACTACTATTGAATATGCAAGTGGTGCTACAAATTATCCAACGTCTTTGATTACAGAAGATATGAGTGCTACAGTTAACTTATATGCTGTATGTACTCCAAATATCTATTCAATAACATTAGATAATCAAGGTGCTGATACACCAGGAACTACAAAAGTTTATTATCAATATAATCAAACAAAAACTATTGATGGTACTAAGTGTTATTATTATTTAGATAGAGAATTAACTCAGTGTTTAAGAGGTGGATATTATATTGATAAACCTGCAAAAACAGGAAATACATTTGGAGGATATTATTCAAAAGTAAATGGTGCAGGAACAAGATATGTTACAACTTCTGCTGGATTTACTAATAGTATTTATCAAAAAGCTCCTATTGATATAGATAGTAGTTATACAGATACAGATAATATTCCTTTATATGCTAAATGGACTCCTTATGCGTATAATATTTCTTATACGTTGAATGGTGGAAATGATCCAAGTCCAAAACCAACAAAAGGAAATTATGGTAGTGATGTAGTTATTGGTAATCCAACAAAGACATTTACAATTAACATTAATGCAAATAGTCAAGGTGCAACAATAAGTTCAAATACTGTTACAAAGTCAATAACATTTGCAGGATGGAATAGTACAACTATTTCTGATACAGCAAAAACTGGTACAAGTGCTGATCCAACTACAACATGGGATGGTAGTGCTACTACTAATACATACTTTAAAAATTTAAGAAATACAAATGGAGCAACTGCTACAATGATTGCTAATTGGGCACCTACGGATATAACATTACCAACTATTGAAAAAACTGGTTATACATGTGGATTTGCTACAAGTAGTAGTGGATCAATAGCATATGAAAGTGGTGGTACATATACATCTACAAGTGCATCAAGTGTAACTTTATATGCAAAATGTACTAAGGAAAATTATACAATTACTTATAGTATGAATAATGGTACAAATAATAGTAATCCAACTAGTTATAATGTTGAAAGTAGTGCTATTACATTAGCAGCACCAACTAAGACATTAACATTTGTAGGACATTCTAATTCAACAAGTGGAGCTGAAGGAACTGCTGTATCTATTGGATCTAATACAACACAGGATCAAACATTTGCAGGTTGGACAGGAAGTAATGGAAATACTCCACAAACTGCTGTAACAATAGCGACAGGTTCAACTGGAAATAAAGAATATACTGCTCACTGGACAGGAGTAGCGGCAACACTTCCTACTGTAACTAAAAAAGGATATACATGTGGATGGAGTACAAGTAGTAGTGGAACTACTATCGAATATGAAAGCGGTGGAACATTCCCAGTAAGTGCTATTACTGAGGATATGTCTACTACAGTAAATTTATATGCTGTATGTACAAGAAATAAGATAAAATTAACATTAGATCATGATGGTGGTACATCATCAACACAATACATGTGGTATTATTATGGTATTAATACATTCTATTCAGATGAGACATGTACAAATATAATAACTTCTGTACCAGTACCAATTAAAACAGGTTATTCATTCTCTAGGTATGTAGCTGATGGTACTAGTGGTGGATCTTCAGGAGAACGTTATATTTATAGTGATGGTACTTTTGCATCCGATTTATCTAGTGATATATGGAAGGATGCGACATTAACTGCAGAATGGAGTGCTAGATCTTATAGTATTTCATACACAATGAATGGTGGAGTTAATCCAGATCCTAGACCAACTAGTGCTACATATGATAATGCTGTAGAAATTGGTACAACAGCACAAACAACAAAAACATTTACAGTTAATATTAATGCAAATAGCCAAGGAGCAACATTAAGTGATACTAGTTCAAGTGCAGCATTAACATTTACAGGATGGAATAGTTCTACACTTGGTTCTACTGCATTAACTAGTAGTGATGGAACTACATATACAGCTTGGGATGGTACTTTAACGACAAATAAATACTTTAAGAATTTAAGAGAATCTGGAACAGCAACATTGATTGCTAACTGGACAGGTTCTGTACCATTACCAACTATTGAAAAAACTGGATATGTATGTAAATTTAATACAAATTCACATGGTACTGGAACTGATTATGAAAGTGGAGGAATTTATACTCCAACTAATGGAACAGCTACAAGTACTACATTGTATGCTATTTGTAGTAAAGATGTTTATACAATTAGTTATGCAATGAATAATGGACAAAATAATCCTAATAATCCAACAACTTATAGTGTTGATGATAGTGATATTACATTACAAGCACCAACTAAAACACTAATATTTAAAGGAAACTATAATGCAACAAGTGGGGCCAATGGTACATCTACTTATATAAACAGTATAGGTACTGATACAACAGCAGATCAAACATTTGCTGGATGGACAGGAAGTAATGGAAATACTCCACAAACTAGTGTTACAATACTAACAGGTTCAACTGGAAATAAAGAATATACAGCACACTGGACAGGAGTAGCTGGAACAGTACCAACAATAACTCCAAAGACTAATTATATTTGTGGATGGAGTACAAGTAATAGTGGAACTACAATTGAGATAGCAAGTGGTGGAAGTTATGATGTTAGTAGAATAACTGAAGACATGAGTTCAACAGTTAACTTATATGCCGTATGTAGAAAAAAAGCATATAGTATTAAATTTAATGCTAACGGTGGAACTGGAACTATGACAAATCAATCAATGACATTTGGAACTGTTGCTACATTAAAACAAAATGCATTCACAAGGTCAGGTTATGAATTTGTAGGATGGACTCGTAATAGTGATGGTACTGGAGTTATTTACACTGATTTTAATGGTAGAGCAGCAGCTTATTATGATCAAGAACAAATAATGAGGGATTTGACTGAAACAGATGGTGATATAGTTAACTTATATGCACAGTGGAGAAAAACTAGTGGAGAAATTATATATAATGCTAATGGTGGAGCAGGAACAATGGCAAATCAAACAATCCCATTAGATGGATCATCTATTAATTTAACAGGAAATGCTTATTCTACTTCTCCAGGATATATATTTAATAAATGGAACACTAAAAGTGATGGAACAGGTTACAGTTATTCTAACGGTGCTTCTATGACAATTATGCCTAATATGTTTATAAATACTTCTAATCCATCATTACCAACTTCTACAATTTCTTATGCTTTAGCTGGTCAATGGGGTAAAACTTCAGATGAGCTTACTCCGTCATTAATATCAGTAAATAATAGCGGATTGCCTGTTAATAAAGCTTTTGTAATACCTCAAAATACAACTTCTAAACCATATTATTTATACTTAAATTATATGCTTACAGAAGTTGAGGAATATTATATTATAAGTATATATGCGAAAGGTTCTGGTAATTTAATAATTAAAGCTGAAGCAGAGGGAAGTAGTACTAATGGTAAAACAAGTAGTTTTACATTGACAAATGATTGGCAAAGGTATGAAATGAAGATTTATCCTACAAGGAGTATTAGAACGTCGGATAATGATGATGATGTATATGTTAATATCCATAAACAATTTAATGTTTACTTTGGTACAGAATCTGGAAATGGTGAAGTTCAAATAGCAGGAGCTAAAATGGAAAAAGGATCTACTCATGCAACTGAATATATTGATTCTAATGCACAAATAAACTTATATGCTCAATGGAGTAGAGTAATGGCTGAAAATATTTATTATGAACCTAAGTATGCTCCAAGTACTTGCCATGATGTTCAATGTACATTAGATTATATAGATAGTATACTTAATGGTAATAGTTAATCTATATGAATAAGATATAAAAACAGCATAATATATGCTGTTTTTATTGTGTTTGTGTTTTATTAATACAAAATAAAATCAGTCTTGAGACTGATTTATTATAGTTATTCATTTAATTTAATTTTATTTTATTTTCATTGCATATAAACGACCTGTTGTTCCAATTGCACTTCCACTGTTTTGATAAGCACATAGATAAATTGTTCCACTAGTGTCTGCTATATCATATGGATAACTAGTAAATCCAATACGTGTATTTTGTCCGTTTACTGCAGGAACAATAGTATGAGCTGCTGCACTAAATTCAGTATCTGGACAAGAACTAGAATATGCTAGATATACTCTTCTATGACCTGTTGCGTTTGATGTAAAATTCGCATTACCATTAATAATCCATCTACCTGGAGTTAATGTAATTTGAGCAATTCTAGTTTTAGTATCATTTGCTACTGAAACTTCATTTGGTTCTGCTGCTATACGTTCTCCTAGACTATTATATGCATTTACATAATTAATTATATCTTGTTGAAATTTAGTAGATACTTCAAGAGCATCTAACGCTGATTCTACTTCTTCAAATGGCAATTGAGAATTAGTATTATCATAACTAACCTTGTCACTATTAAAGTATATTGTAGCAGCGTATCCTATAGAAATGGAACCTATTATCATACCTACAATGGAAAATAATATAGGTTGTATACTGTTACGTATAATTTCTTTTAATTTTATTTTCTTTTCATTATTTATTATTTTCATATTATCACCTATTTTACATTAATTGCATATAAACGACCAAGAGTCGATAAAGCATTTGGACTAGTTTGATATCCACATAAATAATAAGTACTTGAAGCAGTAGAAACATAAGGTGCATTAAAAGAAAGATATGTATAGGTACCATTTACTGCGTTTTCTATAACAAACCACGAGTTACCAAGAATACCATCACAGTCACTATTTCTTGATATCCATATTTCTCTATAACCTGTTGCGTTTGAATTGTATCTTGCAGCACCATTAATCATCCATTTACCTGCAGGTAGTGTAACACTGGCAAGTTGAGTAGCTGTACCAGAAGGTACTGAAACAGCTGCTGGTTCAATAGATCTTAGTTGACCTTTAGGTGTATAAGCAGTTTCTAATGCAGCAGCATTATTCGTAATATCAACATCATCACATAATTCATCTATTGCACTTTGTACATCAGTTGATGATAATGAACTATTAGTATTGTCATAGCCTACATTAATAGAATCATAATCATAAAGTGTAGCATATCCAACTGTAGTTGATCCTATTACTGCTCCTAAAATTCCTAATATCATTAGTGTTAAATTTCTTATTATAAAATTTTTTGATTTTTTTCTTTTCCATCTATTAATTTTATAATTTTTAAACATATTCATATTATCACCTTTTTATAATTTATTTTATTCTTATAGCATACATACGACCACCAGTTTCTAAAGTTGTTCCACTGTTTTGAAAACCACATAAATAATATGTTGTGGTTGTTACAGGTGTTTGGAAACCAGAAAATGAAATATTTGTATCTGTTAATGCAGCATTACTATTTTTATAGAAAGCTGCTCCGTATGGTGAAGAACAAGTTGAATTACGCGATAGGAATATTTGTCTATAACCTGTTTGGTTGAATTCAAAATTTGCTGCTCCTTCAATAAACCATGTTCCACTTGGAACTTCAATACTCGCAAGTTTAGTAGATGTATTAGAAGATAATGAAATTGGATCTGCTAAATTACGTACCATATCTCCAAAGTCATTATCATAATGATCTTTATAAGTATTATAAATAACAACATCTTCTCCATGATTCTCAATGAAACAATTACTAGATGAAGCACTATAACCTAATCTTAATGCTCCGCCTATTATTGTGCATATTAATACAACAATTATATATTTTATATTTTTCTTAAATTTCATATAATCACCTATATTATTTTACTATTATAATTATATAATTTTTTTTGTTAAATTTCAATATTTTACTATATATTATTTAAATAGTTTTTTTTATTTTAAGTTACTATTTATGAATTATCTATACATAAATATTAATTTAAATAAGTTATTTTTTTCTATAATTATTATTTTCGTTGGAATAAGTAGTTTTGTTTGATAAAATATTGGTGGTGATATTATGGATAAATATAAGGAAATAGAGAGAAGTATAATAAAGAAGTATCGTAAAGATATATGGAGTAAATTTGTAAAAGCGGTTATTGATTATGAACTTATTAATGAAAATGATAAGATTATGGTTTGTATTAGTGGTGGAAAAGATTCTTTTTTATTAGCTAAATGTATGGAGGAGATTAAAAGACATGGTAAAGTTAATTTTGACTTATGTTTTGTATGTATGAATCCTGGTTATAATGAAAGAAATAAGAATCTTATTTTGAAGAATGCTAAGAAGTTAAATATTGATTTGAAAATGTTTGATTCTGATATATTTGATGTCGTTAGTAATGTTGAAAAAAGTCCATGTTATTTATGTGCTAGAATGCGAAGAGGTTGTTTATATAATAAAGCTCGTGAATTAGGTTGTAATAAAATAGCTCTTGGTCATCACTTTGATGATGTTATTGAAACAACGCTATTATCTATGTTTTATGGAGCTGAAATTAAAACGATGATGCCAAAACTTTGGAGCGAGAATTTTGAAGGATTACAACTAATTAGACCATTATATTTAGTTAAAGAAAGTGATATTATTGCTTGGGCTAAGTTTAATGAGTTATCTTTTTTAAACTGTGCTTGTAGGTTTACTGAAGAGATATCTGAAAAGGATGATAATTTAAGTAAAAGATTGGAAATGAAAAAATTAATAAGTGAATTAAAAAAGAATAATCCTAATATAGATTATAATATATTTAAGTCATTAGATAATATTAATATGAATTGTGTATTAGGATGGAAAGATGATAAGAAAAAACATACTTTTTTAGATAATTATGATAATAAGTAATTAAAATGATGTATAAAAGAGATATATAATTATCTCTTTTTTCATATTATATTATAGGTGAATAATATGAATGAAGTGTATGTAGTTAAACGTGGTGATACATTATGGGGTATTAGTAATCAATATGGGGTTAATGTTAGTGAACTTGCGAGTTTAAATAATGTTACTGCAGAAACGCTACAAGTAGGACAACAATTATTAATACCTAGTAAAAGTGGTACTAATCCAGATAATATGTTTATGTATACAGTTAAAAAGGGTGATAGTTTATATTCTATAGCAAGGGTTTATAATACTTCAGTTTCTGAAATTAAAAGGATAAATAATTTAGTAAATAATAATTTGTATATAGGACAAGTTTTAAGAATACCTGAAATGTATACAAAACCTAGTGATATGAATGATCCAAATTATGTTAATTATACTGTTAAAAGTGGAGATAGTTTATATAGTATAGCTAAGAAATATGG
Source organism: Bacilli bacterium (assembly GCA_017460175.1). Classification (GTDB taxonomy): domain Bacteria; phylum Bacillota_I; class Bacilli_A; order RF39; family UBA660; genus UBA3789. The sequence goes on from JAFUBO010000003.1 coordinate 78,241, forward strand.
GGTTAGTGTTGATACTATAATTCAGGATAATGCATTAAAGAATAATATTTTAAGCATAGGACAAAATCTTAAAATAAGAAGTAGTAGTACTATTGTAGAAGAGTGTTTTGGAGAAGATTATGAGATTCCTAGTGCTAGTTATAGTAATTATATAGTTAAAAAAGGAGATAGTTTATATGCTATAGCTAAGAAGTTTAATATTAGTGTTAGTGAAATAATAAAAGTTAATAATCTTACTACTAATAATTTAAGCATCGGACAAGTTTTAAAAATACCTAGTAATAGTGATAATACTTATACAGTTGTAAAAGGAGATAGTTTATATTCTATAGCTAAAAAGTTTAATACTACTGTGGATTCTATCAAGAGTAAGAATAATCTTACTAGTAATAATTTAAGTGTAGGACAAATATTAAAAATATAGGAGGATTTATGAATATAAATGAATTTATGAAAACTAATGAATATCCTGATTTTATAAAGGAAAATTCAGGAAATGGCAAGTTGAAAATTAGAGCTTATGCAGCTAGTGAAGCATTACCTGTAGATGGATTAAATATTATTGTTAGTAGTGTGATTAATAATGAAGAGGTAGTATTTTTCAAAGGTGTTACTGATACTAGTGGTATGATTCCTACTATTAGTTTACCAGCTCCTAAAAATGAACTTAGTAATTTGATAATACCTAAAACTATTACTTATAAAATTAAGGCTTATAAGAATATAAATAATGCGAGTAGTTTTACTATTAATATGTATGATGGTATATGTGTAGTACAAAATATCAATTTTGTGCCAGGTGAAGAATATGGCAGTTAGATATCCTGTAGTACCTGAAAACATAATAGTTCATTTAGGAAAGCCAAATGAAGATGCTAAGAATGTTACAGTTAGTTTTATTGATTATATATCTAATGTAGCTGCTTCGGAAATATATCCTACATGGCCTAGAGAAAGTTTAATTGCTAATATTTATGCGATTATATCTTTTACAATGAATAGAATATATAATGAGTGGTATCGTAGTAAAGGATATAGTTTTGATATTACTAGTTCACCTCTTTATGATCAAGCTTTTGTTCCTAATAGATCTACATATGAAAATATTAATAATATAGTTGAGGAAATATTTAATAATTATGTAGTTAAGGGAAATCAGGTACAGCCTTATTTTACAAAGTATTGTGATGGTAGAAATACTACATGTGATGGTCTTTCTCAATGGGGAAGTGTTAGTTTAGCTAATCAAGGTAAAAATTATTTAGAAATACTTAGGTATTATTATGGAAATGATATTAATATAAAGAAGGATGCTCCTGTAGGAGATGTTATTGGTTATCCAGGATATGTAGTTAGTTTTGGTAGTGCGGGGAATCCTGTTTTAGCTATACAACGTGATTTAAGAAGAATTAGAAAAAATTATCCAGCAATACCTGATATTTTTAATACTGTTGGGATATATGATCAAGAGACAGTTGATGCGGTTAAAAAGTTTCAAGAAATATTTAGTTTACCAGTAACAGGATCTGTGGATAAAGCTACTTGGTATAAAATAAAGTATGTTTATACTAGTGTTAAAAAACTTAGTGATTTATATTCAGAAGGTTTAACTGAAAAAGAAACTACTTTTCTTTATGAAGATGAACTTAATTATGGAGATACTGGTATAGAAGTAGAACATATTCATTATTTTTTAGATGCTATTGCATTTTTAGATCCTGATATTCCAAGATTAAAGACTAATTCTATTTATAATGACAATAGTATTACGATGGTTAAGGCTTTTCAAAAGAAATATAATTTACCAGTAACAGGGATTTTCACTTATAGTGATTGGAAAGTTTTAAAAGATGTTTATGATAATATCTTAAAGTCATTGGACAATGATTATGTTGATGAATTATATCCAGATTATTTTTTAGTTAGGGGTACTACTGGAAATGATGTGATACGTTTTCAAAAATTTTTATTATCTATATGTCAATATGATCATTCTATACCTGGTGTTAGGGTTAATGGTATATTTGATGAATTAACTGAAAAATCTGTTTTAAAACTTCAAAAGGATTATGGTTTTTCAGAAAATGGTATTGTTGGACCTCTTTTATGGAGAAAAGTAGTGGAACTTTCAAAAAGATGAAAAAATGTGTATAAAAATAAAGTTTTATTATCATAACTTTATTGAAATGAAAATAGCTATATTTGACATTGTTTTTTAAATATAGTAGAATAATTTTCATTCGGGAGGAAAATTATACATATGAAAAATATCGAATTACCCTCGAAGATAAGGTTTTTATCTTTGATGATGTTGTCATTATTAATTATGTTTAGTTGCTACACATATCATAATTATTATACTTATAAAAATATTAAGGTAGTTGTTAAAAATAATGCAGCTGTACCTTATGGTAGTGCTAATTATAATTTAAATGACTTTATTAAAAAAGTAGATGGGGAAATAGTATCAGTTAAAAATGATATTGATACTAATGTAATAGGTAAACAGGAAGTTTTAGTAGAAGTTAAGAAGGAAAATATTATAAAAGAAGTTCCAATAGTAGTATCTGTTGTGGATACTTTGGGACCTACAATTAATATTAAAGATGAAAGATTTGTTATTACTGAAGGTGATGAATATGATCTTAATAGTAATATAGAATCTGTAGTTGATGATGTAGATGGAGATATTCCATTTAATAGTGATATTAATGAAGAAAGTGTTTTTTATTATAATATTTCATACAATGGTGATGAAATTAATAATATAGGAGAACATGAAGTAAAAGTTATAGCAAAAGATAAGACTGGTAACTATTCAGAAAAAACATTTATTTTTGAAGTAGAAGAAAAAAAATATTATGTTCCTTATAATTATAGTTATAATGCAGCTGATAGCATTCATGGTAATGATGCAGTTTCTATTGCATATTCATTGTTAGGTGCTCCATATATTGGAGGAGCTAATGGTCCATATGGATTTGACTGTAGTGGATTTGTTCAATATGTTTATTCTAATGTTGGAGTAAATGTAAGTAGAAGTTCATGGACACAATTATATGATGGTGTTGGGGTAAGTTATGATAATGCTCAACCTGGTGATATATTAAGTTGGGGTTATGGTGGAACACCAACACATTCGGCATTATATGTTGGAAATGGAATGATGATTCATGCTGCTAATCCAAGTCAAGGAGTAATTTTAAGTTCTGTTGATGGATGGTTAAGTGGTTCTGGAACTACAATACTTTCTGTAAGAAGAGTTAATTAATAACTCTTTTTTTGTATAATATTAAAATATTTGGATATGCTACATATAGGAGGTTGAAAAATGGAAACATTACAAAAAGTTGCCTTAGTAATAACTATTATAGGTGCAGTAAACTGGGGTTTAATTGGACTGTTAGACTTTGATTTAGTAGCTTTATTATTTGGTGCTGGATCTTTCTTATCTAGAACAGTATATACATTAGTGGGTATAGCTGGATTAATAAATATAGGTATATTACTAGCACATCTTGATTTTAAAAGAGACTAAAAGTCTTTTTTTTTGGTTAATTTTATGATACATTTAATATGTTGGGGGATATTCTATGAAGGAGTTTATTGATTATATACTAAAAAAAGAGAAAAAGCCGGTTGATTTAGAAAAAATTTATGAAAAAATAGAAGTATTAAAGCAAATGGAAGATTCTGATTATACTATTTCTACTGATGATATGAAAGAAATAAATAGTATTCTTACTAAGGGTCTTGAAAAATATGAGTATTATAGAACTCCTAATGGACGTTTTACTCCTTTGTTTAAAACTTCTTTTAGAAAAGGAAGATTCCATGGTAATCGCATAGGAGAAGGTTTTGTTGTTAGTAATATTAGTTATACTAATAAGCATGGTAAAAGAATAGTTAAGGAAGAAAAGTTTTCTATTGAAAAAGAACATTGTAATCATGCGGTTGATGGGGATTTTGTATTAATAGATATAGGTGGTAGTGGTAGAAAACCTACTGTTTTAAAAATAATAGATAGAAATATAGGTAATATAGTTGGTGTAGTTAGTAAGATTGGTAAAAAGAGTTATGTTAAGCCTATTGATAAGAAGAAAAAAATATTAACTATTGAGTTGGATGAAGATATAGCTGAAGATAGTATTGTTTCTATATCTTTGGATTCTGAAAAAGAAGAAAATTATTATATCGGTAAAGTTTTAAGAACATTTAGTCATGCGAATGATCCTCGTTCAGATGCTTTATTAGAAGCATTTAAATGTGGTATGCCTGAAGGTTTTAGTGAGGAATCTATTAAACAACTTGAGAGTATTCCTTCAGTAGTTTCTGAAAAGGATAAAAAATATAGATTTGATTTTACTGATTGGGAAATTTTTTCTATAGATGGTGCTGATACTAAGGATAAAGATGATTGTATATCCTTAAAACTTCTTCCTAATGGTAATTATTTATTAGGTGTACACATAGCTGATGTTAATTATTATGTTAAAGAGGGAACACCTTTAGACAAAGATGCTTTTAGAAAAGGAACTTCATATTATTTTGGAGGACTTGTAGAACCACAATTACCTGTTGAACTTAGTAATGGTATTTGTTCTTTAAACGAAGGAGTAGAGCGTCTTACTAAGTCTATATTAATGGAAATAGATGGAAAAGGTAATATAGTTAGTAGATCATTAGTACCTAGTGTCATTAAATCATGTGGTAGTCTTACTTATGAAAAAGTAAATATGTTATTAAAAGGAAAACAAGTAGAAGGTTATTCAAAGTATTTAGATACATTACAAAATATGTCTGATTTGGCATATGTTTTAAAAAAGAAAAGAATATTGTCTGAGGCTATTATATTTAATAGACCTGAAGTTAAGTTTGAATATGATTCAAATGGTAAAGCAAACAATGTTGTTTTACGTTATGAAGATATGGCAGAAACTTTAATAGAAGAGTTTATGTTAACTGCTAATAATAATGTTGCGGAAATATTAACAGAGGCTAAAATACCTTGTATTTATAGAGTACATGATGTACCTAATAGTGAGAGATTAGAAAATTTCTTGAAGTTATTAAATGCGATTAATATGCCTTTTGAATTTGATCAAGACGATATATTAAAAGATAAAAAAGTATTACAATTATTATCAGTACATATTAATAAGAAGCATGAACTTCAATCTATGTTAAATACTAATTTAATAAAATGTATGTCTCATGCTATGTATAGTACAAATAATATTGGTCATTATGGTACAGGATTTGATACATATTGTCATTTTACTTCTCCAATTAGAAGAATAGCAGATTTAGCTATTAGCAGAATAATAGATGAATGTTATTTTGAACGTAATTCTTTAAAAAAAGATAATAATATAAAAAAATGGATTGATATAGCAGGTGATTATGCTGCTCAAGCTAGTAAAATGGAGAAAGTAGAAGAAGAAATAGAAAAGAATGTTTTATATATGGATACTGCTTCATATTTAAGTAATTATGTGGGACAAGAATTTGAAGCTACTGTAATAACTGTAAGTAATAATGGTATTTGTGTTCAATTAGATAATTTATTGGAAGGAAAAATACGTACTAGTAATTTAAATGGTGAATATGTATGTAATCCTTTAACATTTACTTTATTATCACTTAATGATAAAGGTAATTATTATGTGGGAGATAGATTAAAGCTAGAATTAATTAATACTTCTATTGAAAATAAATCAGTTGATTTTATAATAAAAGAAAAAATAAAAGAAAATGTTATTAAGGATTATCATCATTCTAATCAGCTTATTAAGATGAAGATGCAAAAATAAAATTATGTTTTAAATATTAAAATTAGGAAGATATCCTATTAAAAATAGAGTTGCGAAATTTATCATAAAATGTTATCATTATATTACATACGGGGTTATGATAGTGAACTAGTGATTCTATTATAAGCTATGTGTTAAGGAGATGACGTGATGATAACTTTAACGGATGTATTAACTGTAGTAAGAAAAATAGTAGATATTTCTTTAGTATGGTTTATATTCTATTATATTTTAAAAAACATTAGAAATAATATTAAGCTTACTTTAATATTTAAAGGAGTAGCTTTTATAATTATACTTAGGGTTATAAGTGAAAAGTTAGGATTTGTAACAGTAGGATACTTACTTGATTATATTATTCAATGGGGACCTGTTGCATTAATAATTATATTTCAACCTGAAATTAGAAATATACTTGAACAATTAGGAAGAAGTCATTTGCTTGGAAGACATAAAGTATTAACTGTTGATGAGAGAGAACATATGGTATATGAAATGGTTAATGCTATTGATTATTTAAGAAAAGAGCGAATTGGTGCTTTAATTGTAATTGAAAGAGATATTAGTTTAGGTAATTATATAGATAAGGCTAAGAAATTATATGCTGATTTATCTAGTGATTTATTAATAGCAATATTCTATGAAGGTAATCCATTACATGATGGTGGAGTTATCATTCAAGGAGATAGAATTACTTGTGCTGGAGCAGTATTCCCAACAAGTAATAGTTCTAAAATAAATAGACGTTTAGGTACTCGTCATAGAGCAGCTTTAGGTATTGCAGAGGAGACTGATGCAATATGTATAGTTGTATCAGAAGAAACTGGTCGAGTTTCTATAGCATTAAAGGGAGAAATGCTATATAACTTAACTATTGATGATGTTAGAATGTTATTAATAGATGAGTTGAGACCAAAACAAGAAGTTGATTTTGATGATGATGAAGAAAAAATAGAGGAAGAGATATATGAAGAAGATAGGTAATGTAATAATAAGAATTATCCGTAATATAGGTTTATTCTTCGATAAATGGTTAATTACTCCCTTAACTAAAATTATTTTAAAATTAATGAAATTATTAAAGGAACTTGTTAAGAGTTTTGATAAAGTTTCAGGTAAAAAATCTACATTATTAATAGTAAGTTTATTATTAGCATTTTGTGTATTCTTTGTTATAGATAGAGAATCAAATGTAATGATAGATCAATATGCTGAGATACTTTATAAGCAACCAGTAAGCGCTATATATAATGAAGAATTATATGTAATAGAAGGTTTGCCTGAAACAGTTGATATTACTTTGGTTGGTCAAAGAAGACATATCTTCTTGGCTAAGCAATCACCTTCAAAAGGTGTTAGTGTTGATTTGACAGGATTAAAGCCTGGAAATCATAGAGTAACATTAAAATATACACAAAGATTAAAATCATTGGATTATAAATTAGATCCATCTAATGTAACGGTTACAATATATGAAAAAGTTAGTGAAAATAGAGCTTTAACTTACGATATACTACATCAAGAAGCATTAGATACTAAGTTATATATTAGTAATGCTGAAATTGATCGTGGAGAAGTAATAATTAAGGGTGCAGAATATAAACTAAAAGAAGTAGCAAGTGTTAAAGCACTAGTTGATGTTAGAAATATTCCAAATCCAAAAGCTGGCGAAATAACAGTAAAAGATATTCCATTAGTTGCATATGACAATGATGGTAAAAGAGTTAATGTTGAAATTGTACCAAAAACAGTTTCTGCTAATATTTCTATAACATCTCCAAGCAAACAAATACCTGTACGTGTAGTACCTAAGGGTAATTTAGCATTTGGTAAATCAATTAAGTCAATGGATGCAAGTTTATCTAAGATAACTGTATATGGTTCACAGGATGCTATCGATAAAATAGAACAATTAGAGGCAGAAATAGATGTTAAGGGTCTTGATAGAGATAAAGAATTTAATGTAACTTTAAAGAAACCTAAAGGAATTACTGAATTAAGTAATAAGACAATGACTGTTAAAGTTAAATTAGATAATTCTTCAAGTAAGGAAATTAAGAATATTGCAGTAGGTGCTGAAAACTTGGCAAGTAACTTAAAAGTACAAGCATTATCTGAAGACGATAGACAAGTAACAGTAGTAGTTAAAGGTAGTGAGGATGCATTAAAAGAGATAGATGCTTCTGATATTACTGCTTATATTGATTTAACTAATTATGGAGTTGGAGAACATGAAGTTGATGTAAAAGTTACTGGAAGTGATTTAAAACTTGCTTATAGTTCTAAGACTAAAAAGATAAAAGTTAGAATAAGTGAAAAATAAAAGGAATTATTAATTCCTTTTTTTTTGTAATAATTTAATTAAATATTCATATTCTTTATTAGAATATAGAGGTGGAATATGAAAAAAATTATATGTTTAGTTTTGTTATGTTGTTTGTTTTTAACTGGTTGTGGCAATTATACTGAGAAAAATATAATTGATAGTGTAGAAAATAAGTTAAATAAAGGTAATGGTTATAAGCTAAGTGGTGATTTATCTGTAAATAATAATGATGAAAATTATAATTATGATATAGAAGTATCATATAAGAAAAAAGATTATTATAAGGTAGTACTTACTAATAAACAAAATGATCATACACAAATAATATTAAAGAATAATGATGGTGTTTATGTACTTACTCCTCTTTTAAATAAAAGTTTTAGATTTCAAAGTGATTGGCCCTATAATAATTCACAAATATATTTAATTAATTCTTTAATTAATGATATTAAAAATGATAAGGAAAGAAAGTTTGTTAAAAAAGATAATCAATATATATTTAATACAAGGGTTAAATATCCTAATAATTCAAAATTAGTTAATCAAAAGATTATTATGTCTGATAATTTGAAATTAGAAAAAGTAATTGTATATGATAAAAATGGTGTAACTGCAATGACTATGAATTTTGATAAAATAGATTATTCACCTAATTTTAAAAAGGATGAATTTAATTTAGATAGTATTGTAAAAGATGATAAGTCAGAGGCATTAGAATCAGCTTCTTTAGATGATATTATTTATCCATTATATATACCTAGTGGCACTAAGTTGGTTAATGAGGATAAAGTAAAAAAACAAAATGGTGAAAGAGTAATAATGAATTATGATGGTGATAAATCATTTGTTTTAGTTGAAGAAACAGCAGATGTATTTAATGAATTTACAGTTATCCCAACAATGGGGGAACCTTATTTAGTAATGGATACTTTTGGTGTTGCGACTGATAATTCATTATCATGGGTTAGTAGTGGTATTGAATATTATTTGATAAGTGATGTTATGAGTAAGGATGAAATGATGGAAGTTGCTCAATCAATAAGTGGTATAGTTTCTATGAAATAATAGACTTAAATATTTCTTTTGTGATATAATTTTCTTAGGTGATAAGAATGGCGCAAAGAAAGAAAAATAAAAGAATAAGAGACGAAGAGAAAAAAATAAATAGTGTTAAAGGTATAGATTCTAGTATATGGGATAAAGTGTATGTGGTTGTGGTAGTATTATTATTTATATTTGCTTTTTATATATTAACTTTATATATTACTAATAAGCATACAAATACTAAGGAAAAGAATACTAAGAATAGTGTTGTGAGTAATGAAAAAATAATTGTTGGTAACAGTTTATCAATGAAAGATAAAGAATACTATGTATTATTTTATAATGACCAAGATGAAGAAATGTCTTCAATTTATGATGAATATAAATCTAAGAATGAATTACCTATATATAAAGTAGATATGTCTGATGGATTTAATAAGAAATATACAGGAAATGAATCTAATACGACTCCTAATAGTACTAGTGATATAAAAATAAATGGATCTACTTTAATAAAAGTAGTTAAAGGTAAGGTAGTTAATTATATTGAAGGTGTAGAAGAAATTAGAAATTATTTAAATTAGACAGTTTTCTGTCTTTTTTCTTCTAAAGATTCTATTTTTATGATATTATATTTTATAGGAAGATGATAATATGAAAAAAAATAAAAAGAAAAAGAAAAGCTTTTTTGGAATAGTTAAAAAAACTTTATTTAATGATAATAATGGAAAAGAAAAATCTAGTTTTAGTATTACTGAAGTAATAATAGTAATGTTAATATCAATTTTGTTTGGTGTTATTGTTGGATATTTTATAAATTATAGTAAAAGTGATGTAAATAAAGATTCTAATTTATCTGAAATTGTAGATACTTATAGTAATATAGTTAATAATTATTATGGTAAATTGGATAAAAATGAATTATCTAATGCTGCTATAAAGGCAATGATTGAATCATTAAAGGATCCTTACTCTAATTATATGGATAGTGAGACATCTAATGAATTCAATGAATCAATTGAAGGTTCTTTTGTTGGAATTGGTGTTGTCATAATGAATGGTGAAAATTACAATACAATAATTGAAGTATATGAAGATAGTCCTGCAGAAAAAGCGGGTATAAAAGCAGAAGATGTTATTATTAAAGTTGATGGAAAAGATGTTAAAGGATTACTTGGTAGTGATTTAGCTAAAATTATTAGAGGTCAAAAGGGTACAATTGTTAATATAACAGTATTAAGAAATGGTGAAGAAATAAGTTTTGATGTAAAAAGAGATATAATAGATTTAATTAGTGTTACTGATAAAATTATTGAGTATGATGGTAAAAATATTGGATATATTAATATTTCATCTTTTGCGGCTAATACTTATTCACAATTTTATAAATCATTACAAGCATTAGAAAGTAAAAAGATTGATTCATTAATTATAGATGTTAGAGATAATCCAGGAGGTCATTTACAACAAACTAAACAAATATTAAGTTTATTCTTTAATAGTAAGACTGTTTTATATCAAATACAATCTAAAGGAATAACAGAAAAGGTTTATTCATACAATAATGAAAGTAGAAAGTATCCTATTGCGATAATGGTTAATGGTGGAAGTGCTTCTGCTTCTGAAATAGTAGCTGCTTGTTTTAAAGATAATTATAAAAAAGCAATTATTGTAGGTACAAAGACATATGGTAAAGGAACTGTTCAAAAAACACAAAGTTTAACTAATGGAACAACTATTAAATATACAACTGAAAGATGGTTAACTCCTAAAGGTAAATGGATTGATCAAAAAGGTGTTGAACCTACTATTAATGTAGAACAGCAACAAAGTTATTATGATACTCCAACTGATGATAATGATATTCAATTACAGGAAGCTTTAAAGAAATTAAAAGAGTCTAATTAGACTCTTTTATTATGCAATTTATTATGAGCTGGTATCCATCTTTATTAGGACTACATGTGGTTAATATTAACTGTTTATTTTTTTCTTTATTAAAATTAATATAACCTGTCTTTTTTTCTTCCCAAATATCTTTTACTTTATATGTATATTTATTATTTTTATAATTAAGTATTACTTCATCGTTTATTTCTAATTTATCTAGTTCTTGAAAATAGGCAATTTTACCAATGCCAGAATGAGCTGCTAATATCATGATGCTATTTTCATTATCAGGATATATTGATTCTTTTAATATACTTACATGTTTTTCAATAGTATTTTCTTCACTTTCTATTGGATATAATTCTTCTTTTAAATTTATTTTATTTATAGTAAGAAAGGCAAATTGATTATTAGAATGATAGTTATTTTCAGTACTTATTTTTAATATAGATAAAGGAATACTAATACTTATAATTATTATTAAGCTTATTAAAATTCTTTTTACCATAAAATTAATAATAGTTTGATTATTTCTAATAATAAAGTGTTATCAGTATGAGTATTTGGTACTGGAATTTTCATGTCTTTTAATTCTATTTTTTCATTTTCTGTATTATCTATTTTTATAGTAATAGGATCAATTTTTTGATATCCTTCAGTAGAATTTATCTGTACAATTTTATATTCTCCATAAGGTAATGTAATTTCAGCTATTCCTTCTTCATTTGTTGTGATAGTATTTATTTTTTCATCTAAATAATTATATATATCAAATGATATATTTTTTTCATTTTTTAATATATAATTATCTCCATATTTCTTTTCAATTGTTATTTTCTTTTCTATTACCTTGTTTTCTACTATTATTTCTTGATGAGTGTTTTTTTCTGTTATGTTTATTTCATAAATTTTATCATTTAATAAATAACCAATTCCTGGAGTAGTTTCTTTTAAATAATATTTGCCAAAATTTATATTTTTAATTATACTTTGATTATTTTTAATTACTAAATCTTTTATTTTATTCATATTTGAATCATAAAGAGTAAATGTTGAACCATCTAATTTGGCTTCTCCCTTAGTAATAATTGATTTGGTATCCTTGTCTATTTTGAAAACATCTATTTCTGTTTCTACTACATTTATTTGAAAACTAGTAGAAATATTTTCAATATCACCTGTCTTTATTAAATTTTGGCTATTGTTTGCTTGATAAAATATATATGGTTTATTGTAATAATTATCTTGTTTGATTAAATTATATTTATAATTACCTTTTTTTAGATTGTTAATTATAATTTTATTATCTTTTATTTCATAATTATTATTATTATTATTATCTATTATATATTTATCTAATACATTATTTGTATCTTCTAATATTAATTTATTATTACTAATAATTGTATATGTTTTATTAGAAAAACTAGGTATAGTATTATGATTATTTATTAAATTATTAATTTCATTTATTTCATTATCATATGGGTTAATTCTATTACCATTTAAACTATCAGTAAAATAATAGTCTCCATTATTTGGATTTGCCTCTTTCCAAATCATCATTTGAGTAATGGCATACCATTTTGAATCATTATGATTAGAATATCCATAACCAAAATGTGCTATTTTTGATATTCTATCTATTTGATTTTTATTTAGATTTGTAGGTGAAATAGTTGATTCATAAGTAGATGATTCATTAAAAATTTTAAATGGTTCAATACAATAAGCAAATTCGTTAGTATTAGTTTTTCTAAAGAATCTAGCTTTTTGAAAGTATGTTATACCAGTAGAATAATCATATTTATTCATATAGATACCATCAATATATTCAGCTTCATAAAAATTTGCATCTTCTGCTTGAACATTTATAATTATATTTTTACTTATAAATATGGAAGCAATTAGTATTAAGAAAATATTTATTTTTTTTATAAAAATCCCTCCTTTTTTTCTTAATGTTTTTGATATTAACATGATAATTTTTATCAGACAAATGGAGGTTTTTAATATTTTAATGCAAATATTTTCTTAAATTTTATATTTTAATTAGATAAATTTATTTTTTCATATATAATAGTAGTATAAAAAAACAAGTTTAATATATTATGATATAATTTATTTGAGGTGATTTTATGAATGATATAGAAATCTCTAAAAAAAGTATTAAAAAATCTATTACTGAAATTATTGGTGTTTTAGGTATTAATAAAGATAATGTTTCTATTTGTGGTGAATATAAGGCTAAGATTAATCCTTTTAATAGTGAAGAAAAGGGTAAATTAATACTTGTTACTGCGATGTCTCCTACACCATATGGAGAAGGTAAAACAACTGTTAGTATTGGACTTAGTGATGCATTATGTGCATTGAATAGAAAATCAATTGTTTGTTTAAGAGAACCATCATTAGGTCCTGTATTTGGATTTAAAGGTGGCGCAACAGGTGGAGGATTAGCTCAAGTTGTGCCTATGGAAGATATTAATTTACATTTTACTGGTGATATACATGCGATTACTAGTGCTAATAATTTAATTAGTGCGGCAATTGATAACCATATTTATTATGGAAATGAATTAGATATTCAAAAAGTATTGTTTAAACGTTGTTTAGATGTTAATGATAGATCTCTTCGTCAAATAACTATAGGAAATAGAAAGGATTCATTTACAATTAGTGCTGCAAGTGAAGTTATGGCTTTGTTTTGTTTAGCATCATCTTTAGAAGATTTAAAAGAAAGATTAGGTAGAATTGTAATTGGAGTAAATAGTAGAGATGAATTTGTTTATGTTAAAGATTTGAATTTAGAAGGTGCTTTAACAGCAATTTTAAAAGAAGCATTTAAACCAAATATTGTTCAAACGTTAGAAAACAATCCGGCTTTTGTTCATGGAGGACCATTTGCAAATATTGCTCATGGATGTAGTAGTTTAATTGCTACTAAAACTGCTTTGTCTATAGCTGATTATGTAGTTACAGAAGCAGGTTTTGGAGCAGAATTAGGAGCTGAGAAATTTTTTGATATTAAATGTAGAGTAGGAGGATTAACACCTTATAAAGTAGTATTAGTTTCGACTATAAAAGCATTGAAATATCATGGTGGTGTTACTGATGATAAGATTTATGAAGAGAATAATGAAGCTTTAATCAAAGGATTTGCTAATTTAGATAAGCATTATAATAATTTAGTTAAGTTTGGTGTGGATATAGTAGTTTGTTTAAATCAATATGAAACAGATTCTTTAAATGAAATAGAAATTTTTGAAAAGCATTGTATAGAAAAAGGTTATAAGTATGCAATATCTAATTCTTATAATAAAGGTAGTGAAGGTTCTATCGAACTTGCTAATAAGGTGTTAGAGGATAGTAATAACAGTTTTAAATATCTTTATCAATTAGAAGATACTTATATTGATAAGATTAATAAGGTATGTAAGGAATTATATGGAGTAGCAAATGTTCATTTTAGTGAACAAGCACTTGATAAGTTACGTTTAATTACAAAAAACGAAATACTTAATCTTCCAATTTGTGTTGCTAAGACACAATATTCTTTCTCTGATGACAAGAGTAAGGTAGGAGTTCCAATTGATCTTTCTGTAACAGTAAAAGATATTCAATTATATTTAGGAGCTTCCTTTATAACAGTTTATTTAGGTGATATATTAACTATGCCTGGACTTCCTAAGAAAGCTAATTATGAGCTTATTGATGTAGTTAATGGAGAAATAGTAAATTTAAATTAAAAAAAACATCCTATTGGATGTTTTTTTATTCACCATTGTTTATTTCTTCAGGTTTTTGTTCTTTTGGTTTTTCTTCTTTTGTTTTTTCTTCATCTTTTGGTTCTTCTTTTTGTGCAGGAGTAATGATTGTTGGTCCTGGATCTCTTACTTCTACTTTTCCTTGATAAGTAACCCCTTTATAAATAACATAATATGTATAATCACCTTGATTAGATGTATCTACTTTAGATATATCTAGTGTTAAATTATTATATACTTCTTCTGGTATTTCTCCTTCGATAAAAGTTCTTGGATTACTAGATAAAGATTCTTTTGTTTTTAAGCTTATTGTTTTTAAATTTATTGTGACATTTGGAAGTTCTTTTGCTTTTACTTTGATGTTACCAATGTATTTTTTCTTTCCATATATTATTGTATATTTATAATCACCAGCTTGATTTATATTTACTAGTGATGTATCTAATTTAAGAGATTTTATTGTAGATTCTTTTAACTTATCAATATCATCTAAATAATCTTTTATATCTACACTAATTGGATTATTAATTTCTATTTCAATATCTTTTACTTTTATTTCATCAGTTTTTGCTTGAGTTTCTGCAATTTTTTTCTTTTCTATTGTTACTGTGTATTTTGTATGAACTATTGGTTTAACTTGAGAATTCATAACTAAACCACTAATAATCATGAATACTGCGATAACTGCAAGTGTAGATGAAAGTATGCGTTTTTGTTTAATATTCATAAGCCTTACTCCTATCTTAAATAATATTATAACCTATCTTGGTATTATAAACAAGAATAATATTTGATTAAATTGACAAAATACATGTTTTTTGGTATAATAATGACAGTTAAGAGGGAGTAGTTCCCATTCATTTATGAATGTTTTTCATTCGTCAAGACGATAATAATATCCGGATGAAAAGTAGTAATATGGAACAAGACTTTTACAATATGTAAGGGTCTTGTTTTTTTTGTATCCTTACAGGAATGGAGTGATTATATGTTTAGTTGAAGTATTGTATTAAAGTTAAAAAAAATGTATAATAATGCATATAATTTAAATGAGGTGAATTTATGGTAATGGGATGGTTTATAGCTTTTGTAATTCTATTATTAATTGAACTATTTACTGTAGGTTTAGTTTCTATATGGTTTGCGATAGGTGCAGTAGCTGCGATTATCACAACCGTATTTACAGATTCAATATTAATTCAAACTATAGTGTTTGTTGTGGTCAGTTTGATTTCACTACTTTTAACTAAACCACTTATTAAAAAGTTTAAGAGGTTTGATGTTACTCCAACTAATTCAGATAGAGTAATAGGAAAAACTGGTGAAGTTACAAAAAAAATAAGTACTAATAAGTATGGAGAAGTAAAAATATATGGTAATATTTGGACTGCTACTAGTGACGAAGTAATTGAAGTAGGTAAAAAGGTAAAAGTATTGTCAATAGATGGAGTAAAACTTATCGTTAAGAAGGAGGATAAATAGTATGATAGGTATAGTAATATTAATAATTCTTGTAGTTATATTTGTTTCTGGAATTAAAATAATTCCACAATCTAAAGCATATGTAGTAGAAAGATTAGGTGCATATCATAGAACAATGCAAACTGGACTTCATTATGTATTTCCTTTTATTGAAAGAATTTCAAATAAAGTTAGTTTAAAGGAAATTGTTAAAGACTTTGCACCACAACCAGTTATTACAAAAGATAATGTTACAATGCAAATAGATACAGTAGTTTATTATCAAATTACTGATCCAAAACTTTATTCATATGGAGTTGAAAATCCAATTAATGCAATTGAAAATTTAACTGCAACTACACTTCGTAATATAATTGGTGAGTTAGAGTTAGATGAAACATTAACTAGTAGAGATGTTATCAATACTAAAATGAGAAGTATCTTAGATGAAGCTACTGATCCATGGGGAGTTAAAGTTAATCGTGTAGAGGTTAAAAATATTTTACCTCCAAGAGATATTCAAGAATCTATGGAAAAACAAATGAGAGCAGAACGTGAAAGACGTGAAGCTATTCTTAAAGCAGAAGGTGAAAAGAAAGCTGCTATCTTAATTGCTGAAGGTGAAAAGGAAAGTACTATCCTTAGAGCTGATGCACAAAAAGAAGCAAAAATTAAACAGGCAGAGGCAGAAGCAGAAGCAATTGTAAAAATTCAAGAAGCAACTGCTCAAGGTTTAAAACTATTAAAAGATGCTAAGATGGATGAATCAGTATTAAAATTAAAGAGCTATGAAGCAATGGTTAATGTAGCTAATGGTAATGCTACTAAGATTATTGTTCCTAGTGATTTACAAGGATTAGTAACAGCTGGAACTGTTTTAAAAGAAACATTAACTAAAGAAGAAAAATAATTAAATTATAAAATGTAATGCTTAAAAATGCAGAAAAAGATAACTAATTAGTTATCTTTTTTCCTTGATAAGTATTTCTTCTTACCATTTCTTTATCTATATCATTTAATACACAAAACTTTTTTATTAACCATTTTGGTTCTATTAAATCTTCTAATTTAGGATCTCCAGTTATTCTATGTATTACTATTTCTTCTCTCAATAATTCTAATTGATCAACTACAATATCAATATATTCCTCTTTTGTTAATACATGGAAAGGGTGCTCTTCATAGTATTTTTCTAATCTAGTATTTTTAGTAATACTTAACATATGTATTTTTATTCCTTGAATATCTAATTTATTTAAGTATTTAACTGTATTTAACATATCTAATTTAGTTTCATTAGGAAGTCCATTAATAATATGAACTACTACATCTATATTTCTTTTTCTTAAATTTTTAACCATATCTTCAAAACATTTAAGTGTATGACATCTGTTAATAAGAATAGATGTTTCTTCTTTTATAGATTGTAATCCTAATTCTATAGTTAAATATGTTCTTTTGTTTAAATCTTCTAAATAATCTAAGCATTTATCTGTAATTGAATCTGGACGAGTTGCGATATTTATTCCAATTACATCTTTATAAGTTAATGCTTCTTCATATATTTCTTTTAATTTATCAAGAGGTGCATAAGTGTTAGTTCTTGCTTGGAAATAAGCAATATACTTTGCTTTAGGCCATTTTTTTAACATAATATTTTTAATCTCTTCGAATTGTTTTTTTATTTCATCTTTAGGATTACCAGCAAATTCACCACTACCTGATGCAGAACAATAAATACATCCACCAAAACCAACTGTTCCATCTATGTTAGGACAAGTAAATCCGGCATTTAAACTAACTTTAAATATTTTTTCATTAAATTTATTTTTATAATAATAATCTAATGTATGATATCTTTTATTTGTATTTGAATATTTAAATTTATTCATATTATCACCTAAAACGTATTTATATTAACATAATGTATGGTTTTTTTCAAATATGTGATAAAATTAATTTAAGGTGAAAATATGGATATAAAGTTTCTTATTACACAATTTATTGGGTTAATTGGATATTCTACTTTAGGATTTAGTTATTTTAAGAAGAATAAGAAAGATATTCTATTGATACAAATATTTGCATATATTATGTTTATATTGCATTATCAATTATTAAATGCAATTACTGGTAGTGTTTGTAATTTACTTGGATTAATTGCTTTTGTTTTAATTTATTTATTTGATGCTTTAAAGAAAAAGAAAAAAGTATTAATAACTATACTAATTCCTATTCTTTTAGTTATATCTTTTATTACATTTGAAAATATATATTCAATATTTCCTATAATTGCTTCAGTTGTGGTTATTATTTCATTTTTAACTGATGATGAAGATTTAATAAGAAGAATAGGTATAATTGCAGCAATATGTTGGTTAATATATGCAATTGTTTATAAATCTTATGTGGCAATTGTATTTGAAGTTATTACATTGATTGTAGTAGTTATAGCTTATATAAAAAGAAGGAAAAAGTAATTATGGAAAAGAAGAAGATTAAAATTAAACCTAAAGCATTAACTATTTTTAAAATACTAGGAGTTATTTTTTGTATATTTTTAGGGTTGTTCTTATTTTATTTGAAACAGATAAATGATATAACTAAGTTAGGTTATAGTAAAGAAGCTAGTAAAAATATTTTATTTTCGTTTAAGAAAGATTATATTTTAAAAATAGGTGAAAATAAAACTATTAATAGGGCTTTTGAGAGTAAGGATTATATTGAAGATAATTTAGATAATTATCGTAAAGTTAAATATGTAAATCATAAAGATTTAATTTCTAATATTAATAAAGCTTTGGAAGTAGGATATAAACCTAATGATATTAATATAATATTTAGTCATGGTGATAATGAAAGCGTTAAAAGGTTTTTAAAAAGAGATAAAGTTAAGTATTTAGAAGAATTTTTTATTGTAGATTATGCTAAACTTGATAATTATGATAGATATTTAAAGTATGCTGATGATACAGGAGAAGATGAAGAAACTACTGTTTTATGTGTTAATTTAGATATGGATAAAGAAGATTATGCAGATGCTAAATTAGTAGATAAATTTTCTATAGATATGCTTGTAAATAAACATAGGTATTTAGATGAAAAATTTGAGCCAAATGATTTAATGAATATTCCAAGTGAATATGCATCAGAAGAAGATCTACAAAGTAGTAGGATTGCATTTAATGCTTTTAAGAAGATGAGTGAAGCTGCGAAAAAAGATGGATGTGAAATAGTTATTAATTCTGCTTATAGAAGTTATCAAGATCAAGTTGATATAGGTAATTATTATTTGAAATGGTATGGACAAAGTTATGTAGATAAATATGTGGCTAAGCCTGGTTATTCTGAACATCAAACTGGACTTGCTTATGATATTGGTAGTAAAAAAGTTAATATCTTTGCTAATTCAAAGGAATATAATTGGATGCAAGAACATGCATATGAATATGGTTTTATTGAGAGATTTACTAAGAGATATGAAAAAATTACAGGTTTTAGAATGGAACCATGGCATTATAGATATGTAGGAAAGGATATAGCAAAATATATTCATGAAAACAATATTTCCTTTGAAGAATACTATGCCGTTTATTTAGATAAATAGGAAAGAAATTTCCTTTTTTTTTCTTTCAATATTTCCTTATTTATGATATTATGTTAATAGAGTATAAGAGGGTGTTTAGTATGTATCCACTTGGAAAGCAATTTGAAGTAGATTATACAAAGGCTAAGAGTGATAGTAAATCGATAATACAAGGTTCTAATTATAGAATTTCTGTGATTACAGAACGTGTTGTTAGACTTGAATTTTCTCTTAGTGGACAATTTAATGATAGGCCAACACAACTTATTAAAAGAAGAAATGTTGGTCTACCTAATTTTTCTGTGCGTCAAGATTCTTCAATTGTGGAGATTACTACTAAATATTTTTCATTAACATATATTAAGGGTCAACCTTTTGTGGGAACTAAAATTGATCCTATGAAAAATTTAAAGATAACACTATTATCTCGTGAAAGAGATAGAAATAAAGATTGGTACGTAGGACATCCTGAAGTAAGAAATATGTTAGGTAATATGGTAAGTATCGATATAAATGCATCAACAACTTTACAAAAAGGGTTATATTCATTAGATGGATTTTGTTCTATTGATGATTCTAATAGTAAGGTTATTATGGAAGATGGAACATTGGGAAATCCAATTAGTGATCATTTAGATATTTATGTATTTATGTATGATAGAGATTTTAGACAAGCTCTATTTGATTATTTTAAGATAACTGGTGCTCCAGCATTGATACCTCGATATGCACTAGGTAATTGGTGGAGTAGAAATACTAATTATGATGATAATGGTGTTAATGATTTAATAAAGAATTTTGAAAGAAAAAAAATACCTATTTCGGTATTATTATTTGATCATGATTGGCATATTAGAAATATAGGAGATAATAAGAATTTAAAAACAGGTTTTACTTTTAATTCTGAATTATTTCCAAATCCTATGAATACTATTGATAAACTTCATAAAAGGGGTATTCGAGTAGGTTTATGTGTTAATCCAACAAATGGAATATATCCTCATGAACAATACTATAAGCAGGCAAGTGAATATTTACAAGTACAGGCTAATAGTATTATTAAGTTTGATCCATTGAATCCAAAGCTTTTAGATGTTTTATTTAAAATGTTTATACATCCATTAGAAGCATTAGGTGTGGATTTCTTTTGGAATGATTCTAATGGTGATAATGATGTAACTAAGTTATGGGCGCTTAATCATTATATGTATCTTGATTCTGGAAGAAATAATAATAAACGTGCTTTATTATTATCACGTAGTGGTCTTTCTGCGCCTCATAGATATCCTGTATTATATGGTGGAAGTAGTGAAATAAGTTGGGAAAAACTAAAAGAATTACCTTTTCTTTATTTAAATGCAGCTAATATTGGTGTTAGTTGGTGGAGTCATGATGTAGGTGGTAATCATGGTGGTATTGAAGATGGTGAATTATATCTTAGATATATCCAACTATCAACATTTGGACCTATTTTAAGATTTCATAGTGCACGCGGAAGATATTATAAAAAAGAACCATGGTTATGGGATGCTAAAACAGAAAATATTGCCGCTCATTATTTAAGACTTCGTCATAGGCTAATACCATATTTATATACAGAAGGTTATAATTATACAAAAAGTGGAACTCCACTTATTCAACCATTTTATTATAATTATATGTGGGTTTATGATGATTCATTATATCGTAATCAATATTACTTGGGATCACAGTTATTAGTATGTCCAATATTAGAACCAAAAGATCCTGTAATGAATCGTACAATTCATAGATTCTTTGTACCAGATGGTACATGGTATGACTTTGTTACTGGTAAAAAGTTTCCTGGTAATAAGAAATATGTTTCATTCTTTAAAGAAGATGATTATCCAGTATTTGCACATTCTGGATCAATTATACCTTTCTCTAATAGAAGTGATTATAATAATATAGGTTTACCAACTGATCTAGAAATACAAATATTTCCTGGAGCAAGTAATACTTATACTTTATATGAAGATGATGGAATTACTTCATTATATAAGGAAGGTTATTATTTAAAAACATCAATAGACTACAATTATTTAAGAAATAATTATACTGTTATTATACGTTCTATTGATGGTAAAAGTGGAATAGCTCCAGAAAAAAGAAATTATAAGATGGTATTTAGAAATACAAAGCAGGCAGATGATGTTACTGTATATTTTAATGCTGAAAAATTACAATCTGAAAACTATATAGATGGTAATGACTTTATAGTAGAAGTTAAAAATGTTCCAACTATTGGGCAATTAACTATAAATTGTAAGGGTAAGGACATAGAAATAGATGCGGTAAGACTTATTAATGATGATATTGATAGTATCTTAATGGACTTAAAGATTGATACTTATTTAAAAGAAGAAATTGCTTCTATTATATTTGGAGAACTACCAATTAATAAGAAAAGAATTGCAATTCGTAAATTGAAGAAAAAAGGATTATCAAAGGAATATATTAACTTATTCTTGAAATTATTAGAGTATATTAATGAATTTTAGGAGGTTTATATGAAAAAGATTTATATAGAGCAATTAAAAAATTTTAAAGATGCGATGATAATTAATCATTTAGCTGAATTAGATTTAGATAATAGTTTAGAGTTTTATAATTCAATGTTAAAAGAAATATTTAATGGCTCTTTTAATGATATATTTATTTCAGATAATTTAGATGATGATAATAAATATGAAATATTGGATTTAGTTCAACAGTATAGTTCATTATGTTTTTATTTAGGAGAGTTTGATAATTGGACTGATTCTATAGAAGGAGTATCTTTATCTGATTTAGATTTAATTACAATCAAGTTATTGGATAATTATGATTTTTTAATTAAAATAGCAAAAGATGGTGGAGAAACTGCTTTAAAATTTTTAACTTTATTTCAAGGAACTGATTTATTTCAAAAAGGTTCTATAATAGCTGTACTTAGAAATATGTTTTATAATGATGATATATTAGAAGATATAATAATTGATATGGCTAATGTAGATGGTACTTATAAAGATTTTAGTGATAAGCAAAAGTTAGTTTTATGTAATTATCCAGAAGGTGTATTATATGAAATTAAATCTAATAATGTTAATAAGATAGATGTAAATAAGTTAATTAACCGTATAGGTGATGATTTAAAAGATTTTGATATAACTGATTTTAAAGAAGTAATAGAAGATATATACACTAAATATCAAGAAGAACATTATTATAAATAAAAAGTAAATTTTTCTTTGAAATTTTTAGTTTTGTGTTATAATATACATATATTTTGTGATGAAAAAGAAGTAGTAGTAAATTGATTTATTTTAGAGAGTCTATGGTTGGTGAAAATAGATATAAGTTATTTATGAACTTGTCTTTGGAGCAAATGGGTAATTCCGTTATAGATTTTTGAGGTAAGGCAACTTACGAATTAAGGTGGTACCACGAGAACTTCGTCCTTAGGATGAAGTTCTTTTTTTGGAGGTTTTATGAGTAAAATTATAGAAGGAATAATCTTATTTATATTTTCATTTGTATTAATTTTTATACTTTATCAACTTTTTATAGTTAGAAGGGCTAAAAGTAAAAGAAAAGCTAAAGAACCATTTGAAGTTAGTTATTTAGTTAATAGGTATAAATTAGATTTAAAGAAAATTAATTATAATAAATTACTTAGAATAGTATCATTGGTATCTTCTTTTGATATTGCCTTAGTTGTTTTAATTATAATTGTAATCAATAATTTTTATTTAGAAATTATAGTGGGATTTATTTCTATGATATTAATTATATTAATTAGTTATCATTTAGTTTATTTAGGTTATAAAAGGAAAGGAATGATTAAAAATGAATCAAAAAGAAATAGAGGCTAAATGGCAAAAATATTGGGAGGATAATAAAACTTTTAAAGCAGAAACAGGAAGTGATAAGAAGCCATATTATATTTTAGTAGAATTTCCTTATCCATCTGGTAGTGGGTTACATGTAGGTCACGTTAGAAGTTATACTGCACAAGATGCAATAGCTAGAATGATGAGAATGCAAGGATATAATGTATTATATCCAATGGGATATGATGCATTTGGAGCTCCAGCTGAAGAGTATGCAATTAAGACTCATCAACATCCTAAAAATGTTGTAGAGCAAAATATAAAAGTATTTGGTAGACAAATGAGATCTTTAGGTTTTTCATTTGATTGGTCTAGAGAATTTTCAACAACAGATCCAGAATATTATAAATGGACTCAATGGCAATTTATTCAATTTTTTAAACATGATATGGCTTATAAAGCTACTACTAAAGTAAATTGGTGTCCTAAATGTAAGATGGTTTTATCTAATGAAGATGCAGCTGGTGGAGTATGTGAAAGATGTGGAAGTGAAGTTGAACAAAGAGAAAAGAGTCAATGGATGCTTAAGATGGCATCATACTCTGAAGATTTGTTAAAGGGTCTTGATGATACAAACTTTGCAGAACGTGTTAAGCTTGGCCAAATCAATTGGATTGGTAAGAGTGAAGGCGTTGAGATGGATGTAGATATAGTTGGAGGAGGAAAATTCTCTATATTTACTACATGTATTGAAACTGTTTATGGTATTACTTTCTTTGTAATTGCTCCTGATGGGAAACTTATTAAAGAATTAATGCCAAGAGTAGAAAATAAGGAAGAAGTAGAAGCATATATTAAAGAAACATCTAAGAAGAGTGCAATGGATAGAACTGAACTTAATAAAGGTAAGACTGGTGTTGAAGTTAAGGGAGTTAAAGCAATTAATCCAATTAATGGACGTGAAGTACCAATATTCTTAGGTGACTTTGTATTAGGAGATTATGGAACAGGTGCGGTTATGGCAGTTCCTGCACATGACCAAAGAGATTATGAATATGCTAAAGTTCATAACTTAGATATAGTTCAAGTAATCGAAGGTGATATAAAAGAAAAAGCTTTTGAAAAACATGATTATTTAGGTAAAGGTATTAAGTTGATGAATTCAGAAGAATTCACTGGATTAACTGTAGAAGAAGCAAAAGATGCTATTACTAAAAAACTTGAAGGAATGGGCATTGCAAGACGTGTCAATAATTATAAAATGAGAGACTGGGTATTTGGTAGACAAAGATTCTGGGGAGAACCAATTCCAATGATTAATTGTCCAGAATGTGGTTGGGTTCCTGTACCTGAAGAAGACTTACCAGTACTACTTCCAGATGTTGCTGAGTACGAGCCTACTGACACTGGAGAAAGTCCATTAGCTAAAATAGAAGAGTTTGTTAATTGTAAATGTCCTAAATGTGGAAGAGACGCAAAACGTGAGACTGATACAATGCCTCAATGGGCAGGTTCATCTTGGTACTTTTTAAGATTTATGGATCCTAAAAATGATAAAGAGTTTGCTAGCATGGACGCTATGAGATATTGGAATAGAGTAGATTGGTATAATGGTGGTATGGAACATACTGCAAGACACTTATTATATGCAAGATTCTGGGTACAATTCCTATATAATATTGGATTAGTTCCACATAAAGAAATGATTTGGACAAGAGTAAGCCATGGTATGGTACTTGGTAGTGATGGTGTTAAAATGAGTAAATCAAAAGGAAATGTAATTAACCCTGATGATATAGTTAATGAATTTGGTGCAGATACACTTCGTACTTATGAAATGTTTATGGGAGATTATCAAATGGATGCACCATGGAGTACCGATTCATTAAAAGGTTGTAAGAGATTTTTGGATAAAGTAGCTAGATTAATAGATAAAGTAAATGAAACGTCTGGATTTACTGAGAGTTTGGAATCTATTCAAAATAAAACTATTAAAAAGATTGAGTATGATTTAACTCATATGGGTTATAATACTGCAATATCTAGTTTAATGATTTTAACTAATGCTTATGATGATTTAGATTCTATTACTAAAGATGATTATCATTTGTTACTTCAATTATTAAATCCAATTGCTCCTCACATAACTGAAGAGTTAAATGAAAAAATTGGATATAGTCCAATATGTGAATCCGTTTGGCCTAAATATGATGAATCTAAAACTATTGAAACAGTTAAAGAAATAGCTGTTCAAGTTAATGGAAAAGTACGTGGTACTATTGAAGTTCACGTAGAAGATGATGATAATTCTATTAAAGAAAAAGCTATGGAAAATGATAATGTTAAGAAACATATTGAAGGACATGAAATAGTTAAAGTAATAGTAATTAAAGGAAAAATAGTAAATATCGTTGTAAAATAAGGAGATTTTCTCCTTATTTTTTTGACTTTTAATAAGAAGCATGTTATAATAACGCATGTTTACGGAGGGGTTTATATGAGTGAACAAGCTATAAGAGAAAGACAAATTATTCAATATGTATTAGAAAAAGCAGGAGTTAATATTCCGTTTATTATTAAAGAAGCATTTTTAGGATATAAATATCGTAAAAAGAATAAGATTTTATATGAAGATGATGCTAGTGTAGCTACTGAACTTATTAGAATGTATTATGCTTTAAATCCTGGAGAAATTGAGTTTGATAACTTAAGAAAAAGTTTTATTAAGAAGTATGTTAAAAATGAAAGTGAAATTGAAGGAGTTAATGACTTGGATATTCATGGAAAACAAGAAATAGCTGGTCTTCAAGATATGTATGAGTATTTATTTTCAGATAATTTAAAAGAAAATTTTAACATTTATACTTTATGTGATTTAAATAAAAAATTATTTTCATATGCACCATTTCCTGAATATGCTGGAGAATATCGTACTCATGATGCTTATTTACCAGGTACAGGTGTACCATTAAGTGAATGGAGATATATATTTAGAGAAATTAGAGAATTATCTCCAATTATTGATCATTTATTGGATAGAGCTCAATTGGTAAAAGAATTATGTGATTCAGATGAGTTATTAAAATTCTTAGATGCTTGTGTTGAATTAGAAGTGGCATTAATTAAAATTCATCCATTTCCAGATGGTAATGGTAGGACAGTAAGAGCTTTTATTAATAAGTTATTAAGTGATGCAGGACTTCCTGCTATATATATTAAATCTAATGAAAGAACTGAATATCATAATGCGATGAATGATGCATTAATTAATGAAGATTATACTCATATTAAATCTTTCTATCGTTATAAAGTTTGTGATTCTATTATAGAGTTAGATATTAATGATAGATTAAAGAAAGAAAAAGATGAAAAACCTAAACAAAAGAAAAAAACAGATGATTTAAAATAATCATCTGTTTTTCTACATATTTTTTAATTATTAATATTTATACTAGTATTGGTGAAATTATGAAAGTAAAAATATTTGATTATGAAGATGAGATTGATTTAGAGGAAGATATTAATGATTTTATAAATAATAATAATATAGAGGTTATTGATATTAAATATCAAGTGAGTGTAGGGGTATTTAGTGAGGAACAAGTATTTTGTTTTTCGGGAATGATTATTTATATAGAGAAATAATCATCTTTTTTATGATATAATATAATAGTGATGAATATGAAAGATGTAACAATGAAAAAAAGTGGTTTTATTAATGGAGCTTTAATTACAACATTAGGTATTGTAATAGCTAAAGTATTAGGTATTGTTTATGTTGTTCCTTTTCATGAATTGATTGGTGATAAGGGAGGAGCCTTGTATGGTTATGCATATACTATCTATACTCTATTTATGTCTTTAGCTTCAGCAGGAGTTCCTTTAGCTATATCTAAATTGGTAAGTGAATATCAAACTGAAGGATATTATAATGCAAAAAACCGTGTTTTTGTAATTGGAAAAAAGATATCTTTATTATTAGGGTTTATTTGTTTTATAATTATAGTTTTTACAGCTCCATTACTTGCAAAGGCTATACTTGGTAATGCTTTTGGAGGAAATACAATAGAGGATGTTACTTATGTTATAAGAGTAATAGCAATTGCTATTTTAATTGTACCTACTTTAAGTATTTATAGGGGATATTTTGAAGGGCATAAATTATTTAGTCCTCCTTCAATATCTCAAGTTATAGAACAGATTGTAAGGGTTTTAGTAATTATTTTTGGTAGCTATTTAGCATTAAAAGTATTTAAATTAAATTTAACTACTTCGGTTGGGATTGCTTTGTTTGGTGCTTCAATTGGAGCGATAATTTCTTATATTTATTTAGTAGATAAGTATTTGAAAAATAGGAAAATTTTTAAAGAAAGAATTAGAAAAGTAAATGAACCTAAGATTACTGACAAAGCAATATTTAGAAAGATATGTTATTATGCTATACCATTTATTTTAATAGATGTATTTAAAGCATCATATAATTATGTTGATATGGTTACTGTTGTTAAGAATTTAGTTAAATATGCCAGTTTTAAGACAGCAGATGCAGAAATCATTTATTCAATGCTTTCTACGTGGTCTAATAAATTCAATATGATAATACTTGCTGTTTCTACTGGGGTAGTAGTTAGTTTAATTCCAAATTTAACTGAAAGTATTGTAAAAAAAGATAAAGATAAGATTGAAAATAAAATAAATCAATCTTTAGTAGTACTTTTATTCTTAATTGTACCTATGACTTTAGGTATTAGTTTTTTGGCTAAACCTATTTGGATTTTATTTTATGGTAATAGTACTTTTGGACCTAGTGTATTAAGCTTTTATATATTTGTAGGATTCTTTATATCACTATTTACTTGTTTAGTAACAATAATACAAGTATTAAAAGATTATAAGATAGTTTTAATAAGTTTATTATCAGGATTAGTAATAAAAATACTTTTAAATAAGTATTTGTTGGTAAGTTTTTATAAATTGAATTTACCAGCTTATTATGGAGTAATAACTGCTAGTATAATTGGTTATTTTATTTCTTCAATTATATGTTTAATAATACTTAGAAGAAAATATAACATTAATTTAGAGGGTGTGGTTAAGAATTTTATTGATATTATGTGTGGATCTTTATTAATGATTCTTGTTTTGATGATAATTAAGTTATTTATCCCAATAACTGCATCTACTAGAATAGGTAATATAGTAATTATATTAATATATGCTTTGATAGGAATAATTACTTATTTTGTATATGGTTATTTTTCTAAATTAACTAGAAAAGTATTTGGTAAAGATATATTTAAGGTATTATATGGATTAATTATAAGAAAATAAAAAGAAGCTTTATGCTTCTTTTAATTTTTACCTATTTTCTTAATACCATGGTATGTACCAAAAGCTAATTTATATATTCTATACCAGAATTTTGATACTACTAAATCATATTCTCCAATTAATTCTACTACATGTCCACCAAATGATTTTTTAAATAGATATAATCCATATAAAGGATTTTCTTTTCTAAAGTCTCCAGTAATACCATAGAAATTATATCTTTTATAGTGATTGTCTATAGCATATTTAACTCCGGCATAGTGAACACTGTAGGCTGATTGGAATTGCATTAAGTTATCATCAGTTCCTCCAAATAGTGATAATACTTCATCACCATAGATTAGGAATAGGATAGTACCTAATACTTTAGTATCTCCATATTCTTTTTTGTATTCTTTTATTTTATCAATTTGTTTTTTTAATCTTTCTATAGAATCGTTATCTTGTTTATTTGAAGAAGTATATTTCTTCTCATTCATTTGAAGTAGATTATTATCATGTTTATATATTCTATCTTTTAAAGATTTTTCTACTTCACTAAGTTCATTCTTAGTATTTTCTAAGTACTTATTAAAATCAATTTCTCCGATTAAGATTTTTAAGATACCAGAATCATGTAGGGAATCCCACATAGCTTCATAATATGATAGTGGTCTATCTATGAAGTCTCTTCTATCTCCAGTATGTTCCATAATTGATTTAAATAGAGGTAGTTCATCTCTTGTGATTTCTCTAGTTGTGATACATGCTTTTTCATTTTTTCTAAGTATTTGTCTTGTTTTAGATTCCATGTCTTTTTGTACTTCTTCTTCGCTTCTTCCATTTATTTCAATTACATGCATCCATCTAGGTTGAAGAGTATCTTGCATTAAGTTAAATCCATGAAATTTATAACCTAGTTTTTTTAAGTTTTCTACAGATTGTTTATTATTATAACCATCTTCAACAATATTTCCATCATTATCACGTTCTTGATATTCTACATATGGATCTATTTTTACAAATATAGCATTTTTACTTTTAGCCCATTCTTTTATTTTATCTGTGAATTCTTTTAATAAATCATAATTATTATAATCAATTAAGAAACCACGTGGTGAATAAAACATTATTTTATTAATAATAGGAACTTTTTTAGCTAGAAGTAGAGCACAAGCTTTACTTTTTCCTTTATCTTCTAAAGATACATAGAAACTATCCCAACCATTAGTCTTTTTTAAGTGACCCCATTCTTTAGTTTGATGGAATGTTACTTGTGGATTTTTGTCTGCTATTTTTTTAAATTGTTCTTCTGTTAATTCCTTTAATTCCATATTTATTCTCCTTTATTATGTTTTACTTTTGTATGATTAATAAATTTAGAAATTTTTCTTTTTATTGGTATTAATATACTAAATATAGTATAAATTGGTTTATTTGTGATATACATGAATTCTCCAATGAATTCAGTATATTCTCCACCAAATTTTTGTTTAAATTCATGAAGTGAAGCACCACTCTTTTTAGAATTAGGCTTACCTACAGTACCAAATTCATCTAATAAGTCTTTACCTAAGTTATGTGCTAGCATAATTTGATAATCAAATAATTTATAATTTGCGAAACAATCTTTGAAGTCCATATCATTAGCTCCATAAAGGTACCAACTCTTATTACCATATTCAATATTTATATAACTACTAACTACTTGAATATCTCCATTATTTTTTAATTCAGTATAGTGATTAATTAATCCTTCTAGTTTTTCTTTTCTTGATTCATCTTCTTTTAACTCTTTATTTAATTCTTCTAAGACATCATTTATATTTACTTTAGCTAGTAATAAATAAATCATATCTTCTTTTTCTAATATATCGTATAGTTTAGGATAAAAGTCATAGTTATGAGAGAAAAAGCCTTGCCTTTTCTCAGTCATTTTCATAAGTCTTATAAATTCATTTAATTCATCTTTTTTCCCTGTATAAGCTTCTACTTTAAACTTATCAGCTGTTTTTATCCAACGTCTAACACTTTTTGAATAATTTTTTCTAATTTCTTCTTCATCTATTTTAGTATTAACTCTAAAAGTAAACCTAGGTTGATTTCCTTCAAAGAAATAATTTAATTTTTTATGTTTATAACCGATACTTTTTAAGAAATTAACTAATTTATAATTATCTTCTCCATCTATTTTATTAGCATCTTTATCTATTGTGTGTAATTTTATATCTGGATCTATTAAGAAGTATAATGATTTATGTTTCTTTGTATACTTAGATATTTCTTCTGAAATAAACTTTAATAATTCTTCATTATCATAGTCTAATACAAATCCTCTAGGTATATAAAAGTAAGTATAACCTAGTAATAGTTTCTTTTCTAAAAGAAGTGCAGTAGCGACAATTTTATCATTTTCTTTTACACCTAAGTAATGAGGAATTTGACCTCTTACTTTACTTACTTCTCCCCAAGCATAACTATGTAGGAAGTGTGATCTTATATGATTTTTTGTGAATTTTTCATATTCTTCTTTTTCTAGCGTTACTAATTTATACATTTATATCACCTTCTTTATTAGTATATCATAAATGTTTTAAATAGTATAATTTTTATAGGAATAATATGAATAATGGTTTATAATAAAAATATATTTATATAAATGAGGGATTTTATGAAAAATAGTAGAGAAAAAATAGTTGTTAGAACTAGTATAATTAGTATTATTTCAAATATAATTCTTGCGGGATTTAAAGTTTTTGTTGGGATGCTTGCTAATTCAATTGCGATTATTTCTGATGCAATTAATAATTTGAGTGATGCATTATCAAGTATTATTACCATATTAGGTACTAAATTAGCGGGTAAGGCACCTGATAGAAATCATCCATATGGATACGGAAGAATTGAATATATGACTTCATTAGTTGTTTCTATAATAGTTTTATATGCAGGTATTACAGCGTTAATTGAGTCAGTAAAGAAAATAATTCATCCAGAACTTCCTGATTATAGTATTATTACATTAATTATTTTAATTAGTGGTATTATAGTTAAATTTATATTAGGAATATATGTTAAAAAAACTGGAAAGAAAGTTAATTCTGATTCATTAGTAGCTAGTGGTAGTGATGCATTTAATGATGCAATACTATCTATATCAGTATTAGTTTCTGCGATTATTTATATGATATTTAAAGTAAATATAGAAGCTTATGTTGGTGCAATACTTTCAGTATTTATTATAAAGTCAGGATTAGAATTAATAAAAGAAGCAGTTGATAATATGTTAGGAACTAGAGTAGAGAGTAGTCTTACTAGGTCAATAAAAAAAGAAATTATGAAAGAAAAAGAAGTAGAAGGAGTATATGATTTATTATTAAATGATTATGGTCCTGATAAATATTTGGGTTCTGTTCATATAGAAGTTATTGATACATTAACTGTAGCTGATATAGATAAAATTTCAAGAAAAATTTCAAAGGTAATATTAGAAAAATATGGAGTAATACTTCATACAATAGGTGTATATTCTGTTAATACTAAAGATGAAAAAGTAATTAAAGTTAGAAAAGATATTACTAAAATAGTTTTTTCTCATAAAGGTATTCTACAAATGCATGGATTTTATTTAGATGAAATTGAAAAGACTATTAGTTTTGATATAATTATTGATTTTAAAGTAAAAAATAAAGAAGAATTATATAAAGAAATATATGATGAAGTGTTTAATAAATATAAAGATTATAAAATTGAAATAACATTAGATATTGATGTTAGTGATTAAAAAAAAGAGGATAATTCCTCTTTTTTTATATCATATAGTAACTATCATCTTTTTTTAAATAGTTTTTATCTTTGTTTTCTAATTCTTGTATTTTTTCTTCTAATTTATTTATTCTTTCTTTTAATCTAAATATTTCCTCTTGTATATTTATGAAATAAGGAGGAAAAGGATAAGAAAAATTATTCATATTATCACTCTTTCATAGTATTTTATGATAAAATAAGAAATAGGTGATTATATGCGTCTTAGAAATGTTAAAAATAAAAAAGAAATTATGGATAATTCTAATTATTTGGTTAAGCACCCAGAAGAATATAAAGGTAAATGGAATAAATTATTTAATAATTCTAATCCAATATATATAGAAATTGGTATGGGTAAGGGTAAATTCATTATAGATAATGCTTTAAAGTATCCGGATATTAATTTTATAGGTATTGAAAAGTATGATAGTGTTATTGCTAAAGGTCTTCAAAAAATACCTGATGGTTTAAATAATTTGTTAATGGTTAGATGGGATGCTTTGAATATTAATGATATTTTTTCTAAAGAAATAGATAGAATATACCTTAATTTCTCAGATCCATGGCCTAAAACACGTCATCATTTAAGAAGATTATCTAGTAGATTATTTTTAGAAAAATATGAATATATATTTAAATCTAATAAAATAATAGAAATGAGAACTGATAATAGGGATTTATTTCAATATTCATTAGTTAGTTTTAGTGAAGCAGGTTATGTTTTAGAAAAAGTGAGTTTAGATTTGCATACTGATGATATGCCAGAGATAACTACTGAATATGAAGATAAATTTTCTAATGATGGTATGCCTATATACTATGTTATGTGTAATAAAGATGTAAATAAATAGAAAATGATTTCACATTTATAAAAAAAATGTTATAATGAAATAAGAGTAGGTGAAATATGAAAAAATTAATTGTTTTACTCTCTATTGTTACTGTTTTAGTAACTGGTTGTAGTGTTTATAAACTTGATAATAATAATATTGGTAAAAATATTAAAACACTTATGTCAGAAAAAGTGAAAATGTACAATGTTTATTATGAAGGATATAAGTATTATTTACCTAAGGGTATAGGATTTATTGATAAAGAAGATTATAATGCTATACTTAAGGATAGAAATAATAATAAATATTATTTATATATTGATGCTATTAGTTATTATCATAAAATAGAAAATAAATATGAAATAAAAAATGATACTCATTATTCTAAAATATTAAATTATAATGGTAAAACTGGTTATATTCAAATAGATAAAGTTGATGATAAATACTTTATACAGTTTGTATATAATTATGCTAAAATGGAAGCTTATGTAAAAGAAGAAGATTTAGTTGATGTTATTACTAATATGTGTTTAATACTTAGAACCGTTAAATATAACGATGCTGTTTTAGAAAGTTTAATTGGGGAAAATAAATTAAATTATAAAGAAGAAGATTATACTTTATTTAAAGCTAATTCTTCAAAAGAGTCTTTCTTAGATGTAGTAGAAAGAGAAGAAACTGATAAATATAAGAAAGATTTAGAAGATGAAAAAATTGATTTAGAGGATTAAAGTAAAGAGGTGAAATCATGGGCGTATTAGATAAAATAAAAAATGCACTATTTGAAGTAGAGTATGTAGAAGTTGAAGAACCACCTAAAAAGGAAAAAAAGGTTAAAGATAAAAAAGAAAAGAAAGAAAAAATAGAAGAAAAACCTATAGCTAAAAAAATTGTTCTTCCTGGTAAGAAAGAAGAAAAGGTTGAAGAATTAAAAGAAGAAGAATTAAAGGATGAAGATTTTGAAATTAGACCTAAAGAAGAAAAACCAAAAGAAGAATTTAAATTTATGGATGATAATGATTTCAAAGTTGATGATGGTCCTGAGTATTTGAATGAATATGTAGAACCTGAAATAGTAGAGAACAAATCATTATATGGTGAAGTAAAAGAAGAAAAATTTGAAGATTATACTACTACTAATAATTATTATAATAATCCTAGTTATACGACAAGTCATGAACCCAACTTATATGGTATGAATAATTCATATAATGTTCCTGTTCATCAATATGGTACTTATGAGAAAGAAGAAAAAATGTATTTTAAACCAAGTCCAATTATTTCACCAATTTATGGTATTTTAGATAAAAACTATAAAAAGGAAGATGTTAAAGAAAAAAAAGAAATACGACTTAGTGGTTATACTAGAAGTAATATGAATGTTGATGATATTAGAAAAAAGGCTTATGGAGAAGATAAAAATAAAGAAGAAGAAAAAGAAGAAATTAAGTTTGAAGTAGAAGAAAAAGAAGACGACAACGTAATGGTTGATTTAAGTAATAAAACTAAACCAGAAGTTAAGGAATTAACAATGGGTGATGCAGAAGAATATTTTGAAGATTTAGGGTTAGAATATAATGTAGATTATGTTGATGTTAGTACAGATAGAAAAACACCTAAAAGAGAAACACCAAAAGTAGAAGAAAAATTAGAAGAACTAGAAGATTTTTCTGAACCTGTTGTAGAAGAAAAGGAAAAAGTAAGTGATGTTTCTTCTGATAATGATAATTTATTTGATTTAATTGATTCAATGTATCAAGACTAATAGAAAGGGGAAATAAAATGGAATTTTTAAATCAGTTTTTACCTATACTATTATATATAGCAGGTATTGTATTATTAATTGTATTAATTATTCTTGGAATCAAGACTATTAAGATTCTAGATGATGTAGAAGATGTGGTAGATAATGTTCAAGAAAAAATTGATTCATTTGATGGAGCAATTACTGTATTAAGTAAAGCAGCAAATGGTTTTGCGGGTATTAGTAATTCCATAGTTAGTGGACTTACTGCAGCTGTTGCAAAAATATTTAGTAAGAAAGTAAAAGAGGAGGATGATATTTATGAGTAAAAAGAGACATTATGGAGGATTTATTTTAGGAGCTCTTGCAGGAGCAGGTTTAGGTTTATTATTTGCACCTAAGAGTGGAAGTGAATTAAGAAAAGATTTAAAGAAAAAATTAGATGAGTTATTAGATCAAGCTAAAAATATTGATATTGAAGAAGTAAAAGAACAATTTGACAAAAAAGTAGCTGAAATCAAAGAAGAATTAGCTGATATGGATAAAGAAAAAGCTTTAGCTATTGCTAAGAAAAAAGGAAATCAAGCTAAAAAGAAGGCTGAGGAATTAGTTGAACTTGCTAAAGAAAAGGGAACTCCTGCATTAATAAATACAGCTGAAAAAGTATTAGAAAATGTTATCAAAGTATCAAAAGATGCTTTAAAGAAATTAGAAAAAGCTCAAGAAGAGAAATAAAAAGTCAAATATTTGACTTTTTATTTTTTTATGATAAAATATAGTTAAGTTTTTGGTGAGAAAGATTTAGTAGTAAAATAATTATTATTTAGAGATCTAATGGTTGGTGAAAATTAGAAATATTATTTTATGAAATACACCTTTTTAGAAAACATCGTTTACTGCGTTAAAGTTTAAGTGCATAGATTACTATGAATTAAGGTGGTACCGCGAATAATTCGTCCTTAGGATTGATTATTTCGCGTTTTTTTATGAAGGAGGAATGAATATGACATGTTTTGAAGATTTAGAATGGAGAGGACTTATTAAAGATATATCTAGTCCTGAAATAAAAGATAAATTAAATAATGAGAAGTTAACTTTTTATATTGGAACTGATCCAACAGCAGATTCTATGCATATTGGTCATTTTTCATCATTTTTAATAGCTACAAGACTTGCTAAATACGGACATAAGCCAATTTTACTTGTAGGTGGTGCAACTGGACTTATTGGTGATCCTAAACCATCAGCAGAAAGACAAATGATTACAAAGGAACAAGTAGAAAAGAATGTAGAAGGTTTAACTAAGCAAGCTAAAGAAATATTTGGTTTTGAAGTAGTAAATAATTATGATTGGATTAAGAATATTAATACAATTGATTTCTTAAGAGATTATGGTAAATATATTAATGTTAATTATATGTTAGATAAAGATATTATAGCTAGACGTTTGGAAACAGGTATTACATTCTGTGAATTTGCTTATACAATATTACAAGGATTAGATTTCTTGCATTTATATCATGATAAAGGTTGTACATTAGAAGTAGCAGGAAGTGATCAATGGGGTAATATTACTACAGGAATAGAACTTGCTAGAAAGAAAGATGATATTGAATTATATGGTTTAACTATGCCA
Organism: Bacilli bacterium; assembly: GCA_017460175.1. GTDB lineage: Bacteria > Bacillota_I > Bacilli_A > RF39 > UBA660 > UBA3789. The sequence continues at coordinate 115,294 of JAFUBO010000003.1, forward strand.
CTTGTACTTGATTCTAACGGTGTTAAATTTGGTAAGACTGAAGGTAATGCTTTATGGTTAGATAAGAATAAAACTTCTTCATATGAATTATATCAATATCTAATAAATACTGATGATGTATGTGTTATTGATTATTTAAAGAAATTAACATTCTTAACTAAAGAAGAGATTGAAGATATAGAATCTAAGCATAAAGAAAGACCTGAAGAGAGATTAGCTCAAAAGGCTTTAGCTAAAGAGGTAATTACATTCTTACATGGTGAAGAAGAATATGAAAAAGCATTAAAAATTACTGAATCATTATTTAGTGGAGATATTAAAAGTTTTACTTCTAAAGAAGTAGAAGATGCTTTTAAAGGAATTGTTCCTTTTGAAATTACTAGTGATTTAAATATAGTAGATTTATTAGTAGAAAGTGGTGTTTGTTCTAGTAAGAGGGAAGCTCGAGAATTTGTAAGTAATTCTTCTATTACTTTAAATGGGGAGAAGGTTACTGATTTAGATTTTGTTGTTACTAAGGATAAGTGTATTGATTCTAAGTATTTAGTAGTACGTAGAGGAAAGAAAAAATACTATGTTGGTATATATAAATAGATGTCTTTGACATCTTTTTTTATGATATAATTTAATTGGTGATAAGATGAAGATAATATTAGTTAGACATGGTCAAACTGAAGATAATTATAATGGGATTATGCAAGGTAGAATTAATAATTTAATGAATGATACTGGCAGAAGACAATGTGAAAGATTGAGAAATAAGTTAATGGATAAAAAGATAGATTATTGTTATATGTCTCCTTTAGCTAGATGTGTTGAAACAGCATTTATATTAATAGGTGATAGAGTAGAAATGATTAAGGATGATCGATTAATAGAACGTGATTTGGGTAAGCTTGAAGGTAAAAAAAGAGAATTGTATGATTCTTCTAAATATTGGAATTATGAATTAGATAGTGAAGATTTAGGTGTAGAATCTGTTAAGCATATTATTTCTAGATGTGAAGATTTTTTGAATTATATTAAGAGTAAGTATGATAAACATGCTTGTATATTAATAGTTACACATAGTGCACCTTATCGTGCTTTAAAGATTTTATTACAAAATAAAAAGTTGACTGGCAATTTATTTGGTACAAGTGTAGAAAATGCAGATTTTGAAGAATTTGAGATATAAAAAAAAGAAGAGTAAACTCTTCTTTTTTTTACTTATTATAGAATTCAACTATTAATGCTTCGTTAATATCAGCATTAAGTTCATTTCTTTCTGGTAATCTAACGTAAGTTGCTTCCATTTTGTTTTCATCATAGTTAATGAATTCAACTCTTTTAGTTACTTTAGATAAAGCTTCAGTAACTACTTTTAAGTTTTTATCATCATCTTTTAATGAAATAACATCTCCAACTTTACATCTGTATGATGGAATATCTACTTTCTTTCCATTAACAGTAACATGTCCGTGATTAACTAATTGTCTAGCTCCACGACGAGTGTTAGCAAAACCAATTCTATATACTAAGTTATCTAATCTTGATTCTAATAATCTTAAGAAATTAGTACCATGGATTCCTGATATTTTTGCAGCTTCATCAAATGTTTTTCTGAATTGTCTTTCATTTACACCATACATGAAACGTACTTTTTGTTTTTCTTTTAATTGAGTTCCATAATCTGATAATTTACCTTTACGGTCATTACCATGTTGACCAGGTCCATATGGACGACGAGCTAATTCTTTACCAGTTTCACTGATTGAGAATCCAACACGACGAGCTTGTTTATAACTTGAACCAGTATATCTTGCCATAATATTTCTCCTTTCCTTGTTTTACAAAGTCTTGAATAATTTAGCCACATCTTAGGGAGTTTTTCTTTCACTAAACAGCCTTATCGCTACTTTATTTTGAAAAACACTTTAAAATATTCTAAATTCGCTGTTCAAGGAATTTGCACTATTAATTATATGTTAAAAGTGTTGATAAGTCAAGGAATTGTTTATTTTTTATGGGTATTTTGATAAATTTTATAGAAAATGTAGAAAAATGTCGTGTATATATGGTAAAATAATGGTAAGAATAGAGGTGAAGTTATGCAAGGGCAATTTCTTATTATTGGATCAGCTTCAGTTATTGCACTAATTATTGTTGTTGTAATACTTCATATAGTTAGGAAAGCAGAGTTAAAGTATTATCGTGATAAAGTAAAGAACTTAGAAATACAACGTAATATGGTAGCTTCTACTCCTGTTTTAGTTGAACTTTCTAAAGTAGAACCAATTATTAAAAATGATAAAATGGAAGAAAAATATAATAAATGGCAAGAGAAGTTTGAAGATATAAAAACTAGGAGATTAACAGTAATTGATGATATGTTAATTGATTTGGACATTTATGTTGATAAAAGAGATTATAAATCATGTGGTTATCGTATTGCTAAAACAGAGATAGAAATCTATAAAGTACGTGAAGCGGCAGAGCATTTACTTGATGAGATTAAAGATATAACTCTAAGTGAAGAAAAATATCGTAGTATTGTTACAAAATTGAAAACAAAATATCGTCAATTAAATAAGGAATATCAAGATCATAAAGAATTATATGACTATATGCAAGAGGCTATAGAATTGCAACTTGAAAATATAGAAAAAAGATTTTTGGATTTTGAAAAAGTAATGGAAGAAAATGAATATAGTGAAGTAGTTAATATCTGTAAGGCACTTGATACTATGATAGAACATATGGATATTATTATTACAGAAATGCCTGATATTTTATTAATGGCGAATAAGATACTTCCAAATCGTATGAAAGAAGTAGAATTAACAAATAAAGAAATGATTCAAGAAGGGTATGTGTTAGATTATTTAAATATTGATTATAATATAGAAGAATCTAAAAAGAATATAGAAAAGATAATGGATAAAGTAAAAGTACTTAATCTTGAAGGTTCTATGTTTGATTTAAAGACTATGCTTGAATATTATGATTCGCTATTTGTTGATTTTGAAAAAGAGCGATTATCAAGAAAGGTATATGAAGAAACAGTTGAAGATTTCTATAAAAGATTAGAAAAGACTAATACATTGGTTCAAGATGTGTATAATCAATTAGATGACATTAAAAATATGTATGATTTGAATGATGAAGATCTTGATATTATTGATGAAGTTAATAAAACATTGGTAGTTATTAATGATGATTATCGTAAGATGATTGCGAAAGATGAGTCTAAATCTAGTCCATATTCTAAATTAAATGAAGAAGTTGATAATTTATCTAATCGACTTACAATTATGGAAGATGATTTTGATAAAGCTTTAAAATCTTTAGGTAATATGTATGATGATGAAGTACGTGCAAGAGAGCAATTAGAAGAAATAGAAGGGTTCTTAAAGACATGTAAGACTCAAATTAGGAGTTATAAATTACCAATTATTACTGATAATTATTTTGTTCAATTGAATGAGGCTAATGAAGCAATTGGTGAAGTAATAAAGGAACTTAGTAAAAAACCAATTGAAATTAAAATATTAAATACAAGGGTAGATACTGCCAGGGACTTAGTATTAAAATTGTATAATACTACATTGGATATGGTTAAAACAGCTACTTTAGCTGAAAAAGTAATTGTTTATGGAAATCGTTATAGAAATAAATATAATGATGTAGATAAAGAATTAAGTGATGCTGAGAAAATGTTTTATAAAGGTAATTATAAAGATGCTTTAGATATATCTATTAAAGCTACATCTAAAGTTGATGAAAAAATTTATAGAAAGTTGATGGGTGTTTATGAAAAATAAAGGATTTGGAAAATTTGAAGTTTTGACAATGATAGTTTTATTAATGGCAATAATTGCTTATATTTTATGGTATTTTTTAGCAGGAAGTGATTCACAAAAATTTAATACGATGAAAAAGAATGCTATTAATTTTTCAAAAGTAGTTTCTACTAATAATAATTCTTTCCATAATACAGAACATGTTTATTTAGGAGAAGTAATTACAGAAGGATTAATTCCTAATGTTAAGAGTCCATTTAGTGGAAAAGATTGCTCTGTATCTGATTCAAAAGTAGATTTTGATAATGATTTACCTTTAGTAACATTACAATGTGATAATTATTTAATTGATGCAGTTAGATTTTCTGGAGATTATAACAATGTTCCTATTTATAAAGTTGGTAAATGGCAAACAGAAAAACCTAAAAAGAATTATGAGGAGAAAGTATTATATAATTGTATGGATGGTACTAAAGAAAAATATCCTGAATATTATGAAGAATTATACTTTGTATTTCGTATAAATGAAGATTTTGGAAGAAGTCATTTCTTTGCTAGTACAATAGGTAATGATTGTAGAGTAGTAACAAAAACATTCTACCGTACTAAAGTTAGAGTAAAATAACAACCTTATGGTTGTTTTTTTGTTAGTTAATATGCTAAAATATGTGCGTGGTGATAATATGGATAGAGTTATTTTAATTAAATATGGGGAATTATCAACAAAAAAAGATAATCGTAATTATTTTATAAACACTTTATATAATAATTTAAAAAATAAACTTAATAAGTATGATGTTAAAATTCATAAAGATAGAGCTAGAATGTATGTGGAATTTTTAGATAAAGATTTAAATGATATAAAAAATATTGTTTCAAAAGTATTTGGAATTCACACATATCATATTGCTTATATAGTAGATAGTGATTCTAATACTATAAAAGAAAAGGTATTGAGTGCTGTTAAAGAACAAAAGTTTATTACTTTTAAAGTTGAAACAAAAAGAAGTGATAAGAAATTTCCTATACATAGTCAAGATTATAATAGAGTACTTGGTGGTTTGATATTAAAAAACATTCCTGGTAGTAAAGTAGATGTTCATAATCCAGATTTGTGGATTACTGTAGAAATTAGAGAAAATAATAGTTTTATTTATTTTAATTCATATAAAGGTAGTGGAGGATATCCAGTTGGTACACAATCTAAAGGTATGCTTATGCTTTCTGGTGGTATAGATTCTCCTGTTGCAGGATATCTTGCGTTAAAAAGGGGAATGACTTTGGATGCAGTATATTTTGAAGCTATGCCTCATACTAGTATAGAGGCGCGTAATAAGGTTATTTCTTTATGTAAAAAATTATCTTGTTATACTGATCATATTAATTTACATATAGTTAATTTTACTCCGATACAAGAAGAAATATATAAAAGTGCACGTGAAGATTATATGATTACTATTATGCGTAGAATGATGTATAGAATAATGGATAAATTATGTCATAAATATAAAGGGTTAGTAATAGTAAATGGTGAAAGTGTAGGACAAGTTGCGTCTCAAACATTAACTAGTATGAATGTTATTAATAGTGTGACAAATATGCCTGTAATTAGGCCTGTAGCTTGTTTTGATAAATTAGAAATAATGGATATTGCGAGAAATATAGATACTTATGATATAAGTATTATCCCTTATGAAGATTGTTGTACAGTATTTGTACCACGTCATCCTGCTATTAATCCTAAATTATCTATCGCAGAAAGTGAAGAAAATAAATTTGATTATAATTCTTTAATTGAAAAAGCAATAGATACTATTAATACTATTAAAGTAACTAGTGAAGATGATAATGAATTTAAAGAATTATTATAATTTAAGTATTAATCTATAAAATATTCACAACCTATATATAGGAGGTGAATTTATGTCTAAAAAAGTAACTAAAAGAACTAAAAAAACTTCTATTAATAAGAAAAAAAGAACAAGTTCTAGTAATTCCATTGATAGAATGAAATATGAAATTGCCAATGAATTTGGTGTTAAATTAGGTCCAGATGCTAGTAGTAAGGATAATGGTAGAGTTGGTGGAGAAATTACTAAGAGATTAATAGAAAAAGGTTTAAAAAAATAAAAAACAAGGATTTCCTTGTTTTTATTTTAAACTAGTATTATTTATCTCTTTATTATTATTAAGATATTGTTCAATACTATTAATCTTTTGCTTTAAATACTTCATTTTTCTTTCGATTTCTTCTTGTTTACTTATATTTTTTTCTTTATGAGTTTCTTCCAGTATTTCATCTAATTCTTCAATTTTAATTCTATAAGCAGTTAATAATTTAGTGTATATATCAGAATCTATATTACTTTTATTATTTGCTTCATCAAGTTGCATATCTAATAAATCTATTTCTTTATTTAATTTTTCTAAATGATTATCAAAATAATTTTGTTTATTTATTTTATCTTTTTTTAATTCTTCTCTTGCATTAGATAATTCAAGCATTTCATTTATATTATCACGAAATTCTTTACCTTTAATACCAACCGCTGCGACATCATTTAAAAATGTTTTTATATCATTCAAATCTTCTGGTTGTTGATATCGTTGTAATATATATACAAAGTTTTTTTGAGCATGATTTCTATTAGGTATAACATCATCTAAAGCTAATGTATGTAAAGTCTTTTCTAAATCTGTTTTTAAATTTTCATTTTTTGTATTTATTTTAATATTTTTATATTCACTTATTAATTGTGGTTCTTTATCAGGTAATTTTCTTAGAATTGAAACTTCTCCTTTTACTTCTTGATGGTTTTCTTTTTTCTTCTTCTCTTCTAATATTCTTTTTTCTTCCTTTTTAATATTAAATAATACACTGTTCCAGTAATTTATCGCAATACAGTCTTCTTTTTCTAAGGAAATTTTCATTTTTTTTAGTACTTCACTTTTTCTTTCTTCAAGATTACCATCAGGTTGATAATTATTCTCGGTATTATCCATATAATCACTCCTATTATATTTAATTATATCATATTAGTAATTTATTTATAGTAATATTTATTGTAATTTTACATATTTTTTGATAATATATGTATATTGAAAAGGAGAGAGAATATGAAATTTTTATGTGTTAATGCTGGAAGTAGTTCTTTAAAATTTCAATTATTCGATATGCCAGAAGAAAAAGTAATAATTAGTGGATATATTGAAAAAATAGGGTTGGAAGATAGTTTCTGGACTACTAAAGTAAATGGTGAAAAAATAAAAGGAGCAAAATATTTAAAGAATCATAATGAGGCTGTACAAGTTTTATTAGATGAACTTATAGAACACAAAGCAGTTAAATCATTAGATGAAATAAAGGGTGTAGGACATCGTGTATTACATGGTGGAGAAAAATATAGTAATTCAGTTTTAATTACTGATGAAGTAATAGAAGATATTAAGGAATTAACTAAATTAGGTCCACTACATCATCCAGGTAATTTAGCTGGAATTGAGGCTTTAAAGGAAGTGTTACCTAATGTGCCAATGGTAGCAGTTTATGATACAGCTTTCCATCAAACTATGCCAAAAGAAAATTATATGTATCCTGTACCATATGAATGGTATTTAAAATATGGAGTTAGAAAATATGGTTTTCATGGTACTAGTCATAAATATATTACTACTGTAATGAAAGAAAAATTAGGTAAAGATGATGTTAACTTAATTATTTGTCATATTGGTAGTGGAGCATCTATAAGTGCCATTAAAGATGGCAAATGTTTTGATACTACAATGGGTATTACTCCGTTAGATGGTTTAATGATGGGTACAAGAAGTGGTGCAATTGATCCTTCTATTTTAGAATATGTTTGTAAAGAATCAGGAATGGATATAGGAGAAGTAACTAATGCATTAAACAAGAAGAGTGGTTTGCTAGGTGTATGTGGATTTTCTGATAACAGAGATGTTGAAAAAGCTGCAGCTTCTGGTGATGAAAGAGCAGTTTTAGCTTTAAATATGTATCATGATAGAATAGCTAACTATATAGCTCAATATTATATAGAATTAGGTGGTAAGGTAGATGCAATAGTATTTACTGCTGGTATTGGAGAAAATGGTATTGAATCTCGTGAAGAAATTATTAATAGATTAGCTCCAATTGGTTTAACTATTGATAAAGAAGTTAATAATACGATTGCAGGATATCGTGATAAGCAAGAAGGTATTATTAGTGGAAAAGATTCTAAAGTTGCTATTTATGTTGTTCCAACTAATGAAGAATTAATGATTATTAAAGATACTTATGAAATAGTTAATAAAAAGTAGGTTTTTCCTACTTTTTAATTGCTTTATTATTTAATATTTATTAAAATATAAAATAGGTGATGTCTATATGAGTCTTTTAATAGTTGCAGCAGTTTTACCCGTTTTCGTGTTATGTTTTTTTGTATATAAAAAGGATCCTCATCATGAACCAGGTAATTTACTTGTTAAAATATTTACTTTAGGTTTTTTTAGCGCAATACCTGTGTTTGTTGTTGAAATATTTTTAGGGAAAGTATTTCCTACTAAAGAGGTAAGTAATTTTATATTAATATTTATAAATACATTTATTTCAGTGGCATTAGTTGAAGAAGGATTTAAATGGATAGTTACAACTTTTATTGGATACAAAGGTAAAGAATTTGATGAAATATATGATATTATTGTTTATGCTACATTTGCTTCGTTAGGATTTGCTTGTATAGAAAATATATTATATGTAATTTCTCATGGTTTTTTAAATGCATTACTTAGAGCGTTAACTTCAATACCTGGACACGCGTGTTTTGGAATTATAATGGGATATTTTCTTGCACAAGCTAAAATTGGTACAATTAATAAGAATGTGAAAATTTTTCAAAAAAATATACTTTTAAGCTTGTTTATTCCTACTATTTTTCATACATTATATGATGCATTTTTATTGTATACTTCTTATAATTTACTTGGTATATTATTATTTTTTGTATTTGATATTTTTATGGTTGTATTATGCTTTATTACTATTAATAAAATGTCTAAGATTCAATATAATTTGGATAAAAATCTTAATACTGGGGTTATATCAACAGATAAAACAGGTCAGTTGGTATTTTCAAATCCAATAAGTATTAATAAAGAAATTAATTATTGTCCTATATGTGGAAGTCCTGTTAAAGATTATATTTATTGTTCAAAATGTGGTTTTAAAATAAGATAGAGAGATAATTCTTTCTATTTTTCTTTTATTATAGTATAATATTAATGATAGTTTTAGAAAGAAGGAATTCTAATGAAAATTTTATCTGTTAATGCTGGAAGCAGTTCTTTAAAATTTACATTATTTGAGATGAGTGATGAAAGCGTATTAGTAAGTGGTGTATTTGAAAGAATTGGTCTAGATAATAGTTTTTATACAATTAAATTGAACGGAGAAAAAATTAGAGAAGATGTTGAACTTCCTACTCATACAGAAGCAGTTCAAATATTATTAAATAAATTAATTGATTTGAATATTATCAAATCATTTGATGAGATAAAAGGTGTAGGACATAGAATCTTACATGGAGGAGAAAAGTATTCTGATTCAGTTATTATTAATGATGATGTTATTGAAAATATTAAAGAATTAACTCCATTAGGTCCACTACATCATCCAGGAGAAATAGCAGGTATTTTAGCTTTAAAAGAAGTATTACCTGAAGCTATTATGGTTGCGGTATATGATACAGCTTTTCATCAAACTATGAGCGAAGATACATATTTATATCCAATACCTTATAAATGGTATAAAGAATATAATGTTCGTAAATATGGTTTTCATGGAACAAGTCATAAGTATATAGCTGAAACTGTAAAAAAGATATTGAAAAAAGATAACTATAAATTGATAAGTTGTCATATAGGTAGTGGTGGAAGTATATGTGCAATTAAAGATGGTATTTGTGTTGATACTTCTATGGGTTTTACTCCTCTTGCAGGAATTATGATGGGAACTCGTAGTGGTGATATAGATCCATCAATTATTCCATATGTTATGGAAAAAGAAGGTAAGAATGCTTCTGAAATAATAGAAGATTTAAATAAGCAAAGTGGTGTCTTAGGACTTAGTGAATTGTGTAGTGATATGCGTGATTTAGTAAGTGCATGTGATGAAGGAAATAAGCAAGCAATTTTAGCTAAAAATAAATATGTAAGAAGAATAGTAGATTATATAGCTCAATACTATGTGTTATTAGGTGGATGTGATATTATTGTCTTTACTGCAGGTGTTGGTGAGAATAATATAGTTATAAGACGTGAAATATGCGAAAAATTATCTTGTTTAGGTGTAAAAATAGATTTAGATTTAAATAACATTCGAGGAGAAGAAACAAAAATTAGTACAGATGACTCTAATGTATTAGTGTATACTATTCCTACAAATGAAGAATTAATGATTGCTAGGGATACTTTAAGATTAATGAATAGATAGGAAATTTTTATGTATAATGAATTAATAAGTAAAATTAAGGAATATGATACTATAGTAATTGCAAGACATATTGGAGTTGATCCTGACGCATTGTGTAGTCAGTTAGCTTTAAGGGATGCAATACTTTTAACATATCCAAATAAAAAAGTATTGGCTGTTGGAACAGGTAGTCAAAAGTTTTTATCATTTGGAAAATTAGATAAGGTAGAAAAGGTTTCAAATGCATTATTGATAGTATGTGATACTCCAGATAAAAAAAGAGTTGATTCAATAAACTTTGATGATTTTGATTATTCAATAAAGATAGATCACCATCCTTTTGTAGAAAAATTTTGTGATTTGGAGTATATTGATGATAAGAAAACTTCAGTATGTGAAATAATAATGGATATAATTGAGGAAACAGAATTAATATGTAATGCTGATATTGCAGAACTATTATATATGGGTTTAGTTTCTGATTCTAATAGATTCTTATTTAATAGTTGTAATTATAAAACATTTGATATAGTATCAAAGTATTTAGAAAAATATCCATTTGATTTATCAAATGCATATCAAAAGTTATATATACGACCAATAAATGAAGTTCGTTTAGAAGGTTATATATCTTTAAATATGACAGTTACAGATAATAATTTAGGTTATATAGTTATTACTTATGAAGTTATAAATAAGTTAGGTGTAGATACAGCTTCAGCAGGTAATATGGTTAATAATTTTAACTTTATTAAAGAGGTTCTTGTATGGGTTACTATAACTGAAGATATTAAAAATAATCAATATCGTGTATCTATTAGATCTCGTGGACCAGAAATTAAAGAAATTGCAGAAAAACACTTAGGTGGAGGACATAAATATGCAGCAGGTGTTAAAGCACATACTTTAGATGATGCATTAGCTGTTGTAAAGGATTTAGATATACTTTTAAGTGAATATAAAAAAGAGGAGAGGGTATAATATGGTAATAAAAGAAGCTAATTTGGATATTATTGCGACTAGAAGAAGTCAATATCCAGATGATAATCGACCTGAGTTTTTATTAGTAGGTAGAAGTAATGTTGGTAAAAGTAGTTTTATTAATTCAATTTTATCTCGTAAGAATTTAGCCCATACTTCCGCAACACCAGGAAAAACTCAAACTTTAAACTTTTATGGTGTTAATGATGCATTTTATTTAATAGATGTTCCAGGTTATGGATATGCTGCTACTGATAAAAAAACTCAAGCTAAATTTGGAATGATGATAGAGGAATATTTAGAAAAAAGAGATCAGTTAAAAAGAGTTTTCATGCTAGTAGATTTTAGGCATAAACCATCTGAAGATGATTTATTAATGTATAATTTTTTAAAGTATTATAATTTACCAGTTACTGTAGTCGCAACTAAAGCTGATAAAATAGGTGGTAGTAAAAAACAAAAAAATTTAAAAGTAATATTAGATACTTTAGATTTAGTAGTAGGAGATGATTTAGTAGTTTTCTCTAGTGTTACTAAATTAGGTGTTAAAGATGTTTTAAACAAAATAGAAGGTTTAGTTAAAGAAGAAATTATTTAATGTTTCATCATATATTATATTAGGTGAAATATATGAAGATTGAAAAAATTAATGCTACGGACTATAAAATTTATTTTTATAAAACTAAATTATTGAAAGATAATTTGATAGATGATATTAAAGATATAATAAAGAAACTACAAAAGAGATTAAAATTAAAAGGGTTTTATAGAGTAATAGTCTTGTATAAAAATATAGGTTTATTTTTTCAATTGATTCGTTTAGAAGATTCGTTTTATAAAAATACACTAGACTTAAAAATAGAAATAAGAGATAATGATGATGTGTATTTTAAAACAAAAGATTATTTTCTAATTAAAGATTTTGCTCAAGTAAAATATTTTGATGGGTATTATTATTGTTTAGTAGATGAATGTTTTGATGAGATACTTGAAAAGGTAGAATTTGGGGATTTTATTTTTGGTTATGATATATATGATGTTATAGATAAGGCTTATGTGATATAAAGTAGGTGATAAGATGAGTAATAAAAAGAAATTTTTTATAATATTTTTATTGATAATAGTAGATTCATTTTTATTTATAGGTTATTTAGTAATAAGGGATAAAACTAATTTAGTTGATCTAAAAAAAGAAATTAAAGAATTAGATAAGTTGGATATTACTAAAGATAGTTATGATAGAAGAATTAAGACTAGTGGTGATTATGCTGTTGTTGAAAAGACTATTAAGAATTATTTAAATAGTTATTCTAATGATGTTCAAGAAATAAAAAAACTTATGAATGATTCATATTTAACTAAGATATTATCATATGATAATTATTCTAAAGATGGATTTGAATTTACTAAATCATTTAAATATCTAGAAAGTGAAAAGAAGAGTTTTAATAAGAAAATAGATTTATTAATAAAGAAATCTAATAAAGATTATATTAATAAGTATATAGATAAAAAGATATCTGATAATTATTATAATGAGTTATGTAAGGAATTAATGATTACAGATGAGAGAATTAAGAGTTTTGAAAAGAATAAAGAGACTTTAGAAGAAATAAAAGTTAAAGTTAATAAAACAATAGATTTAAGTAGTGAAGTGTTAACTTTATTAAAGGAGAATAAAGATAATTGTGTACTAGAGGATAATCAAATTAAATTTAAATCAAAACCTGTATATGACAAATATAATGAATTAATAAGTAAAATAAAAGAAGGTTAGAGCCTTCTTTTTTATATTACGATAGTAATAACATTATTACTTCCTTTATTTACTACTTTAGTAAGGGTATTTTGTAGTTTGTATCTTATATTATCTGGCATTAAGTTAATTTTAGATTGAATACCTTCTTGAACAATTGATTCTAGACTTCTACCAAAAATTTCACTTTTCCAAATATCACTATCATTTTTTGTAAGATAGTCAATTAGTTCTTTAGATTGTACTTCACTACCAATGATTGGTTCAAATGTTGATTCTACATCAACTTTTATTAAATGTATTGATGGAGCTACAGCTTTTAATTTAACGCCAAATCTAGTTCCTTGTTTAATTATTTCTGGTTTATCTAGTTTCATATCTTCTATTGATGGAGTAGCTATACCATAGCCTGTTTGTTTTACCATTTTTAGTGCATATTTAAATTGATCATATTCTTTTTTTGCTACATTAAATTCTTGGAATAGTGATAATAGATCTGCTTTATTTTTAATATCTACATTAATTAATTCTTTTAATGCTTCATTATATAAATTATTAGGGGCAGTTAAGTTTACTGTGATTGTTCCTGTTGAGGTATCAACATCTGATAAATATGCTTTTTCTATATATTCATTTTCTATGAAGTGTTCACATATTTTATCTACATCTTTTATTTTATCGATTTCCATTGAACTTTCTTTTATAGAATCAATATATGCTTTCTTTATTTTGTTATCAGGATTTAATATAGAAATCCATTCAGGCATATTAATTCTTACTTCTAATACTGGAAATTCATATAAAGCTTCTCTTAGAATATTAGACATGTCTTTTTCGTTCATAGATTCTACATTTATTGGGAGTACTGGTACTTTATATTCATCTTTTAAATTATTTGCGAGATTTTCTGTATCTGATTGATTAGGATGAGTAGTATTAAGTATTACTATGTATGGTTTACCAATTTCTTGTAGTTCTTTTACAACACGATGTTCTGCGTCTACATAATCAGCTCTTTCAAATTCTCCGATTGAACCATCGCTAGTTACTACAATACCAATTGTTGAATGTTCTTTAATTACTTTTTCTGTTCCAATTTCTGCTGCTTCTGTAAAAGGTATTTCATCATTATACCATGGTGTTTTTACCATTCTAGGACCATTTTCATCAGTAGCACCTATTGCATTATTGATCATATATCCTACGCAATCTATTAATTTAATGTTACAGGTTACATCATCTATTTTTATTTTAGCAGTATTATTAGGTACAAATTTTGGTTCTGTAGTCATAATTGTTTTACCAGCTGCACTTTGAGGTACTTCATCTAATGCTCTTTTTCTTTCATATTCATCTTCTATATTAGGTACTACTAAAGTTTCAATCATTCTTTTTATAAAAGTAGATTTACCAGTTCTAACGGCACCTACTACTCCTAAATAGATATCTCCGCCACTACGCTTGGCAATATTTTTTATAATTTCATATTTTTCCATAAACTTTCTCCTTATTTAGTAAATAGTATGTTTATTAATAAAAAAAAGAACAAAATGTTAAAACATTTTGTCTATGTTATTTGGTACTTGATCATTTATAATAGCATTTATTATTTTATCTTCTTTTTCTTTTGATACTGGTTTATTTGTTAAATTACTTATATCTTGTATTACTTCACGTAGTGTATTTTCATCTTTCATATTATTTTGTTGTATTTTATTGGCTAAATTCATAATAGTTTCTTTATTAATATTAGTCTTTTTTTCTATTTTATTAAACAAACTATCTTTAAACATAAAACCTCCTACTTAATTATATGTAGGAGGTTTTATTATTTGTTCCTTAATTTGTTTAATTTATTACATTGTTTGTTAAATTCATCTAAAGATATTAATCCTTGATTTAGTCTTTGTTGTAGCATGTTAAATGATCTATCTATCATATCTTCTTTATTATTAATATTTGTATATTTTGGTGTTTCTAGTTTTTGATTAGTTATATTAATATTATTTTTTGATGCTTCTTTGATAGTATTAAATTTTTTTCTAAAGTTAGCATCTGTATTATTGAAATTATTATCATTTCCAATTATCATTATTCATCACCATTTCTATTTTTAAATTGTAGTACTATAGGTGTACCTTCAAAGTTAAAGTTTTCTCTTATTTTATTTTCTAAGTATCTTTCATATGAGAAGTGTACTAATCCTTTGTTGTTTACTCTAAATGTAAATTTAGGTGGATTAATTCCTGTTTGACTAGTGAAATATATTTTTAATCTTTTTCCTTTATATGATGGAGGTATATTTAATTGGTAAGCATCTAATATTACTTCATTTAATATACTAGTTTTTATTTCTCTTTTTATATTTTCTTTTACTTTTAATATTTCAGGCATTAGTGTATGTATTCTTTTTTTAGTTTTTGCAGATAAAAATACTA
The DNA here is from genome assembly GCA_017460175.1 of Bacilli bacterium. Classification (GTDB taxonomy): domain Bacteria; phylum Bacillota_I; class Bacilli_A; order RF39; family UBA660; genus UBA3789. The sequence continues at coordinate 130,717 of JAFUBO010000003.1, forward strand.
TTGGTGCATATGTAGCAAATTGAAATTCAGCTCTCATTAGTTTTTCAAAGTCTTGAATAGTAGTATCAGTAACTGTATCCCATTTGTTTACTACGAATATTAGTCCTTTACCACGTTCTATTGCATATCCTGCGATATGTTTATCATGTTCTGTTATTCCTTCTTCAGCATTTATTACTACTAAACAGATGTCTGATCTATCTATTGATTTTAATGATCTTAATAAGCTATATTTTTCAATAGATTCAAATACTTTACCTTTTTTTCTCATACCAGCAGTATCAATTACTACAAACTCTTCATTATGATATTTTAAGACTGAATCAATAGAGTCACGTGTTGTACCTGCGATATTTGATACTACAACTCTCTCTTCATTTAATAAAGCATTCATAAGAGAACTTTTACCTACATTAGGTCTACCTATGATTGAAAATTTTATTCTTTCATCTATTTTCTCTTCTTGTTCATGAAAACTCATTGTAACTGTATCCATAAGTTCAATGAATCCAGTATTATGAATACTACTAATAGGAATATATGTATCAAATCCTAATTCATAGAAATCATATATATTATCTTTTGCTTCTTTTACATCTATTTTATTTATTGCGACTATTATTTTCTTTTTACTTTTTCTTAGAATATCTCTAACTATTAAGTCATTAGCAGTTAGTCCTTCTTTTCCATCTACTATGAATACAATTATATCTGCTTCATCAATAGCAATTTCTGCTTGCATTTTTATTTCTGTATTAAAATTCATTTTAGTAGCATCTATACCACCAGTATCTATTAAGTAAAATCTTTTTTTGTTGTATGTGGCTTCATGATAAATTCTATCTCTAGTAACACCTGGTAAATCTTCAATTATTGAAACTTGTTTTCCTACTATTTTATTAAATAGAGTAGATTTACCTACATTAGGTCTTCCTACTAAGGCAACAGTTGGTAGATTCATAGTATCCCCTCCAATTCGCATTTATTATATCATATTTAACTATTTATTCGCAATCTACTTATTTCATTTATAATTAATTAATGTTATAATTAATTAGGATGGTGATTAGATGGAAGATAAAAAGTGGTATAATAGTGCAAAGAAAATTACTAATCTAATTATAGGTTTGATTTTATTAATAATTATATGTAATCAGTCTTTTGCTTTTGGAAAAAATGGTTCTTTAGAGTTGTTTACAAGCATAATTAATCATAATACTATATATTTGTTTGTATTAATTTATTTTATATTACTTAAAATATATGTAGGAAAAAGATATTTTAATTATTTAAGTGTTTTCTTAATATTTATATACTTTATTACTACTATTACTTCTTTATTAACACTTATACAAGTATTTTCACTTAACAGTGTTTTAGATTTTATATTAAATTCTTTGTTATTGATATATTTAGTTCATGTATTACTTAGAGATACGAGAGTATGGAGAGAATTTTATCTTAGTAGTTCTCCTTTTAATGAATTAACTAATGATTTCATATTTTATAGTATTGTAGTAGTTAGTATATTTTTGTTAGCTGTTAATCTTATTAATACAGTTGTGATTAGTGGTGTAATTATATCTGTATTAGATACTATATTTAAAATATTATTTTCAAGGTATATTTATTTATATAGAGATTATCTTGATAAGAAAAAAATTAATATAGATAATACAGGTAATTTTGATGTAGTGAGAGATAAAGTACAAGATGTATTGGATAAGACAGATATAGATGAAAAAATAGTAGCTAAAACTAAGGAAGTAAAGAAAAAAGTAGATAGTTATGTAAAGGATAAGAAGATAGATAAGAAAGTTGAAAAAATTAAAGATAAAGTAGTTGATACTACAAAGGAAATTGAGAATAAAGTTAATGATATAGTTGTAGATACAAAGAAAGAAATTAATAAAAAAAGTTCTAAGAAAAGTACTACTAAAAAGAAAAGTACTAAGAAAGGGGATAAGTAATTATGGATTTATTTGATGAAATAAATAAAAGTAAGAAAGATTTCCCAAAGGTTCATTCTATAAAAACTAGAGTAAAGAGTTATAAATTTAATTTTTATCAAATATTTGCGATAGGATTATTTGTTGTATGTTTTTGTTTAGGTATAATACTAGGTAATCTATTTTCTACGTGTGCTACAACATCATATTTTTCAAATGATACTTGTATAGTAACGGAATTTAATTTTTCATTAATGCTTGTAATCTGGACTATAGGTTTATTAGTATCTCTTTTTATCTTTGCAATTGGACACATTATAGTAATTTTAAGTCAAATTAATGAAAAACTTGAAAAAAATAACATATAATTATTGCTTTTAGTTTTAAAATATGGTAATTTTAAATTGTAAGCATGATATGCTTAATTTACATAGGGAGGTAAATAAAATGAAAAAAGTTGAATTAGTAGAAGCTGTAGCACAAGCTACTGGATTAACTAAAGCTGACTCTACTAGAGCAATCGATGCAACATTTGCTGCAATCACAAAAGCATTAGTAAAAGGAGATAAAGTTCCACTAGTTGGTTTTGGAACATTTGGTATTTCAAAAAGAGCTGCTCGTGAAGGACGTAATCCAAGAACTGGTGAAACAGTTAAAATCGCTGCTAGAAAAGCTGTTACTTTTAAAGCAGGAAGCGCATTAAAAGACGCTGTAAACTAATTTAAAGTAATAAAAAAAAGAACCTAAAAATAGGTTCTTTTCTTTTAATTATGATATACTAAATTTAGGTGGTGATTTAATGCTTGATAATGCTTTTAGGTTATTAAAAGAAATAAATGATCATTCATATGAAGCATATATAGTAGGAGGATTTGTAAGAGATTATTTATTAGGTATAGAATCTAATGATATAGATATATGTACTAATGCTACTCCTAAAGATATAAGAGAAATATTTAATGATAAATGCCTTCCTTTAGAGGATTATGGATCCATTACAGTAGTGATAAAGGGAATTAACTATGAAATTACTACATATAGAAAAGAAATAGGTTATAGTGATAATAGACACCCTAATGAAATTAAATATATAAATGATTTAAGAGAAGATTTATTAAGAAGAGATTTTACTATTAATACTATATGTATGGATAAAGATGGTAATATAATTGATTATCTTGATGGTAAAAAAGATTTGGGAAAAAGATTAATTCGTACTGTAGGTGATAGTTATACTAAATTTAATGAAGATGCTTTACGTATTTTAAGAGCTATACGTTTTGCGACTATTCTTAATTTTAATTTAGATGACGATTTGAAAGAGGCTATTTTAAAAACTAAACATTTACTTAAGAATATATCTTATACTCGTAAAAAAAGTGAATTAGATAAGATATTTAATAGTCCTAATTTTAAAAAAGGTATTAAAACTATATTGGATTTAGGACTTGATAAAGAATTAGAAATTTCTAATTTATATAAAGTATTAGATTCAGATGTATCTAGTTCTATTGGTATTTGGAGTATATTAAATGTATCAGATAAATATCCATTTAATAAGAATGAATTAGATATCATTGGTGATGTAAATGAGGTAGTTGCTTTAGATAATTTAAATCCAAGTGTTTTATATAAATATGGATTATATGTAAATAGTGTAGCTGGTAAAATAAAGAAGAAAGATGCTAAAAAGATAATAGAGGCTTATAATAATCTTATTATCAAAAGTAGAAAAGAAATTAATGTAACGTCAGAAGAAATTATGGCTATATTAAAAAAAGAACCTGGAGAGTATTTAAAAGATATTTATGATGATATTGAACGAGAAATATTGTATAATAGATTAAAGAATGAAAAGAAGAGTATTTGTGAATATATTAAAAATAAGTATTCATAGGAGGTTGAATATGAAAAGAATTATATATTTTTTATGTTTATGTAGTTTATTTATATTTACTAATGTTAATGCCCAAGATTATGAATTAAATAAATTAATTCCTGTTGATACTATTGCTAGTGTTAAAACTGAGAAATTTGATTATAATAATTTTGTTTATAGTTCTAGTTTAAATGATAAAGAAATATCAACTATAACATTTGAGTCAATCAAAAATAACACTCATAGTAAATTACCAGTAAGTATTAATATATTATTATTTGGTAATGATCAAAAGAATATAGGTTTTTTAACTTATTGTAGTGATAAGGATTTAAGTAGTAATTATTCGGGATTTAAAATATCAGGAGAAGCAAGTGCACCTTTTTCTATAAATGTAGCAAGAAAATACTTTATAGATGGTAAAAGCGCTAAAGATGTTAAGTATATAGCTGTTATGGATGAAAATAAGTATTGTCATATTGGGGGATATGATAAGTATAAAGATTTAACTATTGATGAAATAGTTAATGGGGTAGGAGAAAAAGATAAAACTACTAATGGTCTTAAAAAATTAATAATAGAGATACAAGAAAAAAATCTTCAACCAATTATTATAGGTATTTTAATATCATTAGCGATATTAGTTATTATTATAATGATTGTTAAGGTATTAATTAAAAAATTAAAGAACAAAGTAATATCTTCTAAAAAATTAGATGATACTTTTACTGAAGAAACTATAGATTTAAGTTATAGTGATAAAGATACTGATGATTTAGTTCTTGATGATGATAGTGTTTCTATTGGAAATTCAAATGTAGTAAATGATAATGATATAGAAAATTCTGATGCTACAGATAGTGAAAATGATGAAGAATCTGATTTAACAAATTTATTTAAATAGATTCTTTTTTTTAAATATGTGTTATTATATTTAATTAAGGAGATGATCAAATGAAAAGTTCTAAATTAATTGATATATTTAAAGATGGTAATATTGTTATACCTATTTATATATTTAAGAATTATAAGAAATTAAGTATTAATATGGATGAGTTTGTATTTTTAATGTATTTATATAATTTAGGTAATAATTTTTTATTTGATCTTAATAAGTTTTCAAATGATTTGGGGATTGATACTAAGGATATTTTAAATTATGTTTCATCTTTAACAGATAAAAAATTAATAAAAGTAGAAGTATTAAAGAATGATAAGAATGTTATGGAAGAAGTAGTAATATTAGATGATTTTTATGAAAAGATTGCTTATTTTACTATAGATGATATTAATAATACACCTAGTGATGATTCTAATATATTTCAATTAATAGAGAAAGAATTTGGTAAGACATTAAGTCCAATGGAAATGGAAATAATAAAAGCTTGGCTTGAAAGTAATATAAGTGAAGATTTAATAAAAGAAGCTTTGAAAGAGGCTACTTTTAATGGAGTTTCTAATTTAAGATATATTGATAAGATTTTATATGAATGGGGTAGGAAGGGTGTTAAAACAGTTGAAGATGTTGAAAAAATTAGAAAGTCAAGGAATAAGAGTGAAGATAATGATGTAGTAATTGATACTGAAATATTTGATTGGAATTGGTTAGATGAAGAGGAATAGGATTGAAGAGTATTTTGAAGAGTTGTTTCCTAATCCTATATGTGAGCTTAATTATAATAATGATTATGAATTGTTGATAGCAATAGTATTATCTGCTCAAAGTACAGATAAAAGAGTTAATATGGTTACTCCTATTTTATTTGAAAAGTATTCTTCTCTAAAAGAGTTAAAAAATGCTGATTTAAAGGATTTAGAGCATATTATAAGGCCAGTGGGGTCATTTCGTAAAAAAGCGTCTTATATTAAGAATATAGCCACTATTTTGGTTGATTTATATGATGGTGTTGTTCCTACTAACAGAGATGCATTGATTAAGTTACCAGGAGTTGGGAGAAAAACTATTAATGTGTTTTTAAGTGAATATCATAATATTCCTGCAATAGCAGTTGATACGCATGTTGAGAGAATTTCTAAAAGACTAGGGTTGGTTTCAAAAAATGCTGATGTATTAAGTATTGAAAAGAGACTAGAAAAATTTTTTGATAAAAGTGTTTGGGGTAGAAGACATTTACAGATGGTTTTATTTGGGAGATATTATTGTAAAGCAATTAATCCAAAGTGTGCTAATTGTAAGTTAATTAACGTATGTAATGAAAAAAATAAAAGAGTAAGTTAATCTTACTCTTTTGTTTTACAAGTTTTTGTTTTTTCATCATAAATCTTTGTTGTATCTGTACATACACATTTATTATTTTCAAGTTTAGTATCTTCAGGACATGTTATTTTCTCTTCTGGTACTGGATCAGGTTTAGGTGCTTCATATTTTTTAACTGCTGCTTCACTTTGAATATCATTATATGATTTATATGTAGCAATTATTTTGTATGTACCATATACTCCATCACTTGGTGTATACGTGTATGATGTTTTATCTGTCCATGTAACTAACACGTTATTTTTATATATATTATATCCAAATTTACCATGTTCTTCTTTAGCAAATTCTCCAGGTGATACTGCGTTCCATGATAATGTAACTTTTTTATTTGAATCAGAAATCTTAAAGTTTCCAGGAGCAGGTAATTTATAATTTGATAAATCATATTCAGTAGGTTCAGTACCTTTTTTAAAGTATTCATATACTGCTTCTCCACCAGGGACAGCAAGTTTAGGTGGGTTTGAACCAGGAGCAATTCCTACTTTAGAAACACTATTAGGTGGATTGAATGCACCTCTATCTGTTTCCATAGCTCCGGCATATACTAAAGAAGTAAATAATCTATCTTTTTGTATTGCAGCTGGTGTTTGATGTAATACATAACCTTGGGCAACTGATTCTGGTGTAATATTATCATAACCATACCACATACCTATAGTAGTTTGTGTAGAATATCCAACAACCCATGAATCACGAATTGCATCATATGGTAATCCCATTGACTCATGTGTGCTTTCATCATAGTTTGTAGTACCTGTTTTACAAGCTACATTATATGGTGTACCACCAACTAATGCAACGTCTTGTAACATACTAGAAATCATGAATGCTGTTGCATCTGACATTACTTGTTTCTTTTCACCTTGGTGTTCAACTGTTACTCCAGTTTGACGATATACAAATTTATTTACAGAATATGGTTCGTTATAATATCCACCATTTGAGAATGCTGAATATGCAGCAGCCATTTCAAGTGGAGAAACACCTGTGAATGCTCCAATTGAATGTGCTTCATGTAAACTTATTGTGGCTTGTACATCGTTTTTATCTTCTTTATTAACACAATTATTATTAGCTCGATCATATTTGTATCCACTTGCACATATTTCAGGAGTTATTCCTAAGTTAGTAACAAATTCTTTTATTTTCTCGTTATCTACTTTTTGGAATGCTTTAAGTGCTGGGATATTACGTGAAGTAGATAGGGCTCTTCTCATTGTTATTTGTCCGAAATATCCACCATCCCAGTTTCTTATAGATCTACCATTAGAATATGTATATGGTTCATCTACAAATTGTTCATATGTTGACCAATTATTATATTCAATACCTGGACCATAATCAAATAGTGGTTTAGCACTTGATCCTGGCTGACGTTTTATTTGTGTAGCATAGTTATATTGTCTTGCTTGTCCTTGTGTTCTTGAATTAACGTTACGTCCATTACCTATGGCAAGTATTTTTCCTGTTTGACTTTCAAGTACAGCAACACCAGTTTGAACTCTATCATCTATCCAGTTGTAATTCTCACCACTTAATACTGAATTAACAGCATTTTGTCTACCTGGGTCAAGGGTTGTATATACAAGAAGTGGTGTTGTGTATGGGCTTACTCCATATTTGTCTTCTAATTCTTCTGCAACTGTATCAATGAATCCTTGATATGGATTATCGTTTGAACTACTAACGTCTGCTGTTAAAGATTCAACAGGAATGGCGTTGGCCATTTTTTCTTCTTCTTTAGTAATATATCCTGCTCTACGCATTAGATATAAAACTGTTTTTCTTCTTGCAGCGGCATTTTTAGGATTTACTGTTGGTCTGTAGTAGTTTGGAGATTTAAACATTCCAGCTAAAATAGCAGCTTCACTTAAATTAAGTTCACTAACACTTTTACCAAAGTATGCATTAGAAGCTTCTTCAACACCATAGATGTTTCCACCTAAGAAGTGGTTATTAACATAAAATTCAATTATTTCTTCTTTTGAATAATCTTTTTCTAACATAAATACCGTTATATAGATATCTTCAAATTTACGAATAATACCTTTGACACCAGAAGATGCTTGTCCTAATGGATCAGTAAAACTATTTTTTGTAACTTGCATTGATAATGTAGAAGCACCACCAGCTTCAGATCCTTTTGTTAATTGTCCCATTGTAGCTTTAATAAAACGTGGGGCATCAAAGCCATTGTGTTGAAAGAATCTTGAATCTTCTGTAGCAATTATTGCATCTACTAATACTTCAGGTAATTCATCATATGTTACTTTTTCACGTTTTTCAGAACCTAGTTTAGCAATTTCGTTACCATACATATCATATATTCTAGAAATTTCCATGGTATTTAATTTTGATTTTTTATATTTTGGATCTGCTTGACCTTTTACATATATAATGAAGCAACTAAATCCAACTAAGCAAAGAATACCAAATGATAAGAATACTATTAGCAATATGCTTATTAATTTTCTTCTTTTTTTACCTTTTCTAGTTGTGATAAATCTAATTCCTAGAATTATTCCAATTAATAATGCTACAAAAATAGAATATTTAAGTCCTAATGCTATGTAACATATTAATAAAATCACAACTATACCTAATAATATAGCTAATTTAATATTTATATTTAATTTTTTTCCTTTAAATCTTGGTTTTGTATTATTTTTCCTTCTTTTTAATTCTTTTTTTCGCATTTATATACCTCCAATATTTGATCAACTATTTTTAAATAATCTAATCTTGGTCTATAACCATCTTTTATTATATATCCTTTTTCTTTAAAAAAATTAATTGGAATAGATTTTCTATTATTATTGTTTATAAATTCTAAAAATTCTTTTGTTTCTAATAAGTAAGTTTCATTTAAAGTAGTGAATCTTACTATCAAAAATGATATTCCTTTATGTTTATTTATACTTTCTAGATGTTTTATTTGATGTGGATGGATATTATCTAAAGAAAAAGATGTTTTATTTTTAGTTTCTTTTGCTTCAAAATCAATATAATATCCTTTATATAAACCATTATAATCTGTTGTTGATGGTACAGTGAAGAAAGCTTCTTTAATAGTGGCTTTATCACGTGATGGATAATCAACTTTTGTAATTTTTATAGGTGTAGGTTTTTTATAAATAATTGCAATATCTTCTTCTCTATAGTATTGATTAGAGTCATTTATTTCACTTTCTAGAGTCATACCTCTATTACTGTGACTTATAGTTTTGACTATAGATGAATCTTTTATATTACTCTTTTTTAAACCATTTGGATAATTCATCTAACCACCTACCATTAATTATACTATAAGTTTTATTATTTTACCATATATTTTTATATGTAATTTTATATCTTCTTTTGTCGTATTTATGATTTTTTAAAAATTATGTAATATGATGTTTTTTGGTGATATTATGAATTATTTAGAAATAAATAAAATATTAAATAGAATGATCAACAATACTAGACTTGCAAAGATATGTATATTAAAGAATGGGTTAATAATTGACAAAAATACTAAGAAATGACATAATACTAATATAAGGGATTGGTGATATTATGTATCAAAATAAGATTAAGCTTATGCCTCAAGATATATTAGAGAAAAATTTTAAAATTGATACAAGAGGTTATCGTTTAAAAGAAGTAGACCAATTTTTAGATGATATTATTAGTGATTATGAACAATTTCTTGAAATTATTAATAATCTAGAGAAAGAAAAGGCAGATTTGCTTACTGAAATTATGAATTTAAAGCAAGAATTACGTAATTCGAGATTAAACATGGAAGTTGCATCTACTACTAAAAATGGTGGAGAAGTAACTAATGTTGATATTATGCGTAGACTTTCTCAACTTGAAAAAATGGTTTATGGTCAAAAAACAAATAATGAAAAAGAAAACAATTAATATATAGACAAACGCTGGAGTCCTAGAGACTCTTGAGGAAAGTCCATGCTCACACATACCTGTGATGGTAGTAGTGTTCGTGCCTAGGGAATAAATAACCTAGGGTAGTCTATTGGCTAACGACGGGAGATGTCCTAAGTCCTTGGATATGGAATATCCCATAAAGTGCCGCAGTGACGAATCTTTTTGAAAAAGAAGAATGAAACGTGGTAAACTCCGCGAGTGAGAAATCCAAAATTGGTAGGAGAGTCCTAACGAAAGAATTAGAATGGAGTTAGGGACCGAAAGGTAGATAAATGTTTGTCGCCCGTAAGGGTACAGAACATGGCTTATTTATATTTATTGTTTATAAACGAGGTGTATTATGAAGGAGTTAGGGGAGTATTTAAAACAAACAAGAATTAGTAATGGTGTTAGTATTACTGAAGCTTGTGAAGATTTGGAACTTTCGACATCACAACTTGAAAATATTGAAAGTGGAAATGTTAAAGCTTTTAAAGACGTTTATGAATTAAGAGATTATATTAAACTATATGCTAAATACTTAGGATTAAAATCAGATAAGGTATTAGATGAGTTTAATAGTTTTTTATTTCAACACACTTCTAAGATTTCTTTAGATGATATTATGGAGGCTCAAAGAAAGAAAGAAGAAGAATTAAAAGATAAAAAAATAAAATCTCCATATACTAAAGAATATAAAGAGAGTTTTAATTTCATACCTATCATATATATATTAGTAGGTTTAATCCTTTTTATAGGAATATTATATTTAGTACTTAGTCATATTAATACAGTTCCTAAAAGAACTGATGAATTAAAAGGAGTTGAAATATATGAACTTGCCTAATAAAATAACAGTTGCAAGATTATTTTTAACAGGTATTATTATAATACTATTAGTTATACCATTTTCTTATTTCGGTATAAATTTTCCAAAATTTGATGTTAATGGTGTAGTAGTGGAATTACATTATATTATTGCAGGTTTTATATTTATAATAGCCAGTGTAACAGATTTTTTAGATGGTCATATAGCTAGAAAATATAATTTAGTAACTGATACTGGAAAAATGCTTGATGCAATAGCTGATAAGGTTTTAGTTAATCCAATGTTAATAATACTTTCAGCGAATGGATTTATTCCCGTAATAATTCCGGTAATATATGTAACTAGAGATATCATAGTGGATGCTATTAAAATGCAGGCAGCAAGTAAAGGTAAAGTTGTAGCTGCTATTAAAAGTGGAAAATTAAAAACAGCAACTATGATGGTAGGATTATCATTAGTTTTCTTTTATAATATACCATTTGAATTTATAGGTATTAGAGTAGATTTATTCTTATTATACTTTGCATGTATAATGGCAGTTGTAAGTGCTATAGAGTATTATGTTTTAAATAAGAAAATATTATTTTCAAATAATGAAATTATTTAATTCAATATAATAGTATTTTGAAAAATTCCTTTTGATATAAGGAATTTTTATTTTTCTATAAAAATATAAATGTAAAATACAAAAACATTTGTTCGAAAAACTATTGACTTTTATTTATTGTTTATTATACAATGATAATGTAAGTTATTTACAAGGAGGATTAAAAATGGCTGTAAGTAAAGATGCAAACAAAGATAAAAATAAAGCATTAGAACAAGTATTAAATGATATTGAAAAACAATTTGGTAAAGGTTCAATTATGAAGCTTGGAGAAAATAAACATATGAAAGTAGATGTAGTATCAAGTGGTATTTTATCTCTTGATGTTGCATTAGGTGTTGGTGGATATCCTAAAGGAAGAATAATTGAAATATATGGACCAGAATCAAGTGGAAAAACTACTTTTGCATTACAAGCAATTGCTGAACATCAAAAATTAGGAGGACGTGCAGCTTTTATAGATGCAGAACATGCTTTAGATCCAGTGTATGCTGAAAGATTAGGTGTTAATATTGATGAATTACTTTTATCTCAACCTGATACTGGTGAACAAGCATTAGAAATATGTGATGCGTTAGTTAGAAGTGAAGCTATTAGTATTATAGTAATAGATTCAGTAGCTGCACTTGTTCCACAAGCAGAAATAGATGGTGAGATGGGAGACTCTCATGTAGGTCTTCAAGCAAGACTTATGTCTCAAGCACTTCGTAAATTAAATGGTACTATTAGTAAAACTAATACTACAGTAATATTTATTAATCAATTAAGAGAAAAAGTAGGGGTTATGTTTGGAAATCCTGAAACTACTACAGGTGGTAGAGCATTAAAATTCTATTCAAGTGTAAGACTTGAAATTAGAAGAAGTGAACAACTTAAAATGGGTGATGGAGTAGTTGGTAATAAGACAAGTGTTAAAGTGGTTAAGAATAAAGTTGCTCCACCATTTAAATCTTGTATGGTTGATATAATGTATGGAGAAGGGGTTTCTCGTGAAGGTGAAATTATTGATTTAGCATCAGAAGCAGGTATTATTGAAAAGACAGGTGCTTGGTATGCATATCAAGGAGAAAAACTAGGACAAGGAAAGGAAAACGTTAAGCTTTTATTAAAAGATAATCAAGAATTAGCAAAAGAATTAGAGAAAAAGGTAAGAGAATTCTATGATATTTCAGTAGATGCAAAAAAAGGAGAATAATCTCTCTTTTTGTATGAAATTTTATTTAACATAATAAAGCTTCTTAGAAATTAATTTATTACATATAATTAGATGAGGGATAATATGAAATTAAATAAATTGATTGAAACAGATTTAGATATTAGTGTGAAGGGAATTGTTGATGATTCTCGATTGGTTAAATCTGGGTATATATTTGTAGCAACTCGTGGTTTCAATGTAGACCATTTTAATCATATAAAAGATGCAATAGATAATGGTGCAGTATTTTTAATTGTTGATAGAGAAATAGATTTTTCTTTTCCACATATTCTTGTAGATGATATAAATAATTATTATAAAGAGTTATGTCTAAAATATTATGATATTAATTTAGATGAATTTAATTTTATTGGTATTACAGGAACTGATGGTAAAACTACTACGGCTACTATAATTAGTAGATTAATTGAAAATAGTGCTTATATTGGTACTAATGGATTAACTATTAATGGTAAAACTATTAGTACTAGTAATACTACACCTTGTATTAGTGAGTTATATAGTGATTTAAGAAGAATAAAAGATGCTGGTATTAAGACCGTTGTTATGGAAGTTTCAAGTGAAGCATTACTTCATAATAGAGTAGATAATATAAAATTTGATATTGTTGGATTTACTAATATAACTGGTGATCATTTAAATGTTCACGGTGATTTTAAAAATTATTTAGAATCTAAATTAAAATTATTAAATTTAGTAAAAGAAAATGGTTATGTTGTTGTTAATAACGATGATATTAATTTGCGTAAAATAAAGTATAAAAATATATATTCTTTTGGTAAAAAAAATGCAAACTTTATAATAAAAAATATTTCTTTTATGGGTGAAAATGTAATTATTAATATTGAATATAAAGATATAAATTATTCTATTAAAAGTCCTTTAAAAGGTGAATATAATGTTTATAATGTTGTAATGGCTTTTATAATAGGTAAACTTTATGGAGAAAATGTAAATATTATGATAAACAAAATAGAAAGTTTAAAACCTATTAGTGGAAGATGCGAATTTTTAGATTTTGGGCAAGATTTTGATATTATTTTAGATTATGCACATACAATTAATGGTATTTCTAGTATTTTAGATACTTTCAGAGATCATGATACTTTAATTACTGTAACAGGATGTGCAGGAGGGCGTGAACATAAAAAAAGAAGTGTTATTGGAAAAATGATTATGGATAAATCTGATATATCTATATTTACTATGGATGATCCAAGATATGAATCTGTTGATTCTATAATTGATGAAATGGTGGGACAAAATACTGATTATATTAGAATAGTTGATAGAGAAGAAGCAATTAACTATGCATTAGATATTGCTCCACCTAATAGTGCTTTATTAATACTTGGTAAAGGTAGGGATGAGTATATGGCAATAAAGGATAAAAAATATAAATATTCAGATTATGAAGTCATTAAAAAGTACTTTGAAAATAGGTTTTAACCTATTTTTCTTTTCCTTGACAATAGATTAAATAATTACTAAAATAGAAGTAGATTAGGTGAAATTCTAATCTAGATGGAGGAATTATATGAATAGTACAGTATTCTCCATTTTACTTGTTATAATTGGCCTTATAGTAGGGTTTGTTATCTCTTTAATTATTAATTCTATGAGGGGATCTATTGCTTCAAAAAAAGCAGACTCAATGATTAATAATGCTAAAAAAGAAATAGAAAAATTAAAAAGAGATGCAGCTATTGAGCAAAAAGAAGAAGCTCATAAAGCAAAGATGGATTTAGATAAAGAAATTCGTGAAAAAAAGGAAGAATTAAAAGAAAGTGAAAATAGATTATTACAACGTGAAGCTAACATCGATAAACGTGATGAAATGTTTCAAAAACGTGAAGTTGCTTTAGATGAACGTGAAAATAAACTATCTGAAAAACAAGAAGAAATCCAAAATGAAAAAAGTAAAGTGGAGGAAATCAAAAGAGAACAATTAGATTTGTTAGAAAAAATCTCTGGATTTAGTAAAGACAAAGCACGTGAATTAGTTATGGTTAAAGTAAAAGAAAATATGTCTAAGGAAATTTCAGAGTATATTAAAGAAGCAGAAAATGAAGCTAAATTAAAGGCTGATAAAACTGCACGTGAGTTAATAGTAACATCAATGCAAAGATATGCAGCTGATATTGCTAATGATCAAACAGTTACAGTTGTAGATTTACCTAATGATGAAATGAAAGGTAGAATAATTGGTAGAGAAGGTAGAAATATACGTACTATTGAAGCTATTACAGGAGTTGATTTAATTATTGATGATACACCTGAAGCAGTAGTAGTATCTAGTTTTGATCCATTAAGAAGAGAAATAGCTAGAGTAACACTTGAAAGTTTAATTAAGGATGGAAGAATTCATCCAACTCGTATTGAAGAATTATATGATAAAGTTTGTAAAGATATGAAAAAGCAGATTATTGAGTATGGTAATGATACGATTATTGAATTAGGACTTACAAAATTTGATCCTGAATTAATAGAAACAATTGGTAAATTGCATTTTAGAACAAGCTATGGTCAAAATGCTTTACAACATTCTAAAGAAGTAGCCGAACTTTCTGGATTACTTGCTGGTGAATTAGGAGAAAATGTTGCTTTAGCAAAAAGAGCAGGTTTACTTCATGATATAGGTAAAGCAATTGATCATGAAGTAGAAGGAAGCCATGTGGATATTGGTGTTGATATTGCTAAGAAATATCATGAAAATGAAGTTGTTATTAATGCAATTGCGTCTCACCATGGAGACACTAGTGCTACATCAGTTATTTCTGTAATTGTAGCTATAGCCGATGCTTTATCTGCATCACGTCCTGGTGCTAGAAATGATTCATTAGAAAACTATATTAATCGTTTATCTCAATTGGAAGAGATTGGTAATGAAATTAAAGGTGTTGAAAAAACATATGCTGTTCAAGCAGGCCGTGAATTACGTGTAATTGTTAAACCTGAAGAAGTAGATGATTTAGAAGCACATAAAATAGCTCGTGAAGTAAAAGAAAATATTGAAGCTAATTTAAAATATCCAGGAACGATAAAAATTACTGTAGTTCGTGAAACAAGGGCGATTGAAGAAGCTAAGTAAAAAAGAGTTTTAAAACTCTTTTTTTTTCGAATAATATAGTAGGAGGTGATATATGTATAATCTTTTACTATTTTGGAATATTGGTAAAAAAGTATATGAAGATAAAAGTAGTAATGCAATAGAGAAATATTCTAACCATTATTCGTATTATTATGGTAATAGTTATTTATTTAATAGAGAAAATATTAGACTTATGAAAGTATTTTACATATGCTTTCCTATTTTTTATAAAAGACTTAATAAAATTTCTTGGGAACAATATAAATTATTATTTAAAATAAATAATAGACGTGAAAGATTATTTTATTTTTATATATCTTTATTTTTTAATAGTAATTTTGAAGAAACTAATGATTTCATTACTAATGATTATTATATAAGGATATAACATATTAATAATTAAGTTGTTTGGTTAATATTTAATTATTAGAAAAAAAGAGAAAAAATTATTTTTCTCTTTTTATGTCTAATATTATTGGAAGAATAATTGGTTTTCTTCCTGTTAAACTGTTAATGTATGGATATAATGTATCAGTTATATCTGCTTTTAATGTGGCAAAAGTTGATTTTGGATTTTGTAGTGCTGTTTTGATTGTTTCTTCGGCTTTATTCTCTATTTTATGAATTAGTTCTTCATTTTCATTTACTAAAATAAATCCTCTTGTAGTAATATTAGGAGTAATTAATAATTCACGGTGTTTCATATCAACATTTATTATTACAACTAATATTCCATCTTTGGCCATAATTTGTCTGTCTTTAATTACAGCTCCACCAATTTCACCAATACGATTTCCATCTACATAGATATCTTGACCTGAATAACTTTTTCCTCTAGTTAATATATGATTTTTTAAGATTAATTCATCACCATTTTTAATAATAAATGTATTTTCTTTAGGTATTCCACAGTTTATACCAATATTTGCTTGTTTTTTTAGCATTCTATAATCACCATGGAATGGCATTAAATATTTTGGTTTAATTAATCTAATCATTAATTTAATTTCTTCTTCATTAGCATGTCCTGAAGTATGTAAGTCTTGTAGGACATTATTTGTATATACCTTAACACCTTTTAAATACAATTTATTAATTGTTTTAGATATACTTAAGGCATTTCCTGGAATAGCAGATGAAGAGAAAATAACAACATCATCTGGTCTTAATTTTATTTGTTTATGAGTACCATTAGCAATTCTAGAAAGAGCTGCGAGTGGTTCTCCTTGACTTCCTGTACATAAAATACATACTTCGTTTGGCTTTAAGGCATTAGCTTCTTCTGGAGATACTAACAGTTCTTTATGATCAATATATCCTCCATTTAAAGATATATTTATGTTATTCTCCATACTTCTACCAAAAATACATATTTTTCTATTATATTTATAGCATGTTTCAAATATGTGTTTTACACGATAAATATTTGAAGCAAATGTCGCAATAATTATACGATTATTTCTCCATTTACCAAACATTTCATTAAGTGTTTCATCAACAACTGATTCACTACTTGAAAATCCTTCATTTAAAGCATTAGTAGAGTCTCCTATAAGTACATCTACTCCTTCTTCTCCTAATTTAGCCATTTTGTATAAATCTGCCATTGGTCCAATAGGAGTTAAATCAAATTTGTAATCTCCAGTAGTTACTATTCTTCCATCTGGTGTAGTAATGCTGATTCCATGAGAATCTGGAATAGAGTGTGTAATTCTAAAGAATTCTACCTCAATATCTTTAAACTTTAATTTAGTTTTATCATCATATCCATATAAATTGTCATATCTTATATTTCTGTCTTGTAATTTAACAGAAATTAATTCCTTAGCGTGGTTTGGCGCATATATTGCGGGTATATTTACACTTTGTAGTAAAAATGGAACTCCTCCGATATGATCTTCATGACCATGAGTTATTAAAAGAGCTTGAATTTTATCTTCATTTTCCTTTAAAAATGTAAAATCAGGAAGTACATAATCAACTCCCATTAATTCACCTTCAGGAAAACTTACACCGGCATCAATAATCACAATTGCGTCGTTATGCATTACACAATACATATTCTTTCCGACTTCTCCTAAACCACCTAAGACAATGATTCTTGTATCATTCATCTTTTGTGTTTCCATAAAATCTCCTTTCATAATTTTTTTTATAAAGAACTGACTAGTAAATTATACTACTTTTTTTTATTTTTGTCTATTAGTCTATTTATATTTTTAAATATTAAAGAATGTATGATATAATTTATTTGGTGATATAAATGGGATTATTTGACAAGATAAAAAAGATGTTTAAATCAAATGATGAAGAAAAAGAAATATCCACATATTCTGTTGAAAAAAAAGATTTGAGTGAGAAAAAAGTCACAGATATTGTGGAAGAAAAAAATATAAATGATATAAAGTCTACAAAAGAAGTGGAAAAAATAAAAAAGGAGAGGAAAAAATCTTCTAAAGATGTTGAAAAGGAATCAGTAAAGATATATGAAAAAGGTTTAACTAAATCTAGACAAGGATTTGTGTCTAAGTTAGCTAATCTTACTAATAAATATAATAAAGTTACTGAAGAGTATTTTGATGAATTAGAAGAAATTTTAATAATGGCTGATATTGGTGTTAATACTGTTATGAGTTTTATGGATAGGTTGAGAGACAGAGTAAGAAGTGAACATATAGAAGATCCTAAAGAATTAAAAGAAATAATTGTTGATGAATTATTTATTATATATGTTGATGATGAAGTTTTAAGTACTAAAATTAATTTATCTGATAAAGATATTTCTGTAATATTATTTATTGGAGTTAATGGAGTAGGTAAGACTACTACTATTGGTAAGATTGCAGCTAAACTTAAGGATGAAGGTAAAAAAGTATTATTAGTTGGAGCTGATACATTTAGAGCGGGTGCTGTTGCTCAATTAGATGAGTGGGCAGATCGTGTTGGCGTAGGTTTTTTTGGAAAAGAAGATAGTGATCCTGCTAGTGTAGTGTATGATGGTATAGAAAAAGCTAAAGAAGAAGGATATGACGTGGTACTTGTTGATACTGCAGGTAGACTTCAAAATAAGGTTAATCTAATGAAAGAGTTAGAAAAAATTAATAAAGTAATTGATAGTTTAGTAGATGGAGGATGTAGCGAGACACTTCTTGTAATTGATGCTACTACTGGACAAAATGGTATTAGTCAAGCAAAAGCTTTTAAAGAAATTACTAATATTACTGGTATAGTGTTAACTAAACTTGATGGTACTGCTAAAGGTGGTATAGTACTTGCTATTAAAGAGGAAGTTAAAATACCAGTTAAATATATTGGACTTGGTGAAACAAAAGATGATTTACAAGCATTCGATATTGAAAAATATATATATGGTTTATTTAAGGATATGATGTAATATGAAGAAAAATAGAATTGGTTTAATGTTGTTTTTTATACAAGTATTATTTACTCTAGCTTGTATTGTATTTTGTATAATGTATTTTTTAGGTAATAAGGGTATTACTAGTATATTAGAATTAACAGTAGCAGGGGATTTAATAATTATGAGTATTTGTAATGCACTTATGAAAAGAGATAAAAAATATACTTTTATATATTTGATAGTGGGTATTATAATGCTTATTATTGGTATATTAAATATTTTAGGAGTGATTTAATGGAAGATTATGTTTATTATAATGAATTATATGATTTGTATGGTAATCTTTTAACTGATAAACAAAGAAAATATTTTGAGGATTATTATTTTAATAATTTAAGTTTTTCTGAAATGGCAGAAGATTATGATATTAGTCGTAATGCTACTTTTAAACAAGTTCATATAGTATGTGAAAAATTAGATGAATATGAAGCTAAATTAGAGTTATATAAAAAGAGAAATGAATTATTAAAAATATCTTCTAAAATAGAAGATGAAAAATTAAAAGAGAGATTAGAAAATTTAATCTAATCTCTTTTATTTTTTTCTTGATAAAAACTTTATTTATTAGTATAATTTTATGTAGAATAGGAAAGTGTGAAGAGGGGATATTATGTTTGATCATATAACATATATTAGTGATGATTCTTGTAATGTTAAATTGAAAGACGATGCAGATATAAAAGTAAATTTAATGAATCTTCACTTAGTATTTGAGGATGATACTAAGAAAATTTTAGCAGAAGTAGATGATTTAGATAATAATACTTTAAAAGCTAGATTTTTAGGAGAAATAGTTGGTGATAAATTAATTGGTGGTACTATTAGAAAACCAGCAATGGATGCTAAAATAAGGGTTATTGAAAAGCAAGAAATTCCTCTAATTACTGGTAGTGATACAGTTGGATTTATGAAATTAGGTGTTAGTCCTTTTTATGATGAATTTCCAGTATTTTTGGATGTTAATAATTTCTTTAGTAATCACTTTGCAATATTTGGTAATACTGGTTCAGGTAAATCTTGTGGTACTACTAGATTATTCCAAAATATGTTTCATGATCAAAGATTAAATCCATACAAAGCTAATGTGTTTATATTTGATTCATCTGGAGAGTATTATAATGCTTTTAGTAATTTAAATACTATTAATCCTAATTATAATTATAGATATATTAGTACTAATGAGACTGATGGTATAGGTGAAAAACTAAGATTACCAATTTATTTATTAAATAAAGATGATTTGGCATTACTTTTACAATGTACTAATCATTCACAATTACCTATAATAGAGAGAATGTTGAAACTTGCATTAGTTTTTAGCCAAAATGATATTGATTCTAATGCTTATAAAAATTATTTAATAGCAAAAGCTATAATGACTATTTTGTATACTAACGAGACAGCTCCTAATAAAAGAAATGAGATATTTTCAATATTAGCTTCTTGTTCTACTGATGAATTTAATTTAGAAGCTCCTGTTCAAGGTATAGGTTATGTGCGTAAATTTAGAGAGTGTTTTTTAATAGATAATTCTGGAAATTTTACTGAAAGTGTATTGTTAACTGAATATGTTAATTCATTTATTAAAGATGAATTTGAGAACTATGAACCAAAGACTGGAGTATATTATACTTTAGATACCTTAGAAAAGGCGTTAAACTTTACTTTAATTAGTGAAGGTTGGTTAAGAAATGAACAAACATATGGAGATTCTGTTACTTTAAGAGTAAGATTACATGCTTTAATTACTGGTGAAAATGCTAAATATTTTGACGTTAAAGAATATGTTTCTTTAGAAAAATATTTATCGTCATTATTAATTAAAGATGGTAAAAAGTATCAAATTGTTAATATTAATTTAAATGATATTGAT
Organism: Bacilli bacterium; assembly: GCA_017460175.1. GTDB lineage: Bacteria > Bacillota_I > Bacilli_A > RF39 > UBA660 > UBA3789. The sequence goes on from JAFUBO010000003.1 coordinate 151,775, forward strand.
GATGAATTTGCTAAGATATTAACTAAGATTTATTCAAGATTAATATTTGAGTTTTCTAAAGGACTTACTGATAGAGCAAGTATTCCTTTTCATATAATTTTAGAAGAAGCACATAGATATATTCAAGCGGATCATGATAGATTCTTGTTTGGTTATAATATATTTGAAAGAATTGCTAAAGAGGGAAGAAAATATGGAGTTATTTTAGGAATTATTACACAAAGACCAGTTGAATTATCTGACAATGTTATTTCTCAATGTACTAATTTCTTAATATTTAAGATTAATCATCCTGTTGATGTTGAATATATTAGAAAGATGGTACCTAATATTACAGATGAAATTGTTGAAAAACAAAAATCTCTTCAATCAGGAACTTGCTTAGGATTTGGTTTAGGTTTTAAGATTCCATTAATAATAAAAATGGAAATGCCTGATCCAGCTCCACTTTCTGGTAATTGTAATGTTGTTAAGATATGGAATGGTGAAAATAATAAAGTAGTAAATAATCCTACTGTGCAAAATAAGACAGATTTATCTGTAGCAGAGCCTGTAATTACTGCTACAAATAGTATTAATAATGTAGTAACACAGGATGCTAAATCAGATTTAGTTGTGGAAATTCCAAAAGTTCCAAAAGTAAAAGAAGAACAAGTTACTAATTCTAATGTTGAAGAAAAATTTGATGATTCATTTATAGTTACTGATACTCAAGATAGTAATTCAAAATCTGTAATTAATCAAAATGGTTTAAATGAAATTGCAAATGTAAATATTAATAATCAAGGTATGGTTGAAAATAAACAAGTTGGACCAATACTAGAAATATCAGATGATGATGACGAAGATGATTTAGGTTTTGATGATGAATAAAAATAGTGGAAACACTATTTTTTCTTTGATTAAATGGGTATTTTTGCTATAATAATTGATAGGTGATAGATATGTTTGAAATATTAGGCGATAGATTACAAAATGCTATACATAAAATTAAGGGTTATGGAAAGATAACAGAAGATAATATTTCTGAAATGATGAGAGAAATTAGACTTGCTTTATTAGAGGCTGATGTTAATTATACTGTAGTTAAAGAATTTACTAATACAGTTAAAGAAAAAGCTTTAGGTGAGGAAGTAGCATCTTCTATTAATCCTGGAGATTTATTTGTTAAAATAGTAAAAGATGAATTAACTGAATTACTCGGAGGAGAGGCTGCTCCATTGAATATGAATGGAAATCCTGCAATACTTATGTTAGTAGGTCTTCAAGGTTCTGGTAAAACTACAACTATTGGAAAACTAGCTAATTTCTTAAGAAAGAAACATGCTAAAAAACCACTACTTGTTGCATGTGATGTGTATCGTCCAGCTGCAATAGACCAGTTAATTACTTTAGGAAAACAATTAAATATTGAAGTATATGAAGAGGGTAAAAAAGATCCTGTAGAAATAGCTAAGAATGCGATTAATTATGCTAAAGAAAATAAATATGATTATGTATTGATTGATACTGCAGGTCGTCTTCATATAGATGAAGATTTAATGAAAGAATTACAAAATATAACTGAAGAAGTAAAACCACAAGAAACTCTTTTAGTAATAGATTCTATGATGGGACAAGATGCGATTAATGTAATTACTGGATTTAACGATCAGTTAAATCTTACGGGAGTTATTCTTACTAAGTTAGATGGAGATACTCGAGGTGGTGTAGCTTTATCAGTTAGACATTTAACTAATGTACCAATTAAATTTATTGGTGTAAGTGAAAAATTAGATGGGCTTGATTCTTTTGATCCTGAGCGAATGGCCGGAAGGATCTTAGGAATGGGAGATATTATATCTTTAGTTGAAAAAGCTACTGAAAGTATAGATGAAAAAGAAGCTGAAAAAACAGCTAAAAGAATGCAAGAAGGTAAATTTGATTTAGAAGACTTTTTATCTACTATGAAGCAAATGAAGAAATTAGGACCACTTGAGAATTTATTAAAATTAGTACCTGGTGCTAGTAAGATGGGACTTAATAATATAAAAATTGATCCTAAACAAATGGCTCATATAGAAGCAATTGTTTTATCAATGACACCAAAAGAAAGAAGAAATCCAGATATTATTAAAGCTAGTAGAAAAACTAGAATTGCACAAGGATCTGGTACTTCAGTTCAAGAAGTAAATAAGTTATTAACTCAGTTTGAGCAAATGAAGAAGATGATGAAACAAATGAGTAATGGAAATATGAAATTACCATTTTAAAAATTAGTTTTATTTTTAGAATGAAAGAATTAAAGCAGTCTTAGACTGTTTTTTGTTTCAAAAAACTCATTAATACATAAAATACTTTAGGAGGTATTTATGTATAATCAAGATTTTTTTCAAAATATAAATATGGAATCTAATATTACTGGGGATAATAACTATGTTAATCAAGATATGGATGTAGATGTTAATATGATGTATTCACAACCTATGAATAATATGCCTATGAATAATAATATGAACCAAGGTGTACAAGAAAGAGTTATTAATAGAACTTTTGTCCATGAAGTTCCTCATACTTGTCCAATTCATACTAGAATAATTAATCACCATATTTATAAACATACTTATAGACCAGTTTATACTTGTTCTGAAGAAAATGTATGTAGTAATGTAGAATGTGGTTCTTGTTGTAATTTTAGATAATAGAAAGAAGAAATTCTTTCTTTTTTATTTTGTTAATTTGAGTTTATGTTAAATTGTTTAATGGGTACATTAAAAAATAGCTTTGTCAATTTACTTGTAAATATTTTTTGTCAAGTTATGTCTATTGACTTGATATTTACATTAAACTTGTATATTCTAATAATAGGGAGTGTGATATGAATGATCTATCCATCTATTGATAAATTACTTAACATAGTTGATTCAAAATATGAACTTGTTCATATAGCAGCAAGAAGAAGTAAAGAAATTGCTAGAGACGGATTTTTACAAATGCCTGAATCTGAATATACTTCTAAAAAGAATATAGGAAGGGCCCTTGAAGAGGTTGCTGAAGGCTTAATCGAGGTTAAAAAAAGAGGCTAGTTTGCTTCTTTTTTTATGATATAATTTTTATAGGTGGTGATAATCATGAAAGTTATTAAATATAAAAAACTTGCTAATAGTAGATATAAGGTATACTTAGATAATTCTCATGAATTATTACTATATGAAGATGTTATTTTAAAATATAATTTATTAATCAGAAAAGATATAGATGAAGATTTGATTATAGAGATGGATAAATATAATCAAGAGTGTGATGTATATTATGTAGCACTTAATTCTATTAAAAATAGATTTAGAAGTGTTTATGAACTTAGAGGTATTCTTTTAAAAAAAGAATATCCTATAGATTTAGTAGAATCAGCGATTAAAAAGTTAATAAAACAAGGTTATTTAAATGATAGGAGTTATTGTAAGAGTTTTATTAATAATCAAATGATTACTACTAATAATGGACCTTTTAAAATAATTAGACAATTAAATGAAAAGAAAGTTGATTCTAGTATAATAGATGAAGAGATTAGTATATTTGATGATGAAGAGCAAAGCCTTAGAATTAAGAAATTAATTGATAAGGGTATTAAATCTAATCATACTAGGGGTGGAGTTGTTTTAAAACAAAAAATATATAACGATTTAAAGAATTTAGGTTATGATATTTCTTTGATTAATAATACTATTAATTTATATGAATTTGGTAATAATAGTGATATAGCTAAAAAAGAATATGATAAATTATATAAAAAGTATAGTAGGAAATATAGTGGAGATGAACTAAAATATAAAATACGTGAGAAGATGTATTTGAAAGGATTAAATTATGAAGAAGAATAAGAAATTATTTATTATATTTACAATCTTTGTTTTTTGTATGGGAATATTTCTATTGAATTTTATGAGAATAGAAAGTGATTATTTCTGGCATATAAAAGCAGGAGAAGCAATGTTTAAAAATGGAGTACTTACTCATGATATATTTTCTTGGTACTTAAGTGGTAAATATTGGATGAGCCATGAGTGGTTATTTGAAATTATTTTGTACGTTTTCAAGGTGATTTTTCCTACAAAACATATTTTAGTATATGGTTTTGTCTTTATTAGTTTATTATTATTGATTATATTTTTATCTAACAAGGATAATTTTTTAAAGAATATTCCGTTTAGTATAATATGGGTTGTTTTAGCTGTAATATTCATACCTTTTATGCAGGCAAGGCCTCATTTAATTAGTTTTTCTTTATTGGCTTTAACAATTTATTTATTATTTGATAATTATAATAAAAAAGATTCAAAATTAATATACTTTTTACCATTAGTTTCAGTTTTATGGGCCAATGTCCATGGGGGAAGTAGTAATTTATCTTACTTATTTTGTTTATTGTTTATTATATGTGGATTATTTTCATTTAAATTTAAAAAAATTGATAGTTATAGGATTAGTGGTAAACAACTGAGAAGATATATTATTGTTTTTATATTATCTATTTTGTCAATATGTATAAATGTCCATGGAGTAAAAATGCTTATATATCCATATGCGAATATGATGGATACAACTATGTTAACTAATATTACGGAGTGGGCACCTACTAATTTGAATAATAGTAGTCATTATATTTATATTTTCTTTGTAGTATATATATTTTTTGTATTATTATTTAGTAGTAAAAAAATAAGATTTATAGATTTATTATTATTTGGAGTATCTTTATTTTTAGGTTTTAAAAGTATTAGGTTTTGGGCTTATACTTATATTATTATGAGTTATGTAATATTTAATTATGTTGATGAAAGAGATTTAGATTATGGAACTAATATAATTCTTTTATTTCTTAGTGCTGTTTTTATTATTACAGTTGTATTTAGTATTAATAAAATAGATAAGCAAATTACTAATTATCAATTGTCTGATGAAGTGATTAAAAGTATAAAAAAAGAGAAACCAAATAGATTATTTAATATGTATGATTATGGAGGAGAATTGATATATCATGATATTAAAGTATTCATTGATGGTAGAGCTGATTTATATTCAAAATACAATTATAATGATTATTTGAGTATATCTAATTTGAATGGTGACTATACTTTATTAATTAAAAAATATGATTTTGATTATTTCTTAATATCTAAAAAATTTCCAATTTATAATTATACAAAAAGTAATTTGGATTTTGTTCCTGTTTATGAGAATACTGATTTAGTATTATATAAAAAAATAGTTAACTAATGTTAACTATTTTCTTTTGTGCTTTCTATTAATTTATTCATATATTTATCATATGATTTTTTTAGTTTATCATCATTCCATTTAATTTTATTTTTATCTCTGATATCCATTAAGGATTCATAATATAATGCTTTATTATCATTTAATTTTTGTGTTTTTATTTTATCTTTGATATCATCTTTAGCTTCTTTTAGTGTTGGTTTATCTTTTTCTCCTGTTCTTAAGATTATATGATATCCATATTGTGTTTTAACAGGTTCTTTTGTATATTCATTATTTTTTAAATTTTTAACAGCGTTACTAAATTCTTCTACCATATCTGTTGCGTTAAAGTATCCTAAATCTCCACCATTTGTAGCGGTAGCTTTATCATCTGAATATTTTTTAGCAAGTGTTTTAAATTTCTTTCCTTGATTTAAATCTTTAATTATTTTTTTTGCTGTTTCTAATGCTTTTTTATCAGCTTTTTCTTTTTCTTCATCACTAGCATCTTCGCTTACATTGACACTTATTAATATATGGCTTGCTTTTAATTGACCAAATACATTTTCTTCATAATATTTTTTTATTTCATCATCTTTTATATTTTCTTTTATATAATCTTCTACTGCTTTATTTCTTTTATATTCTAAGCTTAATTTTTCTCTTAATTCTTTTTCATCTTCAACACCAAAATATTGTTGGATTACTGATTTGTAAGTATTTTCATCATCACCATAATATGATTTTATTTGTTCAATTTGATTGTCAATTTCATTTTTTTCAGCATCATCTGATTTGTATTTTTTATCTAATATTGAATGATCAATCATATCGATTAAAGTAGATATATTGTTTTCCTTTATTTCTTCGTAATATTCTGTAGCAGTAAATTTTTCGTCTTTTACTGATACGGCTACTTTGGAACCGTTTTTTACTTCTATTTCTTTTCCACATCCTGTAGTTATTAAAGTTACTACTAGTAGTGCACTAAGCCCCATAATTATTTTATTTTTTTTCATAATAAATCCTCCCATACATATTAAATAATAACAAAAAAATTTTTTTCTTGCAATAAATATGACAGATATATGAACATATTTTTAAAATTACCATAAAATACTTTGAAGAGATGAAAAGGAGGAATAAGTATGACTAACTGTAATTCTAATACTACTTCCGCAGGAGCTATTATACTTGTTTTATTTATACTTTTAATCATAATTTTAGGAACACGTATTTAGGGAGGTGAAATATATGAATGAAAAAAATAATTTCAATGGTGGTTTAATAGTAATTGTACTTTATATTTTATTAGCTATTTTATTAACTGGATCATTTAATTATTAAAAATAAAAAATACCATTAATGGTATTTTTATTTGTTTAATTCATTATATATTTCATCTAAATCTTTTAACATATCTTTGTTGTAATTAAAGTCTACTAAGTCATTATCATATCTAGGTGTTAAATGTATATGAAAATGTTTTATTTCTTGACCTAATTCATTATTTTGTGAAATAGTTAATCCTTTACAATGTAATCTTTCTTTTAATAATGGATATAATTTTCTAATGACATCCATTGAATGATTTATTATTTCATTAGGTGTATCCATTATATTTTCTACATGATTTTTTGGTAGTACTAATAAATGACCATTAGTACTTGGATTAATATTCATAATAATATATATTAAATCATCTTTATAAATACATTTTGAAGGTAGTTCTCCTTTTATAATTTTACAAAAAATACAATCTTCCATATTTCCTCCTAATTTAAGTATTTGTAAGTAATTTTATTTTCTTTTAATAAATCACTTTTCTTATTATTTATTATATCATTTATTATCTCTTTATTAGCAGAATTATCTATAAATTTTTCATTAATATTTTTAATTTCTATTGATTCTGTTATATCTTCTTTATTGGTAATAATTATTGTATGAGATTTTGGCGTTATATTATTGTCTTTGAATTTATTTAAATATTTATTAATTGTATTAGTAATTGATTCTTCATTCCATTCATTTATGATAAATTCTTTTTTTACTTTAAATACTTTTAATTCTAATATATTATCTTCTTTTATAATTCTTTGTTTTACTATATCAGTATAATCGTTTAATTTAGATGTCATTTCTACTTCACAATTAATATTTGTTTTATTTTTAATATCTTTTTTTATAGTTTTCTTTATGTGATTTAGTAAATTTTTACCTTCTAAATAATCTTCTTTATATGTATCAGTAATTTTTTTTGAATAGTAGTATATGTAGAAGTAATGATATTTATTATATTTTGATTTTACTTTCATTTTATATGTAGTATTTTTATAAGTTACTTCATCATATATGAAATTAGTTTTTTCTTGTTTATAATTATCTTTTATATAGGTATTCATTTTTTTTGTAACTTTTGGGATTAGAACTCCTCCCATTTTTTCTGTTACTACAATTACACCTAATATTATAAACAGTATAAAAGTAAATATTCCTCTTTCTATTATTAATTTTTTTTGTTGATTCATAGCATCACCATATTTATTTTATCTTATAAATTAAAAGAATGCAATTTTATTATTTTTTTAATGATAAATGTATTGTTTTGTTTATTTTTTTGTGATATATTTAATAGTAGATTATAGTAGAGTATTAGGATTAGGTGGTGTTTTTATGTTAAACCTACAAAAAGGAATAGTGAAGTATAAGGATCGTGACGATATAGAATGCTTATATGGTATTAAAGAAGATGGAACACAATATTATTTTTTAGATACAACTGATACCAAAAAGTTAGCTAATGGTAATAGAATTGCGTCAACTGCTTTAGTAGAAGCAATAGATCCAATGGTAAAGGCAAGTCATATTGGTGTAATTGATGAAAATGGTAATGAAGTAATTCCATGTACTAATAAATCAATCAAACTTGTACCAAATAGAAATGATGCACTTATTGTTGAGATAGCTGAACCAGTTTCTGAAAGTGTTAAAGATGCAATTAGTCGAAGAAGTGATCCTTTATCTGCAACTAAATTAGTATCAACTCCATCTGTTATAAAAGATAAAATTAATAATTTAATGGGTCTTGGAGGTAGATATGTATGTAATGATCAATTCTCTGAGTCTACAATTTGTGATATTAACGGAGTTAATATAGTTAATGGTGAGTTTTATAGTTTTATAGGAGTAGGGGATAATATGAAACTATATATGGCAAAAAATACACCTGAAACAGATGTTGTTGTATTTGATTTAAATACAAAAACTTTTGTAACTCAAGAGGAGAATGTAGTAGAAAAGCCTGAAGATAAGTCTGTTCAAGAAAAAGTTATAGAAGAGCAAACAAGTAGTGTACAGCCAACAAAAGAAGAAAATGTAATTGAAACGCCTGTTGCACCTATTGAAAATATTAATGAAGGTTTCGCAAAAGAAGATATTGATACTATTGCTTTAAAAGATAATCAAATAGTTAATGAAAAAGAAAATTCAACTGAAATAGTAGAACCAGTTAAAGAAAAACCAATTAGTGATAATATTATTGATCATAAAGTAGGAGAAGAAGTAGAAAATGAGACTCCTGAAGTTAGTGTTGATGAAGATGAAAATGTTGATGTTCAAGTGGATGACAATGTTGAAAATACTGTAATCGACGATTTTATAGATAATAATAATAATAATATTGTAGAAGAAGAAAAAGAAGAAAGATTTAAAGATATTGGTGAAAATATAAGTAGTATTAGTTTTGATGGTTATGATGATTATAGTACTTATGATAGTCAAGAAGAGTATAAGGGAAATAATTATCAAACTGATGAAAAAAATACAACTAGTGAAAAGATTGAAAGAGCTTTTAGTGATATGATGAGACAACTTGCTGAGAAGGATAAGCAATTAGAAGAAAAGGATAAACAATTAGAAGAAAGAGATAGAGCTTATCAAAGCTTAAGCAAAGAAATGGAAAAAGTGGAAAAGGAAAACTATTTATTAAGTGATGAAATTAATTCATTAACAGATGAAAATCATAAATTAAATAGTAAAAACCGTGATCAAGCACAAATTATTGATTTACAAAAACGTGAGAATGAAGAATTAAGACGTGAAAGTAAACGTGAATCTGAACAACAAAGACGTGAGATTAATGATTTACGTGCCCAAGTTGATGATTATAAAGATGTAGATAGGGTTATCTCTAGATATATTGATGAAATGGATAAATATAAATACGATAGTGAATATTCAACTCGTTCAAGAAGAAGAGTTGCATAAAAAAGTCGACTTTTGGTCGATTTTTTTTTTTTTTTATGATAGAATAATGGTGATTTTGAAATTAGTTAGTTGAATCAAATGGTTATTGACTATTTTTTTGAATAAAATATTAATATGGAGGTGAAGTATATGAATCGTGATGATTTTCCTATGTTAAATAATAATAATATTATTTATTTTGATAATGGGGCTACTACATTAAAACCTAAATGTGTTATAGATGCGGTTAATAATTATTATACAAATCATACTTCTAATATTCATAGAGGAGATTATGATGCAGCTATTGATACTAATAAAAAATATGATGAAGTTAGACATTTAGTTAGTGATTTCATTAATTGTGATCCTAATTCTGTTATATATACAAGTGGAGCAACAATGTCTTTAAACATGGTAGTATTTGGATATATGAAAAAGCATTTAAAGACAGGTGATGAAGTACTTTTAAATAAAGCTGAGCATGCTTCTAATATTCTTCCATGGATTCACTTACAAGAGGAAATTGGAATTGTAATTAAATATGTTCCTTTGAATGATGATTATTCACTTACTCTTGATAATATTAAAAAAATGGTAACACCTAAAACTAGAGTTATTAGTTTAGCACATATAAGTAATGTTATTGGTGATATTAGAGATATAGAGTCTATTGGTAAATTTGCTCATGATAATAATATTTTATTTAATGTAGATGGAGCTCAAAGCGTACCTCATATAAAAATAGATTTTAAAAATTCAAATATAGATTTTTTAAGTTTTTCTTCTCATAAAATGTGTGGCCCTACAGGAGTTGGTATTTTGGTAGGTAAATATGAATTACTTGAAAAGATGGATCCTATATTTTATGGTGGAGGTATGAATAATTTTTTTGAAGAAGATAGTTCATATGAGTTAAAGAGTATTCCTACTAGATTTGAAGCGGGTACTCCACCTATTGCGGAAGTTATTGGCTTAGGGGAAGCTATTAAATATTTAAAAAATATTGGAATGGATAATATTCATAACTATGAATTAAAATTACGAAATTATTTTTTAGAAAAAGTAAAAGATATTGATAATATTATTATTTATAATAAGAATGCTAATAGTGGTATTATTATATTTAATATTGAAGGTGTTTTTGCACAAGATACATCATTGTATTTAAATCATTATAAAATAGCTGTAAGAGCTGGTAATCACTGTAGTAAGATGCTAAAAGATGAAATTAATATAAGAAATACAGTAAGGGTAAGTTTTTATTTTTATAACACATATGAAGAAATTGATAAATTAATTGAAGCTTTAAAAATGAGTAAGGATATATTTAAAGTGGTTTTATAGGAGGATATATGAATAATGAATTAAAAAGAGAAATAATATTTGATAATTATAAGACTCCTATGAATAAAGGATTAATAAGTGATGATACTTATTTAAAAACTAACAGTAATAGTGAAAGTTGTATTGATAATTTAGATTTTATGATGAAAATAGAAAATGGGATTATTAAAGATATCAGATTTGATGGTGAAGCATGTGCTATTTCAACATCAGCAGCATCTATCATGATAAAAACTTTTATTGGTAAAAGTGTAAAGGAAGTAAAAAAAATACTTGAAAATTATAAAAATATGATAGATGAAAAAGAATATGATAAAACTTGTCTTGGAGAATTAAATGTTTATGATGATATTTGTAAACAACCAAATAGAAAAAATTGTGCTTTACTTCCAATGCAAGCAGTTAATAAAATGTTAAATGAAATGGATAGGAGTTAATAATATGGTTGATTTTTTACCGGTAAAAAGAATTAAAAGGGCAGAGATAAGATATTTTGAAAAAGATAGAAATGCTTGTGAAATACCGGATATAAAGGCATATTCATATTTTCTTAAATTAGATGGAGAATATTTAAATATATTTCATCCTTTTGAAGAATGTAATGTATATGAAAGAGTTCCTTATACAAATTCAACTAAATCAGGAGAATCTTTTGGTACAAAAATGGTATTAGCTAGTGGTAATATTGAAGATGGAGTTTGTTATGTATTGGAAAAAACTGATGAACAAATTTCAGATGAAGATTTTATTTCAATAGAAGAACTTCAAAATAAAATAGTTGATATGAATGATTTTATTGTTGATAGAATATCTATCTTAGAAAATAAAGATTTTAAAATTAATTTTGTTAAAAGATTAGTTAAAATTAAACAAGATCAAAAGAAGTTAAAAGATTTGCAAGATTATATTGTTTCAAAAGAAAAAGAAAAAATTTTAAAAAAGATTTAAATATATAAAACTTATTTTTTTAATAAAAAGTATATTTATAAAAAGGAAAAATCATTTAATGATTTTCTTTTTTTTGTTGAAAAAACAGGTTTAATTATTAAAAATGGTTGTTTGCTGAATTATGTTTAATTGATTAGTATATTTTTCGAAAGGAGGTGATTTATGCTTAATCAAATTATTTTAGTAGGTAGATTAACAAGAGATATTAGTGTTAATAAATCAAATAATGGTAATAATAAAGTTGCGACTATTTCTATTGCTGTTCCTAGAAGTTTTAAAAATATGGATGGAGTATATGATACGGATTTTATAGATTGTGTGGCATTTGATAGTATTGCAGAGAATACTAGCGAATATTGTAGTAAAGGGGATATTGTAGGAATAAAAGGGAGAGTTCAATCAAAAATTGTTGAAAAAGAAAATAGAAAAGAAAATTGTATAGAAATTATTTGTGAAAAAATAACATTTTTATCAAATAAACAGAAAGAAGCAGATAAATAATCTGCTTTTTTAATGGAAATAATTTTATTTTATGATATACTTTAATAAAGTAGGTGTTGTTTATGGATATAATAGTAAGAAAATATGAAGAAAAAGATTTGGCTGCTGTAAACAGAATGTTATATGAGGCATTTCATAGAACTAAGAATAATATTACTGGGGATCAATTTTGTGAACTTGTAGTTCAATTAGATTCTAAAGTAGTTGGTTATTTATTACTTACTAAAGTTTTAAATCCTATATTGAATAGACATTATTATTTGATAGATTATGTTTGTATTGTTAGGGAATATAGAGGTTTAGGATTAGGAGATAAATTACTTGCGTATGCTGAGGAATATGCAAGAAATGATGGGGCAATCTATTTACAACTTACATGTAGATGGACTAGAATTGAAGCACATAAATTATATGAAAAATGTGGCTTTAAGAAAAGAGAATCTGATATATTCAGAAAGGAACTTATATGATATTAGATATTATTGATAAAAAGAGGTTGGGTAAAGAATTAAGTTATAAGGAATTATACACAATATTTAATGGATATTTGAACGGCGATGTAGCTGATTATCAAATGTCTTCTCTTTTGATGGCTATTTGCATTAATGGTATGACAGATGAAGAAATATTTGCTTTAACTAAAATATTTATAGATAGTGGAGATGTTTTAGAATTTGCAGATATACCTGGTGTAAAAGTAGACAAACATTCAACAGGTGGAATTGGTGATAAAACGACTTTTGTAGTAGTTCCAATTGTAGCTTCACTAGGAATACCAGTTATTAAAATGTGTGGAAGAGGATTAGGATATACAGGTGGAACTATTGATAAAATAGAAAGTATTAAAGGATATAAAGTTGATTTATCAGAAAAAGAAATAATTAAACAAGTACATGAAATAGGTGCTGTAATTACTGGTCAGACTGCTGATTTAGTTCCTATGGATAAAAAAATTTATGCTTTAAGAGATGTTACTAGTACAGTATCATCTATTCCACTTATTGCTTCAAGTATTATGAGTAAAAAAATAGCTGATGGGGCAGATAAAATACTTATTGATATAAAAGTAGGAAAAGGTGCTTTATTAAAAACAAAAGAAGATGCAAAAGAACTTGAAAATTTAATGAAAAAAATTGGAAAAATTTATGATAAAGAAGTAAGATGCATTATTAGTGATATGGATACTCCATTAGGTTATGCGATAGGTAATAGTTTAGAGGTTTTGGAGGCTATTGATGTATTAAAAGGAAAAGAAAAAGATAATAATTTTTATGATCTTTGTATAAAAATAGCTACTGAAATGGTTAGTATGGGATTAAATATATCTAATGAAGAAGCAGTAGTAAAAGTACTTGAAAGTATTGAATCTAAGAAGGCTTATAATAAGTTTTTAGAAATAGTAGAATATCAAAAAGGGGATATTAAAAGTATTACTGTTAGTAATAATAGTTATAAGGTTAAGGCTAATAAATCAGGTGTCTTGAAAAAAATTGATGCTTTAGAAATTGGGAAATTGTCTTTAAGCTTAGGTGCTGGTAAAGTTGATATTGATGATACTATAGATTATACTGTTGGTGTTAAACTGAATAAACTTGTTGATGAAAGGGTTAAAAAAGGGGATGTGTTGGCAATAATTTATGTAAACAAGCCAATAACTGATATAAAAATAGACAAGATTTTTACAATTGAATAAAAAAATGTTTGATTTTGTATATTTTATGGTATAATACAGGTATAAGGTAAGGTGATTAGTTAGTGGAAAAAATTTATATGGAAGAAAACAAGAATAATAAACAAAAACGTGGAGTGGTAGACTTTTCAGTAGTTCTATCGTTTGTAGTTGCAATATTCGCTGTTATTTCTTTAGCAGTATTTGGTATTGTAAGTAATCAAGGTACAAGCATTAGTTATGCTGCAGATGAGGAAGAAAGTTTACCAGATGAGTTTATTTTTGAAGTTTTAGAAAGAAATGGTAATCCGGTTCAAATTAAATATAGTAAAGGTGGATCATGGGAAGGTTATACTGTACCAATGTATGTAATTAGAAATACTACTAAACCAGTATTTTGTGTACAAGCACATGTTGATCCAGGAATTGGAGAAAATTATACAAAAGAAAAAGAAATTGATGACTATGGATTGTTATATTTATTAAATAATACTTATGCTAATGGTGTTAAAATTACGGATGCTACTGGTGAATATGCTGATTATGTTGAAGGTTGGGTAACACAAACTGCAATTTGGATGTATTTATATGAAACAAATGAAGGAGCAGCAGAACATGCTATTGAAAATCCAGAAGATATTAAACAAGCTACAAAGTTAGGTTTGAATTTATCAGGAGAAACAATATATGATCCTGGATATAATATATATGATAAATATGTTGCACCACTAGTAGAAAAAGCTAAAAAAGCTACAAGTGATGTTATGTTAAATGCTAAACTTGAAAATGAAACAATTACACCTAGTGAAGATAAAAAATATTATTTCACTTCATTAATAACAGTAACTGGAGATCCTTCAAGCGCATTAAAGAGTTATGATGTAACAGTATCTGGAATTGAAGGTGCAGTTGTAGTTGATGAAAATGGTAGTGAATTAGGTACTACTATTCAACCTGGTACTAAGTTTTATGTAAGAGTACCTGCTGATAAAGTAACTGATGAAGCACAAAAAGTTTCTATTTCTATAAAAGGAACATTTAATACTTTAACTGGTAATTATTATAAGGGTGCAGCAAATCATCAAAGAGCTGTATCAGTAAAAGCTGC
Organism: Bacilli bacterium; assembly: GCA_017460175.1. Lineage (GTDB taxonomy): Bacteria > Bacillota_I > Bacilli_A > RF39 > UBA660 > UBA3789. Next base: position 166,834 of record JAFUBO010000003.1, read on the forward strand.
TGAAAAAACTGATTCAAAAAATATGGAAGTTATATTTAAAGCTCCTGATACAGGTATGAACAAAGTTCAAACAATTTACTTTATTGGTTTAATAGTATTATTATGTGGTGTTGGTATTGTTTATGCGAATGCTAAACCTGTTCAAATCAAACAATAGGATTAAAAAGAGCCATGTCTTACTAATTGGCTCTTTCTTTATTTTCGTAGGTGCTATTTCACTATCATGGGATTATCTTATTAAAATGAAAGATAATATTTATTCAGATATGCGAATTGCTATGATGGATGAAGAAGATGAAGAACAAGAAGTAGTTGAAGAAGTACCAAAAGTTGAAAAAGTAGAAAAAAAAGACGAAGATAATAATTATGTAATCGATTATAGTAAATATTTAGGAGTATTGGAAATACCTAGAATAGGATTAAAAAGAGGTTTTTATAACGTAGGTTCAAAATATAATAGAATTGAGTATAATGTAACTATGGTAGGAGGAAGTTCATTACCAGATGTAGAAAATGGTAATTTAGTTTTGATTGCTCATTCCGGAGATGCTTATATTTCTTATTTTGCATATTTATGGATGTTGGGAGTAGGAGATCATGCATATGTTACATATAATGGAAGAAAATATGATTATCAAATAGTAAACATATATGAAGTAGAAAAAAATGGTTTTGCTGTTATTAGAAGAAACTTAGATAGAACTACACTAACTATGATAACTTGTACTAAAGATAATGATTTTACTCAAACAATTTATATTGCAGAACTTGTTGGCTAGAGAAGGTGATAAAATGAATTTATCTTTATTTGAAAAGTTTGGAACTATATTTAAATATATATTTTCATCTTTTTTATCTATAGAAATGTTCATTTTAACTATTCTCTTATTTTTTATTTTAGTTGTTAATTTAAAAAGAAAAAACGTAATGGTTCAAATGATTGCGATTGGAGTATATATTGGATTTATTATAGGTATATTTATTAGTTATACTACTTATGTAAAAACTTGTATTGATTCTTTTACAAAGGTAGTTATGAATTATATATATTTTCCATCAACTATTGTATATTTCTTTATGATTATATTTATTACTGTAATAATATTGATAACATTATTTAGTAAGAAAATGACAATGTTTAAAAAAGTATTTAATTATTTCTTTTTTAGTGTTATTTATTTCTTATTTATGTCGTTTATATCATTGGCAGCATATGATGGAGTTGATTTATTAAATATACCTTTATTATACGAAAATGATACAATTTTATCTTTAGTTCAGATAAGTAATTTTATATTACTTATATGGATTATATATACTGCATTTTATTATTTATATAAGTATTTTAAGAAAAAATATGATAAATAAAAATACATCTTATGATGTATTTTTTTTACCAATCTTTAATTATAGTAGCATAGTATTCTTCAAAAGAAATATCGTGTTCTTTTATATATTTTGCAGCATCTTTACCAACATATCTATAATGCCATGATTCATAAACATATCCTGTTTCATTTTCTTTATCTTTTGGAAATCTTAGAATAAATCCATATTCATGAGCATGTTCTTGCATCCAATCAAATTCTTTAGTCTTTTCGAAGTTTGTATAATTTTCTTTAGTATTGTATACATCTACTGCTAAACCTGTTTGATGTTCAGAATGTCCTGGTCTTCCAGAATATGTATCTGCAGCATCTTTTCCATCTGTTTTTACGTATTTATTATATAAATTGACTTGATAACTATAACTTCTATATGTTGACATGGCAACTATATTTAATTTTTCTTTTTTTGCGTCACTAGCCATTTCTTCAAAAGCATTTTTGGCAACATTTACTAATTTCATATTGCTTAAAGCATATTTTGTATTAATTAATTCTAAATTATCTGGAACATAATTTTCATCTAAATAGTAATACTTATTTACTAGTATTTTTTCTGTGTTTAAATTTTTTGCTTGTTTGATATCTTTATACTGTTCTAAATCTAAGTTCATATTTACATTCTTTATAATTTGTTTATTTGGTATTTCAGTATTTTTTTCTTTATATGAAATATATCGATCTATGTATTTGATATTAAAATAATCTATTTCTTTATTAATATTATCTAGTTTATTTAGTTTTTCTTCTTTTAATGAGTTTTTCTTTTTTTCTACTATTATCACTTTTTCTTTTTTTGGTGAATTGACTACTTTTTTAATACATATTACTAATTCTATTAATGCGAATAGTAATAATATAATGAATAAAAGAAATGATAAAAAATTTTTCCATTTAATTTTTATTTTTCTTTTTCTAATGGTACTCATATTATCACCTAATTCTATAATAGCATTTTTTTATAAAATTATGAATAAAATCTTTTTACTTTACATAAAAAATGATAGGAGGAAAAAATGAAAAAGGTAATATTTTTATTTTTGTTTTTGCTTATTCCATTTAAGGTATCTGCTGAAGAATTAATTCCAAACGCTACTAGTGGTATTTTAATAGAACCTACCACTGGTAAAATTATTTTTGAAAAAGAAAAAGATAAAAAAGTTAGTATTGCTTCACTTACTAAAATGGTGGGACAAATTATAATATTAGAAGAAGTAGAAAAAGGTAAAATTAAATGGAATGATATTGTTACTGTTAGTAGTAATGCATCTTCAATGGGTGGTAGTCAAATATATCTTGAGGATGGGGAAAAGATGAGTGTTGAAGATCTTATGAAAGGTGTAAGTGTTGCGAGTGGTAATGATGCGATAGTGGCTTTAGCTGAATATATTAGTGGTACTGAAGATAAATTTGTTAAAAGAATGAATAAGAAAGTGAAAGAATTAAATTTAAAAAACACACATTTTAAAAATTGTACTGGTTTAGATGAAGAAGGTCATTATTCTAGTGCTTATGATATGTCTATAGTCGCAAGAGATTTAATTCTTAATCATTCTGAAATACTAAGATTTTCATCAATATATGAAGATTATTTAAGGCAAGATACTGATAATAAATTTTGGTTGGTTAATACTAATAAATTGATTAGTCAATATGAAGGTACTGACGGTTTAAAAACAGGACATACAGATGATGCAGGTTATTGTTTAGCAGCTACTACCAAAAGAAATAATTTGAGATTAATCGCAATAGTTTTAGGTGAGGATAATAGTAAAGTGAGAAATAAGGAAACTATTGACTTATTGGATTATGGTTTTAATAATGTAAAATCAAAACTATTAAAAAAGAAGGGGAGTATTGTAGATAAAATATATTTAGATAAGGCAAACAAAAAATATGTTGATTTAGTTTTAAAAGATGATTTAAATGTTATAGAAAATACTAATGATAATAAAAAATATAAATATAATATAGAATTAAATACTATTTCTTTACCAATAAAAAAAGAAGATGTATTAGGGTATGTAGAGGTACTTTTTAAAGATAAAGTTGTTGGTAAGGAAAAACTTATTAGTAATACTAATGTATCAAAATTAAATGTTTTAGACTTGTTTATAAATGGTATTTTAAATGTTATATATGGAAATATTTAGAAAAGAAAGATATTCTTTCTTTTCTTTTTGTTTTTTGATATAATTGCATTGTATATTTATGAGTAGTGAGGTTGGTAAATATGGCTGTAGAAAAAGATAAAACTAAGAATAGAAAAAATGTTAAAAAAGAAAAAAAATTAGGTGATACTACACGTATTAGAATTGATGATAATAGAATTAATGATGCAGAAAGTTTAGATGTTAGTTTTATTGAAGGTAAAAAGAAAATTAAAGCTAATAAAGAAAAAATCTTGAAAGAAAAAAAAGATTATTCTTTAATTTTTGATATATTAAAAGTAATTTTATTAGTAGTAATTATTATATTTTTATTAGTAGCAGGTTTTATATATGTTTCAAAAAATGATATTTTAAAAAAAGGAATATTTGAAACTAAGAAGGTTGAAAAAATTAAAAAAGAAAAAGTTGTTGATTCAAAAATGGATTATAATTACTTATTTGTTGGTGATTTTCATACTGATGGTTTAGAGTTTGAAGATTTTTATAAACCATATGTTAAAGTTAGTAATAGTGATTATACTACAATGGATATATTAGATGATGAAAAAGATTATATTTATGTATATAATCCAACGGATGTATTTATTCAATTGGGATATAATGATTTTAAAAATGAGACTTCTATTAGAGAAGTAGTAGAAAATTTAGAAAAAATTATAAATGGGATAAAAATAAATAGACAATATGCTAATGTATATGTGGAATCAATATATCCTATAAATGATAAAATAGATGGTTATGAAAAAGATAAAGAAGTTATAAATAATGATTTTATTATAGATATTAATAATGAAATAGAAGCTATGTGTAAGAGAAATAACATTAAATATATTAATATTTATAGTGAATTAAGTGATAATGATTTACTTAAAGAAGAATATACAGATGATGGAATTAATCTAAATAGTGATGGATATAAAAAGGTATTTAAGGTAATAAATAGGTATATTAAATAATGAGTTTTATTAATAATAGTAAAGAAAAGTTAATTGTGTTATTATCTTTATTATTTATTCTTATTTTATCTTATGTAGGATTAGTTATTTATAATAATAAATCTTTAAAAGAATATGATAATAAGATTCTTCCTAACACATATATAGAAGATTTTGATATGTCTTATTATACTTATGATAATTCAAAAGAAAAATTGGAATATTCTAAGGATTATATTACTTCTAAAAAAATAAAAGTTAATGTAAATTCTAAGGAATTTGAATATTCTTTAAATGATTTAGGTCTTACTATTAATATAGATGAGACTTTAAGAAAAATTAAAGATAATCAAAAGAAATTAGATTATAGTACTAAATTAATGATGATTAATGGTACTAAGAAATCTAAATATAGTTTTATATATGATATAGATAATGAAAAATTGAAAAATACCTTAAATACTTTAAAGGGAGAAATTGATTATAATGCGGTTAATGCTTATTTTGATACGAGTGATGGAGTAGTTTATAAAGATGGTGAGGATGGTTTTTCACTTAATATAGATAATAGTATAAAAAATATAACAGAAGAAATTAAAAAAGGTATTAATGAAAAAACAAATATTTCTTTAGCAGGGGATATCATTGAAGCGTATAGAAATGATAGTTATAAAGATATTGATACAATGACTTCTTCTTTTTCTACAGTATTTATGCCTAATACTTATATGAGAAATATTAATTTAAATTATGCATTAAATCTTATTAATGGAACTGTTGTAGAACCAGGAGAAATATTTAGTTATTGTGATACTGCAGGGCCTTTTACTAGGTATGGATATGTATTTTATTATGAATTTGTTGGAAATGGAGTATGTCAGATAGCAACTACAACTTATAATGCTGCATTATTAGGTGGACTGGAAATAGTTAAGCGTTATCCTCATGCTAAGAAGAGTTTATATGTAGCAGGTGGACTTGATGCTACTGTTGCTAGTTATTCCAGTGGTTGGTGTGTAGATATGCAATTTAAAAATACTTATAAATATCCAATATATATAAAAGCGTATTCATATAATGGTGTTGCATATGTTGAATTTTGGTCTAATCATGATGCTAAAGGTGGTTTGGAGTATACTACATCTTCAGTTCAAATAGGACAGCGTGGGTATAAATCATATTTACATACTTGGAAAGATGGAGAAGAAATAGATGTTCATGAGATAGATACTACATGGTATATAGAAGATTAAAATATAGTGAATATTTTAATCTTTTTTTCATAGGATTAAATGAAAGCGAGGAAAAAATGGAAATATTAAAAGTTAGCAGTAAATCTAATCCTAATAGTGTAGCCGGAGCTTTAGCAAATGTTTTTCGTGAAAAAGGACATGTTGAAATTCAAGCTGTAGGAGCTGGGGCAATTAATCAAGCAATTAAAGCTATCGCAATCGCAAGAGGTTTCGTTGCTCCTAGTGGTAAAAATTTAGTATGTATACCTGCTTTTTCTGATATCTCTATCGAAGGAGAAGAAAGAACGGCTATTAAATTAATAGTAGAAGCAAAATAGCTTCTTTTTTTATTTTATTTCTAATTTATATGGTACAATATAAATAGTAGGAGGATTATATGAATCAAGATAATGGATTTAAAACTTTTTGTCCTAGATGCGGAAGTGAAATGAATAGTAATTCAAGATATTGTATGAAATGTGGATACTTGAATGTAAATAATCAAGCTAATCAAAATATGCAACAATATATTCCTGAACAACAAATTAATTCATATCAGATTGGATCTGGACAGATGATAAACCAACCTATTGATAATAATGGTACTCAGGTTGTTAATAGTATTGCGACTAATACTGGTAATAAATTAGTATGCTTTTTATTGAATTATTTTTTATATTTATTAATTATAATTATTAGTTTTTTTACTTCTTTTAGTAATGTTCAAATTACATTAGATGTTGTAAAAAATTCTAGTTTTGTATATGTGTCTTTTATAACATCTATAGTTTTTCTATTCATTTATTCAATACAATTAATATTCATGAAATGTAATAAGAAATGGTGGACAGCTTTAATACCTGTTTATAATTTTATGATTTTAACGGAAATAGTATTTAATAATAAATGGTTAGGATTGCTTTTACTTATTCCAGGAATAGGACAAGTATTTTTGCTAGTTATTATATATATATTAGGAAAGAAATTTGATTACAGTGGATTACTTTCTATGTTGTTTCCAGTAATTTTTATTCCATTGATGGGATTTGGAAGTAGATTATATGATGGACATAATTATATAGATGGAGAGAAATCATTAGAAAAGGATTATAAAAGAAAGAAAATATTTTTTATAACTATACTTATATTCTTTATAATAGGATTTATATTTGTATTTTGGTCTAATATTTTAGAAGCAAAAAATAATGCTAAAAGACTTCCTAATTATTATTATGTATATGCATCTCATCAAATAGTGGATAAGACTAAGCAATTGGCTGAAGAAAACTATTTAAAATGTGATGATTATGATTATTCTAATGATAGTGGAATATATTATGTACAGTATGGTGATATGGGTAATGTTGCTTATTTTCCGTTTTATTATATGAGAGATGTTATTGAGGGGTATGTAATAATAGATAATAGTGGTGAAAATACTAAATATTATATAAGTATGAGTGATGGTACTTATGGTTTTGATGAGTTATTAATTGATGATGTTAAATTAAAGAATATTAGTGAATTTAAACAAGTAAATTATAAAAATGAAAATGAAATTAATTATTGTGAAAATACAAAAGCAAAAGTATCAGTTGGGGAAATGTAGATAATACTTGAAAAAAATATAAATATTTACTATAATTAATACAGGTCGATAATTAGAACTAATAATAAGATTATTTAATTTTAGAGAATGTGTGGTTGGTGAAAACACTATTAAATGCTTATTTATCTACTCTATAGATGGATTTTCCCGGGTAATACCGTTATCTAATTAAGTTAAATAAAAGGATGGTACCGTGCATATGCACTCCTTGTACTGTTCTTTTTTTGTTTATAGGAGGATGTATGGAAAGAAAATTTTTGAAAGGTGATATTGTTGGGCATTTTAAAAGAGAAAAAATGAGTGAAGAACAATTGGACAGAGAGCCTAATATGTATTTATATGAAATTATAGGTACAGCAAGAAACACTGAGAGTGAAGAGAAATTGATGATTTATAAACCTCTATATGATACTGAGTGTGTTAATGGAGTGGATTATGTTGCGCGACCAATTGAGATGTTTACCTCGGAAGTAGATCATTTAAAATATCCAGATATTAAACAAAAATATAGATTTGAAAAGATAGGAGAAGGAGAAGAAATATGATAGATATAAAATTAATAAGAGAAAATAGAGATTTAGTAAAGGAAAATATCAAAAAGAAATTTCAAGATGAAAAATTACCATTAGTAGATGAGGTGTTTGAACTTGATAAAAAAGTTAGAGAAGTACAAGTAAAGGCTGATACTTTAAAGGCTGAAAAGAATAAGTTAAGTGGTGAAATTGGTAAATTAATGCAACAAGGTTTAAAAGATGAGGCAGAAGAGGTTAAAAAGAAAGTTGCAAATAGTAATGAAGAAATAAAGAAATTAGAAGAAGAACAACAAAAACTTTCAAATGAAATAAAAGATAAAATGATGGTTATTCCACAAATAATAGATGAAAGTGTTCCTATTGGAAAAGATGATACAGAAAACGTTGAAGTACAAAGATTTGGCGAACCAGTAGTACCAAGTTACGAAATACCATATCATGCAGATATTATTGAGAGAGTTAATGGTATGGATAAAGATGCTGCTGGAAGAACTAGTGGTCAAGGATTTTATTATTTGTTAGGTGATATTGCACGTTTACATGAAGCTATGATTGCTTATGCAAGAGATTATATGATAGATCATGGATTTACTTATGCAATTCCACCATTTATGATTCATAGTGATGTAGTAACTGGTGTTATGAGTTTTCCTGAGATGGAAGCAATGATGTATAAGATTGAAGGAGAAGATTTATATTTAATAGGAACTAGTGAACACTCTATGATTGGTAAGTTTAAAGATCAAATAATAAAACGTGAAGAATTACCAATTAGTATGACAAGTTATTCTCCTTGTTTTAGAAAAGAAGGAGGAAGCCACGGACTAGAAGAGAGAGGATTATATAGAGTTCATCAATTTGAAAAACAAGAAATGATTGTTATATGTGAACCTGAAGAATCTATGGAATGGTATGAAAAGATGTGGAAGTTAACTGTAGAAATATTTAGAAATTTTGATATACCAGTAAGACAATTAGAATGTTGTAGTGGTGACTTAGCAGACTTAAAAGTTAAATCATGTGATATAGAAGCATGGAGCCCTCGTCAAAAAAAATATTTTGAAGTAGGAAGTTGTAGTACGTTGGGTGACGCTCAAGCAAGACGACTTGGAATTAGAGCTAAAGGAGAAAATGGAACATACTATTTACATACATTGAATAATACGGTTGTAGCTACTCCTCGTGGATTAATTGCTTTAATTGAAAATAATTATCAAGAAGATGGTTCAATTAAAATACCAAAGGCACTTCAACCATACATGGGTGGAAAGACACAAATTGTTCCTAAAAAATAAAAAGATAATTAATTATCTTTTTTTTATGATAAAATATTTATAGGAGTGATGATATGACAGGTATATTATTTTTAATAGGTGGTATTATCTTAATAATAGGAACTGTTACTGCTTTATCTATATTTTTATATTTTAAAATAAAATTAAGAAAAGTATTAGATGCTGCTGGATTTGAAGGACAAAATATAGGTGATATTATTAAAGAAGCAAGATTGCAAGATGAGATAGAGCCTAAGAGTTTAGCTAGTATGGATAGAATTTATTTAAGTCAAATACAAGAAGATTTTCCTGGGATTAATATAAGTGAGATTAAACGTCAAGCTGAACAGGTAATATTAGATTGCTATAGTTGTGTTGAAAAAAATAATAGTAAGAAATTAAAAGGTAAAATTAAGAGTTTTGTAGATAAAATGATTAGTGAATATGATGGTAAGAATGTTAAATTTGATGAATTTAAAATTCATAATACTGTTTTATCTAATTATAAAAAGGATGATAAAACTGCAAGTATTTTTTTTGCATCAGCCTATGAGTATGTTTTAAGAGTTGATGGTAAAGAAAAAAAAGTACAAGATAGAGCAAAGACTGAGTTTATTTATGTGTTAGATGAACATGAGCTTGCTGATAATCAAAATGCTATTGGTGTACATTGCCCTAATTGTAATAGTCCTATTACTGATATAGAACATAAAACATGTAATTATTGTGGTACTCAAGTGGTATTAGTATTAGGAAGAGTTTTTGCTTGTAATGATATTAGAAGGTATTAAAAAAATATATACAAAAAATATAATATATTGTATAATTAAAATATAAATTTAGATAGGAGATGTTTTATGGGTTTAATTAAAGCTGCTGTAAGTGCTGCTACAAGTACATTACACGATCAATGGAAAGATTACATTAAATGTGATGATTTAGGAAATGATATTTTAATGAAGAGAGTATCTACTCCAAATGGTATTATTTCTAAAGATAGTGCAATTCAAGTTGCACCAGGACAAATTGCAGTAATATTCCAAAGTGGACAAATTTTAGATGCTACTGCTGAAGAAGGAATTTACACATTTGATCAATCTTCATCACCAACTTTCTTTGCTGGACAATTTGGTGAAGTATTTAAAGAATGGTGGGCACGTTTTGTTTATAATGGGGGAGTTAGTAAGGAACAAGCTGTTTATTATATAAACGCAAAAGAAATTGTTGATAATAAGTTTGGAACACCTGCACCAATTCCATTCCAAGATTGGTCTCATCCAATTCCAAATGAAATGACTGGAAATATGACTCCACTAAGAGTTGATGTTAAATGTTTTGGTCGATATACTTTTACTATTAGTAATCCTGCTATATTTATGAGTAAAATTGCAGGTACTGCTGAAGAATATAGAAAAGATGTTATTACTGAACAAATGAGAGCTGAAGTTATTTCTGCATTCCAAAATGTATTAAATGAATTAGGAAATAGTGAACATAAGACTCCAGTACTTGAACTTCCTAGTGCTACTGATGAAATTAAAAAAGCAATGGATGAAAAAGTATTTGATCAACCAATTAGAGATCGTGGTATGAGTATTAAAGGTTTTGTTGTTGAATCTGTAACATTAGATGATGAATCTAATGCTAAGATTGATAACTATGAACTTTCTTCAAATACAAAGATGCAAAGAGGTTCTCTTGTTGGTTCTTATGGAAAAGCTGTTCAAGATGCTGCTAATAACGCAAATGGAGCTGCTAATGGATTTATGGGTCTTGGAATGATGAATATGGCAAGTGGCGGAATCGTTGGAGGAGCTGCAACTGCACCTTTCCAAGATAATAATGCTCAAGCTGGGGCAAATGGATTCTGTTCAAAATGTGGATCTCCACTTACTGGACCTTTCTGTTCAAAATGTGGAACTAAAGCTGGAGAATAATAATTATTAAAAGATGCTTATGCATCTTTTTTTGTTATATATTTTCTTTATTACTAATAAAAAAAATGTAGTTTTTTATGGTTGACAAATTCTTATTTTCTTTATTTATCAACAAAAAATTGGTAATAAAAAAATTTTATATCTCTTTATTTATGAAATTTGACAGTCATTTTTTTACCTGCTAAAATAGTGAATTGTCCTGTGTAAAGAGGTGTTTATAATGAATAATGAAATATATAATAATTGTAAGGAGGATCCAACCCTCATATTTTCAATTATCAAATCAGAAAATTATGAATTAGCTTATAATTTAATTAATAAAAATATAGTAAGTATTAATACAGTTGATTTTTTTGGTAATGATGTAGTTACTAGATTTTTAAAAGCTAAACAATATGATTATGTAATACTTCTAATGAAAAAGAAAAATTGGAATGTTAATAATCAAAATGATGATGGAAATACTTTTGGTCATATTCTTGCTAATGATAATTCACCTATGGCATTAAAAGTAGCAGAGCAGTTAACTAAGAAAAGTAATTATTTACCTAATCTAAAAAATAAACGTCATGAAACAGCTATGGATATTGCTATTAATAATAATTATTTATGTACTGCTTTTAAGATTTTAAATGATAAGAGATTTAATGATATTGATTTTTCTTCATTTAAAAATTTATTTATGGCAAGTATTCAAAATAAGTATTATGGAAAATATTCTAAAATAAATAATTTGGAAATAATAGTTGATAGTTTAGAGAAAAAAGAACTTGATGATACTATGAAAAATATAGTTTCTGTTATTAGTGATAATATGGATAAAATTAAAAATGATATTATGAATAACAGAACTTATACTTTAGAGAGTATAATCAATAGTTATGTATCAGAATAATAAAGTGTTTTTACACTTTATTTTTTTATTTTTATTTGTTAAAATATATAAGAATGAAATGGAGGGATACTATGCGTATACCTGATTATAATGAAGCACGTACTAGAGACAAGAGAGAATATAAAAGATTAGATTTTAAATTGGATAAAGAAGTTTTAAACAAATATAGTGGAAAAAAATATTTTATTAAGACATATGGTTGTCAAATGAATGAACATGATAGTGAAAATATTAGTGCTTTGCTTGAAAAGTTAGGATTTACTAGAGTGGATAATTATTTAGATGCAGATTTAGTTTTACTTAATACTTGTAGTATTAGAGAAAATGCTCATAACAAAGCTTTTGGTATGTTAGGTAGACTTAAACATTTAAAATTAGAAAAGAAAGATTTAATAATTGGTTTGACTGGTTGTATGGCACAAGAGACATTAGTTGTTGAAGAAATACTTAGAGATTATAAATTTGTTAATTTTGTTTGTGGTACACATAATTTAAATGAATTACCTAGAATAATAGATAAATCTATAGAATCGAATAAACAACAGATAGAAGTTTATTCTAGAGAAGGAGATCTATATGAAGGATTACCTGTAGTTAGAACTAATAATTATAAAGCATATGTTAATATAATTTATGGTTGTGATAAGTTCTGTACATATTGTATAGTTCCATATACTAGAGGAAGAGAACGTAGTCGTTTAAAAGAAGATATATTAGCTGAGGTAGATGAATTAATAAAAGATGGTTATAAGGAAATTACTTTATTAGGTCAAAATGTTAATGCTTATGGTAAAGATTTATATGAAGATTATAATTTAGGTGATTTACTTGAAGAAATTGCTAAGAAGGATATTCCTCGTATTAGATTTATGACAAGTCACCCTTGGGACTTTACAGATAAGATGATTGAAGTGATTGGTAAATATAAAAATATTATGCCTAGTGTTCATTTACCTGTACAAAGTGGTTCAAATAAAGTGTTAAAACTTATGGGTAGAAGATATACTAGAGAGAGCTATTTAGAATTGTTTCATAAAATAAAAGATACAGTTAAAGATGTAGCTATAAGTACTGATATTATTGTAGGATTTCCTGGGGAAGAAGAGTCTGACTTTTTAGATACATTATCATTAGTAGAAGAATGTAAGTATGATAATGCTTTTACATTTATATTTAGTGAACGTGTTGGAACTCCTGCTTGTAAGTTAAAGGACAATACTTCATTGGAAGAAAAAGAAGAAAGATTACAGAGATTAAATGAAGTAGTTAATAGGTATTTCTTAGAAAATAATAAAAAATTAGAAGGTACTGTTTTAAATGTATTAGTAGAAGGTGTATCAGAAAAGAAAGATATGTATTATGGATATAGTGAAACTAATAAATTAATTAATTTTACCTCTGACAGTATATTAAAACCAGGAGACTTAGTAGATGTTGAAATAACTTCTGCTAAGACATGGAGTTTAGATGGAAGAATTAAATAAAAGTTTAGATGAAGTAGTTAATGTTATTAAAAATTCTAAGGAATATAAAATGTGTATTTCATTAAAACAACAGATGGATTCTAATTCAGAGATTTCTTCATTAGTAAAAGAAATTAAGTTAAAACAAAAAAAATATATTAGAGAAAATAATTCTAATATACTTAGTGAATTAAAAGAAAAAGAAGAGAAACTTAATTCTATACCAATTTATCATATATATTTAGAAAATTTAGAAAAAGTTAATTATATGATTAATTATGTTAAAGAAGAATTAAATGATTATTTTGATAATTTGTTAAATAAAAAATACTAGTTAACTAGTATTTTTTTAATTCTTCTAATATTTTATTTGTAGTTTCTTCAATAAACAATTTAATTATATTTATATCAATTGTATATTGTTTTTCTTGTTTTGAATTTTCTATAATAATGCCCACTTTATTTATTAGAATATCTAATTTATTAACAGGTATTTCATTTAATGGTGTATCTGGAATTGTAAAATCTTCATAAAATAATGATAAATCTAAGTTATATTCATCAATAATACTTATATTTAAATTAGTATAATCTGAATATAATAAATTTGATATTTCTTCCTTAGTTGAATTTATTATTGAACCATCTAAAAGTTTAATTATATTAGTTTGATTAGTTATTTTAGGAATAAACTCTTCATCCCAAATTTTATCAGTATATAAATGTATAAAATATCCTAAATTAAATGAATTATATTTAAATGTTGGATATCTTTTTACAAATAGATTTATATTTGGAACATTACTTCTGTTATTGAATGAGAAGTGTGATATTGATTTATTAATTCCTATTTGTTTTGAAATATCAGGAGCGATAGATCCTAAATAATAGTCTTTTGTATTATCAATTTCTAATTTATCTTTTAAATTTTTAGCTATCGCTAGATGAATAATTGTTGATGCCATATACTCCTCCTTATTCTTTATATTGATTATATCATTTGTTTTATAACTAATAAATAATTTTTGGTACTTTTTTATTTATTTTTACATATATTAGAATGGGAGGATAATATGTCTAATTATAAAGAAATTGTTACTAAAGCGATAATCTCTAAGGGAAAAAAATTATTTACTACAACAGATAGTGTAGCTGTATCAAACCCTTCTACTGTATTAGGATGTTGGGTTATTAATCATAATTTTAATGGGGTAAAAGAAAATAATAGTATTATTATAGATGGAAGTTATGATGTTAATATTTGGTATTCATATGATAATGATACAAAAACTGATGTAGTTAAGGAAACAAAGAATTATCATGAGGTTGTTCATATGAGAAATGTAAATGAAACAGATGGTGAAGAAATTATAGTTAGAAGTTTAAAACAACCTAATCCAGTAAAAGTAGAAATTGATAATAATAAAATTATATATACAATTGAAAAGGAATTAGGAATTGAATTAGTTGGTGATGTAAAAGTAAAAATAGAAGCTAATGAGGAAGAGGATAATTGGGATGAAATTGTAGAAGAAAAGGAAAATATAGAAAGTTTAGAAGAAACAATTGATAATGAGGTAAAAGAAGATTATATAGATGAAAAAACTATATAATCTTTTTGTTAACAAAAAAAGGTTGACATAGTAATAGTTTTTTATTATAATATCTATGTATTTAGAAATGGAGGGATATTATGGCAGTTAAATTAAGATTAACAAGAATGGGTGCTAAGAAGAAACCTACTTATAGAATAGTTGCTACTGATTCACGTCGCCCTAGAGATGGTCAATATTTAGAATTAGTTGGAACTTATTCACCATTAAATGAACAAACAAAGATAAATGAAGAAGTTGCATTAAAATGGTTAAATAATGGGGCTATTCCAACAGATACTGTTAAAAATTTATTTAGTAAAGAAGGAATCATGAAGAAATTTGCTGATTCTAAAAAGAAAGGTAAGTAATCATGAATTTAGTAGAATTAACAGAAGAAATAGTTAAATCTTTAGTAGTAAATAAAGATAGTGTCAGTGTTAAAGAATTTGAGACTGAGGAAGAAGGAGTAACTCTTATTCAAGTAATGGTTGATGATTCTGATATGGGACGTGTTATTGGAAAAGAAGGACGTACTGCTAATGCTATTAGAACTTTAGTACAAGCAAGTAGTGCTTTAAAAGACAATAAGTATATTAAAATTGACATAGATAAGTTTTAGAAAGTCAAATGACTTTCTTTTTTTTATTAATTAGTATATAATTATTTATGAGGTATATAATATGAATAATAATTTAATAATACCTAATCATATAGGTATAATAATGGATGGTAATGGTAGATGGGCACAAGAGAAAGGGCTTGCTCGTACTATGGGCCATAAAAAAGCGGTAGAAACATTAAAAGATTTATGCATATATATGGCTGATGTTGGTGTAAAGTATTGTTCTTTGTATGCTTTTTCTACAGAGAACTTTAAGAGAGATATTAAAGAAGTTAATTTCTTAATGGATTTATTTATTACGATATTTGAAAAAGAATTTGCATTTTTGATAGATAAAGGTGTTAAAGTGATTTTTTCTGGTAGAAGAAAACCTCTTTCAGATAAAGTGTTAAAAGCTATGGATAAGATAGTCGAAGATACAAAAAGTAATAAAAAATTAGTTCTTAATATATGTCTTAATTATGGTAGTCATGCTGAAATAATTGATACTACTAAGAAAATTTGTGATATGTATAAAAATGGTAAAATTAATTTAGATGATATAGATGAAGAGTTTATATCAAAGAATTTATATAATGATTTACCACCACTTGATTTTGTGATAAGAACAAGTGGGGAATTAAGACTTAGTAATTTTATGATGTGGCAGGCAAGTTATGCAGAATTTTATTTTCCTAAAACATATTTTCCTGATTTTAATAGTATTGAGTTTGATAAAGCTATTTTAGAGTTTAATAATAGAAATAGAAGATTTGGAGGGATAAAATGACAAAAAGAATTATAAGTGCAATTATAATGATACTTATATTTGTTCCATTTTTAATAGTAGGAGAATTTCCTTTTGCAATATTTATGTCTGTACTTGCATTATTAGGTTTATATGAGTTATTAAAAGTTCGTGAAACTAAGAAAAAATTTCCGATAGTTTTAAAAGTAATTGCATATATTTTAACAGGGTATTTTTGTTTGTATAATACTAGTTCAATTGAATTTATTAATAAATTTGATTATCGTGTAATGGCATTTATTATATTCTTATTTATTACACCAATGGTATTTATTAATGATACAAAAAAATATAATTTAAATGATGCATTATTTTTAATAGGATCAGTATTGTTTATAGGATTTAGTTTTAATTTAATAATTATTACTCGTAATTATGATATTACATATATAATATATTTATTATTGATAACTACTATTACTGATACATTTGCTTTATTTACTGGTAAGTTAATAGGCAAACATAAATTATGCCCAAAGATTAGTCCAAAGAAGACTATTGAAGGATTAATAGGTGGAGTATTTATGGGTACTTTTGCGGCTGTTTGTTTTTATAATACTGTGATTAGTAGTAGTGTGTCTTTAGTTTTAGTGATTGTTCTTACATTGGTACTTACTTTAGTAGGACAATTAGGAGATCTGGTATTTTCATCTATTAAAAGATATTATGATGTTAAGGATTTTTCTGATATAATCCCTGGACATGGTGGAATACTTGATAGATTTGATAGTTTAATATTCGTTACACTTGCGTTTATTATTTTAATAGGAATATTATAGGAGGGATTAAATTGTCTATTATTATCAATTTATTGTTATTTATTTTAATTTTAGGAGTTATAGTATTTGTTCATGAATTTGGTCATTTTATACTGGCTAAAATGAATGGCGTTTATGTTTATGAATTTGCATTAGGAATGGGTCCTAAAATATGTGGATTTAAAAAAGGAGATACTGAATATA
Source organism: Bacilli bacterium (assembly GCA_017460175.1). Classification (GTDB taxonomy): domain Bacteria; phylum Bacillota_I; class Bacilli_A; order RF39; family UBA660; genus UBA3789. The sequence goes on from JAFUBO010000003.1 coordinate 184,234, forward strand.
ATTTAAGAGCTGTTCCTATTGGAGGTTTTTGTCAATTAGCAGGTGAAGATTTAGATGGGGATGATGAGAAAAAAATTCCTAAAGAAATGAGACTTCAAAATAAAAAAGCTTGGCAAAGATTTTTAATAATGTTATTTGGACCAATGAACAATTTTATATTAGCAGTTATACTTTTATTTTTAATAGCGGCTATTTGGGGTGGAACTACTATGAATCCTATTGTATCAGGAGTAGAAAAAGGTTCTGCAATATATGATGCTGGTATTAAAAAAGGTGATAAAGTAATTTCCATAAATGGTAAAAAAATAGAAACAAGTGATGATCTTACCTTATATTTGGCTATTGCTCCTACAAGTAAGAAGAATAAAATAGTTGTTTCAAGAGATAACCAAGAAATTACTTTTAGAGTAAAACCTAAAAAAGTAAAAATAGATGGAAAAGATTCATATAAATATGGGGTTATTATTAAACAAAAGAAAACTAAAGGTTTAGGTAATGCTTTTGTTTATACTTTTAAAAAGACGAAATCTATTTTTAAACAAATGTTTATTACTGTTGGATATTTATTTACAGGTAGAATTCATTTAAATCAATTATCTGGACCTGTTGGTATATATTCAGTAGTAGGACAACAAAGAACTGCGGGACTTGCTAGTATAATATATTTAACAGCTTTTTTAAGTATAAATGTTGGATTTATTAATTTACTTCCAATACCTGCTTTTGATGGAGGACATATTCTATTTATAATTATAGAGAAAATTAAAGGTTCTCCAGTAAAACCAGAATTAGAAAATAAAATACATAGTATATTCTTGATATTATTAATGCTTTTAATGTTAGTGATAACATTTAATGATATTATAAGAATGTTTAATTAAATTAAAAAATTCCTTTAATGGAATTTTTTTGTTTATAATATTTTTATAAACTATTAATTTATTTTTGATATAATATTTATATATGGAGGTGATACTTTGATTATTGGAGTTTTAGTAGAAATAAGTGCTAAAATGGTAGATAAAGTCTTTGATTATAATGTACCAGTAGAATTACAATCTAAAATAAAAATCGGTATTAGAGTATCAGTTCCTTTTGGTAGAATGACTTTAGAAGGTTTTGTGTTAGAAATAAAAAAAGAAAGTTCTCTTAGTGATTTAAAATCTATTATTGATGTGGTTGATTCAGAAATTGTTTTGAATGATGAGTTATTAGAACTTGGTAAAGTTATGAGAAATAATACATTGTCAACATTAATTAATTGTTATCAAGTAATGTTGCCTAAAGCATTAAAAGCTAAAAATAAAGGAAATATTAATATTAAATATAATATTTTTTATAAATTAAATCCTAACTACGATAAGACAATTAAGTTTAATGACAAACAAAATAAAATAATAGGATTAGTTTCTAATAGATTAGTATCTAGAAAAGAATTAGTAGATATCTCTAGTAGTAGTTTAAATACATTAATTAAAAAGAATGTTTTGCTTGAAGAAAAAAAAGAACATTATAGAGTTAATTATAAAGAATCAGAAATTATAAAAAATAAATTAACTTTAGATCAAAAAAAAGTGGTAGATGAAGTTGTTTCTAATGAAAGAAATACTTATTTACTATATGGGGTTACTGGTAGTGGAAAAACTGAAGTATACATGGAGATAATTGATCACTATTTGCGTATTGGTAAAACTAGTATTGTATTAGTACCTGAAATTAGTTTAACTCCACAAATAATTGATCGTTTTCATAAAAGATTTGGAGATAAAATAGCCGCAATTCACTCGGGACTTAGTGATGGTGAAAGATATGATGAATATAGAAGAATAGCACGAGGTGAGGCAAGTATTGTAATAGGTGCTAGGAGTGCTATATTCGCTCCTTTAAAAAATATAGGTGTTATTATAATAGATGAAGAACATAGTGATTCTTATAAACAAAGCGATTCTTCACCTAGATATCATTCAAGAGACATCGCAATACTTAGAAGTAAATATCATAATTGTCCAGTTGTTTTAGGAAGCGCAACTCCATCACTTGAATCAATGGCTAGAGCTTTAAAAGGAGTTTATAAGTTATTGGAATTACCAAATAGAGTAAATGGTAAAGAATTACCTAGGGTTAATATTATAGATATGAATAAATCTATGAAAAAAGTAAAAGGACATTTTTCTAATGAATTACTTGAAAGTATTTCAACTAGGTTAGAAAAAAAAGAACAAGTTATATTACTTCTTAATAGAAGAGGTTATTCTTCTTTTGTAACATGTAAGAATTGTGGTTTTACTTTTAAATGTCCTAATTGTGATATTACTTTAACATATCATAAAAGTAGTAATACTATGAGATGTCATTATTGTGGATATGGTGAAAAGAAATATGAAACATGTCCTAAGTGTAAGGAAAATTCACTTAATAATTTAGGTGTAGGTACACAAAAAATAGAAGAGGAAATTAAAAAAATATTTCCTGATTGTAGAGTACTTAGAATGGATTATGATACTACTAGTAGAAAAGGTATGCATGAAAAAATGATAGAATCTTTCAAAAATCATGAATATGATATTTTATTAGGTACTCAAATGGTCGCAAAAGGGCTTGATTTTCCTAATGTTACTTTAGTAGGAGTAATAAATGCAGATACTTCACTTAATATTCCGGATTTTAGAAGTAGTGAAAATACATTTTCATTACTTAATCAAGTGGCTGGAAGAAGTGGTAGAAGTGAAAAAAATGGTGATGTAATTATTCAAACATTTAATCCATCATATTATGCTATAGCTTTAGTAAAAAATCATGATTATATAGGTTTTTATAAGCAAGAAATGTTGTTTAGAAAAAAATTGAGTTATCCTCCATATTACTATATATGTAATATTAAGGTTAGTGGGAAAGATTCTAAATATGCATTAGATGAAGCTTTAAAAATAAAGAAAATTTTAGAAAAAGAATTATTATCAACGATAATACTAGGTCCTAGTACTTCTAGTTTATTTAGAATAAATAATATTTATAAATATAATATAATTTTAAAATATAAAAAAGAAGATAAGTTGTATAATGTTTTATCTAAAATATTAGAACATTATCAGTCTAATACTAGAATTAAGATAGATATAGATTTTAATCCTAGTAAAATGATTTAATATGTGATATTCTTATAGTAGAATAGAGGAATATATTATGGATGAAAATAAAAATGAAAACGAATTAGAATTTAATAAAAGAAATAGAGAGGATTTTGAGGATTTAATGGAAAAATCTTCTACTAACAAAGATGGTTATTGGGATATTAATAATCCAATAGTTAAAATATTATTAATATTTATAGGACTTATTATATTGGCAGGATCTGTATATTACGTAGTTACGTATTTGCTTAATCATTAATTTAGTATTGTAATTTTTTAGGAGGTGATAAAGTGTTAGATAAATATCTTAAAAATTATGATGTAATAAAATTAATTAAAGAATTAAGAACTAGTGAGAGATATTTTAATAAGCGTGTAGGCAATTCTACTAATTCATTTATTAGTATGTCTAATGATGAGGCACTTTATATCTTTTATGAGGCGTTATACAAATATAAAATTATTATTGATGATGATAATTTATTTGATGAGTATTTGGAACAAGTAGAAAAATTATATCGCAAATTAAATGATTTTGATAATATAAGATATGGTATTAATAAATTAATATGTAAGGTTCTTATTAGTAAATTTAATATTAAAGATATAGAAGATGAAGATAGTAGAGAAAAAATAATTAACTATGTGTATAAAAAATATATTCAAGAAGGATACTTTATACATGGTTTTCATTCTTCATATTTGAAAGAAATAAGAAGTAATGGTTTTGATCCAGAAAATTATGAGAACTATTATGATAGATTTGGTAAAATAAATGATATATTTACAAAATATAATACAAGAAATATTATTAATAAAGATTTTCTTTCTAAAAATGTTTATTTTACTGATGATTTTTTAATGTCATGTTATTATTCTAATTATGCACCTTTATTCTATTATGAATTTTTATTTGATGAAGAAACTTATGGTAATAGAATAAGAAAAGATAATTGTATGATATGTGATTATCCTACTTTGATTAGACACTTGAAAAGGTTTATGAATAATAATTTATTTAGGGATGAAGATAAGAATTATATATTAAGTGTAGTTAAGGATCAATGGGATTTATTACATAGAGAACCACAGAAGATAACATTACTTTTAGTGAAAAGAAATAAAATTTTCAGTAAAGATGTTAAAGTAGATGAATTCTTAAAAGATAAGGGTAATATTTATGATATTATAGATAGATTATTAAATCCTAAATACAATAATTTAGAACATAATAAATTTATTGATAAAGAAGAGTTTAATATATTAGAATTAGAAACATATTATGATATTGAATCTTTGATAAAAAAGGAAAAAGAAGAAGAAGAAAAGTATAAATTAAAAGAGAAAAAAGTACTTGATGATTTTAATAATAAATATGGAAGTGTATCTATTTTATTATTACTTGGTTCATTACTTATTAGTTTAGGGGTTATTATTACTATATTTACTATTTTGAGGTGATGGTTTAATGAGAGTTGTTTTTATGGGTACTCCTTTATTTGCGGTTAATGTACTTAGTGGTTTAATTGATAATTATGATGTAGTTGGGGTTGTTAGTCAACCAGATAAAAAAGTAGGTAGACATCAAGAAATTAAATATACACCTGTAAAAGAATTAGCTTTGAAACATAATATTAAGGTACTACAACCAGAAAGAATAAAAGATGATTATCAAGATATTATAGATTTAAATCCAGATATAATTATAACTTGTGCATATGGACAAATAATTCCAAAAGAATTATTAGAGTATCCAAAATATGGGTGTATTAATGTACATGCTTCTTTACTTCCTAAATATAGAGGAGGAGCACCTATCCATAGAGCGATTATTAATGGTGATAATAAGACAGGTATTACTATAATGTATATGGATGAAGCTATGGATAGTGGGGATATAATTAGTCAAAGAGAAATATCTATTTTAGATAATGATAATTTAGAAAGTGTTCATGATAAATTAAGTTTATTAGGAAAAGAATTATTGCTTGATACTTTGCCAAGTATCTTTTCATCTAATAATACTAGGATTAAGCAAGATATAAATGAAGTGACTTATGCTTATAATATAAAAAGAGAAGAAGAACATATAGATTTTAATAAAACAAGTAAAGAAATATTTAATTTAATACGAGGACTATCTCCACTACCAGGTTCTAATGCTTTAATATTTAATCAAGAAATGAAAATATTAGATAGTGTTATTCTTGATAAAGAATATGATGGTAAATGTGGCGAAATAGTAGACGTTTTAAAAGAAGGAATTGTTGTTAAAACAAAAGATTCTGCTATTCTTATTACTAAGATAAAACCATTTGGAAAGAAAGTAATGGATGCTTATAGTTATGTTAATGGCATTGGTAAAGATAAAATAATAGGAGAATTGTTTTTATGAAAAAATATATTGAAGCTTTTAGAGAATTAAAAAAGAAGCCTTATGGAAAATCAGTTGTTTTCTTTGGATTTTATCTTATTTTATTTATATTTTTAGCTATTATTTTTAGTCTTAGTTCAAAAAGAAATATAACTTCAAATGATTATAATAAATTTTCTAATAATATTATTCATAAATATCTTTCAAATAGTGATTATTCATTTGATTATAAAGTTAATGTAGATAAAGAAGAATATAATTATTTTGGTAATAAAAATAAAGGTGAATATAGTTTTATTTATAAAGATATAAAATATTATATTATAGATGATAAATGTTATACTAAGACAAATGGTGAAAAAGAAGAAATTGTTAATCCAATGAAATTCAATATGTTTGTTTTTGAAAAAGATATAGATAATATAATGAAATCTAGTTATCTTGAATCTAAGATTAGTTATGATGATGGTAAAAAAGTATATAATTATTTAATATCTACAAATACTTTAAATCTTTTATTTGATAATAAAAATACTGATTATGAAGAAATACCTAATAGGATTAGTGTTTCTATCGATGATAAAAAGGTAGAAAGTATTTCATATGATTTATCTAGTTATTGTAAATTAAATAGTTTGTGTACAGATAGTTTAAAAATAAATATTACATATGAATTTAATGAATAAGTCAATACTTGCTTGTATTGCCTTTTTTCTTGTATAATATAATTAGTTTTGGGGTGTTAATATGAAAAATATATATGGACTTACTTTAGAAGATATGCAAGAGTATTTTTTAGGTATAGGATCTAAAAAGTTTCATGCTAATCAGTTGTTTTCATGGTTATATGAAAAACGAATAGAAAGTTATTCTGAAATAACTGATATAAAAAAAGAAGTAATTGAACAAATAAAAAGAGATTATTCTATAGATAGATTAAAAATAGTTGATGTTCAAAATGATATAGATGTTTCAAAGTATTTATTTGAGTTAGAAGATTCTGAGCATATTGAGGCTGTTTTAATGAGACATGATTATGGAAATAGTATATGTATTTCTAGTGAAGTTGGCTGTAATATGGGGTGTAAGTTTTGTGAATCTGGAAGAAGAAAAAAAGTAAGAAACTTGGAAACTTATGAAATGGTTTTACAAATACTTATGATTGAAAAATTAATTGGAGAAAGAATAAGTCATGTAGTAGTAATGGGTATAGGAGAACCTTTTGATAATTATGATAATTTATTGAAATTCTTTAAAATAATTAATGATCCTAAAGGATTAGCTATAGGAAGTCGACATATAACTGTATCTACTTGTGGATTGGTTCCTAAAATATTGGAATTTAGTGATTTTCCATTACAAATTAATTTAGCGATAAGCTTACATGCTCCTAATAATGAACTTAGAAATAAGATAATGCCTATTAATAAAGTTTATCCACTAGAAGAATTAATTCCAGCTATAAAAAAATATTTAGCAAAGACTAATAGGAGAGTTACTTTTGAATATATTTTATTAAAAGATATAAATGATACAGAAAAATGTGCTAATGAACTTTGTAAGTTAGTTAAGGGAATAAATTGTTATGTAAACTTAATTCCTTATAATGAAACTAATAATTTAGGTTTTCTTCGTTCAAATACTGTTCAAATTATGAAGTTTTATGATATACTTAAAAAGAATAATATAGGTGTAACAATAAGACGTGAGTTTGGTACTAATATTAGTGCTGCTTGTGGACAACTTAGAAGTAAGAAGGAGGAGTTATGAAATCGTTTTATTTAACTGATCCTGGAATGGTAAGAGATCATAATGAAGATAGTGTTATTATTGTAAAAAATGAAGAAGGAAGCTATTTAATGGCAATAGCAGATGGAATGGGTGGACATTCCGCTGGGGAAGTTGCTTCTTCTATTGCGATTAGTTATTTAGGTAAACACTTTAAAGAATCATTTAGAAATATGAGTAAAGTAGATGCAGTTAATTGGATTAGGGACTCTGTTGATGAGATTAATATATTAATATTTCAGCATGAGAAAACACATCCAGAAAGTAAAGGAATGGGAACTACTTTAGTTATGTCAGTTCTTACTAAAGATTATTTATTATTTGGTAATGTAGGTGACTCTTCAGGTTTCGTTATGAAAGATGAAAAATTACATAAAGTTACTTATGATCATACATTAGTTAATCTGTTAGTAAGTGCAGGAGAATTAACTCGTGAAGAAGCAAGTGTTCATCCAAAGAAAAATGTTTTGATGAAAGCACTAGGTGCTGCTACTGAAGTTGATGTTGATATATTTGATTGTGATATGGATATAAAAGAAATATTACTTTCAAGTGATGGTCTTACTGGTATGCTTGATAGGGAATCAATTGAAAAAGTTCTTTTAGGAAAAGATACTGTTGAAGATAAAGTTTTGAAACTTATTCAAAAAGCAAATAATAGGGGTGGAACAGATAATATTTCGGTTGCTTATTTAGTTCGAGAAGAAGGTGAAGATAAGTGATAACAAAGGGTCAAAAGATTAACGATCGATACGAAATAATTAAATCTATTGGCGAAGGTGGAATGGCAAATGTTTATTTAGGATATGATACTATTCTAGATAGAAATGTAGCTATTAAAGTATTACGTGGCGATTTAGCTAATGATGAAAAGTTTGTTAGGCGTTTTCAAAGAGAAGCATTATCTGCTTCAAGTTTAGCACATCCAAATATAGTGGAAATGTATGATGTTGGAGAAGATGATGGAACATATTATATTGTAATGGAATATGTCGATGGTAAAACATTAAAGCAATTATTAAAGAAACGTGGTAATTTAACTCTAAGTGAAGCTATTGATATAATGAGTCAATTAACTGATGGTATGGCTCATGCTCATGATTCCTATATTATTCATAGAGATTTAAAACCTCAGAATATAATGATTAGAGATGATGGACAAATTAAAATTACAGATTTTGGTATTGCGATGGCGTTGAATTCTACACAATTAACACAAACAAATTCTGTAATGGGTAGTGTACATTATTTGCCACCGGAACAAGCTAGTGGAAAAGGATGTACTATAAAAAGTGATATTTATTCTATGGGTATTATTTTCTATGAATTACTTACTGGAAGTTTACCATTTAGAGGAGATAATGCAGTAGAAATAGCTTTGAAACATATGAAAGAACCTTTACCTAGTGTAAGAGAAGATAATCCTTCAATTCCTCAAAGTATTGAAAATATAATAAAAAAGGCTACTGCTAAGAATCCTAAAAATAGATATGATAGTGCACGCAGTATGCATGAAGATTTATTGACAGCTTTAAATGATGAAAGAATGGATGAAGCTCCATATGAATATAAATATCCAGAAAATGATAGTGATAGTAAGAAGATAAAGAAAGCTGAAAAAGAAAAAGATTTAGAGGAAGATATAAAATTAGAAAATATTGGTGAAGATACAACTAAGAATGAGACTGTTGATTTAGAAGATTTAGAACAGAAAAAGAGTAAATTACTAATAATTATATTATCTATAGTTTTTGCGGTTATAGTTATTATTCTAGTGACATTGTTCTTTGTATTACCTAGAATTAATAATAAAAAAGCAGTTACTGTTCCTAATTGTGAAAATTTAAAAGTAAGTACTTGTGAAAAGAAACTACAAAGTTTAGGTTTTGTGGTTAAAAGTAAAATAGAGTCAGTACCTTCTGATAAAATTGATAAGAATAGAGTAGTTAAAACTAGTCCTGCTGGTGGACGTAGTGTTAAAAAAGGTAGTAAAGTTACTATTTATAAATCTAGTGGAGAAGAAACATTTGAATTAGAAGATTATAAAGATAAAAATGCGATTGAGATAAAGACTTTGCTTGAAACAAAATATGGGCTTAAAGTAACTATTGAAAAGAAGGAACCTTCTGATGAAGATAAAGAAAAAGATGAAGATACAATTATTGGTCAATCTTTAGATGCTGGTAGTAAAGTTAAAAAAGGTGATCAACTAATTTTATATGTTCCTGATATCGTTGATGAATTCCCAGATATGGCTGGTGAAGGTTGGGATATTAGCGATGTAGAAACTTTCTGCAATAAATATGAATTAGTTTTAGAAAAATCAGAACAAGAAACTACAGCTTATAATCCAGGTACAGTAATTTCTCAATCTAGAACTGCTGGAACTAAGATAGTTAAAGGAACTACTTTGAGAGTAGTAGTTGCTATTAAACCGAAAGTTGCTCCAGCACCTGTTGAACCAGAAAAGAAAGAAGATAAAAAGGAAGAAGAAAAGACACAATAAAGGAGATTTATGAAAGGACAAATTATAAAAATTAGTAGTGATTTATATTTTGTAAGTTGTGAAGATAAAATTTATCCTTGTAAATGTCGTGGTATTTTTAGAAAAGAACATATTACTCCAGTAGTTGGGGATTATGTTCTTTTCAGTAAAGAAAAAAGTTTAATTGAAGAAGTATTACCTCGTAAAAATGTATTTCAAAGACCTAAAGTAAGTAATATAGATCAAGCTTTTTTAATTACTAGTTTAAAACTACCTGATTTTTCAACAAATCTTTTAGATAAATTTATTTCACTTATGGAAATGAATCATGTAAAACCAATTATTTGTATTACTAAAAGTGATCTAGTAAAAGCAAATGAATTAGATAAAATAAAGCAAATATTAAAGTATTATGAAAATATAGGGTACATTGTAGTTTATAATACTGAAATAGATAGAATAAAAGGATTATTAAAAAATAAGACTAGTGTATTTACTGGACAAACTGGTGCTGGAAAAAGTACATTGTTAAATAAATTAAATCCTAATTGGAATTTAGAAACAGGAGAAGTATCATTGGCTTTAGGAAGAGGTAGACATACTACTAGAGTAGTAGAATTATTTGAATTATATAATGGTAAAGTAATGGATACTCCAGGTTTTTCTTCATTGGAATTTAACGATTATTCTAAAGAAGATATTAAGAATTCTTTTATTGAATTTAACAAATATCCTTGTCCTTTTAAAGATTGTAATCATACAAATGAAAAAGAATGTGTTGTAAAGAAGGAAGTTATTGCGAATAATATATTAGAAAGTAGATATTTAAACTATCTTAATTTTATAGGTGGTGGTAAATTTGAGAAAAATTAGTACTTCATTTTTAACAAGTAAAAATGTTCCAATGGATTTAATTAAGTTGAATGCAACAGATGCTGATTTAATTCATGTTGATGTAATGGATGGAAAATTTGTAAAAAATAAAACTATGCCATTTAGTGAAATGAAAAATATTTATAAATTTACTACTAAGAGATTAGAAGTGCATTTAATGGTAGAAAATCCATCTAAATATATTCCAATGTATGCAGAACTTAATACAGAATGTATTATGTTTCATATAGAAGTCGAAGAAGATATTATAAAGAATTTAGAACTTATAAAAAGTTTTTCTATTAAATGTGGTCTTGCGATAAGTCCTGATACAAAAATAAGTGATTTAATACCATATTTACCATATTTGGATGAAATACTTGTAATGGGTGTTTATCCTGGTGCTGGTGGACAAAAGTTTATTCTTTCAACGGCAGATAGAATTAAAGAGATAAAAGAATTAATTAAATCATATGGTTTTAATATTTTAATAAATGTAGATGGAGGAGTTTGTTTAGATATTTTAGATAAAGTAGAAAGTGCAGATATTTTAACTGTGGGTAATTATGTTTTAAGTGGCGATGATTATCAAGAAAAAATAACTAGTTTAAGATAAATATTTATGTTATAATAACTTATATAATTGGGAGTTGATAGTGTGAATGATAATAATAATTTAAATAATCAATCAGTAACTAATAATAATGCAGTACCTCCTACACCTGTATTAAATAGCCAACAAGAAAAATTTATGACTGTAGAAGGAAATCAAGTTCAACCGGTAATAACTAATAATCAATCTTTTGGAAATCAACAAGTTGTACAACAACCTGTTGTGCAACAGGCACAGGTACAAGGAGTACCACAACAAGTACAAACTACACCTACACCTGTACAAACTCAAACTGTTTCTCCAGATAATAATGGGATTGTTAATGAAAAATTAAAAAAAGTGGAAATAAAGGATTATACTCCACCTAGTAAGGCTAAGATTGTATTATTACTAATATTTTTTATATTATTGGTTGTGTTTATAATGTTTTTACCAAATATAAGTAGTTTAGTTAGAAATTATAAATCTGGTGCAACATATGAAAAAACTGAAGTTATTACTACAGGTAAATTAATTTGTACATTAAAAACTAATACAACAGATTTAGATAAAGATTATGAATTTTCTTTTAGTTTTATTGAAAGTAAACTACAAAAAGTTAAATATATTATGACTACTAAAGGTGATTCTACTGTTGATGTGACAACTTTAGATGAACTTAATGATACATGTACTAATTTAGAAAAAGAAACTAAAGATTTAGATGGAGTTTCTATTAGATGTGATTATTCTGATGGTAAGTTAGTAGAAACACAAAATTTTAATTTAGAAACAGTAGATACTGAAAAATTAGATGCTGCATTTACTGAAGCTGGTGGAATGAAAATAGGATATCAATTTAATCAAAATATTGATGGTATTGAAAAAAATATGAAAGCATCTGGTTATACTTGTGAAAGACAAAAATAGATATTGAAAACTCTTCGTAAAAATGATAAAATATTTAATACGAGGAGTTTTATTATGAAGAAGTCTTATTTAATATTAAATTCCATTTTAGTTATAATTATTTTAGGGTTAGTATTTATAATACCAGATAGTGAAAATATGAAAGCATCAACTTCAACACTATCAAAAAGTTTAACTACTAGTATTTTAAATTCGACTATGAAAGAGGAAGTTGTTTATGACGAAACAACAATTGATGAAGTAGTAGATAATTTTTCTAATAAAGTTAATTCAAATATTACAGATGCAACACTAATAACTGATGTTTTAGAAACAGTAGTAGGAACAATGTCTGGGTATGGTTTAGATTGTAAAGGTTGTTCTGGAAGAGTAGGAGCTAGATATGATGCTCGTGGTAATAATGTCAGATATAATGATCCAGTTTATGGAGAATGTAGAATAGTTGCAGGTGATAAAAAGTATCCTTATGGAACTATTATAAGAGTTAAAGACAGTAAAATAGGTACATTTAATGCTATAGTATTAGATCGTGGTGGGGATATTGGAATAGGTAGAAGATACATGTTTGATCTATTGTTCTATACAGAAAAAGAATCATATGAATTTGGTTTGAGTCGTAATACTACATTTGAAGTATTAAGATATGGTTATTAAAAACAATAATGTAAAATTATTGTTTTTTTCTTTTGTAATAATTTATATTTTGATATGATAATATGGAGGTGTTTAAGATGAATGAACAAATTATAAAAGAAATAGCAAATAATCTTAATATTACAGAAAAACAAGTTAATACAGTTTTAACATTATTAAGTGAGGATAATACTATTCCTTTTATTGCAAGATATAGAAAAGAAGCAACAGGGGCACTTGATGAAGAGACAATTAGAAGCATTAATGAAGTATATATGTATCAAGTTAATTTATTAAAGAGAAAAGAAGACGTAATTAGGTTAATTGATGAGAAAGGTATGCTTACAGATGAGATTAGAGATAATATAATGAAGTGTACTAAATTAGTTGAAGTTGAAGATATATATAGACCATATAAAGAAAAGAAAAAATCTAAAGCTACTGAAGCTATTGCTTTGGGACTTGAACCTTTAGCTAAAATGATTTTATCTTTTCCAACTAGTGGAGATATGGATTCATTATGCAGTAAGTTTATTAATGATAAAGTAAATAATACAGATGAAGCAGTTACTGGAGCAGGTTACATTATTGCAGAATGGATTAGTGATAATGCTTTCTATAGAAAATGGATAAGAAATTATTTTTATAAAAACGGTGTAATTGTATCTAAATTAAAGAAGAATGCAGATGATACTAATAAAACATATGAAATGTATTATGATTATAATGAGTCTGTTAAATATATTAAACCACATAGAATACTTGCTATTAATAGAGGAGAAAGTGAAAAAGTATTAAATGTTTCTATAGATGTTAATAAAGATGAAATTATTTCTTATTTAGAAAACAAAGTAATTAAAAATGATAAAAGTTTTGTTACTAAATATGTAAAGAATGCAATACTTGATTCTTATAAAAGATTAATTAGTCCTAGTATAGAAAGAGAAATTAGGAGTGAATTAACTGAAAAAGGAGAAGATGCAGCTATTGAGAATTTTTCTAAGAATCTAGAAGCTTTACTTTTAACTCCTCCAATGAAGGAGAAAGTTGTATTAGCATTTGATCCTGGATATGTTAATGGTTGTAAATTAGCTATTGTTGATAAAACTGGAAAATATTTAGATAGTACAGTAGTTAAGCCTTTTTTAAAAGGTCAAGAAGAGAAAAACATTAAAATAACTAAAGAGATAGTAGCTAATTTAATAAAAAAATATAATGTAGATATAATAGCTATAGGTAATGGTACAGCATCACGTGAATCAGAAAAGCTTTGTAGTGAAATGATACATGAATATAAATTAGATTGTAAATATGTAATAGTAAGTGAAGCAGGAGCTTCAATTTATTCAGCTAGTAAGCAAGCTATAGAAGAATTTCCAGATTTAGCTGTTGAAAAACGAAGTGCGGTAAGTATTGGGAGAAGACTACAAGATCCTTTAGCAGAACTTGTTAAAATACCTCCGGAAGGAATTGGAGTAGGTCTTTATCAACACGATGTAAGTCAATCTAAACTTTCTAGTTCATTAGATTTTGTAGTAGAAAAATGTGTTAATAATGTAGGAGTAAATATAAATACTGCTTCAGCATCATTATTATCATATGTTTCAGGTATTACTAAAACAGTAATAAAGAAAATAATAGATTATAGAGATAGTGTAGGTAAGATTAAATCTAGAGAAGAGATAAAAAAGAAAAAATTATTGTCAGATAAAGCTTATGAACAGGCGATAGGTTTCTTACGCATTACTGAAGGAGATAATATTTTGGATTCTACTGGAATACATCCAGAAAGTTATGATATTGCTATTAATTTATTAAATAAGTTGAATTATACTATTAAAGATATTGGTACTGCTGATTTGATAGAAAAATTAGATAAAATAAATGTTGAAGAATATTGTGAAGAATTAAATACAGATATTTATACATTAGAAGATGTTATTAAATCATTAAAAAAACCTAATTTAGATCCAAGAGATGAGTACCCTCAACCTATCTTAAAAAGTGATATTTTAGATATAAAAGATCTAAGTGTTGGAATGAAATTACAAGGTACTGTGAGAAATGTAGTAGATTTTGGTTTGTTTATAGATATTGGATTACATGATGATGGACTTGCCCATATATCTAAATTATCCAAAGAATTTATTAAACATCCTAGTGATTTATTTAGTGTAGGAGATATAGTAGATTGTTATGTAGATGATATTGATTTAGTAAAAAATAAAGTAAGTTTAAGTTTACTGTCTAGAGATTAAAAAAGTATAGTTTTCTATACTTTTTTTAATATTTATATTATAATTATATTAATGATAAGATAGGTGGATTATGAGAAAAAAGCATAAATGGAAATATCGAGTAAACATTAAGAAAAAAATCTTAGTATTAGTAATACTAGGAGTTTGTTTGTTTGTTGGATTAGGTTATGCTATTTTAGAATCTAGCTTGGGGATTGGTGGAACTTTAAATGTTGCAAAATATGATAAAACATTATATGGTGTTTTTGTAAAAAATTATAAAGAAAATAATGTTATAAAATATACTGGTGATCATAATGATGCAATTGATACATCTAAATCAACAGAAGATATATATTATTGGGATGTATCAACAGATACTTTAGCAAATAATGCTCTTGAAAAAAACAATGTAGTTTTTGCAGATCATTGTTGGCAAATGTATAGAACTACTGATACTGGTGGAGTAAAACTAATGTATAATGGAGAGGCAGATATTACCGATAATGGTGATGGTACTTATTCATATGATTGTACTAATAATAGAGATACTCATTCTGGATATAGTAGTTATGGTAGAACAAGTTTAAATAACTTATATTATTATGCATCTAATTATAATTATGATAAAGTTACTAAAAAGTATTCTTTAGATTATACAAATGATTCTACTATAATACATAAAAAATGGTCTGATAGTGAGGCTGATAATTTAATAGGTTATTATACTTGTAGAAGTAATACGCAGGATGCTACATGCGATACATTATATTATGTAGAATCATATTATTCAAATACACAAGCTAATTGTATGGGACTTAATAGTTCGTCATATTATTATCAATTTGGAACAATGCCTTATAGTAGTAAAATAAATTCTCCAGCGTATGCAGGATATATGTATGGTGATGTGTACGAAACAAAAAATCTTGAAATTTCAGATACTGTAACTTTAAAGCTTTCTGATAATTTTAGTGTAACTAATCTAAATATATCAACTGATTATTATTATTCAGATAATATTCTTGATTATGGTGTAACTACTCCAAATACTTATACTTTAGATAATCCTATTCAAGTAACTAGTGATATGGATTATACAACTTTAGTAGGAAAATATGTACGTTCTAATAATACGCTTGGCTATGAAGTATATTATGTGGTCGGAGTTAGTGGAACAAAAATTTATTATGCATTATTACAAAATGGAAATACAAGACACAGTATAACTATAGCTGATGATATTTCTGATAATCAAGATAATACTTATACATTAGATAGTTCAACTACTAGAGAAATAGATTATGCTACTTGGTATACTAATTATAATAATTATAAATTTAAATATACATGTGGAGATAATAGTTTAACATGTTCTGATATGAGATATATTTATGGTGTAAATAATAGTGCTTATCAATATATGCCACTATCTTCAAAAATAACTTTTTCTAAATCAATTAATGGTTTAGAGTTAGTTAATCCTGTTACTATAAGAGCTGATGAATGGTATAAAGCATATAATACAACATATAAAGATTATAAATATACGTGTGGAAATAATGATATTATTTGTACTGAACAAAATTTAAAATATATGTATAAAAAGGAAGCTACTCAATATTTTTATAATTTAAATCATTATTATGGAAAAAGTGTAATATATGAAAATGGAGTTTATAAACTACAAGATATTGAGACTTTAGATACAATTGATAATACTACTAAGTCTTCTACACACCATTATGTGTGTGAAAATATAGGCGAGAAGGAATGTTCTAAAGTTTTATATATATATTATGGAACTACTAGTACTTTACGTGTTGTTGAATTGAATGACGCTAATGTTACATCTGCACAAGATGTACTTGATGCGATGCTTAATAAAAATACAAACGATTCTCTATTCAAAAAAGCAGTTGATGAATGGTATGAAGAATATCTTCTTGGATATGAAGATTATTTAGACGATGCAATATATTGTGGTGATAGAAGTTATGATCCTAGAAGTGGTTATACATTTAATGATTCTGGTTGGAATGATAATGGAGGTCTTTTAAATAAACATTTATATTTTAGGAATAATGATAGAGATAATATTAATGACTTAGGTTGTCCTAGAGAAGAAGATAGGTTTAGTTATGCTAATAATAAGGCACATTTAAAACATAAAGTAGGTTTAGCTACTTTTCCTGAGATGAAACTACTTGGTAATTCTACTTATAGAGTAACTGGTTCATATTATAAGTTATTATCACCTGCATATTATCAATTTAATTCGATTGGTTCAATGACTATTAATAGTAATGGAGGACGTAATTATACTGTTATTTCAGAAGCAAATGGTGTTAGACCTGTTATTACATTGATTCCAAAAATTACATATAAGAGTGGTAGTGGAGAAAAAGATAATCCATATATAGTAAATGTTGAATAAATAAAAAAGAGCATAGCTCTTTTTTTAATATAATAAGGTAATTCTTCTACCGTTAGTTTTAATTATACCATCATCTTTTAAATAAGATATTTCTCTAGTCATTGCACTTCTATCTACGGATAGGTGATTAGCTAATTCCGTAAAACTTATTGGTATAGTGAAACTTTTGCTACCTCTTTCACTAGCTTGTTGTTTAAAATACTCTAGTATTTTATCTCTTGTAGTTTTTTTAGTAAGTATTTCAATTCTATTATTTTTTTCATTTACTTGATCACTTAATATTTTTATTAAGTTTTTAATAAAAATAATATATGAATCAGTTTTAATTATTTCATCATTAGTGATACTATTATATTCAATATAAGTAATTTGAGTTACTTCTTTTGTGATACAACTTATTTCTTCATTGTCTATTGGAAATGTTAAACTACCAAAAGTACCTCCAGTGTTTATTGTCTCGATTATTGATTTATTGCCATCGTAGTCTGTTGATTCGAATTGGACACTGCCATTGTCAATTATTGCTATAAAATCATCTTGATTTACATTTGACAATACATTTACATTTTTAGGATATGTAATAGTAGTTGCTCTTAAGAAACGCTTGATTTTCCTTATGTTTATATCATTAATATTTTCGAACAAATTAGTCATGTTTACACCTCTTTAAAAATATTTTATCAAATTTTGTAAAATGTTGCAAATGCAACATTTGTTTTTTTGAATTTGTGTATATAATGATAGTGTCGAATATAAAGGATTAGGGAGGATAAATATGAAAATTATTAAGAGAGATGGACATATGGTAGATTATTGTCCAGAAAAAATTGAACAAGCAATTGAAAAAGCAAATTTAGAAGTTGAAGAAGAAGAAAAAGCTTCACAAGTTCAAATTAAAAATATTATTAAGTATATAGAAAAACTTGGTAAGAAAAGAATGTTAGTTGAAGACATTCAAGATATTATTGAAATGAAGTTAATGAGTATTGGTAAATATGAGTTAGCTAAAAGATATATTACTTATCGTTATACAAGAGAATTAGTAAGAAGAAGTAACACAACAGACCAATCAATTAAAGAGTTAATTGATGGGGAAAGTGAATACTGGAATACTGAAAATTCTAATAAAGATGCACAAGTAGTTACTACACAAAGAGATTATCTTGCTGGTATTACTAGTACTGATATTACTAGACGTTTCCTATTACCAGAGGATATTGTTAAAGCACATGATGAAGGTATAATTCATTTCCATGATGCTGATTATTTTGCACAAAATGCATTACATAACTGTGATTTAATTAATTTAGATGATATGTTACAAAATGGTACTAATATTAATGGTGTAATGATTGAAAAACCTCATAGATTTTTAACTGCAATGACTATTGCAACTCAATTAATTACTGCAGTTAACTCTAGTCAATATGGAGGTTGTACTATTACACTTACTCATTTAGCTCCATTTATTAGATCAAGTTATGAATTTTATTTAAAAAAATATAAAAAGCGTAAATTAAGTAGTGAACAAGTAGAGAAATTTGCTAAAGAAGATTTAGCTAAAGAAATTACTGATGGTGTTCAGACTTTCCAATATCAAATTAATTCAATGACTACTACAAATGGTCAAGCTCCTTTCTTATCAGTTTGTATGTATTTAGGTGAAACTGAAGAGTATAAAGAAGAGTTAGCTATGTTAATTGAAGAAGTGTTAAAACAAAGAACTCAAGGTATGAAGAATGAAAATGGTGTATATATTACTCCTGCATTCCCTAAACTTTTATATGTTCTTGAAGAAGATAATATGAACCCTAAAGGAAAATATTATTACTTAACAAAATTAGCTGCTAAATGTACTGCTAAGAGAATGGTTCCTGATTATATTTCTGAAAAAGTAATGAAAGAATTAAAGAAAAATGAATTTGGTGAAGGTGAATGTTATCCATGTATGGGATGTAGAAGTTTCTTAACACCTGATAGAAGTATTTCTTTAGGAAATATTGCTAAAGCTAAGAATTATGTTCCTGGAAAAGGTAAATACTATGGTAGATTTAATCAAGGTGTTGTTACTATTAACTTAGTAGATATTGCTTTATCTAGTGATAAAGATATGGATAATTTCTGGTATATAATGGATGAAAGACTAGAACTTTGTCATAGAGCTTTACAAATCAGACATAAACGTTTATCTAAAGTTACTAGTGATGTTGCTCCAATTTTATGGCAACATGGAGCACTTGCTCGTTTAGAGAAGGGTGAGTCTATTCATGATTTACTACACCATGGATATTCTACAATATCTTTAGGATATGCTGGACTTTATGAGTGTGTTAAATATATGACAGGACATTCTCATACTGATGGTGGTAAAGGTAAAGAATTTGGTCTTGAAGTAATGCAAAGATTAAATGATGCTTGTAAAAAATGGAAAGAAGAAGAGGATATAGATTACTCAGTATATGGTACTCCAATTGAATCTACTACTTATAAATTTGCTAAAGCTTTAAAAGAAAGATTTGGTGTAATTAAAGGAATTACTGATAGAGATTATATTACTAATTCATATCACGTTCCAGTATTTGAAGAGATTGATGCATTTACTAAATTAAAATTAGAAAGTGAATTTCAAAAACTTTCTCCAGGTGGAGCTATTTCTTATATTGAGACAGCTGATTTAAATAACAACATTGATTCAGTAATGGAAGTAATTAAGTTTATTTATGATAACATTATGTATGCTGAACTTAATACTAAGTCTGATTATTGTCAAGAATGTGGATATGATGGAGAAATATTAATAGATGAAAACCTTGAATGGTATTGTCCAAATTGTGGAAATAGAGATCATAATAAATTAAATGTTGCTAGACGTACTTGTGGATATATTGGTACTAACTTCTGGAATAAAGGTAGAACTCAAGAAATTAAGGAAAGAGTTATCCACTTAGATAACAAAGATGCATAATGAGATATAATAAAATAAGAAAAATGGATATTGCGAATGGCGAAGGCGTTCGCGTATCCATATTTTTTCAAGGATGTGAATTTCACTGCTTCAACTGTTTTAATCCTGAAACTTGGGATTTTGATAAAGGACAAGAATTTACTGATAAAGAAATTGATGAGATTATTGAACTTTGTAAGCCAGATTATATTACTGGGCTTTCAATACTTGGAGGAGAACCAATGCATCCAAATAATATAGATGGTACTACAAAGTTAGCTAAGAAGTTTAAAGAAGTATATCCAAATAAAACTATATGGGCATGGTCAGGGTTCCCATTTGATACATATGTAAAGAATAAAGAGGTTTGTAAATACTTAGATGTATTAGTAGATGGACAATTCAAAGATGAGTTAAGAAATCCTAATTTAAAATGGAGAGGTTCTGCTAATCAAAGAGTTATAGATGTTCAAAAGAGTTTAAAAAAAGGAGAAGTAGTTTTATACTGCGAATAGGAGGATTTATGAGTAGAGGTTTTGAAATAGCAAAGGGTTTTGAAGATAAAAATATTAATTTACCTGTTAGAAAAACTAAATTTGCAGCAGGATATGATATAGAAGCAGCAGAAGACGTAGTTATTCCTAGTTTTAAGAAAGGAATGGCTCCAACTTTAATACCAACTGGTGTTAAAGCATATATGGAAGATGATGAAGTATTATATTTATATAATAGAAGTTCTAATCCAAAAAAGAAGGGATTAATTCTTGCTAATAGTGTTGGAGTAGTTGATAAAGATTATTATGGTAATCCTGATAATGATGGTCATATAATGTTTGCTTTCTTTAATATTAAAGATGAAGATATTACTATTAAAAAAGGTGAAGCTATAGGACAAGGTGTGTTTGCTAAATACTTGGTTACAAATGATGATATTGCAGGTGGAGATAGAACTGGAGGATTTGGTTCTACTGATAAGAAAAATTAATATAAAAACTTAAGGTTATCTTAAGTTTTTTTGTTTTATATATTTATGATAAATTATTCTTATAAAGATATGAGTAAATATAATCACATAAAATCTATTCAATTGGAAAATTGAATCTAATAAATTAGATGACATTTTATTAAAACTTGCGGCTATAACTGATTATATTATTAATAATTATTCTTTTGATGTTCCTAAAACAGACGATGAAATAATTGGTTTTATATCTAAAGCTCGTTTTAAGAAGAAAATGTTAAGTGAAAAAGAATTCAATAAATGGTTAAAACAAATGAAGAAAAAATTATTTTAAAAATAGAATTTGATTTTGTCGAATTCTTTTTTTATCTTGTTTTGTCGAAAGTATAGATAGTCTATTATTTTTGATTTATATTATCTTTGAAAGGAGGATAATGGAAGAGCTCTTAGAATATGATGGGTTAATATATAGTATTATAAGTAAATATCCTAAAAGGTATGATAGAGAAGATTTATATCAAGTAGCTATGGTAGGATTAATAGATGCTTTAAAACATTATAATTCTCAATATAATACTAAATTTTCTTCTTTTGCTTATTACTATATTGTAGGAGAGGTCAATAAATATGTAAGAGAAAATAGTAGTTTAAAAATTAGTAAAAGTTTAATTGATTTGAATAAGAAAATAATAAAAGCTAAAGAGATAATGACTCAAAAATTAGGACGTGTTCCTACTAATTTAGAAGTATCTTTATTTCTAGAGATAGATGAAGAATTAATTAATGAGGCTATTATAGCAACAGATGAAGTTACATCTATTGATGATAGTTATGAAGATATTAAGAGTGATGATAATGAAACTAAAGCAGAGGTTCTTGATTTAAGAAATGAAATAAATAAGTTAAATGAATCAGAAAAGAAATTAATATTTGCGAGATATTTCAATGAACTTACTCAAAGTGAAACTTCTGATTTGTTAGGAATAAGTCAAGTACAAGTATCTAGAAATGAAGCAAAGATACTTCAAAAATTGAAGACTAGGTTATAGTTTTCTTTTTTTTGGGAAAAATAATCTTAGGTGATTTTATGAAAAATATAAAATATGAGTTGATTGCGAATTCACATAAAGCCCCTGAACATAGGATTAGAAATTCTTTTGTTGCTTTTATGAGTGGCGGATTTATGGGCTTTTTGGCTGAGCTAATAATAGAAGCGTTATGTAATTGGTTTAATATAAGTAGAACAGAAAGTTCTACTTACATGATAATTATTTTTATATTTTTTGCTTGCTTATTTACGGCTTTAGGTTTTTTTGATAAATGGGTTAATCATTTAAGATGTGGTTTAATTATTCCGATTACAGGATTTGCCCATTCAATGATGAGTAGCAGTTTAGATTATAAAAGAGAAGGTCCTATATATGGAATAGGATCTAATATGTTTCATTTAGCAGGTAGTGTAATTATTTATGGTGTAGTAGCGGCTTTTATATTTGGTTTAATTAGATATTTGGGAGGTATACAATGACTTTTTTTTATGACAACGTATATATTAACAATACATCTACTATAACAGGTCCATATGAAAATAAAGGACCACTTAAAACTTATTTTGATAAGTCTTATAGAGATTTGTATATGGGAGAAAAATCTTTTGAAAAAGGTGAAATAAAACTTGTTAAAGAAGCTTTATCTATGATACTTAAAAAGACTAAAAAATCTAAAAAAGATATAGATTTAGTAATAGGTGGGGATTTATTAAACCAAATTGCGGCATCTACTTATGGATGTTTAGGAGTAGGAAAAAGTTTTATTGGGATATATAGTGCCTGTAGTAATAGTGTTTTAAGTTTAATAATAGCTGCTAATTTCATTGATAAAGGATTAATTAACAATAGTATTTGTGTTGTTTCATCTCATAATATGACAAGTGAAAAACAATTCCGTTATCCTACTGAGTATGGAGCACCAAGACCTAATAGTGCAACATTTACATCTACAGGTGCAGCTTCTTGTTTATTAAGTAATAAAAAAAGTAATGTAAAAGTGGAGTGCGCAACTTTAGGAAAAATTGTAGATTATTCACAGAATGATCCTAATGATATGGGGCGTGTTATGGCGCCTGCTGCTATTGATACACTTGTTCAACATTTTAAAGATACTAATAGAAAACCTAGTGATTATGATTTAATAGTTACTGGTGATTTAGGACTTTATGGAAAAGAAATATTAAAGGATTATTTAAAAGAAAATTATGATATTACATTAGATAATTATGATGACTGTGGTGTAATGTTATATGATTTAAAAATGCAAAAGGATGTTAAAGCTGGTGGTAGTGGTCCTGTATGTAGTGCTTTAGTTACTTACTCATATATATATGAATTGTTGAAAACAAAGAAATTAAAAAAGGTATTAGTACTTGCAACTGGTGCTTTGTTTTCTCCTATACTTTTGTACCAAAAAGAAAATATAAATTCAATATGTCATGCAATTAGTTTGGAGGCGATTTAATTGTTACTTTTTTATTCATTTTTGTTTTGTGGATTTATTTGTCTTATAGGACAAATAATATTAGATAATACTAAATTAACACCAGGGCATATTACTTCTATGTTTGTAGTTATTGGGGTGTTATTAGATACTTTCAATATATATGACAAGATTATTAAAGTGGTTGGTGGTGGAGCTAGTTTACCAATTACTTCTTTTGGACATTTATTAGTACATGGTGCCTTATCAGAAGCTAAAAAGATGGGGATTATAGGTATATTTAATGGTGTTTTAAAATTTTGCTCTGCAGGAATAGTAGCTGCTATTTTATTTTCATTTATATTTACAATTATATTTAAACCACGTGATTAATTTTATGTAAATTTACATATGTTTCACAAAATATGATAGTAAAAACAGATGCAAATATTATATAATGAGTTAAAGAGTAGAGGTGAGTTTATGTATACGGCATATTTGATATTTACCATTATTTTATTTTTATCATTTATTACAGGTATGGTTTTGATATTAGTCGAGCATGAACCAAAGAAAAATGAATTAGTAGATAATCATATAATAGTAGATAGTGAGATTCTATGATTAAAAAGATAATTGATATTTTTGAAAAAATTGAAGATATTGTTTATAAAATATGTTTAATATTTTCAAAGGGATTTTTCTTTTATTTTTATTTATTAACTGATTTATTATATAAAATTATACCTCTATCTTTTTTTAAAAAATTGAAAGAATTTTTTAAAGAAAAACAAACAGATACTGTGGCATTTTTATTTGTTGTTTTATTATTTTTTGTAGGTGTATTTATTGATGTGTATTTTTATCCTAATGATGATATTAAACACATTGATAATAGTATAATTAATGGAAATGTTTCTTATAAGAAAACAAGTATAAATAAACATGATTTAAATTTATATCGTAGTTATTCTAAAATGGATATTAATTCGGTATCTTTAGCTGATTTAAGAAAAGATAATGATGAAATAGTTTCTTGGTTAATGGTTGATGGTACTTCTATAAATTATCCAATAGTAAAGGGAAATGATAATGATTATTATTTAAATCATAATATTATGAAAGATGTTAAGAGTAGTGGATGGACATTTATGGATTATCGTAATTCTATAGATTTGTCTGATGATAATACCATATTTTATGGACATAATTTAATTAATAAGACTGGATTTGGTAGTTTAATTAATTTATTTGAAAAAAAATGGTATGATGAATCTAATCATTATGTTGTAGTTTTAAATGATAAAGGTAAATATATTTATGAAGTATTTTCTGTTTATACTATAGAACCTGAACTTTACTATTTACAAAATAATTTTACTAATAAAAATGATTATTTAGAATTTTTAACAACTTTAAAGAATAGAAGTATATTTAATTTTAATTTAAATTTAAATAGTAAAGATAAAATTATAACTTTATCTACATGTACTGATGATAATAAAGAAAGAAGAGTAGTACATGCTAAATTAATAAAAAAATAAAACTTTCCATATTGGAAAGTTTTTAATTTATATTAGATACTTTTATTATTTCAAGCATATCATCATCTTTAGCTATAATGTTTTTATGAATTTCATTACATTTAGTACATTTATAAACTATTTTATATGTATCTTTATATTTTTCTATTTGAGATGGTTTTAATAATCCTTTACAAGTATTTAATCTATCTCCTGGGTTTATATCAACATGCTTTGAATATAGACAATAGGGGCAATGATCTCTTGATGTATAACCAAGTGGTTTTACATTTTTACCACAGTTTTCACAGATAAATCCTTCATCTAATTCATTAAATCTTTTCATAAATTCACCTAATTTAATTATATCATAATATATAATCTAAAATAGATATTTTATTATTTTTTTGTTTTATGATATAATCTTTATAGTTCGGAAGTGATAAGATGGAAATGGAATTTAAAATTAATGATTTTGAAGGACCACTAGATTTATTATTACATTTAATTAAAGAATCTAAGATGGATATTATGAATATTGAAATAGAATCTATTACTAAACAATATGTTGATTTTTTGGAAAAACAGGAGAAAATGAATTTAGAAGTATCTTCAGAATATTTAGTACTTGCTTCAGAATTAATTGAAATTAAATCTAAATTGTTACTTCCAAATAATAAATTAGAAGAAGAAGATGAAGTAGATCCTCGTGAAGAATTGATTAATAGATTATTAGAATATCAAGCATATAAAGATATTACAAAAGTACTTCAAGAAAAAGAATTATTAAGACGTGATATATTTACTAAACTACCTGAAAACTATAATAATTATGCGGAAGAGGTACATGAAATACATTCTGATGTGACATTGGATGATTTGATATTAGCTTTTCAAAAGTATTATCAAAGAAAATTAGATAGTAAGCCATTGAAAACAAAAATTACTGTTAATGAAATCAGTGTTTCGTCTAGAAGAAGTGAGATAAAGCATTTATTAAAAAGTAAAAAGAGATTATCGTTTTTTGAATTATTTCCTATAGTTACGAAAGAATATATTGTTGCGACATTTTTGGCAATACTTGAAATGGCTAAAAATAGGGAAATAAAAATTACTCAAGAAGAAAATTTTGATGATATTATTTGTGAGGTGGTAAAAGCATGAGTAAAGCAGTACTTGAAGGGCTTTTGTTTGTCGTAGGTGAAGAAGGATTAACTCTTGATCAAATAGAAGATGTATTAGAAATAAGTGAAGAAGAATCAAAAAATTTAATAATGGAATTAAAGAAGGATTATGAAGATGAATCTCGTGGTTTAAGAATAGATTTTTTAGGTAATAGATTCAAATTAACTACTAAGTTTGAACATAAAGAGTATTATCAAAAATTAATAGAAAATCCAGAAACTAATACTTTATCACAAGCAGCGCTTGAGACTTTAGCAATTATTGCTTATAATGAACCAATAACTCGTGTTCAAGTTGATGCGATAAGAGGAGTTGGTTCTGTTTCAATTATTCGTAAATTGGTTGCGAAAGGTTTTATTAAAGAAAGTGGTAGAAGTGAATTACCAGGACGTCCTATTTTGTATGAGACAACTAATGAATTTTTAGATTATTTTGGTCTTGCCTCTACAAATGATTTACCAGATATATCTGAAATTGTTTCTGAAGAAGTAGATGAAGTGGATGATAATAATGATTTATATACTTCAAAATATACAGAAAAAGAATTAGTAGAAGAATAATTATTTTTATGCTATAATTATTTATAGCTGCTCCCATGGCGGAATTGGTAGACGCGGCAGACTCAAAATCTGCTTCTAGCGATAGAGTTCCGGTTCAAGTCCGGATGGGAGCACCATAAATATAACTAACTTAATGTTAGTTTTTTTTATTTATATATGATAAACTATAATTAGTAATATTCTATGATGGTAAATATACTAAAGAAGTAAGTAGTATTGTTTGTTTAAACATAATTTGATATAATTTTTGATAAGGTGATACAATGAAAAAAGTAATTAATATAGTATGGAATATATTACAAGTAATTATAGTTATATATGTTATTTTGATTGTTTCATTTATGTTTTTTTCAAATAAATATGGTTATAGTGAAATAGGTAAATATGTATTAGATGCTGATAATAATTATCTATTAATTATAAAGAAAAGTAAGGATATTAAAATAGGTGATTATATTTATTATTATTCTGTAGTAGATGAAAAATATAAGATTGTTTCTGACAATGTTACTACTATTGATGATAAATTGTATAATACTAATAACAATAAAAATATTAATAAAACTATGATAATAGGTAAAGCTACTAAAAAAATAGGTGGTATAGGATTTATATTAAATAAAATGGATGATAAGTTTAGTTTTTTATTCTTTGTTTTAATACCAATATTTATTGTATTCGTATATCAAGTATATAAATTTATTAGTGGAAATGTCTATTTAAAAGAAAAAAGTGGGTTGTGATTATGAAAAAAGTATTTGGTGTATGTTTTGATATTATTAAATATTTATATTTAATGATGTTAATTATTTATTTAGTATTCATTTGTATTCACAGAATTAGTATAGATAATAGTATATTTGGATATAGATTATTTACTATTAATAATAATGAAATGTATCCTAAATATAAAGTAAATGATATAGTAATTGTAGAAGATGTAGATAATTCTAAATTAAAAGTTGGAGATGATATATCATATATTGGGGATTGTTGTGGACAAGGTGGTATGACTATTAATCATCAAATAATTAAAATTGATAATGAAGAAAATAAAATTATTACTAAGGGTATTAATAGTCCAATTGAAGATCCTGAAATTAAATATAAACAAGTGATTGGTAAAATAGTAGGAATATTACCGGGAATTAATTTTTTACATCATATATTGAAAAATCAAATAGGTTTTTTTGTAGTTGTTTTTTTACCAATAGTGATTACTGTAATTGTTTTAATAATAAAAACTATTAAAGATATAAAAATTGAAAAAGAAGAATTAAAAGAGAAAACTAATAAAAAAGAAGATATAGAAATACTATAGGTGGTTTAATGGAATTAGAAGATCAATTTAGATATTTAGTAGGTGGATATTATGGGGTTAGTTTAGTTGATGAGTATTCTTTGAAAGAATATATTTTAAAAGATATAGAAGAATATATTAAAAAATTTGTAGAAGTTAATCCTATTGATAATTTTAATTATGAAGAAGAAGCAGCGTTAGTTAAAGATAATGTTAGTGAAAAAGTAAAATTACAAGATGCTTTATTAGTATTAAATATAATAAATGGTCCAATGGATTTGGTTTTTTTAATTAAAGAAAAATTAAAAAAGTATTCAAAAAAGTGAGGTTATTATGAAGAAAAATAGTGTTTTCAAATTAATGTTTATGTTGTTGATTGTATTTTTGTGTAGTGCTTGTAATGGAAATGTTACAAGAAGTATTCGTCATGATGGATTTACTGTTGGTGATAAATTTACATGTGATACATTTTTTTCTAAGAAAGATGAAACTCCATATAAGAAAATTAAATATCTAACAAATACTCATATTATTGATGAAGATGGAAAAATATATGAAATATCTTTAAATCAAAAATATAGTAATAAGCAAAATTGTAAAAGTGTTGATAATAATATTATTGTTAAAGCTATTTTTGATGATAGAATAATTAAAGGTAATGATAATAAATATTATTATTTATATAATCAAAATGATGTGGTTCTTTATAGTGAGGTTCCAACTACAGATAATTCATATGATTTATATAACTTGTTATTAAAGGATGAAAATGTTGTTAAAGTTATTACTGCTAATAGTAGTACAGGTACTTATTATGCATTAAATAGGGATGGAAATGTATATAATATTAATATTAGTAAAGATTCAAATACTTTAAATATTAAATATATTTCTATTATTTATGATAAGACTAAATATGGATCTAAAATAATTGATTTTAATTATGCCGGTAATTCTTTAAGTACTTTTATTAAAACAGAAGATAAAATATATCGAATGAAAATTACTAATTATGAAGATTGTTCTAAATATGTAGATGTTTCTTGTAAATATGAAATGATGGAAGATTCTGTATTTGAAAAGTATAAAGATAGAATAATTGCTTATAATGGAAATATTTTAATTACTGATTATAAACAAATATTTACTGTTAACCAATAAGAAAGTTTACTTTCTTATTTTTTTGTTTGTTGATATTGTGTTAATATATTATTGTAGATGACTTGTTGTTAGTTTTATGTTATAATACGCAGAAATGAGGTGTTTATATGCTAATAATTAAAGATTTTAAAGATTATGATTTAATTGATGCATCTAATGGAGAAAAATATGAAAGATGGGGAAATGTTTATTTGTTAAGACCAGATCCTCAAGTAGTATGGGATAATGGTAATTTAATAGAAAAATATCATGGAAAAATTGATGCAATTTATCATAGAAGTAATAAAGGTGGAGGTAGTTGGGAAAATTTAAAGAGTGTTCCTTCATCTTGGAAAATTAATTATAAAGATTTAGTTTTTAATATAAAACAAATGGGATTTAAACATACTGGTCTTTTTCCTGAACAGGCTGTTAATTGGGATTTTATGATTAATAAAATTAAAAATAGCGGAAGAAAGATAAAGGTTCTTAATTTATTTGCTTATACAGGAGGAGCTACTGTTGCATGTTTATCAGCTGGTGCTCATGTGACACATGTTGATTCAAGTCGTGGTATGGTAGATTGGTGTAAGGAAAATGTAAGTGATTCTGGATATCAAGGGGAAAATATAAGATATATAGTAGATGATGTTATTAAGTTTGTTCAAAGAGAAATAAGAAGAGGAAACAAGTATGATGCTATTATAATGGATCCACCAAGTTATGGTCGCGGTGCTAATGGAGAAGTATGGGATATTGAAAAAAATCTTAATTATTTGGTTAGTATATGTACTGAAATACTTTCTGAAAAGCCATTATTCTTTTTAATTAATTCTTATACAACGGGACTTTCTTCATACGTTTTAGAAAATATATTGAAATTAACTGTTAATAAAAAATATAATGGGATTGTAAGTTGTGGAGAAGTAGGTATACCTATAAAAGAAAATGACTTAGTATTGCCTTGTGGTATATACGGAAGATGGGAAGAAAATGAATAAATTGAATGTATTGTATGAAGATAATCATATTATAGTGGTAGTTAAACCTTATAATGTACTTAGTCAAGGTGATAGTACAGGAGATATTTCTATTTTAGATATGGTTAAATCTTACATAAAAGAAAAATATCATAAACCTGGTAATGTTTATTTGGGATTAGTTCATAGATTAGATAGACCTGTAGGTGGTATTATGGTTTTTGCTAGAAGTAGTAAAGCTGCTAGTAGATTAACTAAAGCTTTTAATGAACATATGATTACTAAAAAGTATTTGGCAATTGTACATGGTAAAATGGAAAAAGATAAGGATACTTTAATTGATAAAATAGAAAAAAGTTCTGATGGTAATAGTATTATTAGTGATAAAGGAAAAGAAGCAATTTTAGATTATGAAGTTTTGGATTATAATAAGGAAAATGATTGTAGTTTATTATCTATTACTTTAAAAACAGGAAGACATCATCAA
Organism: Bacilli bacterium; assembly: GCA_017460175.1. Taxonomy (GTDB): domain Bacteria; phylum Bacillota_I; class Bacilli_A; order RF39; family UBA660; genus UBA3789. The sequence continues at coordinate 215,266 of JAFUBO010000003.1, forward strand.
ATAAGAGTTCAGTTTGCATCTCGTGGTCATTATTTATTAGGTGATCAAAGATATGGAAAACTAGATAATAAACAAATTTCTTTATTTTCTTATTATTTGGCTTTTACTCATCCTGTTACTAAAAAATTGTTAGAATTTAAGGTATTTCCAAATAAAAAAGATTATTGGACAATATTTACACTGTAAATAAAATGTCTAAGAAATAAAATGTTTGCATTTGCAAACTTTTTTTGTTATCATTGTAATAGATTATATAGAATAAAGGGAGTAGATAAAATGAATTTTGATTTATCATGGTTTACAACTGTACCTGGATTATTTATAACAGGAGGAGTTGTATTATTAATTATTGCGTTAATTATTTTAATTGTTACTGGTAAGAAAACTAAGAAGGCTAAAGCAGAACAAGCAAATGCTAATCAAGTTGCTGCACCTCAAATGCAACAACCTGTAGGTGTAGAAAGTCAACCTGCTATGATGCCAGACATACCTGTAACACCAGTTGAGACTGCACCTGTTGCAATGCCAGAAATGCCTGCTGCACCAGTTGAGACTGCACCTGTTGCAATGCCAGAAATGCCTGCTGCACCAGTTGAGACTGCACCTGTTGCAATGCCAGAGATGCCTGCTGCACCAGTTGAAGTTGCACCTGTTGCAATGCCAGAAATGCCTGCTGCACCAGTTGAAGTTGCCCCTGTTGCAATGCCAGAGATGCCTGCTGCACCAGTTGAAGTTGCCCCTGTTGCAATGCCAGAAATGCCTGCTGCACCAGTTGAAGTTGCCCCTGTTGCAATGCCAGAAATGCCTGCTGCACCAGTTGAAGTTGCTCCTGTTGCAATGCCAGAGATGCCTGCTGCACCAGTTGAGGTTGCTCCTGTTGCAATGCCAGAAATGCCTGCTGCACCAGTTGAAGTTGCTCCTGTTGAAGCAACACCTGCCCCAGTTATTTATGGTGGAGCTAATCCAGTAGTTGATGTTAATTTTAATCAAGGACCTAGTAATCATCAAATATATGGTGGAGCTGATCCATTAGAAAATACACAAACAATTCCAACAGTTGAACCACAACCTGTTGTACCAGTTATTACAGAACCAGTTATGATTAATTCAGAAGCTTCTGTAACTCCAGTAGCATCTGCTGCTCAAACACCAACTATTGATGTATTACCTGTGGAACCAGTTAATCAAATTCAACAATAAGAAAGCATTAATAATGCTTTTTTTTTATCTATTAAAATGTTATAATTGAAGTAGGGTGGTCTTATGAAAAAAGTATCAATTTTATCGCTACATTTAGGTTATGGTGGTATTGAAAAATGTGTTGTGACTTTAGCTAATACCTTGTGCTCTAGATATGAAGTAGAGATTGCAGTATGCTATAAGATGTATGATAAACCAGCTTTTGATGTTGATGACAGGGTTAAGATAAAATATTTGAATAAAGATTTGAAACCTAACCATGATGCATTGAGAAATGCTATTAGCAGTAAGAATCCTTTTAAAATAATGAAAGAAATATTATTTGGATTAAAAGTTTTGTATAATAGAAAAAAGACAATGACTAAGTACATTATGAATAGTGATTCTGATGTAATTATTTCTACTAGAGATATTTTTAATTATTGGTTATGTGGATATGGAAAGAAAGATACTTTAAAGATAGGTTGGGAACATAATCATTTTCATGAAAATTATAAATATGCTAATAATGTTTCTAGAAGTGCTAAAAGATTGGATTATTTAGTGTTAGTTTCTTCTGAATTACAAAAATTTTATGCTAAGGAATTACAAAAAAGTAATTGTATGTGTATATATATTCCTAATTCTATTGAAAATTTACCTAAGAAAAAAGCTGATTTAAAAAATCCTAAATTAATATCTGTAGGTAGGTTATCTAAAGAAAAAGGTTATATTGATTTATTGAAAGTTTATAAAAGATTAGTTAAAAACAATCCTGAATGGACACTTGATATTGTTGGAGATGGTGCAGAAAGAGCATCCATTGAAGATTATATTAAAAAAAATGATTTAGATGGTGTCAGATTACATGGTTTTCAGGGAAAAGATTATATAGATAAATTGTTGAATTCTTCTTCGATTTATTTAATGACATCATATACTGAATCATTTGGAATTGTTTTAATTGAAGCTATGAGTCATGGTGTACCATGTATTGCTTATGATTCTGCTGAAGGAGCACGTGAAATAATTAATAGTGGAGAAAATGGTTATTTAATTAAAAATAGAAATTTAGAAGCTATGGTTATGAAAATTGAAGATTTGATTAACAATAAAGAAGAAAGAATAAAATTAGGTAAACAGGCTCGTGAAAGTGTAAAAAAATATACTAGTGATGTAGTAAAAGAAGAATGGTTTACATTAATAGAAGAGAGTGATATTTATGAGTAAAAAAAGAGTAATGTTTATTGCATCAACTGGAGGACATTTAGAAGAGTTACTTCAATTAAAAAGTATGTTTTCTAATTATGATTATAGTTTGATTACTGAAAAAACTAAATCTAATATGTATTTAAAAGGTATTTATAAAAAGAAAGTTCATTATTTAATATATGGAACTAAACATCATTTTTTAATATATCCTTTTAAATTATTTATTAATTGTTTTATTAGTTTATTTTATTATTTAAAATATAAACCAGATTATATAATTACAACAGGAGTTCACACAGCTGGGCCAATGTGTTGTATAGGTAAAATATTTGGGAGTAAAATAATATATATTGAAACTTTTGCTAATATGGTTACTAAAACTTCTACTGGTAGACTTTTATATCCATTAAGTGATAAGTTTATAGTTCAATGGGAAAGTATGAAAAAAATCTATCCTAAAGCTACATTTGGGGGGTGGATTTTCTAATGATACTTGTTATATTAGGTACTCAGGATAAAGAATTTCCACGTTTACTTGAAGCTGTAGATAAAGAAATAAAACGTGGAAATATAAAAGAAAAAGTTGTTGTTCAAGCTGGTCAAACTAAATATGAATCAGATAATATGGAAATATTTGATTTAATTTCTGCACCAGATTTTGATAAATTAATGGATAAAGCGGATATTGTTATTACACATGGTGGTGTTGGAAGTATTTTGTCTGCTGTTAAAAAGGGTAAAAAGATAATAGCTGCAGCTCGTCTTTCTAAATATAAAGAGCATCATAATGATCATCAAAAGCAAATAATAAAAGAATTTGCAGATCAAGGGTATTTATTAGAATTAAAGGATTTTAATAAATTAGATAAAATGTTAGAAAAAATTAAAAAATTTAAACCTAAAAAATTTGTAAGTAATACTGATAATATGGTTAATTTAATAGAAAATTATATAGAAGAGACTAATCATACATCTTGGTTTAATAAATCTTATAAAATCTTATCTTATCTATTTTTTGGGGTATTTATTAATACTATTTCATATTGGTTATTAAGATTATTAAAATTAGGGATATATACAAGTAATGGAATAGCATGGTTTATATCAGTTTTATTTGTTCTTATTATAAATAAATTATTTATATGTAATAAAAATAGTATTAACAAAGAAAAAATTCATCTTTTTCTATTATATCTTTTATCGTTATTACTTGATATGGGTATAATGTATTTATTAATAAATGTATTAAATATTAATGAAATTATTTCTAAGGTAATTACTGGTATTTCTGTAATTATTATTAATTGTATTTTCAATAAATTATTTGTTGTTAGAAAGGGTGATATTAGTGAAGAAAAATAGAAAAGGTTTTACATTAATTGAGTTGTTGGCAGCTATAGTATTACTTGGTATATTAGCAGGAGTTACAATTCCTATTATTATTAATATGTTGGATACTAGTAAAAATAGAATGTATGTTAATGATGCTAAAAAATTAATTACTCAAGTGGAATATAAAATTAAGGCAAATAATTCAACAATGGATAAACCTGATGAAGGCGATTGTATTGTAGTTAGTATGAATTATTTAGACACTTCAGAGTTTGATAATTCTCCTAACGGAGGAACTTATGATAAAGATAAATCTTTTGTAGTAGTAAAAAATAAAAATGGTAAATTAGAATATTCTGTATCCATAGTTGAAAAATTTAAAAATGGTGGATATAAAGGAATAGAATTAGTTTTAAGTGATGAACTTGAATCTGGTAAAGGAAATAAACATGTAGTTAGTTTTAAAGATGAGGATTTAATAAATGTTGGACAAGATATTACAAAAGAATATATTAATAAAAAATTAGGGAATAATTATATTTCACAAGAAAATAAGATATTAGTTATTTATAGTAATATTGAATAAGAAGAAAATTTATTTTTCTTTTTTTATTTGTATACATTTTTAATATATTTTGATAAAATTATAATAGGTGGTAATATGAATTATAGAAGATTGGCTTTAAGTATGATTACTTTAAGTTTTATATTAATAGTATCAGGAGGAGTTTCTTCATTTGTTTTGGGTTTAAAAAGAGATAAAGAGGAAATTTATAAGCGTATTAATGAAGTAAATGATGAATTTGAAGTTTTTAGTACAAATACTAGTGTGTTTGAATCTAAGAGAGATGAATTACACAATGAAGTATTAAATAATATTTATTATGATACTATGTATGATGAAGATAAAAATGTAAAAAACACATTATCAAATTATGAACATTTAGTTGATGAACTTACTAAAAATACAAAGAAATTAAATGGTTTATGTGAAGATGTATATTATCCAGATAGTAAAGCTAATGCTAAATGTAATAATTATAAAAGTATTTATGAACAAGTTGTTAATTATTTTGTAAGTGATATAAGCGTTTATAATAGTAATGTTTCAAAATATAATGAATATCAAAAAGGCAATAATTCTGATTTGAGAGTAGATAAGTATAAAACAAAAAAAGATTATATTGATTATAATAATGATAAAGTATATGATGGTAAAGAGGAATAAAAATGGGTAAAAAAAAACAAAATAATAAATATAGAATACCTCTTAAAACTAAGATAGTTAAAATTTTGTGTTATATATATATTATTGGTTTTTTATCTTTTTTGTTTTTATTTTATGGACCGATAAATAGTTTTAAAGAATTTTGGATAACTAGTGCAATGACTACTATGAATCATCAGTATTTAGCTACATGGTTATATAGTGATGAATATATTCAAAAAGTTCTTAAAAATAATAGTATAATAGAGATTGATGAGATTACTAATCCAAATGAAATACAATTTCGTAAATATACTACAACTATATATCGTAATCAATATGAAAAGGAAATACTACAAAGAGATGAAGGCAATGATTTATATAAAGTAATTAACGTTAGTGGAAAAGGTTATCAAGGATTTTTAGTAGCTATATATGATCCTTCTAGAATACATGTTGCTACTACAGCATATTTAGGTATAAGAGGAGAGTCAATTTTAACTGTTAGTGAAAGAGAAAATGCGATTATTGCAATGAATGGTGGCGGATTTTATGATCCTGACTGGAATAGTAATGGAGCTTTGCCACATGGAACAGTAATTTCAAATGGTGAAGTAGTAAGTGATTATACTGATGCTAATATGGGTGGCGGTTTTATTGGATTCGATAAAGATAATAAACTTATATTGGGTAGTATGAGTAAAAATGAAGCTGTTGATATGGGATTAAGAGATGCTATTGAATTTGGACCATTTTTAATAATAAATGGTAAAAGAAGTTTTATTAAAGGAAATGGTGGATGGGGTGTAGCCCCTAGAACTGCAATTGGACAAAGAAAAGATGGAATAGTTTTATTTTTAGTAATAAATGGTAGACTTGCGAATAGCATAGGTGCAGATATGGTTGATTTATGTGATGTTATGGAAAATTATGGAGCATATAATGCTGCAAATTTAGATGGAGGTAGTTCTTCAGAATTGGTAATAAAAGGGGAAATAATTAATACACCAGTTGCTGGTGGTAGCGATGGTTTAAGAAATATGTCTACTTTTTGGGTAGTAAAATAGGAGGGTTTTATGTATATATTAGATGTTATGGAGACGTGTAATAATGCTGCATTTTCAACAATATTGCCAGTGGTAAAAAGTATAATTATTTTAATTCAAGTAATTGTACCAATAATTTTAATTATAATGTGTGTAGTAGAATTTACAAGATTATCAATAAATCCAGAAGATAAAAAAGGATTTAGAAATATACTTAATAAATTTATTGCGGCATTTATTATTTTCTTATTACCATTTTTGATAAATGCAATTATGGGTGTGGTAGGAGAAAGTACTGAGTTTAGTAATTGTTGGAATAAAACAGGTGATATTAATATTTTTAATAATAATAATTATATAAATGATGATGAACAAGATAGTGAACAAAGTGATGCTGAAGATAATGAAGCAAAAGATGGTGATCAAGGACAGAGTGATGTAAAATACGATAGTACAGAAGAAAATGATGATTCAGAAGATAAAATTCCTAGATGTGGTGAATATAAAAATCAATACTACGATGAGAATGGACAAGTAATATCATATGAAGAATATTTAAGAAATTGTCTAAACGAAGAAGTAAATCCTATAACACATCCAGAATTATATAGATAAAATGATAGGAGAAAGGGTTGTTCTTTCTCTTTTTTTTTGATATAATTTGTAAAGGTGAAGTAACAGATGTTAAGAAAGAAAAAAAAGGAAAAAAAGAAACATTTATTAGGACAAAAAGAGTTTATTTTTAATTTCTTAAGCATATTAGCTATGATGGGTGTTTGCCTATACTATGGTGGACGTAGTTTGTATTATTATAGTAAGCAAAATGTAAAGATAAAAGAAGAAGCTATGACTTTAAATGGATTAGTATTACAAAATAATCCTATTGCTAGAGAAAATAATGATGGACTTCATCAAGATAATGATGGATATTATTTTAAAGGTGCAGTTGAAAATAATTATGTATTATTTGAAAATAGAATATTTCGTGTTATAAGAGTTAATGGTAATGATACTGTTAAAATGATTAGTGAAAATTTTAATGCTTCGTTTATGTGGGGAGAAGAATCTAATTATAAAGACTCAAATGTTCGTAATTGGTTAGAAAAAACTGATAAGGAACATTCAGGAGTTTATTATTCTACTATTCCTAAAATTGAAGAAAAACTAGTTAAAACAAAGTATAGTGAAGATAAATTAAAAAATGATAAGATTATTAATGCAAAGGATAACTCTAAAGATTATGTTACTGTATTAACTGTTAAAGACTATATTCAAGCAAATGGTAAAAGTAGTTATTTAAATAATGGAAAAATATTCTTTTTACTAGGATTAAATGAAGATGATGAAAACTTATATGTAGAAGAAGATGGAAGTATTCAAAGTAGTGATTCACTATCAGGATATGGAATTAGACCAGTAATCACATTAAAGAAAAATATGGAAGTATCAGGTGGAGATGGAACTAAAGATAATCCGTATGTTGTTAAAACTAATGATAAAAATTATGTTGATTCTTACATAAAATTAGGAGATGATACATGGAAGGTTTCTAGTGATAATGGTGAAGTATTAAAATTATATTTAAATGATTATTTAAAGATTAATGGTGCAGAAGTTTCTCATAATTATAGTATATATAATAGTATATTTGCTTTAAATGATAGAAGTAATATTGGTTATTATTTAAATACAACTTATCTTGGCAGTTTACCTTATCAAGATTCTTTAGTAGATTGTAATTATTTTACTGGAGAAATAAGTGATGATACTGGTTATAGTTTTACTAATATATATAGTGACAATGTTACTGCTAAGGTTGGACTATTAAATATATTTGATTATATTTCTAATAATGAGCTTTCAGATTATTTCCATATTAATACTACTAGTCAAGTTGGTAGTATGGAATATAATGTTTATTCCAATGGTTTATTAGAAGAAGCAGATGTAAGAGATTCTAAGCATATAGTACCAGTTGTTTGTATATCAAAGAATTCTATTAAAAGTGGAGATGGAACAAATAATAATCCTTACAAGATGGAGTGATATAAATGAAAAAAGTAAAAAGAAAGTTAAGATTTAAAAGATTAAGTAAATTAACTATATTTATAATATTATTAGATTTGTGTTTTGTAGCAGGTTTAATAGTTATTCATAATAAAAAGTTTAAATCATTTTGGATACCAACTGCAATGACTACAAAATCTCATAAGTATCTAGCGTATACATTATATGATGAAGATCTCGTATGGAAAATTATGAGCGAAAATTACATAGAGAAAAATGAAGAAGAAGTTAATCTTGATGAAATAGTTATTGGAAAAGTTAGTGAAAAAACACATTATTCTAATAAGTATGAAAAAGAATTATTTACTAAGGATGAAGGTAATGAGGTTTATAAAACTATTAGAATAATTGAACCAAATTATAAAGCTTGGTTGATTGGAGTGTATGATCCTAGTGATGTAGAACTTGCGGTTAGTTCTAAGTTGGGTAAAATGGGACAATCTGTTAATACATTAGTTAAAAATAATAATGCTTTAGTTGGTATTAATGGAGGAGGTTTCGAAGACTTAGATGGTTGGGGAAATGGTTCTATTCCATATGGTGCTATTATTAAAGATGGAGAACTTATATGGGAACATGCTGGTGGTTCTGGTGGATTAATAGGTTTTACTAAAGAACATAAAATGTGGTTAACTTATAAAACACCATCTGAGGCAATATCAGAAGGAATGATGGATGCTGTTGATTTTGGACCTTTCTTAATAGTTAATGGTAAAACAAGTAAAATTCATGGTGATGGTGGATGGGGAATTGCACCTCGTAGTGTAATTGCTCAAAGAAAAGATGGAGTTGTTTTAATACTTATTATTGAAGGAAGACTTCCAGGGTATAGTACAGGTGCATCGATGAATGATGTTATTGATGTATTATTAAGATATAAGGCTTATAATGCAGCTAATTTAGATGGAGGAGCATCATCAACAATGTCTATTGAAGGTAAACTTTGGAATAGACCAAGTGCTGGTGGTGAATATGGAGGTAGAACTGTATCCAATGCTTGGATAGTTACAAATAAGCAAAATAAACCTGCTCAAGCTCCAAACAAAAATAATTATAAATAAAAGGGCTTTGCTCTTTTTTTATTTTGTGATATAATAAAGACCGTTTTGGTGATAGTATGAGAAAGTTTATAGTAAGTGATTTACATGGTAATGGGGAAGTTTATAATTCTATTATTGGATATTTAGAAAATATAAGTTTATGTGAAGATGTAGAATTATATATTAATGGTGATTTGATAGATAGAGGTATTGATTCTTTTACTATGCTTATGGATGTTTATGAAAGAATTAATGGTAAGGGAAATATAAAAATTAATTATTTAGGTGGAAATCATGAGTTAATGATGTGGCAAGCTTTAAAGGAGAGAAAACCTGGTAAAGCTGTTAGAAGATGGTGTAATTGGATGTGTAATGGTGGATGGGTTGTTGAAGGTGAATTAGATAGTAGAGAAGAAAGTTTAACCAATGAATTATTTGCATTCTTAGGTAAATTGAAAATATATCATAAATTTGAAGAAAAAGTTAGAGATGATAATGTTTTACTTGTACATGCTCAAGCTCCTAAAAATATAAAAGAAGAATGTCATTTGAAAATAAGCGATGATAATGAAATTATAGAGAAGGCTGTTTGGACTAGAAAATTTGATGAATTTAATAGAGTTACTAATTTAGGTAAAAAAGGATTTTTAACTATAACAGGTCATACTCCTATTGTGAATGGTTTTGCTTATTATGGTGATGATAATAGTTTTAATATAGATGGTGGATGTGCTGCTTATGCTAATGGTGCATTTGAATATGATAAAGTTCCACTTGTGGAAGTTAAAAATAATATTTTGGAAATAGTTATATTTAATCATAATAATGAAATAGTAAATGGTTATATATATGATGGTGAATTATATGAAATGGATAATAAGTATTTAAATAAAAAGAGAGAATTTATTAATCATGAATATGATGGTTGTATGGAAAAGCAAAAGACTTTAATAAAGGAGATATTAGAGATTAGATAAGTCTTTTGTTTTTTTTTATTTTGTTATATAATTTATATAGTGGAAGGATTGATGAATATGATGAAAATAATGGATGGTAATGAGGCAGCTAGTTTTGTTTCGTATAACTTTACAGAAGTAGCTGGAATATATCCAATTACTCCAGCTTCTCCTATGGCAGAGTTGACTGATAAATGGAGTAGTGAAGGTAAATTAAATTATTTTAATACACCAGTAAAAGTAGTAGAAATGGAGTCTGAGGCAGGTGCAGCAGGAATGGTACATGGTTCACTTCAAGCAGGTTGTTTGACAACTACATATACAGCTAGTCAAGGACTATTATTAATGATTCCAAATATGTATAAAATAGCAGGTGAATTACTACCATGTGTAATTAATGTAGCAGCACGTAGTTTAGCAACTCATGCCTTATCTATTTTTGGAGATCATCAAGATATATATGCAACACGTTCTACTGGTTTTGCAATGTTAGCATCTTCATCAGTTCAACAAGTAATGGATTTAACTGGTGTAGCTCATTTAAGTGCTATTAAAGGCAGTGTTCCATTTGTTAATTTCTTTGATGGTTTTAGAACAAGTCATGAACTTCAGAAAGTAGAAGTTATAGATACTGAGAAATTAAAAGAATTAATAGATGAAAAAGCTTTAGATGAATTTAGAAATAGAGCAATGAATCCTAATAATCCAACAATTAGAGGTACTGCACAAAATGAAGATATTTATTTTCAAGCTACTGAAGTTCGAAATGATTACTATAATAAAATCCCTGATATAGTTAATTCTTATATGAGTGAAATTAATAAAATAACTGGAAAGAATTATAAACCATTTAATTATTATGGTAGTCCTAGTGCTACTAAAGTAATTGTAGCGATGGGTTCTGTCTGTGAGACTATAAAAGAAACTGTGGAATATTTATGGAAAGTAAAAAAAGAAAATGTTGGATTAATTGAAGTACACTTATATAGGCCATTTAGTTCCAAATATTTCTTAAAAGAATTACCTAAGAGTGTTAAAAAAATTGCTGTTCTTGATCGTACTAAGGAAGCTGGAAGTAGTGGAGAGCCACTTTACTTAGATGTAATTCAAACTATAAAGAATGCAGATGCTAGAGTAAATGTAGTTGGTGGTAGATATGGACTTTCATCTAAAAATACAACACCAGCTATGATTAAAGGTATATTTGATTTCTTAGATACAAGAGATATTCATACTAATTTTACTGTAGGTATTAATGATGATATTACTAATTTAAGTATTGCGTATGATTCTAAATTTATGTTACCATCTGATAATGTTGAATTCTTAATATATGGTTATGGTAGTGATGGTATGGTATCTGCATCTAAAGATTTAATGAAAATTACTGGTACTTATACTAATGCTTTTGTACAAGGATATTTCCAATATGATTCTAAGAAAAGTGGTGGTGTTACTATCGCAAATCTTAGATTTGGTAAAAAGCCAATTACTAGTACTTATTATGTTGAAAAAGCAAATATAGTTGTGTGTACTAAAGATAGTTATTTAAAAAGAATTAAAATGCTTGAGAAGATAGTAGATAAAGGAGTATTTATTTTAAATACAAGTAAAAATGCAGATGAAGTACTTTCAATAATGAGTAATCATGATAAAAAGATTCTTCAAGCTAAACATATAAAAATGTTTATAGTGGATGCTAATAAGATTGCAGCTGAAGCTGGTATTCCTGGTAAGATTAGTACTATTATGGAAACTATTATATTTAAGTTAGGTAAGATAGTTGATTTTAACTTTGCTGTAGGTAAAATTAAAGAAAATCTTACTGCTAAGTTTGGTAATAAAGGTGGTAATTTAGTAGAAAAGAATACTAAAGCTATTGATTCATCTTTAGAATGTTTAATACCAGTAAAAATACCATATGTAGATTTTGATAATGAAATAACTCCTAAAAAGAGTTTATTTGAAGTAATTGATTCTATGGAAGGAGATAGTTTACCTGTTAGTAGTTTTATTAAAATGCCTAATGGGGAATTTGAAGCAGGAACTTCAAAATTAGATAAAAGAGATAGTAGTGATATGGCTCCTTGCTACAACAGTGAAAATTGTATTAATTGTAATTTATGTAGTTTAGTTTGTCCTCATGGTGTGGTTAGACCGTTCTTACTTGATGAAAAAGAAGAATTAGATGCACCAGAATCTGTTGCTAGACATTTAGTTGATTCTAAGATAAAAGATAAAGATTTAAAATTTACAATTGGTGTTAGTTTACCTGATTGTACAGGATGTGGACTATGTGCTGAAGTTTGTCCTGGTAAGCAAGGTGCAAAAGCACTTGTTATGAAAATGAAAGAAGAACTTTTAAAAGATAAAAGAGATGAAGAATATAAGTATTTATTTAATGAAGTAAAAGAAAAGAAAGATGTAATGCCTACTAATACAGTAAAAGGTAGTCAATTTGTTAAACCTAAATTTGAATTTCCTGGGGCCTGTGCTGGTTGTGGAGAGACACCTTATTTAAAATTATTAACTCAATTATTTGGAGATAAAATGATAGTTGCTAATGCAACAGGTTGTTCTTCAATATATGGTGCTAGTACACCATCTATGCCATATACTATTCCATGGGCTAATTCTTTATTTGAAGATAATGCTGAATTTGGTTTTGGTATGAAAATAGCTGATGAAGCTATAAAGAATCAAATAGTAGCTTTGATAAAAGATAATTTAGATAAAGTTAAAAAGAGTGAAAAAGATATTTATAAGGCTTATGTAAATGAAATAAATGAAGAGACAGCTTCTAATTTACTTAGTGTTATAGATGATACTAAAATAGAAAGATTAAAGAAATTAAAAGACTTTGTAATGCCTAAATCAGTATGGATGATTGGTGGAGATGGTTGGGCATATGATATTGGTTATAATGGTATAGATCATGTTTTATCTAATAAAAAAAATGTAAATATTTTAGTACTTGATACTGAAGTATATTCTAATACTGGAGGACAGGCTTCTAAATCTACGAGAGTTGGAGCTGTAGCTAAATTTGCTGCTAGTGGAAAAGTAACAGCTAAAAAGAATTTAGCTAAGATGGCTTTAAGTTATCCTCATGTATATGTGGGAACAATATCACTTGGAGCTAATCCAATGCAAGCGATTAAGGTTATGAAAGAGGCAGAAGCTTATAATGGACCAAGTATAATAATAGCCTATGCACCATGTATTGCTCAAGGAATTATTAAAGGCATGAAGAATTCTATTAATGAAGAAAAAGACGCAACAGCATCAGGTTATTTCCCAATATTCCACTATAATCCAACTACAAAGGAATTTAAGGTAGATAGTACTGCGGATTTTTCTAAATATGAAGAGTTTACTTTAGGTGAAGATAGATATAGATCTTTAAAGAAACTTAATAAAGAAGGAGATAAACTGCTTGCTAAGAATAAAGCAGATGCAGAAGCTACTTATGAATTTTATAAAGCATTAGAAGAAGAAAAGTAGAAAATACTTTTCTTTTTTAGTGTTTTGTGGTATAATACATGCAATAAAAAGGACGGGGATTATATTATGAGTATATATGCTAGATATCAAGATACAGATGAAGAAATAGAAAGAGAAGAAAGTAATTATTCATTAATAAATATATTAGCTGTATTGGCTAAATGGTTTATACGTATTGGGATAGTTATTTCAATTATATTAGGAATATATTTTTTAGTGAAATTGCAAATAGTTAATTTATTATTATTTATAGTATGTTTATTAATATCTTATTTCTTTGGATATTTCTTTATGTTTTGTTTAGATAAATTAAATTCAAGATAAGTAATGAATATTCATTACTTTTTTTATGCACAAAAAAAGAACGTCGGCCACGTTCTTTTTTGTTTTTAATCTAAGAAGCAGGACCCCCTGAGGCCTGCTTCCAAAAAGAATAAAAAGGGGTTGGCTAGTGTGATACTAGCGACCAATTCGCCTAATTCCGAATTGGTAGTTCTTATACTAATCGATTCGAATTAATTTGTCAACAAAAAATTAAAAAAAAAATTAACTTTTTTTTAAAAAGTAAAATAATTATCTAGAATAGTCTTTTTTTCTTTTCAAAAAATAATAAATATGATATAATATGCCATGGAGATGAGAAAAGGAAGTGGTATTTTGGCAGAGTTAAAAGACGTTAAAGGTATTGGACCTAAATCTCTTTCTTTATTAAATAAAATTAATATAAATTCAATAGAAGATTTAGTTACTCACTATCCTTTTAGATATGATGTATTAAAAAGAGATGAATTATCTAGTATAGATGATGGTGAAAAGATTATAATAGATGGAAAAATAGAAAGTATTCCTATATTAATGAGATTTAAAGCTGGACTAAATAAAATGAATTTTCGCCTTGTTACACAAAGTGGAGTAGTAGGTGTATCTATATTTAATAGAGCTTTTTTAAAAAATAAATTATTAGTTGGAACTGATGTTATAGTAATTGGTAAGTTAGATAAGGGGAAAAATGTAATTACTGCGAGTGATATAAAAATGGATACTTTATCTAATAAAGTTAAAATAGAGCCAGTATATCATTGTACTAGTGGATTAACTAATAAAAATATGTCTACATATATTAATATGGCATTATTGATGTATGGTAAAGAAATAATGGATTATATTCCGAAAGAATTTCAAGAGAAATATAATTTTGTTAATAAGAAGACTGCTTTGAATATTATTCATAATCCAAGTACTGCTGAAAAATTAAAAGAAGTAACTGTTAGATTAAAATATGAAGAATTATTCGAGTTTATGTTTAAAATAAATTATTTAAAACAACAAAATAAAAAAGAAAAGAATGGATTAGTTAGAGTTATAGATAGAGATAAGTTAAATAAGTTTATAGAAAAAATTCCATTTACTTTAACTAATGATCAAAATATTGCGATAGAAGAAATATTGAGTGATTTAGAGAGTCCTACAAGAATGAATAGATTATTACAAGGTGATGTTGGGAGTGGTAAAACTATCGTTTCATTTATTGGAATGTATGCAAACTTTTTATGTGGATATCAATCTGCTTTAATGGCACCTACTGAAATACTTGCTACACAACATTATAACAATTTAGTTCATTTTTTAAAGGGTACTAAAGTTAAAGTTGCTTTACTTACAGGTAGTACTCCTAAAAAGGAAAAGAATGATATATATAAAGGGTTAAGTGATGGAACTATTAATATGGTTATTGGAACACATGCTTTAATTCAAGATGAAGTAGAGTATAATAATTTAGGTTTAGTTATTACAGATGAACAACATCGTTTTGGAGTTCATCAAAGAGCTAATCTACAAAATAAAGGAGTAAAACCTGATGTTTTGTATATGAGTGCTACTCCAATACCTAGAACTTATGCGTTAACTATATTTGGAGATATGGATGTATCTACTATTAAGGAAAAGCCTCTAGGTCGCCAAAAAATAGATACTGTTGTTAAAAAGACAAGTGAAATTAAAGAAGTACTTGAAATGATGTATGAAGAATTAAAAAATAAACATCAAGTCTATGTAATAGCTCCTTTGATTGAAGAAAGTGAAAATTCTGATTTAACTACAGTAAATGAACTTAAAGATCAAATGAAGTTAGCTTTTAAGGATAAATATAAGATTGATATTGTTCATGGTAAGATGGCAAGTGGTGCTAAAGATATGATTATGGAACAATTTAAGAAAAATGAAGTTCAAATACTTATTTCCACAACAGTTGTAGAAGTTGGTGTTGATGTTCCTAATGCTACTACTATGGTTATATTTGATGCAGATAGATTTGGACTTTCTACGTTACATCAATTACGTGGTAGAGTTGGACGTGGTACATCTAAGAGTAGGTGTATACTAATCAGTGATAGTGATACAGAAAGACTAAAAATAATGGAAAGAGAAGATGATGGATTTATCATTTCTGAAGAAGATTTTAAGTTGCGTGGTCATGGAGATTTATTTGGTACTAAACAAAGTGGAGATATGGCATTTAAAATAGCTTCTATCAAGAATGATTATAAAATTCTTCTTCAAGCTAAAAAAGATTCTAAAGAGTATTTGGAAAATAAAGATAATGATAATGATTTATTGAAGAAAACTTTAATTGAATCTATTACTACAGTTAATTAGAAAAGAGGGTAAGGTTATATGATTATAGGTTATAAAGAAAAATTAAAAGAGTATGGTTATGATGTAGAATCTCAAGGATACATTTATTTTGAGGATTTACTAGTTGATTGTATCGAAATGATTAATGATGGTAAAGATATAGAATATATAAAAGAAATATTTCCTAGTTGTTGTTTAGAATATTTCCATTTCTTTTATGAAGTAGGTAAAAAGAAGTATTTTAGAGAATTAGAAAAATTTTGTAATAAAGAATTAAATGATACTATTAGTCCTAATAGAGTAAAGAAGCAAGAAAAAGAACTTCCAAGTATGGATGTATTCGATACAGTAATGTATTTTGCTAATCAATTTAGTAATAAAGAAAAACAAGAAAATAAAGTATATACATATAAAAAAAATAAAAACAAAAAAAATAGTTAATTGCTGGTAAATTAAGAAAAAGCAATTGACTTTTTTTTATTTATCATTTATTATTAAGATGCGTGGTACATATCACGCCTGATATCTCTAACGATTTTAATGTTAGAGTATTCAACCGAACCCCCTGAAGAGGCACCGAGAGGTGTCTCACTTTTTTTTTACATATTTTTTTATTTATATATTCAATGTCAAAAAATGTGATATAATGTAATCAAAGGAGGAGAAAGTATGTATAATAATAGTTTAATTAGTCCAAACACAACAACTACACCAGACTATGCTTCTATATTTGGTGGTATGACAGCAGGATTAATAATATTCTTTGTATTCTTAGGGCTTCTTGTTTTAGCATTAGCTATTTTTATGATTATTGCTCAATGTAAAATTTATACTAAAGCAGGAGAAAAATGGTGGAAAGCATTTATTCCAGTTTACAGTACTTGGGTAGAAACTAAAATTACAGGACTAGCTTGGTGGTGGTGCCCAATCTTTCTAGGTGTTTCTGCATTATCTGGAATAAAAGAATTTTCTTACGTACCAGGATTTGCAGTTTTAATTATTGCATTTAATTACAGTTATAACTTAGCAAAGAAATTTGGAAAATCTAATGGATTCGCAGTATTATATACATTATTACCAATTGTTGGAATTCCAATGTTAGCTTTTGGTAGTGCTAAATACAATGCTAAGGCTGATACTGATAAAAATGGAATTTTTGCTGTTGAAAAAGATTTAGTTAAATAATTCTAAAGAAAGAGCTATTGCTTTTGCAATAGTTTTTTTTATGGTAAAATAAATTTAAGAGGTTTTTAAGTATGAGTAATAAAGTGATAATAGAAACAGATAATGGTATCATTAGTATAAATTTTATTAATAATAGACTTTATTTTGAAAGTGATAATAGTATTATAAAAATAAATAGTAGTGAAGAAGTATATAATCAATTAAATGAATTGTATACTGAAATTAGAGATAATATTAGTAACGGAGATAAACCATTTATAAAAGATAAAATAGTATATTATTCAGATGAAGTTAATTATATAGATGATGATTATGCGAGTAGTATGACTATATATAAAGATGATACTGATGATTTTATTATTCTGTTTAAAGAGGGTTTTGATACATTAGGTAATAAGACTTCTAAAATTATGATAAATACTGTTAAAAGTAAGTATAAGGATTATACTGAGTATTTTGTTAGTTTTTATAATAAATTATTGAATATTAATAAAAAAAAGAGTTTTTAACTCTTTTTTATGTCATTTGAATTGTATTTACATTATCATTTACTATTTGTATAGAATGATCATTACCATCTCTATCTTTAACTGTAATTATTGTATTACTAGGAATAAAACTAAATATATGTTCCACATATTGAGGATCTCCAACTCCTAAGAATTGTCTATAATTTAGCCATAGAGGGTCTGTTACATTACTTTTTATTTCTTCCTTTGAAACATTCTCTAAATCACTACACATAGCTATTGAATTTGCCATATTTCCAGCTCCAAAATTATATCCTTGAATAGATAGAGGAATATTATAATCATATTCTTCTATTTTATTTCTTATAATCATTGTTCCTATTTGAATGTTTGTTTCTAGATTTTCTATAGCATCTTGAGTTATTGTTATTTGATCCATTTGTCCAGTTTCAAAATTGTAAGCACTTATTGTTGAACCAATATTTGGTCCTCTTTCTATTTGCATGATACCAGTAGCATATGTACTATTTAAAGCTTCATAATGCTTGCCACAGTTTTCTTGCGCTGCAATAGCCATTAATAAATTTTTATCAACTCCATAGCGAGTGGCGTATCTTTCAAAAATATCTTCATATCTTTTAGCGTTAGTAACATTTTCATAATTACTTCTATCTTCATATGAAAAATGAAATTGATCACTTTGAAGCATTGTATCCAATTCAACAGATGTTTCTTCTTCTATAACAGGTTCTTCTGTTTCCATGGTAACTGTTGGAAGTGCGGATAAATTAGATAAATTTTCATCTATATAATCAATATTTTCTTCTAATACAACTTGATTTTCAAAATTTTCAAATTTTGGTGTAACTTCTTTATTGTTTGTAAAATTAAAATAAGAAATACCTAAAGTAGCTGCTAGAGAAGAGGCAATTACTATTTTAGTAATATGATTATTTTGTTTTGTTTTTTTAATACTATCAATAGTTTCTTTAATACTTTTTTTATCAGTATCTACAATGACTATTTTCCCCGTAGCTTTACTTTCTTTTTTTAATACAATATTATCAATAGTTTCTATAAGTATTTGAAGTCTCTTTCTTCGTTTACTAATAGAATCATAGTATTTATCAAATTCATTAATAATAGGATCAACATTATCATTTAATAATTTATTACCATTGAACATTTTATTATGTTTATGACAAATGCTTAATAGTTTTTTTATATTATTTGGATTTCTTAATGTACGAACTTTTCCATTTTTATGTATTTTAGCAGTTAATATATTATCATTATGATAAAGTTCGATATAATTTGTACTCATATTATAATCACCTTACTATATATATAAATTATCATAACTTCATATTATAATCAATAAAGATAATTTTTACTTTACACTATGTTATAATATGTTTAGGAGGTATTTTATGGATATAATTAAAGAATTAAAAAAACAAGCTAATGATATTATGAAAGATCCTAAGAAGAAGGAAAAAGCTGGTGATGCTGTAGAGGGAGTATTAAAAGAAGTAAAGAAAAATGTAAAAGATGATAAGAAAAAAAGTACTCTTGATAAGATAATAAAAGAAGTTGATAAAGCTACTACTACAAAAAAGAAGAAATAATCTTCTTTTTTTATTGAAAAATTATTGTATTAATTGGTTTATGTGTGCTATACTACTTTTCACCTGGAAGTGATTAATGTGACTTTAACAGAATTTTTTAATTCAAAAATAGATGATATAGAACAATCTGATATTGAAAATGCTTATTTTATGAGAAGTTTAATAGGTGATGAAGACTATGCGATTAATAAAGTAGAAAAAGTATCAGTTATGGAATCAGTAGTGAGAAGTTTAAGTACTTTTGATATATATAAAAGTATTCCTTTAAATAAAGAAATAAGTGTTATGAAAAAGAAAATAGCTTATATGCCTTATGGTGATGTTTCTTTTTGCTTTGGAACACAAATGCTTGTAGGTGATGATGAAGAAATAATCCCTACTATTATTTATCCAAGGGAATTGGATAAAGCATCTTATGTATTTTTAGGACATGAATTTCATCATGCTTTAAAAGATCTTAACTATAGTGAAAGAAAAATAAGAGATAGATTTGCGGAAGTTATACCAATGTTTTATGAGATGATTTGTGCTAATGAAGAAACAGATGAAAATGTTTCAAAAGAAATATTTAAAAGAAGATTAATATTATTAAATGGAGATAAAGCAGAAGAAACAGATGATATTATTGGACAATTACAGTATTTTAATAGTTATTATTATGCACTTGCTTTGTTTAATAGATATGAAGAAGATAAATTATTAATACTTAGATTGATATCAAGAGTATTAGTTGGTGAAATAAGTACTTTAGATTTATTAAATATGTTAGGAATATATGAAAAGGATTTAGATTATACTGTTTCAAAAGAATTGTATAATATAAAAGAATATATACATAAGTAGTATATATTTTTTTATTTTACATATAATAATATAAAATTAGCACTTATACTTGACAAGTGCTAATTTAAGTGGTATTATTAAAATGTAGTAAGAAAACTACAGGTATTAATTAAGAGTGCTATTAACGACACTTATTAGAAAGGAAGTTGATATTATGATGTTAATGCCAAAAATATTCGATGATGATTTCTTTAGGGATGATTTCTTTGATAGAAAGGATAGAATGAATTATAATTTAATGAAGACTGATATTAGAGAAGATGATAATTCTTATCTATTAGAAGTTGATCTACCAGGTTATAATAAAGATGATATTAAGATTGATATTACTGATGGATATCTTACTATTAATGCTAAGGTAGAAAAAGAAAACAATGATGAAAAGAAAAACTATGTAAGACGTGAAAGATTTACTGGTGAAGTATCAAGAAGCTTTTATGTAGGTGATGATATCAAAGAAGATGAAGTTAAAGCTAATTTCAAAAATGGTATTTTAACTTTGGAAGTACCTAAATTAAGTCTAGAAGATAAAAATAAAGATAAAAAATACATCGAAATAAGTGAATAAGTAAAAGACTAGTAATCTAGTCTTTTTTTATGTTATAATTTAAGCGATTGAGGTGATTTCATGATAGTAGAAGATAATGAAGGATTAAGACTAGATAGTTATTTATCAGAAAAATTAGATCTTTCTCGTAGTAAAGTTCAAAAACTTATTAAAGATGAAAAAGTATTAGTAAATGGTAAGAAAGTTAATAGTTCTTATTCTGTAAAATTAGATGATGAAATTATAGTTAATGATGAATTAGATTATGAAATAAAAGTAGATCCTGAAGATATACCTTTAAATATTATTTATGAAGACGATGATTTATTAATCATAAATAAAGAGAGTGGTATGGTAGTACATCCTGCTCCAGGTCATTATACAGGAACTCTTGTTAATGCATTACTTTATAGATATAAAGAACTTGCTGGTGATAAATTTAGACCTGGTATAGTTCATAGATTAGATAAAGATACTAGTGGATTAATGTTAGTAGCTAAAAATGAATTCACATTAGAAAAATTATCAGAAATGATTTCCACAAAAAGTGTGGAAAGAAAATATATTGCTTTAGTAGATGGTGTTATTAAAAATGATTCAGGAGAAATAGATGCACCTATTGGAAGAGATAGAAATAATAGACAAAAGATGGCTGTAACAGATGTTAATGGAAAGAACGCTATAACTCACTTTAAAGTATTAGATAGATTTAATAATCATACTTTAATAGAATGTATTTTAGATACTGGTAGAACTCACCAAATAAGAGTTCATATGGCATATATTGGATATCCTGTTTCAAATGACCCATTATACGGAAGAGGAAAAGCAGATGAATATGGTCAACTACTTCATTCATATTCAATTAAGTTAAAACATCCAAGAACAGGAAAAGAATTATCATATGAAATAGATCTACCAGAAGAGTTTAAAAATAGATTAGAAAAAATAAAGAATGGTGAATAATGTGAAAGAAATAATATATAATCATGATAATTTAAAAGATGAAGATATAGATGAAGTAGTTATTAGAACTAAAGGTTTACTAATTAATAGTAAGAATGAAATTACTTTAGGCTATTCTTATAAAACATATCAATTTACAGGAGGACATTTAGAAAAAGGAGAAAGTCTAGAAGAGTGTTTAATAAGAGAAATAAAAGAAGAGACTGGAATAGAATTAAATAATTATAATATGACTCCTTTCTTTAAAACAGTTTATTATACTAAAAATTATCACAATAGTGGAAAAAATAGGAAGAATGAAATATATTTTTATGTAATTAAAACTGATGAAGTATATAATACTAATAATTCTAATTTAACTGAAAATGAAATAGAAGGTAATTATGAATTAAAAACAATACCTTTAGAAGATGTTGAAAATATATTAATTAGTAGTATTAAAGATAATCCAATAAATGAAGTTATAGTAGGAGAAATGCTAGAAGTAATAAAAGAATATAAAAGTCTATAGGAGGTTATTATGAACGGTAATAGAATTATAGCTCATGCATTAATAAATGTAGATGGAAAATATTTAGTTACTAAAAGAAGTAAAACAGAAACTCCATTTCCAGAATATTGGGATTTACCAGGTGGTATGGTAGAGTTGGGAGAACTTCCAAGAGATGGTGTAATAAGAGAGACAAAAGAAGAAATAGGATTAGATATTATTCCTACAAAGATAATACATGATGATAGTAATCTAGATAAAGTAAAGGATAAAATATTTATTAGATTTGTTTATTTATGTGAATTAAAGGATGATATTAAAAATATTAAACTACAAGAAGAAGAACATTCTGAATATAGATTAATTAATAGTTTAGATGAATTAAAAGATGAGAAGATAACACCATTCTTATTAGATTTATTTGAAAATGATTTATAGGAGGATAATATGGATGCGAGATTTAAAACCGATGAAGGAAGATTAAAATTAAGAGTATCAGGTATTATTATTCATGATAATAAAATATTACTTGAGACATATGAAGATAATTCCTTTTGTTTACCTGGTGGTACTATTAATTTAAATGAAGATAGTGAAGATGCTATAAAAAGAGAATTATTGGAAGAAACAGATCAAGAATTTATTGTAGATGAATTAGTAAGTATAAATGAAGAATTTTATACTAATTTTAAAGATATAAAAACTCATTGTATTAATTTCTATTATAAAATGAAATTTAAAAATGAAGAGGACGCTAAAACAATAGATTTAGATAGATTAGAGAATGATCATGGCTATATGATGCAACATCATTATAAATGGATTGAATTAAAAAATTTAAAAAATATGGATTTAATGCCAATAGAGATAAGAGATGAAATAATTAATAATGAATATAAATTTCACCATATTATAAAAGAGGTCTAGGTATGGAAATGATATTTCATTTAGATAGTGATATATTTGATATAGTTAGTAGTGGTAGTAAAGACGTAGAAATAAGATTAAATGATGAAAAGAGAAGAAAACTAAATATTGGTGATACATTAGTATTTTTAAAAAGACCTGATGATATAGAAAGTATTAAAGCTACTATTACTAATTTAGTTTATTTTAATAATTTTTTAGAAGTGGTTAATTATTATGATATGAAAAGAATATATTTAGATAATACTTCTAGTGAAGATTATATTAATTTAATGAAAAGATTTTATAATGATGAAGAAGTAGAAAAATATGGAGTGGTTGCAATAGAGTTTAATAAGAGTTAGACTCTTTTTTGTGAATAAAAGATTGACAATTTATAATTTTTGAGTATAATACTATACGTATTTAAGCAGGTGATTATTATATGAGAAAAAAACTGTTTATAAATCTGATATTAATATTGGAGGGTAAAAAACTATAGGTTTTTTGCCCTCTTTTTTTTGTAAAAAAGAGGTGATGGTATGAATAAAGTATTAGTAATAAATAATGGTAGTACATCATTTAGATTTAAATTATTTGATACAAAAAACTATAACGTATTGGCAAGTGGATCGATTGAAAATATGCTTAAGGATAATTCGTATTTTAAATATACTAATGGTTCTGATAATATAAAGAAATCAATTAAGATTAATAATTTTGATGAAATAATAAGTTTAATGGAAGAATTATTGATTGGTGAAAAACTCGGGGTAATAGATAGTAAAAAAGAAATAGATTCTATAGGGTATAGAGTAGTACATGGTGGAGAAAAATTTAATAAATCTATTATAATTGATAATAAGTCTTTAAATGAAATTAAAGAATTGTGTGAATTGATGCCATTACATGGTTCTAAAATTGTAAATTCTATTGAAATTTGTTCTAATGTTTTTCCCAATTCAGTACCTGTTGCAGTATTTGATACAGCATTTCATTCGACAATTCCTAAAGAAATCTATTTATATGCTATTCCAATTGAATATTATGAAAAATATGGAATTAGAAAATATGGATTTCATGGAATATCATATAATTATGTTTTCAATAGATATTTAAATATAACCAATACAAAAAAAGAATCTTATGATGGTGTTATATGTCATTTGGGTGGAGGTTCAAGTCTATGTGCAATTAAAGATGGCAAATCATATGATACAACAATGGAATTTACTCCTTCATCTGGAATGATAATGGCAAGTAGAGTTGGTAATATAGATCCTATTGCTTTATTTTATATAATGCAAAAAGAAAATAAGTCTATTGAAGAAATTATTGATATGATGAATAAGTATAGTGGATATAAAGCATTATGTAATGATACAGATATGAAATCAATAGTTGATAGAAGTGAAAATAATGATGCTGATGCAATACTAACTAGGAGAATGATTGAAGTTGATTTTAAAAAGAATTTGTTGTCAATGATGGCTAATTTAGATAGAGTTGATTCTATTATTTTTACCGGTGGAATAGGTACTAAAAACAAAGAACAAAGAGAAATGTTATTACAAAATTTATCATATTATGGTATAGAAATAGATAGAGAACTAAATAATAAGTGTTTTAATAATGAAATGATGATTAGCAGACATGGTTCAAGAATACCAGTATATGTAATACCTGATGATGAGGAAAAGGAAATAGCAAGTGAGTGTGTTCAATTAATAAAAAGGAGGGGATAATGTGAATAATAATGTATTACTTGTGGGATTAGGACCACATTCTAAAAGAATATATTTAAAATACTTAAAAACAAGTGATTGTACTTTATTATACTTGTTAGAACTTGAAAGTAAAAAAGATAGTTCAAGAAAGTATTTAGATGAAAATGGATATGAGAATGTAAAAATATATACAATACCTGATAAGTATAAAGATTATAATAAATTACCTAAAAAGTATTATGATGAGTTGCTTGCTACTTGTAAGCAAAATAAAATTAATAAAATTATTATTTCTACTGAGCCCAAGGCACATCATATGTACTTAAAGTTTGCAATTGAAAATAATATTGATGTTTTATCTGATAAACCAATAATAGTATTAAAAGATATGCAAAAATTAAGTAGTATTAATAAAATGAGAGATGAATATTATGAGTTATTAGATTTACATAAAAAAAATAAATCACAATGTAAGATAATGTGTCAGAGATTATATCATAAAGGATATATTTATATAAAAGAATTATTAAAAGAAGTAGTATCAAAGTATAATATTCCAATAACTTACATTGATATATATCATTGTGATGGTAACTGGGAGTTTCCACATGATTTAGATAAAGAAAATCACCCATATAAATATGGATATGGGAAACTATATCATAGTGGATTTCATTTTATAGACTTATTGGCAGAATTATTAAAAATAAATGAGTATGTTAGTGGTGATAAATCAATTACTAATGGATATTTACATGGCAATATATTTACACCTGATGATGAGTTGGCTGTATTTAATAAGAATGATTACAATAATATTTTCCCAGAATCTAGAAAAGATAAATTTTATAAAAAATTAAATAGTATTAATTTTGAAAATTATGGTGAAAAGAATTTTTATAGTCAGTTATACTTTTATAATAAGAATAATAAATTAATTACTACTGCCAATTTAAACTTACTACATTATGGAGTTTCTAGAAGAGGATGGTTTCAATCGAAAGATTTTTATAAAAAAAATGGACGAATTAGACATGAGAAAGTTAGTATTAATGTTGGAACTTTAATGAATATTCAAATAACTAGTTGTCAGTCTAAAGAAATAAAGGACAGAACAAATTCTATAGATGAAATATACGAAGGCGGATTAGAACATTTTGATATTGATATATATAGAAATGTTGATATAATTGGTGGTAAAGCCCATGAAAAAATAAGATTGTATGATTTATATAATGAGAATATGAATTCAGATGAGTTTATAGGATTTAATGAGAAATCTCGTGAAGATTGTATTAATGCTTTTTTAAATAATAATAGTAAAATAGGTGAAATTGAAGAAGAAAAATTAGGAATTGAAATACTGTATAGTGCTTCAAAAGTAATATATAATAAATTAAAGAATAAAGATAAATTGATTAATATAGATATTCCTAAAGCAAGAAGTAATTTTAAATGTATAGCTACTATAACAGATTGTGATTTTGGAGAAGCAAAAGTATCGTTTAATAAACCTAGAAAAAGGGTTGCAGCTAGGGGAATAGTTATTAGAAAAGATGGTAAGATAGCTTTATTTAATAAGGCTAATAAGAATGAGTATAAATTACCTGGCGGTGGAGTAGAAGATAATGAGAATCTTGAAGAAGCGTTTAAAAGAGAAATAAAAGAAGAAACAGGATGTGTTGTAAAAATAGTTGAAGGCTTAGGAACAATAAAAGAGGAAAAGAGCAAAGACAATTTTAAACAAACTTCATATATTTATGTAGCTAAAGTTATTAGAAATACTAAGAAATTAGAACTAACAAAGAAAGAGCAAGATGAAGGTGGAAAACTAATATGGGTTACAGTTGAAGATGCTTTAAAATTGGTAAGTAATTGCATGAATAAATTAAAACCTTCAAAATATGAAAATCTATATCATAGTAAGTTTATTGTGTTAAGAGATAAAAAAATATTAGAATATTATATAAAAGAAAGAAAAGGTGATTAAGATGAGTAATAAAAAGGATAGATGGAATAAGTTGTATGAAGAAAAGATACAGGAAGAATTTGAAAATTTTGATGAGTATTTTAAGACTAAGATGCAGCTTAAACAAGCATTCTTAAAACAAGTTATAAAATATGCTAAAGATAAACCAATTCTAGAATGTGGATGTGGAACTGGCAAAGCAACCGTTTATTTAGCTAGCAAAGGTATTAAGTCATATGGAATGGATTTGGAAGAAGCTATGGTGAAACAGACAAAAGAATTATCTAAAAAGGTATGTAAAGAAAATCCTGTTAAAACAGTTCAAGGTGATATTAAAAATATACCATTTAAAGATAAATTTTTCTCAGTAACACATAGTAGTGGAGTATTAGAACATTACTCAGATGAAGAGATAATTGAACTTATTAATGAACAATTGAGAGTGTCAGATATTTGTGTTTTTAGTGTTCCTACTAAGTATTTTGATAAGAAAATGCTTGGTAATGAAAGATTTATGACAAGAAAAGAATGGGTATCAATAATTAATAGAAGTAATGCTAAAATTATTAAGAAATTTGGATATCATTACAAAAAACTTGGTAAGAGAGTTATTGATATATTAAAAAAACCTAAGAGAATTTTTAAACCAATTGCATTATATGGTTTTGTATTAGAAGAAAGGAGGGTAAAATGATATATATAGTAAGACATGGTCAAACAGATTGGAATGTTGAAGGAAGATATGCAGGAAGAAAAGATATAGATATCAATGAAAAAGGAATAGAACAAGCTAAAATAATGAGAGATGAGCTTATTGATGTAAAATTTGATAAA
This sequence comes from Bacilli bacterium, assembly GCA_017460175.1. Lineage (GTDB taxonomy): Bacteria > Bacillota_I > Bacilli_A > RF39 > UBA660 > UBA3789. Next base: position 243,008 of record JAFUBO010000003.1, read on the forward strand.
GTTATTTCTAGTCCTTTGAAGCGTGCTGTTCAAACAGCTCAAATAATATCACAGTTTGATAATGTTGGTGATATCATAATTGATGAAAGAATTATAGAAAGATGTAATGGTGAATTAGAAGGTAAATTAAAGACTGAAGTACCGCAAAATATAGATTTTAATGATCCAAATACAGGATATGGTATTGAGACAATTACAGATTTTAGAAAGAGGATAAAAGATTTCTGTGATGAGTTAAAAAATAAATATAAAGACGAAGATGTTTTAGTAGTTACACATGGCGGAGTAAGTATATATATAAGATGTTACTTTGAAGGCGAACCAGAAAAAGATGATTATCTAAAGTATAAAATGAAAAATTGTGAAGTAATCAAATATAAAAATTAGGAGGGTATAGGTTATGGATAAAAGAAAATATATTACTGAAGATGGTGAACATAAAGAGGACATCATTGTATCATGGATTATTACACATGGATGTCCAGAAAGATGTGCTTATTGTATAAGCCCAGAAAAATGTGAAGAAATAACAGATTATGAAACTCATAAGGCAATTCAAGATCAAATGATTGCAACAGGATTAACAAAGAATAGATATATAGGTGGAGAACCATTATTATTGCCACATCTTCCAAAATTAATAAAGGAAGCTAAAGAAAATGGTTTAAATACTAGATTAAGTACAAATGGTATATTATTGACTAAAGAAAAGTTAATTGAAATACGAGATTATTTAGATTCAATGGCATTACCATTTGAATCATGCAATGACGAATTAAATAGAAGTATTAGAGGTACAAAGAATCATAGTGAAATAGTATCTTCAAGAATTAAAATGGTACGTGAAATGAGTGATATTGGTGTATTAGTAAATACTTGTGTTCACAAAGAAAATATTAATGAATTAGAAAAACTAGCATATCATTTAGAGACATTAGGAATTGATCACTGGAAATTAAGAATGTTTAATTCATCAAGTGGTAGAGGAGCAGTTCCTAATAAAAATAGATTTGAAATATCAGAAGAACAATTTTTTGAAATTGTTGATCATATTAAGAGTCTAGGATTAAATTATAGAATTGATGGAAGATTACCATCTAAATTAAACACTAGATTAATGGTATCGCCAACAGGAGAATTATATAGAATGATTGGTGGAGATGATGAACAAGTTCATTATGGTAATGTATTAACAAAGAAACTTAACATAAGAGAAATATATAAACGTGATGGATGTAATTAATAAATGTTAATTTATCAATGATACAAATAATTAATATATTTAGATAATACTTCAAAAGAAGATTATATTAATCTTATGAAGAGATTTTATACTTTAGAAGAAGTAGAAAAATATGGAGTAGTTGCGATAGAGTTTAAATTAGAAAAATAGGTGATTTATGATGGATAATAATATAAAAACTATTTTTAAAAATTTAAATATTGAAGTTAATGATATAATTCCTGCAAATAATTCTTTTAATGCTGAAGTATTTATTATTAATTCTAATAATAAAAAGTATATTTTTAAGATATGTAATAAAGAAAAGAAAATAGAAACAGTAGTTAGATATATGTCACATTTATCTAATTATTTAGATACTGCGGAAGTATTAGACAGTGGAATTATTAATAATAAGTATTATGTTATTATGAGTTATATTGAAGGAGAAAATAAATTTGATGAAGAAATAGATACTTTATCAGATAAACAATTAATAGAGATGGGTAGGTTACTTGCTAAATTACATAATGCTCCTTTAATAGATGAAGATGATGATTCATGGATTAAATATTTAAATGAAAAGTTAGAAGATTCTCAAGAAGTATTAGATAATGTATTTGGTGAGAATAATAAAGTAATTTATGATTATTTAAAAGATTATATAAATAATGATATAAAAGGTAATTATAAAAATTCTATTTTACATATGGATTTTAGAATAGGTAATTTAATATTTAATAATGATAAAATTAGTTTAATTGACATGGATAGTATGAAAAATGGAGATTATATATGTGATTTTTTTAGAATGTATAATGATCTATCTAAAGAAAAATTTAATATATTACTATCAGGATATAAAGAAATTAGAAATATAGATGATAATTTCTATGAAAGATTAAAATTCTATAGTTTATTTACTTCTTATATAGTTTTATATTGGTGTATATCAAGAAATAAAAAAGATGATAACTTTTATAATAAAAACTATAATATAGTAATGAATTATTTAAAAGATTTAAAAAAATAGAAGGTGATTTATATCACTTTTTATTATGTAAACTAATTTACATAAAGTTTGAATTAGTTAAAAAATAAGGTTAAAATTATGATTAGGAGTTGATAAAACTTGCAAAAATATCGAAAATATGTTATAATATGTGCACATATGAGGGGGAATATGGTGTGACAAAAGAAGAATTATTAAAATTACGAAAAGATGTTTTAAATCTAAAGAGGGTAATGGAATTTGAGAAAATGTTACCTAATATGTCTGCTTATGAATTTTTAGCTGATAGTAGTAAAGACAGATTAAATGATGTTGCAATTAATTATTTAGGTAGAACTTATACTTTTAGAGAATTATTTGATAAAATTGATAATTTTGCTAAAGGATTATATGAAAATGGTGTTAGACCTGGTGATACGGTTGGGCTTGGAATGTTAAGTACACCAGAAGCAATTATTTCTTTTTATGCTTTAAATAAAATAGGTGCACTTACATATATGGTTAATGCGACACATGAATTAAATGGTATTAAAGAAGAATTATTAGATTCTCAAGCAAAAATACTTATTACAAATACAATTTTTTATGATAAAAACTTTAAAGAAGTTGTTGATCAAACAAGTATTGAGAAAGTAATAGTTTCTGCTCTCGATGAATCTTTTCCTAAGGGATTCTTTATGGATAAAGCGATGTTTAAAGTTGTTGAATCTTTAAAGAAAATTGGCAGTGCAATTTCAAAAGATGAGAAATGTACTTCTTGGAGTTCTATTTTATTGGAAGGCGAAAATTCAAAAATTAATATAAAACCTTATTATGAACCTAATATTGGCATTGCTGTTGCATCTACTAGTGGATCTACTGGAAAACCAAAAAGACCAATGATTACGAACGAAAATATTAATTCTATGGCAATTCAATTAGGAATGACTGCAGTCAATGAAATTGCACCTAATGATTCGATTCTGACAACCTTACCAATTTGGATTTTTTATAGTCTATTTAATAGTATTCATGAACCTTTATGTTTGGGAGTGACTGTAGATCTTGATCCATTATTTAATTCTAAAAGAATAGATAAGAGATTAAGACAATATCGTTTTAATCACTGGAACACAATTCCTGCTTATATTGAGGATTTTGTAAATTGTAAAAGAATTAAAAATATGGATTTATCACATTTAAAATTAATAACAACTGGTGGTGATTATAGACCTCCTAAGTTGAAGAAATTGGCAGAGCAAAAATTGAAAGCTAATAATTCTGACATTGAAATAGGGCAAGGTTATGGAGCTTCAGAATGTGGAGGGTGTTTTGGATATACCTCTGAACGTGGTATGAAACCTGAATCAATTGGTGTTCCTTTAATTGGTAATGCTTATAAAATTCTAGATGTTGATACTCATAAAGAATGTCAAGCTAATGAATCAGGTGAGTTGTTCTTGTATTCTCCGACAATGATGAAAGAATATTATGGTGATGAAGAAGCTACAAAAAAGGCATTTATTTATGATGATGATGGAACAAAATGGTATAGAACAGAGGATATGGCCCATTTTGATGAAAATGGACAATTGTTTATAGATGGTCGTTTAAGAAGAATTGAAATATCTAGGGATGCAAATGGTGTACCAACTAAAGTATTCCCTGATAAAGTAAAACAAGTGGTTTCTTTACATCCTGCTGTAGATAGATGTGAAATTGTTATGGTTGATGATTCTAAAAGAATTACTAGACCTGTTGCATATGTAATTCTACATAATGGTATTACGTTAGATAATGATTTAATTAGAAATATAAATGATTTATGTTTAAGAAATAATGTTGAAAGTTATATAATTCCTACAGAGTATAAACAATTAAATGAAATACCTATGACACCGAGTCTAAAGGTAGATTTTAGTAAATTAAAAGATATGTATGAAAAAGAATCTAACCAAAAACAAAAAGTTTTATTTAAATTAAATAATAAAAGAAGTTAATAATTTAACTTTTTTTATTTTTTGTATAAAATTATGATATACTATTTTATAGTAGGTGGTTGTGTATGGGAATAATATGGTTACAAATTACTAGTTTAGTGTATATGAGTGTTTTGTTAATAATATATTTTTCATCTAAACGAATAAATAGTATTGAAACTGAAATATTCAAAAAAATAATGATAGCAAATTGGTTTGGTTTAATAATTGAATTAAGTTGTTTTTATACTGTTCACAATATTGATGTTATACCAATTATCAATTATGTTGTAACTCATCTGTTATTAATATATTACATTATATATATATTGTTGTTTACATATTATTTGTTTATATTTTCAAATAGTGAAAAGGCAGATGAAACATATCGAAAGAAAATAAGAATTTTTTGTTATATATATTTTATAATAAATTCTTTAGCTATAGTATTATTACCTTTACATTATAATTTAGAACCGGGAAAAATGTATTCATATGGGCCATCTGTTAATTTTATGTTTATTTCCTATACTGTTTTGACATTAATATGGATTATTTGCTTGATTAAGAATTTTAGAAATTTAAAATTAAAAAAGATGTTACCAATAATTATTTTAATTATTTTAGGTGCTATTGTTGGAATGGTTCAAAGAATTTATCCAGAATTATTATTGATGACTGGTGCCGATACTATAGTTACTTTTATTATGTACTTTACTATTGAAAATCCTGATATGAAGATGATTCAACAATTAGAAGTTGCTCGTGAACAGGCTGATAAGGCTAATAGAGCTAAGACTGATTTCTTAAGTAGTATGTCTCATGAAATTCGTACTCCTTTGAATGCAATTGTTGGATTTAGTGATTGTATTGCTGATGCTAAGAATTTAGGGGAGGCACAAGAAAATGCTAAAGATATAGTTAATGCTAGTCAAACTTTACTTGAGATAGTTAATGGAATACTTGATATTAGTAAGATAGAAGCTGGTAAGATAGAGATTATTAATACTAAATATAATGCTCCTGAGACATTCGAAGATTTAGCTAAATTAATTACTCCTAGAATGAATGAAAAGGGTCTTGATTTTAGTTATAGTATTGCTCCTGATTTACCTATGACTTTATTTGGAGATCATGCTAATATTAAGAAGATTGTTACTAATCTTTTGAGTAATGCTTGTAAGTATACTGATAAAGGTTTTGTACATTATGAAGTTAATTGTATTAATACAAAAAATGTATCTAAATTAATTATTTCTGTTGAAGATTCAGGTCGCGGTATTAAGAAAGATAGTATTGATAAGATGTTTACTAAGTTCCAAAGATTAGATGAAGATAGAAATACTACTATTGAGGGTACTGGACTTGGGTTAGCTATTACTAAACAATTAATTGAGTTAATGGGTGGTAGAATTATAGTTCATACTGTGTATGGAGAAGGTTCTAAGTTTACTGTTGTTTTAAATCAAAAGATAACTACTGCTGATGAAGTTTCTAATAAGAAAGTTAAATCTACTTTAGATTTAAATGGAGTTAGAATATTAATGGTTGATGATACCCCATTAAATATAAAGGTTGGTTGTAAATTACTTGAAAAGTATGGTGCTAACAATATAATTACATGTGATAGTGGATTTGAGTGTATTGATAGAATTAATCGTGGAGAAGTATATGATGTTATTTTACTTGATGATATGATGCCTAAGATGAGTGGTGTTGAAACACTTAAGAAATTAAAAGAAAATCCTAATTTTAAAATACCAACTGTTGCGTTAACTGCTAATGCAATTAGTGGAATGAGAGAAAAGTATTTAGCTGATGGATTTGATGATTATTTAGCTAAACCAATTGAACAAACTCAATTAATCCAGGTTATGAACCAGGTTCTTGGTAGAAGTGCTACAGAAGATATTAATACTGTTGAAATTAAAAAAGCAGAGGAAAATATAAGAAGTGAAGAGATACCTAATGTAGAAGACCAAGAAAAAGCAGAAGAAGAAAGAAAGAATAATTCTGAAGAAACTCCTAATCCTGATATTATTCCAGTAGAAGATAATATTGAAGATATATTAGGTGATGAATTGGATATGAATTATAAAGAAAAAACTATGACTGGTATGCAACCAATAGTAGTAGAGAAAGATGATGAGATTGAAATGCTTGATGATCCTACTATTACAGAGGTTAAAAAGGTTGAGACTATTCCAGTTGTTGATATTGGTCCAATACCTGAAGTTAGTAATGTACCTAATTTATATGATAGGGAATACTTAGAAGATAATGGAGTAGATGTAGATCATGCATTAGAACTTTTAGGTGATATGGATATGTATAATATGACTATAAGTGATTTTGTTAATGATGTAGAAAATAAATGGAATAAAATAGTAGAATATAAAAATAGTGGAAATATGCCGGAATATGCAATAGAAGTTCATTCTTTAAAAAGTGATTGTAAGTATTTAGGATTTATGAAACTTGCAGATATAGCTTATCAACATGAGTTGAAGAGTAAAGAAAATGATAGTAATTTTGTTAATAGTAATTTTGAAGAATTAGAAACTGAGTATAAAAAGGTATTAGAAATTGCTAAAGAATATGCTACTCATAATGTAGTAGAAGGATAATATATGTGGATTGCACTTAATCTTTAAAGATTAGAGTGCTTTTTCTTTTTCTATCATTTATACAATAAAAAAAGTACAATTCTGTACTTTTTTATAAATTTAATAAATAGATTGATAGAGATAGTACTGTTGCGAATACAAGTAGTATTATGTATGGTTGTAATAATTTAGATATTTTGTTATTAAGTAGGGATGTTTCTTCATATAAAAATAAGGCTGATATAAATGTTCCTAGACATGATACAAATCCTAAGAAATTATTATTTAATCCAAAGAATATTAATGTATAACTTTGGTTAAAAATATAATTAATTAGTAAAGTTGTTTTATAATTTTTTGGTATATCTTTAAATTTGTATGCTCTTATTACTGTATATATAGTAATCGCTATTAATATATACATTATAGTCCAAACTATTGGGTAAAATATTCTAGGTGGTGCAAAAAATGGTTTATTAATTGTATTATAATAATCATAATTTAATGGAATAATACTTGATAAAAACCATGGGGCTAAACATGCTAAAAATAATAAAATCTTTTTAATCATTTGATCATCTCCTCTTTTATTATTTTATGTTTTATTATATAATATTATTAGTCTTTTAGGAGGAAATTTATGGAAAATGAAATAATGCTTGATGATAAGAATGTTTTAGCTATGAAATTATTACATTATTTTATAACTGAAAAGAATTATAATCCTATTATTTTACAGGGTATAGATAATGAGATTTGGTTAGAAAATTTAGATGAAGATTGTAAAGTAATAAGAATAGTTTCTGGTTATATTCATAATGATGAACAATATGATTTTGATGTTTTTAAGACTAAAAGAATAATGAAAAAGATAAAGAGAAAAACATTTTCATTTAATATGAATGTTATGAGTTTCTTTTTAGATATGGGTGATAATGTTACTAAGGATATTAATACTGATTCTAAATTAATGGGTATTAAAGTTAGTAATGAATCTGATATTGATAAGAGTGATATTGTTAAAAAGATATTTCCTGATATTAGTAAAAAGTTAGAATATAATGAAGAGGGAGTAGAGTTATTTGCAAAAATAACTAGTGATATCAATGAACATAACAGACGTGATGCTAATAGAATAGAAAATGTTTTTAAAGATAAAGGACCTTATATTACTTACATTTTAATTGCGATTAATGTTTTATTATATATAATTCCTATATTATTAGGTCAATATAGTAATATTATTAATGATTATTGTATACATGGACCTAGTATTAGAATTGGACAGTATTACAGATTAATCACAGGTGTTTTCTTACATGGAAATATTTTTCATTTATTTTTTAATATGTATTCTTTATATATAGTAGGTTCTCAAATAGAAAATTATTTAGGAAGAGTAAAATATGTTATTATATATTTATTTTCAGGACTAATGGGTGCATTATTTTCAATGATATTTGGTGGTAATGTGGCATCTATTGGTGCAAGTGGAGCTATATTTGGACTAATGGGTGCTTTACTTTATTTTGGATATCATTATAGAGTTTATTTAGGAACTGTTTTAAAAAATCAATTGATTCCTTTAATAATATTTGCTTTAGTATTAGGGTTTATATTACCTGGGGTAGACAATTTTGCTCATATAGGTGGATTAATTGGAGGAGTTATGGTTACTTCTAGTTTAGGTATAAAGGACAAGTCTACTACATCTGATAGAATTAATGGTACAATAATTACATTAATATTTACTGCTGTGATTATATATGTAGCATTTGTTTATAGTGTAAGAGGTTAATATGAGTGATTTAGTTATAAAAAATGTATTAGATGCTATTCATTATGTTTTAAAACATAATGGATTTGAATTTACTGATAAACAAATTCAGAGAGTAGATAATGAAATAATTCCTTTAATAAAAGAAAGTAATGATTTTTCAGATAAAGAATTTAGAGTAAAACGTCCTGGTGTTCCAATTCTTGTTCATGATAAAAGAATAAATTCTTTTTTGATTAAGTATTTTGCGATAATTGAGGGTAATTTAAGTTTATATAATAGTTTAATGGAAGTTAATTATAATTTTGATAATAATGTTGATGGTATTAAATTTTATGCTTTGGATAAGATAATGACTTCTAATTTTAAGAAAAATGAATTTGTAAAGTTAATTATGAAGAATGATGAAGTAATAGGAACATTTTATTCAACTCTTAGAGGCTTAGAAAAGTCTGAAAAGGAAAAATATTGTTCTGAATTTAGTAATATCATTCATATAGATGCTTCTACAATGAAGGTTGGATATGATCCTAAAGGTGATTATAATTCTTATAATTTTCTTATTAAAAGAAATATAGATTATTTTGGTAGTGATTTTTTAATTAATACTAATAAGAATCAGCGTGATATAATTAATTCCTTACACTTTCATATGAAAATGGATGATGCTGATAAGATTAAAGAATTATTAATTAAGTATCCTAATTGTCATCTTAATATTATGATTAATAGTGATGTTTTATATAATTTTACAATAGATGAGATTGTTAATATGAGTTTAAAAGATGCTAAACTTTATGAGGTTGCATTAAAATCTAATTTAGTTTCTAGGATTAAAGAATTATTAAAAATAAATCCTAATTTTGATTGTCCTAGTTCTTTTATTAGCGAAGAAATATTTAGGGTAATTGATAATGAAACAATTTTGGGGTTAACAGATGAAGGAATTTTAGAAATTTCTAAAATTAAAATTCCTGAAATAGATAATGTAGTTGTTATGCCTGTTAAAAAGATTAAAAAAATTGTATTTATGGATAATATGCGTAAATTGAAGGATGAGAAATTTGGGTTTCATAAGTAATAAATTTTTATTGTAAATGATATATGTAAATGATAAAATAGTATTATAAAAAAGGTAGAGGTGATATTATGTCTCAAGAACAAACTAGTTTATTTGATATTGAAAAAATTAATATTGAACTTGTTAGAACTACTTTAAAGAGTGTTTATGATTCTTTAGAAGAGAGAGGATATAATCCAACTAATCAAATAGTTGGTTACTTAATTAGTGGCGATCCTGGGTATATTTCTAACTATCAAGATGCTAGAAGTAAAATTCAAGAAATTGATCGTGCTAAAATAGTAGAAATTCTTCTTAATGAATTTCAAAATAATAACAAATGAGATATTTAGGATTAGATTTAGGTAGTAGAACTTTAGGAGTTTCTCTTAGTGATAAGACAGGGCTTATTGCGTCTAATTTGAAGGTTATTCGTCATAATGAAGAATATGATAAATTGCTTTTTGATGTTAAAGAATTGGTTCTTCAATATGAAGTAGATGCTGTTGTATTAGGATTCCCTAAAAATATGAATAATACAATTGGTCCTAAAGGAGAACTTAGTTTAGAATTTAAAGAGAAGTTAGAAAAGATTCTTGATATACCTATTTATCTTCAAGATGAGAGACTTTCAACTAAAAGTGCTATTGATACATTAATTCAAGGTGATGTGTCTAGAAAAAATAGAAAAAAAGTAGTTGATAGTGTAGCTGCTACAATAATATTACAAACTTTTTTAGATAGGAGAGATAAAAATGAAGAAAAATAGTTTTTCAATGATAGATGAAAATGGAAATGAAATAGTATATGATGTTTTATTTACTTTTGAAAGTGACGAAACTAATAAGAATTATATAGTATATACAGATAATACAAGGGATGAAAATGGTAATATAGTTGTGTATGCTTCTATATATGATCCAGAAAATCCAAATAGTAAGTTAGAGGCTATTACTACTGATAAAGAATGGAAAGTAATAGAAACTATACTTGAAACATTACAAGAAGAAGTACGTAAGAAAAAAGAAGAAAATAATGAGCAATAGCTCTTTATTTTTCTTGGAGGTATTATGAAAAAGAAGAAAAAAGCAAAACCATTATTATTTATATTAATAATAGCTTTTTTATTAATAATTATTGGTGGAACAATATTGTTTTTAACAGGTCCTGTTAATGCTTTTGATAAAAAAGATGTTGAAGTTCAAATTAATAGTGGTACTAGTAGTGATAAAATTGGTGATATTTTAAAAGAAAAAGGATTAATTAGAAGTAAAAGTGTTTTTAAATTATATTTAAAAATTAAGAAAGTTAATAATTTAAAGGCGTCTACTTATCTTTTTAATAAAAGTATGAACTTAGATTCTATAATTAAAAAACTACAAGAAGGTAGTGAGTATAATCCTAATTTAGTAGTTATTACTTTTAAAGAAGGTAAGAGAATTACTGATTATGCTAAGTTAATAGATAGTAAAACTAATAATAGTTATGATGATGTTATTAATACTATTAGTGATAAAGATTATATAAGTGAGTTAATATCTAAATATTGGTTTTTAACTGATGATATATTGGATTCAAATATTTATTATCCATTAGAGGGTTATTTAGCTCCTGAAACATATCATTTTGATAATAAAGATGTTACTGTGAAAGAGATTATTGAAACTATGTTGAAACAGGAAGAGAAGCACTTAGAAAAATATAAGAGTAAAATGAGTAGTAATCCACATTATTATATAACTATGGCTTCTATTGTAGAATTAGAAGGAACTAATACTGAAAATAGAAAAATGATAGTAGGAATATTTGAAAATAGATTAAATATAAGAATGAATCTTGGGAGTGATGTTACTACTTATTATGGATTACAAGTAGCAATGACTAGTGATTTAAATAGTGAACAATTTTCTAGTGATAATATGTATAATACACGTAATCCTAAGATGAGTGGAAAAATGCCAATAGGACCAATTTGTTCTATTAGTGAATCTTCAATTGAAGCTAGTGTTAATCCAACTAAAAATGATTATTTGTACTTTGTAGCTGATAAAAAAGGAAAAATTTATTATACTAAGACATTAGCTGAACATAATCAAAAGATTACAGAAATTAAGAATAATGGAGATTGGATTTGGTAGTATTATGAATAATGATTTTTTGATTAGGGAAATGAAAAATTATGCAGAATTAAATAATGTTCCAATTATGACTGAAGGTGGAATTGATTATTTAATGAAATATATAAGGAAAAATAATATTAAAAATATCCTTGAAATTGGAACAGCTATTGGGTATTCAGCAATTATGATGTGCAGTGTAGCTGAAGATATTTGTGTTACTACAATAGAAAGAGATGAAAAAAGATATTTAGAAGCTATTAAAAATGTGAAAAAAGCAAACATGGAAGATAGAATAGATTTAATATATAATGATGCTTTAGAAGTTACTTTTGATAAAAAATTTGATCTTATATTTATAGATGCAGCTAAAGCTCAAAATAGGAATTTATTTGAAAGGTTTGAAAAGAATTTAAACGATGATGGGACTATAATTACTGATAATATGAATTTTCATGGATTAGTTCATAAAGATTTAGAAAGTATAGAAAGTAGAAATTTACGCCAATTAGTTCGTAAAGTAAGAGAATATAAAAGTTTTTTAATTAGTAATTCTAAATTTACTACAGAGTTTTTTGATATTGGTGATGGAATTGCTATAAGCAAAAGAGTATAATTAGAATAGGAGTGATTGTATGGAATTATTTCAAATATTAGATTGTAATACTACATTAGGTACATGCTGTAGTGACTATGGTCTTGTAGTTGTATTAGATACTACTAGAAAGATATTTGAATTATTTCAATTTATCGTACCTATTCTTTTAATTATTATGGGAACTGTTCAATTTGTTCATTTATCTATAAATCCTGAATTGAAAGATGGATTTAGAAAAATACTTAATAAGTTTATTGCAGCATTTATTATATTTTTATTACCTGTTTTAATTGATGCTGTATTAGGACTTATGTCAGATACTTATCAGGTTTCCGCTTGTTGGGAAGAAGCAAAAGTCAATGCAGAAATTGTGCGTTCAACAGGTAATAGTTATATTGATATGGAAGATGAAAATAAGTTTTCGAAGATGCTTATTGATACTACTAGATATAAAAAATATGTTTTAGGATCTGCACAGATTGGTTCAAATACTATTGATCAAGGTAATGGTGAAGGTAGTCAAACAGGTAAATCTATAGCTAGATATGCCAAAAAGTTTGTAGGAGAAAGTTATGTTTATGGTGGAACTTGGAATGGAGAAGAACCATATACCGCAACAGATTGTAGTGGATTTGTAAGTGGAGTTTTTAAGCATTTTGGTTATTCTTTATATCCTCAGACTGCAGTTATGTGGAATGATACTAGTAAATATGATTTAGTAACAACTGGTAATATAAAAGCAGGGGATATTGTTATGTATGATGGGCATGTTGGAATTTTAACAGGTAATGGTAATGAAATAATTCATGCTAAAGGTAGTAGATATGGAGTTGTTAAAGAATCTGATTACCGTACTTGTTCAAGTAAACAAATATTAGGTATTATGAGAGTAAAAGGAGTTAATTAGGAGGTAATCCTATGATGGAAAAATTAAATGATGATACTAAGAAAAAATTAATTATTGGTTTTGGAATATTATTAATAATTATACTAATAGTATTTTCTTATTTTGTAAGGCAAGGAAGAAATTATAATAATATTAAATTAAATAAGAATAATTATTTAGTATATACTTTAAAATCAAAAAAGAAAAAGGATATATATACTGTTAATATGCCTTATGTTAATATAAAGGGTGAATTGGGTAAAAAAGTTAATAATGATATTTCAACATTTCTTAGTAAATATATGGATAAAGAAAGAACTGTTGTATCATATGAGTATAATATTAGTGGAGATATTCTTTCAATAATTTTAAAAGTTGTTGATTATGAAACAGAGTTTGCTCCTGAAGTTTATTTTAAAAGTTATAATATTAATTTAAGAAAGTTAGAATTAATTGATAATGGTGCTTTATTTAATTTATTTGGGATAGATGAAGATACTATTTCAAATATATTAGAAACTCAATTCAATAACTATTATAATGAAATATTAGATGAAGAGTATTATGATGAAAGAGAATGCAATTATGAGTGTTTTTTAAAAAATAGAGAAATAGATAATTACTTAGATGATGTTAGTTATTATGTTAAAGATGGTAATTTAATTGCTTATAAACCGTTTATATTTTATTCTATTTATGGTGAAGAAAATTTCTTTACTGATAAACACTTTGAATTTATACTTGTAAAAAAAGAAAGTTAAAACTTTCTTTTTTTTTAATATTGCTTTATAATATGTTCGAGGTGGATTATGAAGTTATTAATTGAAGTAAGTGATAAATCTAATTTATTTTTAGACAAAACAGATGGAATTATTCTACCTATTGATAAATATAGTGTAGAATCTATTTGTACTTTTAGTTTGGATGAAATTAAAGATATCGTTAATAAGACAAAAAAAGAAGTATTTATTAAGATTAATAAAAATATAATGAATGATGATATTAATGATTTAAAGAAAATTTTAATTGAATTGGACAATTTAAATATAAAAGGAATATTTTTTTATGACTTAGCTTTACTTCAATTAAAGAAGGAACTTAATTTAAAAATGGATTTAGTATGGAATCAAACTCATATGGTTAATAATTATAAGACATGTAATTATTATTATAGTAAAGGTGTTAAATATGCTTTATTAGGAAAAGAAATAACGTTAGATGAGATTATTGAAATTATAAAAAAATCAGATATTATTAGTATGGTAGAAGTAGTTAGCCATCCTAGTGTAGCTTTTTCTAAGAGAAAATTACTTACTAATTATTATATAAATTTAAATAAAGAAGTAAAAAAGGATTTAATTGTTACTGAGAAGATGACTGATACTAATTATCATTTAATAGAAGACGATAATGGAACTACATTTTATTTAGATATTATTACTAATGGAACTAGTATTATTAAAAGTTTATATGAAGCAGGTTGTAAATATATTATTTTTAGAGAATATGGAATAGATGATTTTGAAGAGTTAATTGATGATACTGAAAAGTATATTAATGGTAAATGTATTGATGATTCATATGTAGAAAAATATAAGAAGTTAGGGGATAGTACGAATTTCTTTTTTAAGAAAACTATTTATAAGGTGAAAAAATGAGAAAGATAGAATTATTATCTCCAGCAGGAGATTTAGAGAGATTAAAGGTAACTCTTTTATATGGAGCAGATGCTGTGTATATTGGAGGACAAAGTTATAGTTTAAGGGCTAATGCTAATAATTTTAATCTTGATGAAATAAAAGAAGGATGTAGTTTTGCACATAAATTGGGTAAAAAGGTACATTTAACTTTAAATATAGTTTTTCATAACGAGGATATGAGTGATGTAGAAGATTATATTAAAAAAGTTGTTGAATGTGGGATAGATGCATTTATTGTTAGTGATCCATTTATTATTTCATATATTAAAAATAATTTTCCTAATGTTGAAGTTCATTTAAGTACACAAAATTCTACAAGTAATTATGAGGCTATTAAATTTTTTGAAAAAGAAGGAATAGATAGAGTAGTACTTGCAAGAGAACTTAGTAAGAAAGAGATAAAAGAAATAATTGATAAAGTAAATTGTGATATAGAAGTATTTATTCATGGAGCTATGTGTACTTGTTTTAGTGGTAGGTGTGCACTTTCCAATTATGTAACAAATAGAGATGCTAATCGTGGTGGATGTGCTCAAGTATGTAGATTTAGTTTTGAAAATAAAGGCGAAAAAGATTTCACAATGGCTTTAAAAGATATGAATATGGCAGAATATATTCCTGATTTAATTGAAATTGGAGTACGTAGTTTAAAAGTAGAAGGTAGAATGAGATCTTTATATTATTTAGCTACTGTAATTGGTACATATAGGGAAATAATAGATAGGTATTATGATAATAGTTTAGATGAGGATGTTATGAAAATACTTCAAGAGAGATTAGATAGAGTGGCAAATAGAGAAACATCAACTCATTATTTTATGAAGGAAGCTAATTGGACTGACCAGTATTATACAGGAAGAAGTGAGGTTTCTAATCAGGATTATTTGGGGCAAGTAATAGAATATAAAAATAATTTAGTTAAGTTCTATGAAAGAAATTATTTTGAAGTAGGTGATAAAGTAGAATTATTTACACCTTCAGGTGAACATATTAATTTTGTAGTAGAAGAATTATTTGATGAAGATAAGAATGAAGTTGATGTAGCTCGTCATCCTGATAATATATATTATTTAAAATTAGATAGTGATATAGAAATTCCAGAGTATTCTATGATTAAAATAGTTGAGAGGAGAAATGGTAATGACTAATTTAGAAATAGCTAAAAAGAATTTATTAAAAGAAGAGTATTTGAATGAATATGCATGTAAAAATAGTGATGCTATTAGAATAAAAGTTGAAGAAGATGATATTCGTCCAGAATTTTTTCATGATATAGATAGAATTATTCATTCTTGGAGTTATACAAGATATTTAGATAAGACACAAGTATTTACTTTGAATGAAAATGATCATATTAGTAAAAGAATTACTCATGTGCATTTAGTTAGTAAAATTGCGCGTACTATTGGGAGAGCATTAAAATTAAATGAAGATTTATGTGAAGCAATAGCTTTAGCTCATGATATTGGACATACTCCACTTGGACATGTAGGAGAATCTTTATTAAATGAAATTTCTTTAAGAGAATTAGGGGAGTTTTTTGGACATAATATTCAAGGTGTTAGACATTTAATGAGTGTTGAAAATAAAGGATTAGGATTTAATTTATGTATACAGGTATATGATGGTATAATGTGCCATAATGGTGAAATGTTAGATTCAACATATATTCCACAAGAAAAGGATGCGGAAGAAGTATTAAGGGAATATGAAAGTGCTTATAAAGATTTAAGAGCATTTAATAAGAATAGACCAATGACTTTAGAAGGTTGTGTAGTTAGAATTAGTGATATTATTGGTTATATTGGAAGAGATATTGAAGATGCTGTTATGTTAGGATATATTAAGAGAGAAGAGATTCCTAAAGAAATAAGTAGTGTTTTAGGTACTACCAATAAAGAAATTGTTAATACTATTATTTTAGATATTATAGAAAATAGTATGAATAAACCATATATAAAATTAAGTGATGATGTATATAATGCTTTATTTAGTTTAAAAAGATTTAATTATAAACATATTTATAGTAAAGCAATGACTTCAAATGAAGTGGAATATTATCGAGTTGGAATGAATAAAATATTTGAAAGATACTTAAATGATATTAAAAATAAAAATACTAAAAGTATTATTTATACATTGTTTTTAAATGATCAAGATAATGAGTATATTCAAAATACTAATGATAAAAGAAAGGTTATTGATTTTATTGCTGGTATGACAGATGATTTATTTGTAAAGGAAATAGGTTATACTGATTGATTTTTTTAACGAAATATGTTATAATATGACTACTTTTCGTGAAGAAAAAAGTTTAAAAAAAATGTATTGAAAATTAAAAAAAAGTATGCTATACTTTTGCATGTTGACAGTAAGCATGTTACATATAAGAGGTGAAAATTATGACTAATAAAAATACAGTATATTTAACTCAACAAGGGTTAGATGATTTAAAGAAAGAATTAGATGAATTAATAAATGTAAGAAGACCTGAAAATGTTCAAGCAATTAAAGAAGCTCGTTCTTTAGGTGATTTATCTGAAAATGCAGAATATGATGCAGCTAGAAATGAACAAGCTCAAATAGAGGCTAGAATTGGTCAACTTGAAAAAATGTTAGAGAATGTATCTATTATTGAAGATGTTAATACTGATACAGTAAGTATTGGTAATACAGTATCTATTAAATATGTTGATGATGATGAAGAGGATGAATATAAAATAGTAGGTAGTCAAGAAGCAGATCCATTTGCTAGTAAAATTTCTAATGAAAGTCCAATTGCTCAAGCTTTATTTGATCATAAAGTTGGAGATGTTGTAACTGTAGAAAGTCCAAATGGAAGTTATGATGTAGAAATTATTTCAATAAAATAGATATTTCGACAAATTATTTATAATTAATAACTTATTCTTATAGAGTAAGTTATTTTTTTTGGAGGAATTATGAAAAATGTCAAATATTATCTATTTTATTTTATTTTACTTTGTTTAATACTATTGTATTTTTATAGTAATAGTAAAATAGTTATTAATACTATTAATGAAGAAGCTATTCCTATAAGAGAGTATGATGAGATAACTGCAATGAATTATAATATTACATTAAATGATATAAGAACTAATAATATAAAGATTTCTTCATCTATATTATCTAGTATTTATCATTACAAGGATATTAGTAATATTAATGATTTTTTAGTTTATTTAAATATCGATAATAATACTAGTTTTAATTATTTGATTAATAATATTAGTATTGTTGATAAAAGAAATAAAAAAATTATAAAAAAAATTAAATATAATAACAATGAAAATAATATTTATTTTAATCTAAATAAAACAGATTTTAATAAATATGATAATAATTGTGATATTGTGATAACACTTAGAAAAAAATATTTGTAAAATAAGTGTTTTTTTTTAAATAATCTTTTAAAATAAAAAAAAATAAGTTATACTTATAGAAGATAAGAATAGGGGTGAAGATATGATTATTAGAAAACCTTATGCTTTTTTAATTAAGAATTTTAAAAAAATTCATATCTTTTTGCTTGTATTTAGTATTTATGTTGCTTATAGAGTAATTGATGTTAGTAGTTTTGTTAATGAATTTATGAATTTAGGTACATATGATTTATTTAAAGATCCAATTACTAATCATATTACTTGGGTTTTAAATGTTTTTATACTTTTATTAATATTAGGAAATATAGCAATTCTTTTTTTATTAAATCATAAGAAAAAGCCATGGAAATTATATTTAGTGCCAATAATAGAATATTTTGCTTTATTCTTAGTTTTTAGTATGATTAAAAGTTTCTTCAAATCATATACTGCTGATGTTAAAGTTCAAGATTTAAGATTAGCTAGAGATTTGCTTATGATTTTCTTAATAGCACAGCTTCCTGTAATAGGAATATATGTAATGAGAGTTTTTGGATTAGATATTAAGAAATTTAATTTTAATATGGATCAAGAATTCTTAGAACTTAGTGAAGAAGATCGAGAAGAATTTGAAATAGGAATTGATATAGATAAAGATACTTTTAAAAGAGGTTATAAAAGATTTATTAGACATATAAAGTATTTTTATGAGGAACATAAAGGTATTTGTAGAGGGATACTTGTTTTTTTAATAGTTATTGGTGGTTTTATTATATATAAAAATGTTTTTATTACTCATAAAAGTTATAAAGAGGGAGAATTATATTATGTAAATGGTTATACTTTTAGAGTAAATAATGCTTATTTTACTGATAAAGATTATAAAGGTGATGTAATTACTGATAAAAGTAATTTTGTAGTTATTGATTTAACTATAAAGAATAATTCTGCTCCTAGAACTGTTTATTTAGAAAATTTTCATATAAAAAATGGTGATAAAGATTATGTAACTACAACTAAAGTGTATGCTAAAGAGTTCCAAGATTTAGGAAATACTTATGAAGTTACTAGAGAAGTAAAAAGAAATGAAGAACTTAATTGTATTGTTGTTTATAGAGTTGATAAAAAATTGGATAAAAATAGATTTGTTTTATATTATCAAGAGGATTCAGGATATTTAAGAAAAATAAAATTAAAAATAAAGGATTTAAGTAATATTAGTGAACCTATTAGTCTAAACTTAGGTGATGAGTTTGATTTAAATTTAAAAAATAAGAATGACACAATTATATTTGATGATTATGAAATAGATAGTTCATTTGATTATACAATTAGAAAATGTAAGACTACAGGATGTGAGATTACTAAGAGAAAGATTGATGCGGGAGAAGGTAATAAAATTCTTAAAATAGATTTTGCATCAGAGCTATGGGAATCTAAAAATATGATTGACTTTTTGACTCAATATGGTAAACTTATATATAAGGATAGTAATGATGTAGAAGGAACAATAGAGATTAAAAATCCTATTAGTAAAACATACTACGGAAAAACTGTTTTTTTGAAGGTGCCGGTTGAATTAGAAAATGCTAAAGAATTAAGTATTGATTTGATTGTAAGAGATAAACATTTTGTTTATAAGATTTTTTAGGAGGCCTTTATGAATAAAGAGATGGTTAAAAAAATTAAAGTAGCTGTAACGATAATTTTTGTTGTTATATTTGTGTGGTTTTTAATTATTTCACCAATGATTACTTTTTATAATAATGAGAAGAAATTAACTGATGCTGCTAAGAGATATTATGAGTTAAATAACAATGAACTTCCTACAGGTGAAAGAGTTAAAACTTTAAGTTTAAAAACTTTATATCACAAATCATTTATAAAGGGTGATTTATATATTCCATATACTAAGAAAACTTGTTCAATTGAAAATAGTTGGGTAAAGGTTAAACGTGAAAATGGAGAATATAAGTATTATACATATTTAGAGTGTGGAATTTTATCATCAACAATAGATCATAAAGGACCAGTTATAACTTTAAATGGTGGAAATAAAGTTACAGTAGGTAAAGATGAGAAATACAAAGATACTGGAATTAAGAGTGTTGTTGATAATAATGATGGTAAATTAAAAGTAGAAGATGTAACTGTTTCAGGAGAAGTGGATACATCTAAAGTTGGAACATATGAAATAACTTATACTGCGTTTGATAGTCTAAATAATAAGACAGTAGTAATTAGACAAGTAGAAGTAGTTCAAAAATTAAACAGTACATTAAAAGCTACTTTGAAAGATGCTAAGAATTTTAAAGGTATGCCACAAAATAATTATATAAGATTATCTAATATGTTATTTAGAGTTTATGGAATAAATAATGAAGATAATGTTGTTGTTGTAGCAGATGAAGATGTTAGTAATGTTAATTATTCTAAGATAGATAAATGGTTAGATTATTATTATAAAAATTTAAATAATTTTACTAAAAAGATAATTGTAAATGCAAAATATTGTAATATGAATGTTACAGATACTACTTTAGATAGTACTCAATGTTCATCATATACAGGTAATAAAAAAGTATATATACCATCTATTATTGAGGTAAATAATGCAGCTAGTGGTGAAGGTAATTTTATGAGACCTGCTACAATGAGTTGGATTGCTAATAAGAAAGATGATAAGAATGCATATTTAACAAGAAATTACTTCTTTGATAATAATAAAGATAAAACATATTTACCATATAGTGTTGATGAAAATTATGGTGTAAGACCAATGATGACTATTAAAGGAGATACATTAATAGTTGATGGAAATGGTACTAAAGATAATCCATATACATTTGGTGATGTTAAGAAAGCTAAAGGTGGTTCACTATTAAATGAAAGATTTACTGGTGAATATATAAGTATAGATGGAAGTGTTTATAGAATTATAAAAACTGAGAATGATGGAACTACAAAGGTTATTAGTGATTTTACAGTTTCTGATTCAAAAAACGGAAGTGGTATGACAGCTGCTAATCCTACTAGTAAGAAAATTGTTTATAATCCTAAAAATAAAGATAGTGTTGCTTATTTTATAAATAACCGTACATCTGAATATATAGACACAAGTTATTTTACAAAGCATCAAATAGAAGTTCCAATTTATAAGAATAAAATAATTTATGGAAAAGAAATAAAAACAAAAAAATATTCTGTATTGTTATCAGCACCTAATATGTATGAAATGTTTAGTGCTCAACCACAAAATTATAAATGTACTTCATATTGGATGCTTAATACATCAGAGGCTGAAAGAATTGGAGCTGCAGTTTATAATATAGGTGTACCTATTAATATAAAAATAGATAGTACAATTAAATTTAATATTAGGGTTGTAGGATTTATTAAGAATAATACAATTATTAGCAGTGGAGATGGAACAGTAGAAAAACCATATATTATAAAGTAGAGGTATTAAAATGAGTTGGAAGAGAAAAAAGAAAAAAATAGATAAAGTAAAACATAAGGCAATTGCTATAACATGCCTTATGTTTGCTGTCGTTTTAGGACTTGTAATATTCTTATTATTTAGGTTAATTAAAAATAATAATAATTATTACTCTATAGAATCTAGAACTTCAGAATTAGAAAAAATTAAGCCTTTTAAAGATTCTAATTATAGGGCAATAGGTTGGTTAAGAGTACAAGGTACTAATTTGGATCTTCCAATTGTTTATAGTGAGAATAAATATGAAGAGTTTCCAGTAGAGTTAGAAAACTTTGTATGGTCTAGAAATAGAGATACTAAGTTTACTAATTATATTGATATTACTGGTCATAATATATTTAATTTATCAGCAAATCCAAAGATTAAATCAGATTCATTTAGTAGATTTGAAGAATTGATGGCGTTTGTATATTATGATTTTGCTAAAGATAATGAATATATTCAATTGACTTTAGATGGAAAAGAATATCTTTATAAAATATTTATGGTAGGGTTTGTTGATAAGTCAGATGAAACATTCTTTCCTAAAAATGATGATGTTTCAAAAGATAATTTAAAACAACAACTTAAATGGTTAGAAAAAGATAATATTTATAAATATAATATAGATGTTAATGAAAATGACAAATTAATTGCTTTGTCAACGTGTACTCGTTTCTATGGAGAAAAACAACAAGTTAGTTTTTATGTAGTAGGAAGACTTTTACGAGATGGCGAGGAAATAAATCATTATAAAGTTACTAAGAGTAGCAAGTATAAAAATATTGAAAAAATATTGAAAGGTGATGAAAATAATGAAAAAGATAATGTGTAAAAGAATAATGGGGTTACTTATTTTTACAATTGCATTTCTATGTATTGGTCTTATTCCTACTTATGCAGAAGAATCAAGTGCATGTAAACAGAAAGTTCAACAGTATAATGATGATTTATTCTTATTAAGAGATAGATATGGACTTAATATGGAATTTGATATTGATAATAATCAATATGTAATCACAATGGCAAAAGTTTCAAGTGGTTCTATAATTTCATCTTTAGCAAATTCTAATAAGTTAAAGTTTAAGATAGCTGAAATATCTTATTATACTTCAAATGGAACAGTTTCAACTACTGTTAAAGATTCTTCAAATAAGAATACGACTGTGACATATACACCTTTAGATAAGAGAACACGTGTAAAGAAATATGAAGGCGATAATGAAATATCAGCATTAAAAAATTATGGTATTGCTAGTGAGACAACTATAAAACCAAAAGGTTCTATAAAAATTAAAAGAGAACAAGTTAGTGATGGTTTTGAAGTTGTATTAGTACCGGATGGATTTAATGATCCTGATTTAGCTTCAGTATGTACTAATTCTAGTTTTAAGATTTATCTTGATGTTGAAGTAGAAGCTGGATCAGAAGTACAAGCAAAAGTAATTTCTTATTCAGGTGGAAGTGGTAGTTCAGCATATCATAATTATGTTGATTGTAGTGGTGATTATGCATCTAGATATACTGATAAGAATAGTTTTGAATATAATTTCTGTTATGATAAAGAAAAAGCTTTAGCTGATTCTAATACAAAGAAAATATCATTCAGTAATGATTCAAAAGGAAAAATTCTTAAATATGGTGATTCAAAGGAAAAACCATTAGAGTTTAAATGTGATTGGAAAAATACAATTGTACCAGGAGATAATGTAACAGATTATTATGTAAATAAAAAATATGTAATTGGTACTGGAACAATAGAAATTACAGAAGATAATTACGAGTATCATACAGAATATACTCCAGGTTCTATAACAACTACTTCTGATGCCAAATGTAAAATTAACTGTGAAGAAGTTGTAAAAGTAGAATATGGTCCTCCAATTAGTACAAAGAATGGATTCTGTTTTGAATATAAAGTAAAAGTAACAAGTCGTATTAATTGTGAATTAAAAGAAGGTCCTACACCACCAAAAGATGCAATTACATGTACACCTACACCATATTGTATTCATAAGAGTGGTTATGAATCTACTGAAGGTGGACCAAATAAACAGTTTGATAGCTGTGTAAAATCATGTGATGGTGGAAAATATACTTCTAAATGTAGCAAGAAATGTTATAAGAAAGTATATGGAAAGAGTGTAGCTAGAAAAACAAGTAATGATGGAATTAATTTATTTGCACAAAAAATGGCAAGTGTTAATGATCAAAAATTATATACATATATATATTTAGATTCAGAAAGTGATAAGAGATATAGAATTGTATGGAAAAATGATGTAGATAGAAGAAATAATGATGGTAGACCTTCAGGATTCTATGTAAGTCCAACAGATTCTTATTGGCATTATCTAAAAGGTAACGATTGGGGTAGATCAACAAGTTATTATTCTGTATATGAAAGAGGAATTCCTAAAACAACAAGTTGTACAAGTGATTGTTACTGGGTTGAAAATAGTGATTCTAGATGTAAGAGTGATGATTCAAATGTAGTTCGTTACTTAAATGATCCAGAAGTATATGAATTAAGAAATAAATATTTAGGTACTTCTGATAAGTCACCAGTTGAAAGTGATAAAGAGAAAAATGAAAAGAAATTTGAACAATTAAAAGCAAGATGTGAGGCATATGCATCATGTAATACAAAGACTGCTGAATTTACAATATCAGTTGATTATACACAAAAAGGAAATAATAAGAAAGTTACAATTGATTTCCCATACTCAACAGGAAAAGATACAATTACTGCAACAAATAAGACTAATGATGAAGTTAAATGTACATCAAAAGCAGAAGAAAATAAATCAATATTCTTAAGTTATGCTGGATGTTATGGTTGTGGTAAAACACCAGGAGATAAGAGATGGTATCAAACTGAGTGGACATTCCCTGGAACATGGGTACACTTAAAAACTGGTAAGATTACTTATGATGCAAGTCAAATAACTGATTCTGTTTCATGGAAGAGTTATGATAATTACTTCTGTTTACCAATGGATTTAAAAGAGGTTAATACTAATTGGTACAAATACTATATAGCTAAGGTATATAGTAATGATCCAAGTATGTCATGGAATGGATTATATTCAGAGTTCCCAATAATTGAATGTCCAAATGGTGAAAAGAAAAATACTAAGTGCATTAGTTACTATAAGGAAGCTGCTAAATCTACATTTACAGATAAAGATATAGATTGGAATATTCATGCAGCAGCTAAGAACTTTGGTATGTTTGAATGGGATATTAACATAGATTGTTTCTATGCATATGATTCAGCTTATCCAGGAGATAAAAACTGTGATATTGAATGTAAAAAATCTGATTCAAGTGGAGAAGCTTATGAAATTAGAACACCAGATTTAACTAACTTATTCCCAGATAGTGAAGGTAATAAATTAGCAAGTCCTGATAAGACAGGAAGAGCACCAGGATTTAACTGGAATCAATATTCTTCACAAGTAATTAAAGATACTGAATATAAATCTCAACCTTCTAATTATGCTAAGTGGGTACAAGCTAAAGGTTATGGAGTTTATTCAGATGAATATCTAGATTATGAAGTTGTATTAACAAAGGAAATAATTAATGAACTTAAGAAGAAAGATAAGAAATACACTAATTGGGAAGGTAAAACTGAAATTAATAGTGTAGTTAATTATCAAAGTCCATTATTTAGAAATGGTGGAATATTATCTGGAAGTGCTAAGTATCCAAATGGAGAAGCATTAAAATGTAATAACATGAAGAATTATAAATCTTCTGAATGTCAAGAATTCGTAGGGGAGGGAAATTAATATATGAATAAAGGAATGTTAACTGTAGGTATTATCTTATTAAGTGTAATTGCTTTACTATTAATTAATGTATTAACAAACTTCTCTACTGGAAGTGAACTAGATTATTATTTAGTAAAGGAAACAGCAGATGCTGCAATGGAAGATTCCATTGATAAAGTTTATTTAAGAACATGTGGTTTATATAGAATCGATAAAGAGAAGTTTGTTGAAAACTTCGTTTATCGATTTGCTAACAACGTAGATAGTACTAGAAATTATGATATTAAGTTTTATGATATTAATGAAGTACCACCTAAAGTTAGTATAAAAGTTGATTCTTTAACTACTTTAGCATTTAAAACTGATAAAGAAAAATCTCAAGCAGCAGATATAACTACTAGTTATGATGCAATACTTGAAACTAACTACTATGGTGATCCAATGGTAGAAGTAGCATTACATAATAATAATTATGATCAATGTAAATCTTTATCATCAGGTATCCTAAAATAGGAAGGAGAGAATAAAATGGGAAATTTGGTAACAAACTTTAAAAAATTTTTACAAAACAAAAATACTGTTACGGTTATTGGTGTTATTCTAGCAATTATAGTACTTTATTTCGCATATACTATGAGAATAAATTCAGCAATTAATCCTGTTTCTGTACCATATGCTGCAGAACAGATAAAAGCTGGTACACAAATAACAGAATCTATGATTTCCACAAGAGAAGTACCTCCTGCTATGTTAGAGGGAGATGTCATTTTAAATGTTGGAGAAATAATAGATAAATATGCAGCCGCAGATACAGTTATACCTGAAGGTAGTTTATTCTATAAACGAGCTGTTGTGGAAAAAGAACAATTACCTGAAAATATAATATTAGATTATCCAAAGAATTATGTTTTATATAATTTAGATGTTGATACTAATTCAACATATGGTAATTCAGTATTCCCTGGTAATTATGTTGATATTTGGTTAAAAGCAGTTAATAAATTACCAGAAAATCAACAATCATATGGTGCTGATGCTGATAAAATTATGTATGGTAAATTAATATCAAATGTTCAAGTATTAGCAGTTAAGGATGCATCTGGACAACCTGTTTTCCAAAATATAGATGAAAATAGAACTCCAGCTATGGTAGTATTTGCATTACCTAGTGAATATTATGTATTACTTCGTAAAGCAAGTTATATGAGAAGTTATGATACTAGTATAGAATTAGTTCCAACTAATGAAGGAAATAAAGATGAACCTGGAGAATTGGAACTATCTAGTGAAGATTTAAAAGAATGGATTAATAATCATACTTATTGGACTGATTAATAATAAAGAATAAAAAATGAATAAAAGGAGTTGAGTTAAATGAACGAGAATATATTTGATAAATTAGACTTTGGACCATTTCGTTCTTTACTTGATAATGATGATATTACCGATATTTCTTATGATAACGGTGGTCAAATTTGGATTCGTTCATTGACTCAAGGGTCTTTGAGAGTAGAAGTTGAGGGAGCAACTCCAGAGTTTGTGGAGAAGCTCGCTTTTCAGTGCTCTAATGTAATGGGTACAACATTTAATAATGCTAAGCCATTCTTAGATGCTGAATCAAGTGAATTACGTATGAACTTTGTTCACCAATCAATTGCCACTAATGGTATTGCGATGGTTATACGTAAAACACCTGCTAAAATAAGACTTGAAAAAGAAAAATTAATTCAAGAAGATTATTTTACTCCAGCTATACATGACTTTTTAATTAAATGTGTTGAAGGTCATTGTAATATAATGGTTTCTGGAGAAACTGGTTCAGGAAAAACAGAGTTTGTTAAGTACTTAGCCAGTCATACAAAAACAAATGAAAAAATAATAACAATAGAAGATACATTGGAACTACATTTAGATAAAATATTTCCACAAAGAGATATTGTAGCGATGAAAACTAACAATGTTGCATCATATTCAGATGTATTAGTTACATGTATGAGACAGAATCCTAAATGGATTTTATTATCTGAGGTTCGTTCTGCAGAAGCAGTTAGTGCTGTACGTAACTCAATAAGTTCTGGACATAATATTTTATCCACAATACATGCGGATAAAGCATCTGCTATACCATATCGTTTATATTCTTTGATGGAAACAGATTTAGATGTTAAACAATTCTTATCTACAATATATAGATATATTCAATTAGGAGTACATATAAAAGCTTTCTATAGTAAAGAATATGGTAAATTTCATCGTGAAGTAGATGAAGTATGTGAATTTTATGTAGATGATGATAATGTTCCAAAAAGTAGAATAATATATCAAAAAACTTTTGGTAAACCTATGATGTGTAAACCAAGTGCACATTTAATTGAATATTTAGAAAATCAAAATATTGAGGTGCAAAATATTATAGCTGGTTTACCTGATGAATTACCAGTATTTAATAAAGAAGAAATGGATTCTGTAAATATTTCTGAGACAGAAGATAAAACAAAAAAAGAAGTAAAAGAGACTCCTCAACCAGTAGTTACTCCTTTGGTACAGCCAACAGTTAATAGTACTCCTGTTTTGAGTCAGACTCCATTAACTCCAACTATAATACAGACAGTTCCTGGTAATAATCAAGTTAATAATTCACTTACAAAATTAGAATGATAGGAGGGGTTATATGTATATTGAAGAGTTATTTATAATAATTATCTTTGTAGTTTTTATATATTTATATAGAAATTATAAAGGTGAAAATGTTGGAAAATATGTTTTGACTCAAGTACAAAGTATGTATGATAGGTTTGCCCCTTATTCTTTTAAGGTTGTACGTGAAAAAACAAAACAATTAGGACAAGAATATACTCCTCGTCAATATGCTATACAAGTATCTATATTTGCATCTTTTGCAGCTGTAGTTACTTATTTATATTTCTATAATTTAATTATAAGTATAATATATGCTTTAATTGCAGTTGGATTTGTTCCATATATATCTTATTTAAGATGTAAAAAGGTATATTCAGAATTTTTGTTTGAACAAATACAAGTATATACATCTAATACTATTATGGAATTTGCGACAACACAGTCTTTTGTAAAAGCATTAGAAGGTGTAGCTAATTCTGGAATATTAGAAGATCCTGTACTAAGTGATGTTAGACAGATGATAACTATGAGTTATGATAATGGTACGATAGATGAGGCACTTGATTATATGAGTAAACTATATCCATATTATATAGTTAAAAATATGCATCAATTGTTTTTACAAATTACTAAAGAAGGTGCACAAAATTCTGCTGATTCATTGGAAAATATGCAATTAGATATTGATATGCTTGTTGAGAGTGTATATAGAGATAGAATTGAAAGAGCTACATTTCATAAGTCGTTTTTACAGTTTGGTATTATGCTGTATTTATTAGTTATGTTAGTTCAATACTTATTAGGAAGAGAAACTTATTTAGTATTATTACAACGTTGGTATATCCAGTTTTTAATGCACGGTGTATTGATTGTAAATTCTTATTTCCTTTTAAAAGGGGAAAGATATTATTATGAGAATGTAGGTGCTGAATAATGGAGATACTAATAGTAGGAGCAATAATTATCTTTATATTAATTTATAATAATACCATTGATAAAGATAAATTTTTTGCAGATAATCAAAAATATTTAGAAGCTTTTAAAGAAGAAGACTATCAATTCTTAGTTTATGCTAGATATGGTGAAGATGTTGATGTAGATCAATTATATTCAAAAAGAATTACTTCAGCTTTTATTGGATTTTTAGTAGTATTAGTACTTACTATTACTAATAATAATTCTGCTGAAATAATTAATTCACAATTTTTCTTAAATTTAGTATTATCTTTAGTAGTAGCAGTTGTAGTGTTTAAAGCACCATATACTCAATTAAAAAAATATTATAAACAACATTTGCATGAAATCGATGTAATGTTGCCATACTATTTAAAGAGTTTAGAAATTTTAATACAACACTATACTGTACCAGTAGCAATAGGTAAAAGTATTGCTGATGCACCAGATATTTTTAAACCTGGGTTAAGAAGAATGATAGATAGAATTAATTCTGGTGATGCAACAGTAGATCCTTATATGGAATTTGCTAATACATATCCAGTTAGAGATTCTATGAGAATGATGAGACTTTTATATCGTCTTGGAATTGGTTCTCAAGAAAAGAAACAAGAGAGACTTATGATGTTTTCTAGGACAGTTTCTAGTTTACAAAATAAGGCAAGAGAAACAAAATATAAAGAAAGATTAAATCACATGGAAGGTCAAACTATGATAATGCTTGTAGTTACAGGTGTTGGAGTAATGTTGATTATATTAATTTCTATGATGATGATGTTCTAAAATGTAAAATGAGTTGTTAACAAAAATAAAATTTGTTATAATAAAAATGTAAGGTAAGAAAGGATGGGATGATTAATGAAAGCTGCTACAGGTGAATTAAACTTAACAGTTATTACTATAATAGCTATTGCTGCAGTTATCGCTTTTTTCTGGGTAATGTGGCCTAATATTCAAAAAACTATTAATTCTCAATGGTCTAATATTTCTACATATAAAGGTAATTAATATAGGGATTTAGCTTATGAAGGATGCTTTTGGTGGAGTTTTAAATATAGTATTAATAGTCGTATTTTTAGTAATTGTATCTGGAATATTGGGATTATTAGTTAATTATACTAAAGCTTTTCGTATGAAAAATATAGTTATTTCAACTATAGAGAAATATGATGGAGCTAGTGGTTGTTTTAACAGTAGTAAAGATAGTGATTGTAAAAACAAAATTATTGAAGGAGCTAATCAGATAGGTTATCATCCTTCTAATTTACGTTGCTCAGTTTCAGATGGATTTACAAAAAGTTATGATTATTTTTGCTATAAGAAAGTAAAAACTGCAAATAATAACTATGTGTATACAGTAATTACACAAGTTGATATAGATATTCCAATTATTAATAGAATGATGGGATTGTCTATTTTCCAAGTTCATGGAGATACTAGAATTGTTAGTAAATAATAGTAGGTGGTAATATATGCGTGATTCAATTGGTGGATCTGTTACATTAGTTGTCATAGTTGTATTTATCGTTATTGCTTTAGGATATATGGCATTTAATGTCAATTATACTAAAGCTTTTCGTATGAAAAATAAAATTATTTCTGTGTACGAAGATTTTAATGGTGATTGCAGTAAGGCTGAATGTAAAAAAGAAATAAAAGATTATTCAAATACAATAGGTTACCCTAGAGCACGTGATTTGAGTTGCCCTAGTGGATACAACAATTTAGATAATTTGTATTGTGTAAAAAAAGTATACGTTCAAGGAAAAGATTTGGAAAAAGGCGTAGTTAATGATTTGAAAGTTAAGTATTATTATAAGATAATTACAAAAATAAATTTAGAAATACCTGTTATAAGAAATATATTTAATTACAGATATTTTTATATAACTGGAGATACAAAATCTTTTGAACAAAAATAAAAAGTGGTGATTTAAATGAATGTTATTGTTGCTAATAAAAAACAAAGTGAATTAGCTAATTTAGATATTGATATTATAAAGAACTTAAATGGTGAATATGATGTTAATACTTTAATCGATATGTTTAAAAGTTTTTTCTACAATAAGATGATTTTAGATGTAACTGCTATTAAAAATTATAATGATTTAGAAACTTATGAAATACTTTCTAAAGGATTAGGAACTGATAAAATAATATTTTTACTTCCAGAAGGTAGTAAGTTATGTACTCCTAATTTTTTAAGTCATTTAATAGACTTAGGAATATATAATTTTACTACTAATTTAAATGGTGTTAAATATTTGTTAAAAAAACCTAATACTTTAAAAGATGTGGAACATATTCAAAAGATGGTTAATAATGTAGATAGTACAATAGAGAATCAAAATAGTAATATTAATAGTAAAGAAAAAGAAGAAGTTAATAATACAATAGTTTCTACAGCAAAAATAAAAGATGGACTAACTATTGTTGGATTTAGAAATGTTACAGAGAGTGCAGGAGCTACTACTTTAATATATATGTTAAAGAAAGAGTTAGGTCGTACTTATGGTAACGATAATGTTATTGGTATAGAAATTAATAAAAATGACTTTGTTTATTTTAATGATAAACATCTAATTTCTATAAGAGAGAATGAAATTAAAAATACATTAGATAAATATGCTGATGCTAATGTTATTTTAATAGATTTAAATAATTCAGTAGATGATAGTTTTTGTGGAGATATTATTTATATAATAGAACCAACTACAATAAAACTTAATAAATTGATTCAAAGAAACAAAGTTATTTTTAGTAAATTACTTAATAAAAAAGTAATTTTAAATAAGAGTTCTTTGTTGAATAATGATGTTAGTGATTTTGAAAAAGAAGCAGGGATTAGAGTCTTCTATAATATGCCATCATTAGATGAAAGAAAAAGAAATGAAGTTATTAATGATTTTTTAATAAGATTAGGATTAATCAACAATAATAACAACAACAATTCAGGTGGAATTTTTGGATTGTTTAGACGTTAATTTGACATTAAATTGATTGACAAAGTAAAATATATGATATATTATATTGTTAGTAAAGGAGTGTTTATTTATGGACGGATGTCATGGATTATTACCATTAGTAAAAATAATTGCTATTGTAGTTAAAATTTTCTGGATATTAATTCCAATTGCATTAATTATTTTTGGTACAATTGATTTAGGAAAAGCTGTTATCGCAAGCGATGAAAAAGAAGTAAAGGGTGCTCAAGGAAGATTAATTAAAAGATTTATTTATGCAGCACTTGTATTCTTTATTCCTATGTTAGTATCTGCTGTAATGGGTATTGTTGCTGAAAGTGGAGACTATAGAGAAGATGATACAGATAACTGGAGAACTTGTGCACAAAATGCAGGATTAATTAAATAAAAATAAATGTAAAAAAAATAGTAATATGATTGCTATTTTTTTTTTGTTTTGATATACTTATTGTGATATACTGTGTTAATGGAGTGGAATTATGAGAAAGAGAATAATTACAATTATTTTAATTATTACAACTGTATTATTTATATCTCCAGTAAATACTAGGGCACTATCAATAAATAGTGCAAGTGAGAAAATTATTAGTAATGTTTATATATTAGACAATGAACAAGTAGTTACACAAGATATAGATGAATGTGAAGGTAGTAATTCAATATTTGGTGATCCTACCGATGAAGATTCTGTAGCATGGTTAATTCAACAAATAATGAATTATATTAAAGTTATAGGACCTATTTTAGTCTTATTACTTAGTAGTATAGATTTTATTAAAGTAATTGTAAAAAGTGATGATGAAGCAATGGCAAAGGCTAAGAAAAAGTTAATTATTAGGCTTATTTTGGCAGTGTTATTATTCTTAATTCCTACATTAGTACAAGCACTTTTAGGAGTATATGGAATATCATCAGATCCAACATGTGGAATACAATAGAATGAAAAGAGGTGTCATTTAATGCTAGATACTGTAAATATGATAACAACATCAGCCAGAACTTATTTAGGTATGGTTGATTTTGCTGTTTATTATTTATTAAGATATGCATATGAATTGTTCTTTAATGTAGCAACTTCCAATTTTTTAAATGGCGAGATTATTTTTTCGGTGTTTAGTAGAATCCAATTAATAATTGGAATTTTTATGATGTTTCAACTTACAATGACAATTATTAAAGGTATTGTTAATCCTGATTCATTTACAGATGGTAAAACAGGATTTGGTAATATAGTTACGCGTATTGTTATATCATTAACTTTATTGACGCTTTTAGTACCTTTAAATATTGCTTCTCCTAGTAATAAATATGAAAGACATATAAATAATAGTGGTATTTTATTCGGAACTTTATATTCTTTACAAGAAAGAATATTATCAAAAAATACTATTGGAAGATTAATATTTGGTAATGATGATACAGATTATACATCTGATTCATCTGATAGAACAGAACTTGAATCTTCGGCAAATAAATTTGTATCAACAGTATTAAAAACATTTTATGTATTAAATACTAATGAAGATGGAGATTTTGTTTGTAGTGATGGTGAAGATATCGAAGATGCATATAATGAAGAAGATGTTAGTCCAATTTATATAATATTATTGGGGTCTCAAACATGTAGTACTGATGAAGAAACAAGTCAGTCACCTCTTGGAATACTTTCTATATTTGGACTTTCAGCATTTGGAGTAACAGGGCTTGGAAATGTTTCTAATCAAGTATATGTTATTTCGTTGTTTCCTATAATTCCAGGAATAGTTGGTATTATACTTGTTTGGTTGATATTCAAATTAACTTTTGATGTAGCAGTTCGTGTTATTAAACTTGCAGCATTACAGTTAATGGCACCAATTCCAATTGTTTCATATATGGATCCAAAAGGTAGTAAAGATGGAGCATTTAGTTCATGGGTTAAGTTATTATCAACAACTTATTTAGATTTGTTCACCCATCTTGCAGTTATATATTTTGCCATGGCAATAATTAGTAAATTGATTATGGAAATTAATTTAAGTATTCCATCAGCAAGTGAAACTACTGGAAATATTTTTTCATCAACATTATTATTAAAAGATACATTTGTTATTTTAGTAATTGCAATATTTATATTTGCTAAAGATGCACCTAAGTTCTTTAAACAGATGTTAGGTATAAAAGGTGATGGTAAATTCTTTAGTGCATTTGGTGATGCTTTAGGAATAGGAACTTCGGCATTTTTATCTGTTGGTAATGCTGTAGCTGGAGCTAGGGCTAGTAGAATGGCAGATGAAACGCGTCAAGCAGAGGGTAAAAAAGATATATTTGGTAATAATGTAGATCCAAATGGTAGTTTTAATAGGGCTAAGCATGCACTTGCTGGTATATTTGGCGGTGTCAGTGGATTTACTACAGGTGTTGGAGCATCATTGGGTGCCAAAGATCATAAAGCAAAAGCCGCTTGGGATGTTATGCAAAAGAGAAATGCTACAGCACTTGCTAGAGGTAGTGATGGTTCTACAATATTAGGACGTATGAGTTCTAGTGCTCTTACTGCATTTACAGGTGAAGGTGCTGCTGGTGCTACTGAAAGAGAGATTTCAACTAATAAGGCTAGAATCGATGCATTGAAAGCTATTCAATCACGTGTCAAAAGTGAAATGGTTAAATCTACTTATACAGTAGGTAAACTTGGTGTTGTTGGTGCTGATGGAAGATCAGCTCG
Source organism: Bacilli bacterium (assembly GCA_017460175.1). Lineage (GTDB taxonomy): Bacteria > Bacillota_I > Bacilli_A > RF39 > UBA660 > UBA3789. Next base: position 277,869 of record JAFUBO010000003.1, read on the forward strand.
TGCTAATTATAAAGACTTTATGTCTAGATATGAAGCTGCTAAAACTCAACAATTGAATTCTTTTCAATATATGAACTTAACTACTGGTCAGTTAGAGACTATAGATATGAAAACTGCTGAAGATCAAAAAGGATTTTTACTTAAAAATAATGAAGATAATTATATTAAACGTATGTTAGGTAATTATGTTCCTACTGCTGCTGAGATACAAGATGGTGATAGGGCTGATAACTATTCTCTTTCTGGAAATGAAAAACAAGATAATTTATTCACTACATTAGTGCGTAATGCTAAAACATTGGGTGCTTCTGTTGAATTTTCAAGCGATGCTGATGGTAAACTTACTAAAATTAGAAATACAGATATTACAAGTAGAGATTCTATCAATACTGCGATTGATAACCTTACTGCATATAATGTTCAACTTGGTCAAGAAAATGCCATTAACAAGGCAAATGATCGATATAGTGGAAATAAGAATTAGAATAAAAAGGAGTGTGATATTAAGTGTATAATCAATATTTAATTCCTGCTAATACAAAGAGAGGAAAATTGATACTTGGATGGTTTAGACCATTTGATTTAGCACTATTTGGTAGTGGTATACTTGTAACGCTTGTATTACTTGCTTTTCTACCATTAGGTAGTACACTATTAACTATTTTAGTATTATCACCGGCTTTAATTACTGCATTTTTAGTAATGCCGGTTCCTAATTATCATAATATGCTAAATGTTATAGTGGAGTTATATCAATTTTTAACAAATAGACAAACATATAGATGGAAAGGTTGGTGTTGGAAAGATGGCAAAGGTAAAAAGTAGTGGCTTTACAGAAGATTGGTTGCCAGTAAAGGCTATTCAAAATAATATGATTATTACTAGTAATAATGATAAAGTTACTGGTGTAAAGATTACACCTAAAAATATATTTATTTTGGATTCTGTTACTCAAGAAAATATATTGATAGGGTTACGTAATTTTTATAATACTATTGATTTTGAATTTTGGTTAGTTGTTGCTGATAGACCAGTTGATATTTCTGTATATATGTCACAATTACAATTATTGTTTCAAGAGGCACAATCTCCTGCAGTTAAAAAATTAATAGCTCAAGATATTGAAAAAGGAGAAACTTTTATTCGTAATAATGTATGTGATACAGAATATTATTTTATGTTTAAAGGAAAAGATCCAGATTTACTTATGAAAAGGGTTCGTCAAATGATTAATGGTTTAGCAACATGTGGATTAAATGCATCTTTAATAAGTAATGAAGATTTAAGATTAGTATTAGAGAATTTCTTAAATGGGGGTAATACTACAGAGTTTGGAACGGTGATGCCAGTATGAGTACAAGTATAAGAAGTCAATTAGCTCCTAAGGGACTACATTTTTCTCCTAGTGATTTTATAATTAGTGATAAATATGCAACTATATTAACAGTTGTTTCATATCCTAAATATATTATGCCTGGTTATTTATCATCACTTACTAATATGAGTGGAATTAAAGTAGTAGTTAAACATATACCAGTTCCATTTCAAGAAATGAGTAAGATGTTAAACAAGCAAATTGCTGAATTAAGGGAAAGATATAATACAGAAAGAGATCAAACAGTAAGAGAAAGAATAAGACAAGATGCAGAAAGTTTGGAATATTTTACGTCTATGCTTGCTGGTAGTCAAGCTCGTATATTTGATTTTCAAATGCACATAATGATTACTGCTGATACTAAGGAAGATTTAGAATTAAAGAAATTAAATGTAAAGAATTATTTAGATGCAATGGAATTAAAAGCTATTTCTTTAAGATTTGAACAAGAAAAAGTTTTAAAATCAATTATTCCTGTATTTCCTAGTCAAGATATTGAACAAAGAATTGGTACTCCTATTCCTTCAGTTACAATATCTGCTATGTATCCATTTATATTTGATAGTATAAAAGATCCTGGATTATCTACATTACTTGGAGTTGATTTTTCTGGGGGTGTTATATTATTTAATCAATTCTTATATAGAATTCGTAAAGAAAATAATAGAAATAATGCTAATATGATTATGTTAGGTACATCTGGTAGTGGTAAATCTACTGCTGCTAAATTACTATTAAGAAGTCATATACGTAATGGGTATCAAATTGTGATTATTGATCCAGAAGATGAATTTAGAGAATTAACTCGTGCTTATGGTGGTGATACAATTGATATTGCAAAGGGTGGACAATTTGGTCTTATAAATCCACTTGAAATAGTAATAGATGCTGATGAGGAAGAAATTAGACAGGGACTTGGTTATACTGTTTTAACTAGAACTTTACAATTTTTGAAAGCATTTATGAAGTATTATGATCCATCTATTACAGAAGATGTTTTAACAATGTTTTCTGAAATAGTACAAGATACATATAGACGTTTTGGTATTGATTTTACTAGTGATTTTTCAAGATATACATCAGCTGATTACCCAACATTTAGTGATGTATATGCTACTATTAAAGGAAGACTTATGTCTATGACTGAGCAAACTCAAGAACGTGATATAATGGAAAGACTTGAGTTAAAAGTTAGACCAATTGTTAATGAATTGAAATTTTATTTTGATGGTCATACTACTATTCGTAGAGGTAGTGACTTCATGGTATTCAATATAAAAGAATTAATGAATAGTGATAGTACTGTTAAAAATGCATTATTCTTCAATGTACTTAAATATGCTTGGGGATTATGCTTAGATTTTAATAAAAATACTGTATTAATGGTTGATGAAGCTCATGTATTATTAGGTGATAATAATGCACTTGGAGCTGATTTCCTTGCACAGGTACAAAGACGTGCACGTAAGTATAATACAGGTACAGTAATTATTACTCAACAACCTAGTGATTTTTCAGATCCTGCTGTTATCACTCAAGGTAAAGCTATTTTCGATAACTCATCATATTATTTGATTATGGGTCTTAAAAAGCAAGCTGTTGATGATTTATCATTATTAATTGATTTAAATGAAAGTGAGAAAGAAAGTATAAAACATTATTCTCAAGGTGAAGCATTGTTTGTATGTGGAAATAGAAGAATGAGAATTAATATTGCTGTTACACAAGAAGAATTAGATTCCTTTGGTATAGGTGGAGGATTCTAGAATACAGCAAAAGTTAGGTGGTGATGTCAGTGGAAGATGAAGATTATGAGGTAAATAAATCCGAGCAAAAAAAAGCTGATCGTACGAGAGCGGATGCTAATAATGTTCAAAATGTAAAAAATGCTGCTGATATTGCTGTTGCTAGTGGACATCCTATTGCTGCTGCTGCAGGTGGAACTGTTAAAGCTGTTGACGCTGCAACTGGTGGTAAGGGTAGTGAAATAGTTGGAAAGGCTTTAACAAGAGCTAATGAATTTACTCCGGGTGGTAGAATTCTCCAATCAGGTTTAAATAAAGCTAATGAAAGTGGGATTGGAGATGTTGCTGGTAAGGCTGCTTCAATAAAAAATAAAGCTAATGCTAGTAAAGGTGGAGATACACCTAATCAAGTAAAAAAAGAAGATGCAGAAGGAGGAGAAAAGAAAGATTCTCTTCCTTCTTCTGATGATAAAAATAAAAATCAACAGTCAGATATAAGAGGTACTGTACCTAAACAAGAAGATGATAAAGGAAAAGATGATTCTGATGTAGATAATCAAGATTCAGATTCATCTACAGTAAATACTAAGAGTTCTGTTAAAATGATAGCTGGTGTACCGGTTGCTGGAGGATTAATAATGATAGGTGTTATGCTACTTCCTATGTTATTACTTTTTCTTCTTATAGCTAGTACTGGTGGAATTTTATCTAATTATGATGATGCTTTTGGTATTAGTGCAGCTCAAGGTGAAGATATTGGCGGAATGGTATATAATGCATCAAGCCAAGTTCAAATAGATTTTTTTAATAGAATATTAGAGGTTAAAGAAGATTATCAAAACGATGGTAAAAACGTTGATCCTTTGAAAATAGTTGCTGTTTATACAGTTATGAGAAATAAAGGAGCAGCATTAACTTATGATACTATGACTACTGAGGTTATTGAGGATATAGCTGATTGTATGTTTTCAGGTACGGCTTATAGTGAGGATACATTTAAGAATAATTTAATTAATGATTTTATTCCTACTTATTTACCAAATACTTCAGAAAAAGATCGTCAAAATATAGTTAAAGAGATATTTGAATATATAGATAATTATTATGATTTAGTTGGAAAAGAAGTTCCTTCAGGTTGTTCTTCTACTGGTACTTGTAATTATAATATAGAAGGATTTTATATTGATGGTAGTGGTAATGTTAAAAATAGTTTACAAGTAAGTAATTTGTATGTTCGTTTAATGCAATGTGGAACAAGTGGTAGTTATAATTATGGAGGTCAATGGGGACTACCATTACCAGGTGAAGAATTAGTTCCTTTTGAAAAATATATATTGGGTGTTGCTTATGCAGAAATTGGTAGTGGGGCACCTACAGAGGCAATTAAAGCACAAATGATTGCGGCACGTAGTTATATATTAGCTCGTCCTACGGCAGCAGGAGGTTCAAGTAGTTGGAGATCATTAAAAGAGGAAAATGGTAAATGGGTATTACAAGCAGCTGCATGTACAGCTGATCAGGTTTATTGTGATCCAGATCAGGGTTGTTCATCAAATAATGGGCAAGCTTCACAAGTACATAGTGGATTAGGTCATGGTACTGGTATGCAAAGAAATCCATTACCAGAAGATTCTCCATTACGCCAGTATGCCGCGGAAACACAAGGGGAAGTTTTAGTTAATAGTAATGGGTATGTTATATATACTCCTTATACTTCAACTGAACAAAATCAATTTATGGCTCTTGCGAGAAATGGGTATAACTATAAGCAAATAATGATGCAAATGTATAATAAATTTGGTGCATCTGATATTTATAAAGCAAGTTGTGGTAATTGTATTTCTAATAGTAATTATGCTAATTGGAAACAATATGAAGGAGAATGGATTAATGTTCCTATTGGTACAAGTGGTAGAACAATTAAAAATATAGGTTGTTTAGCTACTTCTATGGCAATTCAAATTGCGAGAAGTGGAGTATCTACAAATGTTAGTGGTGAATTTAATCCTGGAAGTTTTGTACAATATTTAAATGATCATGGAGGATTTAGTGGTGGAGACTTAAATTGGTCTGGACCAACTACTGCAGCTCCTGGATTTGTTTTAGAAAATGATGAATATTTAAGCGGAATGAGTAAAAATGAGAAATTAAATAGAATAAGGGTAATAGTTAGTCAACCGGGAGTGTATGCTGTTTGTGAAGTAAAAGGTAATACTGGACAACACTGGGTAGCTATAGATTCAGTTAGTGGTAATACTATTAATATGATGGATCCAGGTAGTACTTCTACAGATATGTGGGCTACATATGAATGGTATAATACTTCAAGAATAGTTTATTATAAAGTTAGTTAGGTGATATTATGAGATCAAAAAAAACATATGTATTTTTAATATTAATAATAGTAATATTCTTTATTATTATGTTTTTACTTTTTGGTTTAGACGGTTTAAGAAAAGAAAAATACTCTACTACGATTGTAGTTGGAGAAAATGCTACATGGGGATTTAAAAATAAAAAATGGACTAATATATCTACATATGAAGATCTTAATTGGGAAAAATTTCATGTGTATACCAATAATGTAGAAATTGGTAATTATTATTTATGGCATAATGATAAGTGGTATGTTTTTAATGATAAAAAAGAAGCGGTTATATTAGATGGGGAAATGATTGCTTATAAAGCTAATCATAATATTTCTATAAAAGAGTTTAATCAACAAAGTATAGATGATTATACTTATGTATATCAAGAATTAGATAATAAAGGTATTTCTACCACAAGTAAGTATACAGCTGATTATAAAGTATTATTTGATTTTGATAGTGACGGAGTAGAAGAAGAGTTTTATGTAATTACTAATGCTTTTCCAACAGGTTTTAATCCAGATAAAATATTTTCTTTAGTATTTATGGTAAAAGATGATAAAATTTATCCAATATATGAAGATGTTTTAAAGAATAAATCATTTAATGGATGTAAACCATATTTTAATAGTTTTATTGATGTAGATGATGATAATAAATATGAAATTATACTTAGTTGTGCTGAATATAGTGTAAGCAAGACTAAAGTTATGTTATATACTATGGAAAATCAAGAGTTTAAAACTTTAATTTCTAATTAATAATTGATGACTTTTTTTAAAAGTTAAGTTATAATACTGTGTGAAGGAGTCGAGGTATATGAAATTTAAATTTCGTGCAGATCCAGAAGATTTATTAATATTTGTAATATTTGCTTTGTTTTTATTATATATTGTTGCGATAAGTGTTGCTAATGTTCATGCTTTTGCAGCAGAAGGTCATTTGTCTGGATTAAATCCATTTCCAGCTTTTGCACCTGATCGTATTTTATCAACTATATTATTATACCTTGTTGCTTTATTAGGTTTATTTGCAAGCGTTAGTTCAATGTTCTTTGATAGAGAAAAAGGTTTTGGATTAACAACTGATAAAAAAGATAAGGGTTATTCTAGATGGGCTAAGGATAAAGAAATAAAAGAAGAATTGGAATGTGTTCCAATTAAATCAAAGAGTTCTAATGCTGCTGGTGTACCTATAATTTTAAAAGATAATGAAATGTGGGTAGATAATGGGGATTATCATTCACTTGTAATTGGTGCTACTGGTTCAGGTAAAACGCAAGGAGTTATTTTACCAACTGTACATAGTTTAGCTAAAGCAAAAGAGTCTATGATTATAACAGATCCTAAAGGTGAAATATATGAAAAAACTTCTAATATGCTTAGAAGTAAGGGATATCAAATACTACTTTTAAATTTCCGTGATCCACAAAACGGTAATGCATGGAATCCTATGAGTTTACCATATCAAATGTATAAAAGTGGTAATCAAGATAAAGCTATTGAGTTACTTGATGATCTTGCTTTAAATATTTTGTATGATGAATCCAATAAGAATGCAGATCCTTTCTGGGAAAAGACATCAGCTGATTATTTCTCAGGTGTGGCATTAGGTTTATTTGAAGATGCAAAAGAGGAAGAAATTAATATTAACAGTATTTCTTTAGCTACTACGGTAGGTGAAGAAAAATTTGGTGGATCTACTTATATTAAAGAATATTTTAATGGAAAAGATCCTAATAGTGCGGCATCTATTAATGCCTCTAGTACTATTATGGCTCCAAATGAAACAAAAGGTTCTATTTTATCTGTATTTAAACAAAAAGTTAAATTATTTGCATCTCGTGAAAATTTAAGTGAGATGTTAAGTTATAGTGATATTGATCTTGAAAGTATTGGTAAAAAACCAACAGCAGTATTTATTGTTATTCAAGATGAAAAGAAAACATATCATTCATTAGTTACAATTTTATTAAAACAAATTTATGAAACATTAATTAGAGTTGCACAAGAGAATGGCGGACAATTACCAATAAGAACTAATTTTTTATTAGATGAGTTTGCTAATATGCCACCATTAAAAGATGTTACTACAATGATCACTGCAGCACGTTCAAGAAGAATTCGTTTTACAATGATAATTCAAAACTTTGCACAACTAGATGATGTTTATGGTAAAGAAGAAGCTGAAACGATACGTGGTAACTGTGGTAATATAATTTACTTGATTACTACTGAATTAAAGGCTTTGGAAGAAATTTCTAAGATGTGTGGTGAGGTTAAATCTAAGAAAGATGATAAGACAGCATCAACTCCACTTGTTACAGTAAGTGATCTACAAAGAATGAAACAATATGAAGTAATTATACTTCGTCTTAGAAAACAACCATTTAAGACAAAAATTACTCCATACTGGAAGTTAGATTGGGGTGTTAAATATCCTTTAGCAAAGTATCCAGTTAGAAAAAAACATGATGTACATACTTTTGATATTAAACAATTTGTTAAAGATCAAAAGAAAAAGAAATTATTAGAGATGATGAATTCTGCTGATGATGGTAATGGTGGATTTGGTAATTCTTTACCATTTGAATTTCCATCACCAAGAGATATGAAATCAAAAGAAGTAATACCTGATTTCTTAACTAGAAAATCATCTATAGAAAAGGAAGATAATATTAAAATTCCTCCAATTCCAAGTTATGAAGATATAAAAGAAGAACCAATTATAATGCCTAAGGTAAAACCTAGTGAATCTAAATTTTCAGAAGAAGATGATGATTTAGGGTTTGATGTAGATGAACTTGTTAAAAAGATTGATGCTAAAATTGCAGAACTTGAGGCAGAGGAAAAACGTGAAAAAGAAGAAGAGGAAAGAAAGAAAAAGGAAAATGGTTCAATTGAACCAGTTCATTTAGAACAACAAGAACAAGTTAATAATAATTCTGCTATTAAATTGGATGATGAAATAGATGATGATGATTTCTTTGATGATTTTTTTGATAATTAGAAAGGATGTTGTATTATGGGTATAAATTTTAATATTGTTAAAAAACCTAAACATGATGAAAATGAAAATATTGAAGAACAAGAAGAAGAATTAGAAGAAGAAGATTTAGATGTAGATGTTAAATCTAATAATTATGATCCTAAAAGAAAAATGTTTAGATTTATGGGTATAATTGTAGGAATAATGATACTTATTTTATTAATATTATTTATTATGTCTCTAGGTAATAATAAAAAGAGTTATTCTTATTCTCAAATAGAAAGAATTATGGAAAAAGCAGCTAAGTCTTATTTTAAAGATAATGCTTCATATCTACCAGAAGAGGATTCAATTATTGAAGTAGATGTTTCTACATTAGTAGAAGCAGGTAAAATGAAAGATTTATCTGAATATACTAAAAAAGGTGTTAGTTGTGTAGGTAGTGTTAGTGTGCAAAATGAAGATTCTTCATATATATATACACCTAATTTAGATTGTGGTAATGATTATTCTACAATACCTTTATATGAAAAAGTATTGAATAATAATGAAACTGTTAGTTCTGGATATGGACTTTATAGTAATAATGGTGATTATGTATTCCGTGGAGAGAATGTAGATAATTATGTACAATTGAATAATAATTTATGGAGAATTGTTAAGATTACTTCTGATAATAATATTGTATTAATTAGTGCAACAGGTGTTGGATATACTAATACATGGGATAATCGTTATAATGAAAATATGAAATATGAAAGTGGAATAAATAATTATTCTTCTAGTAGAGCAAAAGAATTCTTAGAAAAAATTTATAAAAATCCAATTGAAAAAGAAGGAGAAGATATTTTATCTAAGAAAGATAAGTCTAAGTTAGTTGAATTTGATGTTTGTGTTGGAAAAAGAAATGGTGAAGAAGAAAGTAAAGATAATTCAATTGAATGTAGAGAAAAAGTTAGAGATCAAAAATTAGGATTACTTACTTTATCTGATTTCTTATATGCAAGTGTTGATCCTAATTGTAAATCTGCTAGTACTAAATCATGCAAGAATTATAATTATTTAGTAATTAAAGCTAATTGGTGGTTAGCTACTGCTAGTACTAATGATACATCTTTAGTATTTAAGGTTGCTGGTAATGGAATAGTAAGAGCAGAAAGAGCTTCTACTTATGCATCAATTAGACCAGTAATATATTTAAATGATAGTGTTATGTTTAAAAGTGGTAAAGGTACTTTAGAAAAACCTTATAAAGTTAGATAGGAATCTATTATAGAATAGATTCTTTTTTTTTCATCTAATATTTTAGGAGGTGTTTATGAATATAATTGATATAAGAAGTATTAATAAATTTAATATGGGTCATATACCTGGAGCAATACAAATAGATTCATTTAATTTATTGTTTAACCCTGATAAGTATTTAAATAAAAATGAAAAATATTATATTTATTGTCAATCAGGTATTACAAGTAAAAATGTTGTAAATAAATTAAATAAAATAGGTTATAATGTAATAAATATAGATGGTGGTTATAATAATTACTTGTTAAGAAAATAGAATTATAATATAATAAAATAGAAGGTGATAGAGTGGATACTATTAATTATATAATTGATTTTAGTACTAATTTTATTTCAACAGGTGGAATAGTTTTTGCTTTCTTTTTAGTATTTATAGAGTGCTTGATACCAATATTACCTTTAAGTGTTTTTATCGCATTAAATGTTAATGCGTTTGGTTTATTTGTTGGTGTTTTAATTTCTTGGATTGCTACTTGTTTAGGTAGTTATGTTTGTTATTCATTTTTTTATGCAATTGAAAAAAGAGTATCAAAAAGAATTATTGGTAAAAGGTATTTAGAAAAAGTAAATGATAAGATAAGTCATTTTAAAAACATATCATTTACTAAATTAGTATTAATAATTACTTTGCCATTTACTCCATCATTTTTTATTAATTTAATATGTGGATATACTAAAATATCAAAAGAAAAGTATATTATTGCGTTATTAATTGGAAAAGTTTTTTCAGTTACTTTCTGGGGATATATTGGAAAAACTCTAATAGAAAGTTTAACTGATGTGAAAGCTTTAATATATGTTTTTATTACTTTAATTGTAGCTTATGTAATTTCAAAAATTATTAATAAAGTATTAAATGTAGAATAGAGGTGTATTATGGATATAGTTATTATTGTATTATTAGTTATTTTAATTATTTTGACAATTATTTCTTTAATGAAGAATATTAATGAATCTCATATTACTGAAAGACTTGGTAAATTAGAAGTTAATATGATTAAAGAAATGGGAGAGTTTAAAACAGATATTAATCGTAGTATGAATGAAGATTTTACTAAGTTAAATGAACAAGTAGAAAAGCGTCTTTTAATGATTAATGAAAAAGTTAATGAAAGACTTGATCAAAACTTTGAAAAGACTAATAAAACATTTATGAATGTTATTGAAAGACTAAGTAAGATTGATGAAGCACAGAAGAAGATAGAGACTTTATCTAGTGATATTGTAGGTTTACAAAGTATTTTAACTGATAAAAAGACTAGAGGTATATTTGGAGAAGTTAATTTAAAGCATATTTTAGTTAATGTATTTGGAGAAAAGAATGATAATATTTATAGATTACAATATACTTTAAGTACTGGTGTTATTGCAGACTCTGTATTATTTGCACCTGAACCATTAGGTACTATTTGTATAGATTCAAAATTTCCTTTGGAACACTATGAAATGATGGTAGATAAAAAACTTTCTCAGGCTGAAAGAGATACTGCAGAAAAGATGTTTAAACAAGATATGAAAAAACATATTGATGCAATAGCAAGTAAATATATAATTCCAGGAGAAACAACTGATCAAGCAATTTTATTCTTACCAGCTGAAGCAATTTTCGCAGAAGTCAATGCATATCATAATGATATAATAGAATATGCTTATAAAAGACATGTATGGATAACTAGTCCAACAACATTAATTTCTACTTTAACGGTAATTGAGATGATCATAAAGAATATGGAGCGAGATAAATATACTTCTATTATTCATGAAGAATTAAATAAACTTGGATTAGAATTTTCAAGATATAAAGAACGTTGGGATAAATTAGCTCGTAGTATTCAATCTGTCAATAAAGATGTAGAAAATATTTCTATAACAAGTGATAAAATATCTAAGAAATTTGAAACTATTAATAGAGTAGATTCCAATCTACTAGAAGATAAAATTGACAAATAGTATAAAGTAGTGTATAATTTGTAGACAAGTGAGGAGATATAAGCAATATGCGAGCTATCTCGGGTGAAGAGCCTACACAAGATATTTGGAGTCACGAATAATAATTCGTGGCTTTTTTTTATTTTCTTAAAGCCATGATATAATAAGAGAGGATGGTGATAAGATGATAAAAAGAATAGAACCTAATAATAAAATATTAAAAAGTAAAGAATTTCAAAAAGATAAGTATAAGTTTTTCTTAATACTACAAAATTTATCTAGTAAAGAATTAGAACTTTATAGTGATGAAGAAAATTATTTATTATGTCGTGGAGGAATAGCTTGGCCTACTTGGATATGGACAAAAGATAATTTTGATAGATTATTATTAAAAGAAATAGAGGAAGCAATTGATTTATATAGACTAGATAAAGATACTAGATATACTTCTAAAAAAGAATTATATGATTTATTAAAGGAAGATAATTATGATTTAGGAGATTATTATCTAGAAATGGGATATTTATATTGTGAGAAGACTATATCTCCAAAAGAGGCTGATGGATATCTAGATAAAGTAAAAGAAGAAGATAAAGATGTATTAGTGAAGTTTATATATAATGAATCACATGAAATAGGTGATGTTAAAAGTCTTTCTATGGAAGAAGCAGAAGAACACTTTAATAAAAGATTAAAAACAGAAAATTATTATGTGTGGAAAAATGCTAATGGAAAGATTGTTTCTCAAGCATTTTATAATGTGATAGATGGTGATGCAAAAATAAGAGGAGTTTATACTTTAGAAGATGAAAGAGGAAAAGGATATGCTGCTAATCTAATATATAATTTAACTAATAAAGTATTAAAAGAAGGATATCATGTTTCATTATATACAGATTACCAATATGTTCCATCTAATAAAGCATATAAAAATGTTGGATATGTTGACGATGATGTATTAATTAATTTTAGTTGTAAAAAGAAAGTTAAAAAGGATGTTCAAAAATTTATTTCTAAAAATAGATTCACTTTAACTAAGAATCAAGAACTTTAATAAGTTCTTTTTTATTTTTGTTCTTCATAAGAATTAATATGGGAAGAATAATGCTTTATATTATTAGTTTTATAATGATGATTATTGGTTTAACTTTTATTTTTATATACATAAATTTATTTTCATTTGGATATACTATTTTTGAATATTTAGAGTTTATTTTTACTAATATAGAGTGTTTATTATTTTTTATTGGTTTAATAATATATATACTATTACTTTGGAGGAAATGACATGAATTATATATATGATTTAGTTTTAAATTTTAAAAGTAATTTTATAGAATTTTATGAATGGAATAAAGTAGATGAATTTACATATATAGAAAAGATTCCTATATTTAGAGTAACTGATATTGGAATGAAAGAAATATTAGATTATAGAATTAGAATTAATAATAATTTATTAAAACAAATATATAATAAAACTTATACTAATAATACTAAAATAAGTTATTCTTTACTAGTTACTGATATGGAAAGAGTAATTGCTTTAAAGTTTAATGATGAAGGTAAATTAATAGGAAAAAGTAGTTTATTAATTGATGAAGAAGATGCGGTTATTGAGGAAGTTGAAATGTATGATTTAGAAATATTTGATTATGTTAAATTAGATAATATTTGTGATGATAAATTTTTAACTAGAAGAGAAAAAGAAGTAAAAAATAGTATATTAAATGAAATTAATTTTTTATATGATAAGAAAAAATATGATGAAATTAATTATTTATATTATGAGATATTTTCAAAAAAAAAATCTATCAAAGATGAGTATAATTCTTTAATAGATATAATTAATAATAATTGTTTTGATAAAATATTTTATTTAGAAAAAATAATAAAAATGATAAAAGAAAAAAGCTATTAGTAATTTATCTTCATAGCTTTTTTTACATTGTTTATTGTTTCTTTAGCTTTTTCTTTTGCTTTATTAGTTCCTTCTTCTAATATTTTATCTACAACTTCAGGATGTTCGTCATAGTATTTTCTTTTTTCTTTTATTGGTTTTAAGAATTCATTCATTGCGTCAATAAGTTCTTTTTTACATTGTACACATCCTCTTTCACCTTTTTTACATTCAGAACATACTTTACTTATATTTTCTTCATTATTTACTAATTTATGATAGTAGTAAACCATACATATATCTGGGTTGGCAGGATCATCTTTTTTTAATTTACTAGGATCTGTAATTGCACCCATAATTTTATTGTTTATTGTTTTTTCATCATCTACAAAGTATATAGCATTACCTAGACTTTTTCCCATTTTGTCATTACCATCTAGTCCTTTGATACGAGGAGTTGTTGAAAGTAATTGTTCTGGTTCTATTAAAGTTTCACCATAAATTGAATTAAATTTTCTAACTATTTCACGACATTGTTCTAAAAGAGGTAATTGATCTTCTCCCACAGGAACAACTTCTCCACTAAAACAAGTTATGTCAGCTGCTTGAGAAACAGGATAACCTAAGAATCCATAAGTAATTGATTCACCATTATTTCCAAATAATTCTTTCTTTTGAGCTATTTCAGTTTTAACAGTAGGGTTTCTTTGTAATCTAGATACTGTTACTAGGTTAGAATAGAAAACAGTTAATTCTGCAATCTCTGATATTTGTGATTGAATAAAGAAATTAACTTTATTTGGATCTAAGCCAATAGCTAGTAAATCTTTAGTTATTTCATAAACATTTTGTCTCACTTTTTCTGGATTATTGAAATTATCTGTTAATGCTTGAACATCAGCAATTTCCAAATAAAAGTCGTAATCATCTTGAATATTACACCATGTCTTACCAGCACCAAAATAGTGTCCTAAATGTAAGTTGCCTGTAGGTCTTAAACCAGTAAGAATTGTTTTTTTCATAAATAATCACTCCTTCTTAATTATTTTATCATATATTGTATAAATGGAAAAGTTTTAAAATATAAAAAATAAAATCCAAAAGCTATTCCACATACTGCACCTAGCAAATGACCTGTATGATATGTTGTTTTATTACCTTCAATTAATCTATCTCTAAATTCACTTAGTATATAAAATATTAAAATTAATATTAAAGTAATAGGTATTTTTCCATCGGTTATATTAGAAAATGAAGATAATGTTATTAACATGTATACGTTACCTGAGGCTCCAGTAATACTGTAATTACTAAATATGGTATTATATAGTCCGATTACAAGTGATGTTATTAAAAACATAATAATTAAATTAATACTTCCATATTTTTCTTCTATCATAGGTCCAATTAATAATATAAATAAAAAATTATGTATTAGATGAGATAAATCAATATGACCTATAGAATGAGTAAATAATCTAATATAAGTTAATGGATTAAATATATTACTTCTATAACTTGTAAAAAATAATTTATTAGATTTACCTCTAGTAATAAAGTTTAAAAAACAAGCAATTAGAGAAACTACTAAATAAGTTATTATTACAGGTGAATTATAATCAAATTTTATATTCATAAATTAGTCACATCCTAATATTATTATACTAGGAAGTTAGCTGTTTTGGTTGAAAAAAATTAAGTTTTATGATATAATATGTCTACTTTTAGGGGGATTTATGAAAAAGAATAATATAAATAGTTTATCTTTGAAAGAATTGTATTTAGTTAGATCATTCATTGAAACTCATAAAGATAAAAATACTATGATGCTTGAAGTGGATAGTATTATTAAAGATAAAGAAGATAAAACTAGTGATTTGAATCATAAATTAACTATTGAATTAATGGAAAAATTACATTTTTTTGATAGTGAATTATTTAGTATATTAAAAAGTCATAATATTAAAAATATACAAGATTTAATAGATAGTAATTTAAATGAATGGAATTTGACTCAACAAAGAAGAATAGAGTTAGAAGAAGCTAAAATTTGGTATGATTTTTCTTCGATAAATAATGGCAAAATAAAAAGTAAAAAAAATAGATGAAAATCTATTTTTTTTATTGTGTTTATGATACAATTATCATAGGGTGAAAGTGTATGAAGTTAAGAAAAATATTAATGATAATTGTATGTATTTTTTTAATGCCTATAATTGTTAGTGCAGAAGAATTAAGACCTTATCAAAAAGCATTAAAAGAAACAGCAGGGGCATTTCTAAGAAAAGTTCCTTATGTAAGGTATAGTAATGCTAAAGATATGAAAAAAATTACTCCAGAAATGGCAAGTGAACAAAATAACATTTATACAGAATGTGCTGCTTTTGTTGATGAAGTATATCGTGAGGCATTGGGAATGAATCTTAAACATTCTACACTTCATATGGCAGGCTGCGCTTATATACAAAAAGATGCACATCCTGAAGTAGTTAGAAAAATCTGGGGGCCAGATGATGAAGGATTTAGTGAACAACCACCTAGTATTACTTTAAATTCAATGCTTGAATATATTAAAACCGGTGATGTTGTAATAGGAGTACAATACGATTCTAAAGCTCATACAACTATGGTTTATGATATAAATGGAAGTCAAACTACTTTAATCAATTCTAACGAATGGGGAGATGGTACTAATTTAAGTAATAAAGTAGATGTACATTTATATTATGACTCTATGGGTGGAGTTGGATTGTGGAATTTAGAAGAAAAAATCCAAAGTTATTTTAAAAATTGTAAATATGTATTTATCATTAGACCTGTAGTTGAAGATGGAAATCAAATTAAACAAATTATTGATTTTAATGGTACTGGACATGGAAATTCAACTGATCTATATGATTTAACAAAATATCCATGTAATGAATATGCTAGTAGTAAACAAAATGTTTCAATACCTGATACAACAACTTGTAGACTTAATCATCCAGGTATGAGTATTACAAAGACTGTGTCTGCAAAAGATAAAAATATAATAAATAAAAGTGAAGTTGAAGTTGGTGATTTATTAACATATAAGATTGTTATTAAAAACAATAGTAATAGTGATTATACTGATTTAAATGTTGTGGAAAATATACCAGCTAATGTTATTTATAAAAGTAGTTCTTCTGGTAGTAGTGTAGATAATGGAAAAGTATCATGGAGTAATTTTACTGTTCCTAAAAATGATAGTAAAGAATTAACATATACAGTTAAAGTAAAAAAGGAAGCTTTAGGAACTACTATATCTTCAACAGGTAGTGTATGTTCTATTACTACTGCAGAAATAACTAATTCTGTTGGTAAAAAATTACATTCAATAGATAAAAATAGTATTATACAAAGTTTTAATAATTCTGATAAAACTAATTCTAAAGAATTAATTAATGAAATATATTATAATACAACAGGAATATCTAATTTACTTGGTAATTTTGATTTAAGGGATTTAGTTGTTTATACTAATGAACGCAAAAATGAAGAGGGTAAACCAATTAGAGATGAAGATGGAAAAACTATTGCAGAGGTAATATATGATTCTAAAGGTGGGTCAAATCCTAAAGCGATTTCTTTAAGTCAAGACAATAGTTTATATGATATTGTTTATAATAATTATTATGGTGGAATAGTTGAAGATGGAACTTATACAGAAGATGATGTTACTAAAACTCAATACAAGATGCATTATTGGGAATATAACTGGTTGATGAGTCCACTTAGAAATAAATATTCATCATCTGAACCAAATAATCCAGCTAAAGATGAAAGATATAGTCCTTTTTATCTTACCCCTTCTTCTAATTATAGAAGTGCTATGGCAGATACGATAATTAAGGATCATTTTGAGACAGGTGATATATTAATTACTTTAGTAGATGGTGTTCAACACGAATATATTTATTTGGAAGATAAATTTTATAATAAATCAGGTAGTTTTCCTGAGACATTAGATAGTAATAATTATAATTTTAATAAATTATTTATGAGCGATAGATATGTAATTTTAAGACCAGCATTAACAATGCAAGCAAAACTTAGTAAACCACATTTGGATTCGCCTGCAGAATATACATATACAGGAAATGAAATAATTCCAGCTATATATGATTATGAAGAAGAATTAATGACTTCAAGTGGTACAAAGAATGCAACAAATGTTGGAAATTATAGTATGACAATTAGTTTAAAAGATAAGATTAACTATATGTGGACTGATAAAAATGCTGTTGATATTGTGTTGAATTGGGAAATTGTAAAAGCAGATAGACCAGCACCAACAGTTATAGACTACAGTGCTCAGTATGATGGACATTCTCATACTGTAGATGCTACTGCATCAGAAGGAACATTAGTTTATTCGATAGATAGATTAACATGGAGTGATACAAAACCAACAAGAACAGAAGTAGGAAAAACAACAGTGTATGTAAAAGCAATTGGGGATAGTAATCACAATGATTCAGAAATAATTGAAAGTACAATAGAAATTACGAAAAAACAAATGCCTAAATCATCACTTGCAAATACAAGATATGAATATAGGGAAGAAGAAATAACTCCAGAAATTATAAATTATGATTCAAATATAATGGATTTAAGTGGAAATATAAGTGGTACTGATCCTAATAATTACAGTATGATAGTAAGCTTAAAAGATAAATTAAATTATGAGTGGGAAGATGAAACAACTTCTGATGTTACGTTAAATTGGGAAATCAATAGAAAGAAATTGGTAAAACCAACAATTTCTATACCGGAATATACATATACAGGTGAAACAGTAACACCAGTAATTTCTAATTATAGTTCAGATAAGATGAGAAAAAATGGAGTTTCGAGTGCAACAAATGCTGGAAATTATACTGTATCAATAGAATTAAGAGATAAGGTAAGATATGTATGGCAAGATGAATCAGATTTTGATGTTGAAATTAATTGGAAAATTAATAAGACTGATAGAGAAAAACCAACAGTACAATCTTATTCAAAAGCCTATGATGGTGCACCTCATAGTGTAACAGTAACTGGTGAAGGTACACCAGAGTATTCGTTAGATGGATTAACATGGAGTGAAGAAAAACCAACAAGGACAGAAGTAGGAACAACAACAGTGTATGTAAGAATAAAAGAAGCTCAAAACTATAATGCTTCAGAAGTAGTTGAAGGATCAATTACAATAATTGCAAAAACAAAAATAGCAAAACCAATAATGAATCAAATAGAATATACATATAATGGAGAAGAGATAACACCAGTAATAAGTAATTATGATTCAAATGTAATGAATATAAGTGGAACAGCAAGTTCAATCAATAGTGGAAATTATAGTGTAAAAATAGAATTAAAAGATAAGGAAAATAATCAATGGGCAGATGGAACAAATTCAGATATTACATTAAACTGGAAGATAAATAAAGCAAATAGAAATGCCCCAACAGTCGAATCTTATTCAGGAATATATGATGGAACATCACATAGTATCGAAGTAACAGGAGAAGGAGTAATAGGATACTCAATCGATGGACTTGTATGGACTGAAGAGAAGCCAACAAGAACAGAAGTAGGAACAGTAACAGTATATGTAAAAGTATTTGGTGATAGTAATCATAATGAATCAGAGGTAGTATCAGGAACAATAACAATAATTGCGAAAACACAAAAAGTAAAACCAACAATTTTAATTAATGAATATACATATAGTGGAGAAGAAATAACACCAACAATAAGTAATTATGATTCAAATGTAATGAATATAAGTGGAACAACAAGTTCAATCAATAGTGAAAATTATAGTGTAACAATAAGTTTAAAGAATAAGGCAATATATGAATGGGCAGATGGAACAAATACAGATATTACATTAAACTGGAAGATAAATAAAGCAAAGAAAGAAAATCCAATAGTAGTATCATATGGAGATGTATATGATGGTGATGCACATACAATAGAAGCAACAGGAGAAGGAATAATAAAGTATTCATTAGATAAAGAGACATGGAGTGAAGAGAAACCAACAAGAACAGAAGTAGGGATAACAACAGTATATGTAAAAGTAGTAGGAGATAATAATTATAATGATTCAGATATAGTTGAAGGAACAATAGCAATAGCATCAAAAACACAATTAGTAAAACCAACAATGTCAATAACAGAATATACATATACAGGAGAAGAAATAACACCAATAATAAATAATTATGATGGAGAAAAGATAGAATTAAGTGGAATAAGAAAAGAAACAAAGGTAGGAAATTATAGTGTAACATTCGGAATAAAAGACAAGAAGAATTATGAATGGGCAGATGGAACAAAAGAAGATGTAACACTAAACTGGAAGATAAATAAGGCAAATAGAAATGCGCCAATAGTACAATCTTATTCAGGAATATATGATGGAACATCACATAGTATCGAAGTAACAGGAGAAGGAGTAATAGGATACTCAATCGATGGACTTGTATGGGTAGATACA
>JAFUBO010000001.1 GCA_017460175.1 Bacilli bacterium
GTTACACCACTAACTACACTTATATTATATACCAAATAACACATTATTTGATAATTTTTAAAAAAATATCAAATTTCGTGTCTTTTTGTAGTGAATATAATACCATAAAAATTTAATATTGACAAATCTTAGAATGTCATACTTTTTCATAAGTTTAATTCATCGCATTATTACTATTTTGCGAACTCTCTAAAAATTACTATAAAACAAAGATATTATAATATTTTGAAATTTTCAATTTTTAGTGTATAATTGATTTATCAAAAGAAAACATTTTGACTTACTTTGAACTTTTATCGCTCCAGTAGACATTAAAAGACTTATCAAATGATAAGTCTTTTTTATTTAAAAAATATTAATTTTAAATATAACTATTAAAATATATCTTATTATTGTGATTAAACACGTGATAATAAATAAAACTGGAAATGGTTTTATTTTTAATGGCTTTATATATCTATCAATTATAAATAATAGAATAGTTATTAACCAAAATATACATGAATAATTATAATGAAGTGATTCTTTTATATTGCCTTTAAATAAAGAAATAGTTGCACGAGTTAATCCACAACCTGGACAATCTATATGAAATAATATTTGAAAAATACATGTTTTATGAAATATTATTTCCATAGTCAATATATAAATGATCACCAACAATATTGCATACCAATAGTTTTTTAAATCTTTTTTTAATTGAGCCATATATATTAATAATTAGTAGCATTACTACCGAATATAGCTAAACCACCAAATACAAAAGCAAATATTAAAATAATAGCAATAATAGCACCTATTATTATTAATCCACAAAATTGTGATCTGGCAAAGTTTTTAACGTTAACATTTTGATTACCACCAAAAGCAAAAACTAATAAGAAAATAAGACCAACACAAGGAATAGCAAATAGTAATTGATATCCAAAATATCCCCACATACTAATTGGTTTATATTCTTCAGGTATATTTACAGTTTTAGTAGTATAAGTTAAAACACCATTATTTTCTTGTTTTTCTTCAGTCATAAAGTTACCACCTTTCTATAAACAAAATACCATATATAGCGTTAATAGTAAATAAAATTATATAAAAAATATATATTCTACAATTTATATCACTATGTTATAATATATTTAATTGGAGGTCTTTATGTATATAGATAATAAAATTTTGATTGGTAAAAGTGATAAAAAGGATTTAAGTATATTATTAGAAAAAGCAAATCGTCATGGTTTGATTACAGGTGCTAGTGGTTCAGGTAAAACAGTTACTTCTAAAGTAATGGCTGAGTCATTCTCTGATGCAGGAATACCAGTATTCTTAGCTGATGTTAAAGGAGATATGGCTGGTACAGCTATTCAAGGTGAAGCAAGTGAAACGCTAGATAGTAGATTACAAAAATTAGGAATTACAGATTTTGAATACAAATCATTTCCAGTAAGATTTTGGGATATATTTGGAAGATATGGTCATCCTATAAGAACTTCACTTGATTCAGTAGGACCTGAAATTCTTTCTATGATGCTAGGATTATCTGAAGCACAAGAAGGAGTTTTAACAGTAGTTTATAAAATAGCTAAGGACAATGGATGGGAATTAGATGATATAAAAGATTTAAGATTACTACTTCAATATGTTGGAGATAATAGAGAACAATTTGTTACAAAGTATGGTAATGTTACACCTCAAACAGTAGGGGTTATTCAAAGATGTTTATTAGCTTTAGAAAATCAAGGAGCTGACAAATTCTTTGGTCAACCAGAACTTGATATTAATGATTTTATTACAACAGATGCTAATGGCAAAGGAATGATTAATATTTTACATGCAGTAGAATTGTTTGAATCACCTGATTTATTTGCATCATTCTTATTATGGTTGCTAACAACACTATATACTAAGATGCCAGAAGTAGGAGATTTAGATAAACCTAAAATCGTATTCTTCTTTGATGAAGCACATCTATTATTTAAAGATATTGCTCCATATCGTTTAAAAAGAATTGTTCAAGTAGTTAGATTAATAAGATCTCGTGGTATTGGATTATATTTTATTTCTCAATCGCCAGCTGATATTCCAACAGAAATAATTGCACAATTAGGGAATCGTGTTCAGCATACTTTGAGAGCATATACTCCAACTGAATTAAAAGCAGTAAAAGCAGCTGCTGATTCATTTAGAACAAATCCTGAATTTGATACATATGATGCAATTCTTAATTTAGGAACAGGAGAAGCCTTAATTAGTTTCCAAAATGAAAATGGAGAGCCAGAAGTGGTAGAAAAAGCAACTATTCTTCCACCACAAAGTAAAATGGGAACAATAGATGAAATAGCAAGAAATAAAATAATTAATTCATCAACAATTCTAGGTAAGTACCCAGAAGAGCCAATAGAACGTGAATCTGCTTATGAAGAAATAGATGAATTAAATAGATTAATAAAAGAAAAATATGAAGCAGATTTACAAGCAAAAGCTGCAGAAAAAGAAGCAGAAAAACAAGCTAAATTAGATGAAAAAACAAAAAAAGAAGAAGAACGTGCTGCTGAAAAGAAAAAAAGAGAAGAAGAGAGAAAGAAAAAGAATTCTATTGAATATAAATTAGGAAGAAAAGTATTTAATTCTGCTAGTAATAAAGTAATTAATAAAGGATTAAATGCTTTATTCAAAAACTTCTTTAAGTAATAAAAGAAAGTAATATTGAAAGATATTACTTTTTTTGTTATTCTATTACTAGGTGATAATATGCAGATATTAGCAAGTGACTTTGACAATACAATTTATTATGCACATGATGAAGAAAAAACAAGACAAAATATAGCTGCAATAAAAGACTTTATAAGTCAAGGAAATATATTTTGTATTATAACTGGTAGAAATTATACTAGTTTAAAGAAAACACTAAATGAGTATAATATTCCATATACATATCTAATATGTGAAGATGGGGCAAAAGCATTTGATAGTGTAGATAACTGCATTTCCACAACATATTTAGAAGAAGACGAAATAAAAGAAATAGAAAAATTGCTCAAAAGAATAGATGCAGATTATTATTTAGATGATGGATATAATAAAACAGAATATCATAAAGATTGTGTCAAAATAGTAGTTAATTGTGTTGATGAACTAGAAAAAAATATAATGGTACATACAATTAAAGATCAAATAAATGTCCATATATATGCAAGCAGAAGACATGTTAATATTATCCACAGAACTGTTAATAAAGCAAAAGCTTTAGAAGATTTGTGTAAAAACGAAAATTTAGATATAAACTTACTCCATGTTGCAGGAGATGACTTTAATGATTATGAAATGTTAGCTTCATATGATGGAGCAGTAATGAAAGAACATAATAGAAAACTAGATCATTTAAAAAAAGAAGAATATGATAATTTAAGTGATTACATAGAAGTGTTAATAAAAAGAAACAAATTAATGAAAAAATAATTTGTTTTTTTCATATAATTCACTAGGTGAAGAATATGGCAGACTTTGTACTAAACTTAATAGGAGATTTTGGATACTTTGGAATGTTTCTAGGAATGGTTTTAGAAGCAGTAATAATAGCTATTCCTAGTGAATTAATACTAGCTACAGGAGGAATACTAGCTAGCCAAGGAATATTTACATTTTGGGGTGCTTTTTTTATTGGATTAATAGGAAGTGTATTTTGTGCTATAGTAATTTATTATATGGGATATTTTGGAGGACAACCATTTATAAAAAAATATGGTAAGTATTTTTTTATGAAGGAAGAAGATATATTAAAATCAGATTCTTGGTTCAATAAATATGGCATGTTAAGTGCATTAATAGGTAGAAACTTTCCAATAGTAAGAACACTTATTTCTCTTCCTATAGGTATTACAAGACAACCATTTTTAAAGTTTTTAATTTATACCACAATAGGTTCTATTCCTTGGACATTAGCTTTTGTTTATGTAGGCTATGCCTTAGGTGAAAACTGGATAATACTAAGTACATATGTAGGATATTTAAAAACACCAATAAGAGTATTATTAATTATTTTAATTGGATTATTTATTTACAAAAAAATAAAAAAGTAATATTTTGTACAAATTATGTAAATAAATTAAACGAACAAGTTAGTTTTTGCGATACTTATAGTTATGAACCTCAATTCGAAAGAAATGATTATATAAAAAATACCAGAAAATTCTAGTATTTTTTTTCTATTTGTGTTATAATGATGAGGCGTGTAACAAAGAGGTGTATAAATATGGAAAAAAGAAATGTTGCAATTATTGCACACGTTGACCATGGAAAAACTACATTAGTTGATGGTATATTAAAACATTCTGGAATGTTCCGTGATAATGAAGACTTATCTAATTTATCAATGGATTCTAATCAATTAGAAGCAGAACGTGGTATTACTATCTTAGCTAAAACAACAGCATTAGATTATAAAGGAGTTAGAATTAATATACTAGATACTCCAGGACATGCTGACTTTGGTGGAGAAGTAGAACGTATTATGAATATGGTTGATGGTGTAATTTTAGTAGTAGATGCTTATGAAGGCGCAATGCCACAAACTAGATTCGTTTTAAAGAAAGCTTTTGAAGCTGGAGTAAAGCCAATTGTAGTTATTAATAAAGTTGATAAACCAAGTGCTAGATGTAAACAAGTTGTAGATGAAGTATTAGATTTATTCATAGAATTAGGTGCTGATGATGATCAATTAGACTTTGACGTTATTTATGCATCTGCCCTAAATAATACTTGTTCTTTAAGCGATGATTTATCTACACAAACTGAAGGATTTAGTGAAATCTTAGATAAGATTATTGAAGTAATCCCAGCTCCTAAAGGTGATAGTAACGCACCACTTCAATTCCAACCAGCATTATTAGACTATAATGAATTCGTAGGTCG
The DNA here is from genome assembly GCA_017460175.1 of Bacilli bacterium. Classification (GTDB taxonomy): domain Bacteria; phylum Bacillota_I; class Bacilli_A; order RF39; family UBA660; genus UBA3789. The sequence continues at coordinate 4,909 of JAFUBO010000001.1, forward strand.
TATTGGAATAGGTCGTGTCCATAATGGTAAAATAAAAACAGGAGAAATGGTTACTTGTTGTAGATTAGATGGTACTACTAAGCAATTTAGAATTCAAAAATTATTTGGTTATTATGGATATAATAGAGTAGAAATAAATGAAGCTGAAGCAGGAGATATTATTGCTATTTCAGGTTTAGCTGACATTAGTGTTGGTGAAACTGTATGTAATAATGATAATATTAATCCACTTCCAAAACTACATATTGATGAACCAACTCTTCAAATGACTTTTGGAGCTAACTCTTCACCTATGGTAGGAAGAGATGGTAAAATAGTTACTGCTAGAAAAATAGAAGAAAGATTAAACCGTGAAACGCAAAGAGATGTATCTCTAAAAGTAGAACCAGCTACTAATGAATCATTTTTAGTAAGTGGTAGAGGAGAACTTCACTTAGGAATTTTAATTGAAAATATGAGACGTGAAGGATTTGAACTTGAAGTATCTAAACCAACAGTAATCATTAAAGAAATAAATGGTCAAAAGTATGAACCATATGAAGAATTACAAATAGAAGTACCAGAAGACTCTGTAGGATCTGTTATCGAACAATTAGGTATGCGTGGTGGAAAAATGGAAAACATGACTAACTTTGAAAACCAAGTTAGATTATTATATACAATACCATCTCGTGGATTAATTGGTTTCTCTACAGACTTTATGACATTAACAAAAGGATATGGTATCATGAACCATACATTTAAAGAATATATGCCATATGAAAGCGTAGATATTGGAGAGAGAAAATTAGGTGTACTTGTTTCTATGGAAAATGGAAATGCTACTGCATACTCAATTGGTAACTTAGAAGATAGAGGTATCATGTTCATAGAACCAGGTACTGAAGTATATGAAGGTATGATAGTTGGAGAATGTAATCGTGATAATGACCTTGCAGTAAATGTAGTTAAAGGTAAACAATTAACTAATACTCGTGCTGCTGGAAGTGATCACACAGTAGTATTAAAAAGACCAAGACCAATTTCTCTTGAATATGCCTTAGATTATATTAATTCAGATGAATTAGTAGAAGTAACTCCTAATAATATAAGATTAAGAAAGAAAATTCTAAATACTGAAGAAAGAAAAAAATTTGATGCAAAATATAAAAATAACTAGAAATAGTTATTTTTTTTTGATTTTTCTTGTATATGTAAAGTTCGTTTTGATATAATGTAATTATGATAGAGGTGCGGAAAATGAATAATAGAGAAGTAAGACAAATATCAGACGAAGAAGTAAGACAAACACTAACAAAAGAAGAATTACAACAGACACAAGTATTAAATTTTCAAGAAGTACAAAAAGCTATTCGTTTTGAAAAAATAACAAGCAAACGTCCAGCAGTTTTAGTAGCTATTATTGGAATTATATCTTTACTATTTGGAGGGTCTCTTCAAATAGCTAATTCATTAAAAACTACACCTAAAAACATTCAAAAAAGAGATACAAAACAAAATATACAATTAGAAATAAAAAATTTAAATTGTACTAAAAAAATTGATAATCAAAATAATACAAATACTGTATACAATATAACTTATAAATTTGAAAATGATAAGTTAGTAGGTTTTACTAAAGAATATACTGTTAGTGCTACATCTACAAAAGAAGAAAGTAAAAAGTCAATTGAAGAAATCACTACAGAATTTAAAAGTATGATGAATGAAATTGATGGTTATCAAGTATCTATATATAATAATGAGAAAGAAAGTGTTACACTTACAGTAACAGTAGATTATAAAAAACTAGACCTAACTAAATTAAATAATATTCAACAAACAAAACAATATACAAAAGTAGATTACAATAAAAATGAATCATATATTAAAATAAAAGAAGACATGACAAACCAAGAATTCACAATACAATAAAAAAAACTGCATTATGCAGTTTTTTCATTTTTCTTTAAAGTTCTAATTTCTTTAGCAGAAAGTCTAACTTTTGTACCGTCTTCTAATCTATATACTTGTAAATTAACATTTTGTCTAGTCTTAGTAGCATTTAAAGCATGAGATCTAATATTTTTTACATTACCTTTTCTTCCTGAAATATTTACTGCCATGTTATCCCTCCTTTGGCCCCTTGCTTTATAACTTTAACATAAAATTGTTAGAAAGTCAAACAAAATAAGGAAAAAAAGGGTATAATAATTAATAATAAATTACTATTTATATGTTAAAATAAATAAAAGGAGGTATTATTATGTATATTCCATTATTTAATAGAAGTAATTATACAATGTTATCAAGTTTATTAAAAATAGATGATATAGTTGATTTTGCTAAAAATAATAATATCTCTAGTATTTCTTTAACAGATTCTAATATGTATGGTACTATGGAATTTATTAAAAAATGTGAAAAACAAAATATAAAGCCAATTATTGGATTAGAAATAATATTAGATGAATTAAAAATACTATTATATGCAAAGGATTATCAAGGTTATAAAAGTTTAATAAAACTATCTACAATTCAGAATGAAAGAAAAGTAGATTTCGATGATATAAAAAAATATAATAAATCACTTATTTGTATTTTACCTTTTGATTATAAAAAATATTTTGAACAATTAGGTAATATATATTTAGATTTATATCTAGGTTACTCTGATAAAAATCAGGAAAAAGAAGCTTTAATAATAACTAAAAACATCGTTTTTATAAGAGAGGCATTATATTTAAATAAAAATGATAATAAAATACTTCCATATTTATATTGTATTCGCGATGGAAAAACAAAAGAAAATATAAAAGAATATTCAGTGGATAATTATGAATTAAATATTAAAGATATAGATGAATATAGTGGAAAAATAGGTCTTGATAATACAATAAAAATATCTAATGAATGTAATTTAATATTTCCTGAAAGAGAAAATTTATTACCAATATATGATTGCCCAGATCCTAAGAAATATTTATTTGATTTATCAAGGGCAGGACTTACAAAAAGATTAAATGGGGAAATACCAGATAATTATAAAGAAAGATTAGCATATGAATTAAAAGTAATAAATGAAATGGGTTTTAGTAATTATTTTTTAGTAGTATATGATTTTATTAAATTTGCCAAAAAGAATAAAATATTAGTAGGACCAGGTAGAGGAAGTGCAGCTGGAAGTTTAGTTGCTTACTCACTAGGTATAACTGATATAGATCCATTAAAATATGACTTATTATTTGAAAGATTTTTAAATCCAGAAAGAAAAACTATGCCTGATATTGATACAGATTTTCCAGATAACAAAAGAGATTTAGTAATAGATTATGTAAAACAAAAATATGGAGAGAAAAGAGTAAGTGGTATAGTTACTTTTGGTACACTTGCAGCTAAACAAGTAATTAGAGATGTATCACGTGTACTTAATATTCCTACATATAAAGTAGATGGTTTAAGTAAATATATACCTACTATGTCTCATGAAACTCTAAAAGATGTATATAAAAACAATCCTAGTTTTAAAGCAAAAATAGATAGTGATATCTTATTAACAGAGATGTTTAAAATAGCGACTAAATTAGAAGGTGCACCTAGACATATATCTCAACATGCCGCAGGAATAGTTATGTCAAAAGTTGATTTAGATGAAGTAATTCCATTAACAAAATCAGATAATATGTATTTGACAAGTTATTCTATGGAATACTTAGAAGAATTAGGTCTTTTAAAAATGGATTTTCTTGTATTAAAAAATCTTACTTTAATAGATAATGTAATCAATGATATTAAAAAAATAAAAAATATTGAAATAGACTTTAATAAAATTCCATTAGATGATAAAGAAACTTTAAAATTATTTGAAAAAGCTGATACATGTGGAATATTTCAATTTGAATCATCTGGTATGAGAAATTTTTTAAAAAGATTAAAACCAAATACTTTTGAAGATATAGTAGCTGCAATAGCATTATTTAGACCAGGTGCAGCATTAAACATAGATTCATACATCAAGAGAAAACATAAAGAAGAAAAAATAACATATTTAGATCCATCACTAGAAAAGATAACTAAAAACACTTATGGTTTATTAATATATCAAGAACAAATAATGCAATTAGCTGCTTGTTATGCTGGATATACTTTAGGAGAAGCAGATATTTTAAGAAGAGCTATGTCTAAAAAGAAAAAAGAATTACTTCAAAATGAAGAAGAAAAATTTATAAAGAAGAGTATGGAAAATCATCATTCTATGGAGCAAGCAAGAAATCTATTTAATTTAGTTCTTAATTTTGCAGGATATGGTTTTAATAAATCCCACTCAGTAGTATATAGTATTATTGCTTATAAAATGGCTTATTTAAAATGCCATTATAAAAATATTTTCTTTGCTAATTTACTTACTAATGTAATAGGAAGTACTACTAAAACGAATGAATACATAATAGAAGCAAAAGCAAGTAATATTGAATTAGAAAAACCAACTATTAATAATAGTAGTTCAAAATATTTAGTTAATGATAATACAATTATTTATCCAATTTCTAATATAAAAGGAATAGGTGCAGTAACTTGTGAATCTATTAATAAAGCTAAAAAAGCTGGAGACTTTCAAGATATTTATGATTGTTTCAGTAGATTATACATTGAAGGTATTGGTAAAAAAACATTCGAAGATTTAATAATGGCCGATACATTCAAAGAATTTAATTTTAATAGGGCCACTTTAATGTATAATTTAGATAGTTTATTTAATTATGCTGAACTAACTAAAGATATAGACCCAAGTTTAGTAATGAAACCAGTCATAGAAAAACAAAAAGAATATAAAGAAGATTATTTATTAGAAAAAGAAAAAGAATTATTTGGTTTTTTCTTATCAAATCATCCTACTACTATTTATAAAAAAGATAACCCATATTGTATTAGTTTAAATGAAATAGAAAATAATTTTAATAAAACAGTAGATGTTTTAGTATTAATAGAGAAAATAAAAATAATTAATACTAAAAAAGGAGATAAAATGGCTTTTATCACAGGAAGTGATGAAACAGGATTGAAAGAGTTTACTTTATTCCCAAAACTATATAGTAATAATCAAGAATTAAGTAAAGGAGATATAGTAAAAATTAGAGGCCATGTAGAAAAAAGATTAGATGAATATCAAATAATTATAGAAAGAATAAAAAAATTAAAGGAAGACGAAAATGAATAAAAAAGAAGATATATATAAAATAACTTGTATTGTTTTATTAATTGATCAATTTATTAAATTTTTAGTTAATAAATTTATTGAAATAAATACAGAAATAAAAGTAATACCTAATTTCTTTTCAATATTTTATGTAAGAAACAAAGGAGCTGCTTTTTCTATTTTAGAAGATAATACAATTCTAATAATAGTTATCAGTATAATATTTGTATTTATATTAGATCATTACATAAAGGCACAAGAAAAGTTTACTAAATTAAATTGCTTTTCTCTTGGTATTATACTAGGAGGAATATTTGGAAATTTATTAGATAGAATTATTTATCATAGTGTTATTGATTATCTAGCCTTTAATGTGTTAGAATATACTTTCCCAATATTCAATTTAGCTGATATAGGAATAACTATTGGGACATGTTTACTTATAATTGAATTTATTAAAGAAGAGGGGAAGAAAAAAAAGAATCATGAAGGAAATATTAAAAGAAATAATAAAAGAAGCTAGTATCGGTAAAGTTATCATTGATAATGAAGAATGGCCAATTAGATTTAATTCCATTATTTATAAAGATGGAGAAGTAAAAGAAATATATAATGAAACAGATAGTTTTTCTACATTAATAATAAAAGATGAAGATAAGTTTTATAAATTACTAGAAGAATATATTTATATAGAATTAATTAATAATAGAAAAACACCTGTTTTTTGTAGTGATATAAAAAGAAATAAGATTAAATGGTTAATATCATACTTATTTGTAAATGCACGAACACAAGATTTTTCTGATCCAATAAACTATCTAAGAAAAAGTATTAACTTTTTAAAAGATACTACATTGGATTATTTTAATAATGGAATAGAAATAGAATTAGAAGCATCACTTTTAAACTCTAAATTAATAATAAAAAAAGAAAAAAATCCAACTACAATGGAAACACCATATAGAATAGAATTAACTCTAAAAAACACTTTTAATAATGAAGAAGTAGAATATAAATTACCAGCTATATATTATGGAATTAGTGACAATACATGTTATATATATAGCCTATTAAATCCAAAAGAGAAAAAAGAAGTATCCGAAAATGAATTGAAATATCGTAAAAAGATTAATAGAATTCTATATAAATTAAATGAAGGAGTAGAAGATATAGAAGATTATTATGCTTATAAAAACGGTGATAGCGATTACTATCCAGAAGAAAATATAACAGATATTACTCACTCTTTCCTATTATCACTAGATATATTTACTAATATTTTAAGAATTAATAATATAAAAAATATAAAAGCAATTCCTTACTTACCAGTAAGATATGCATCAAGATTTATAAGTGCAGAAATGATAGATGATGAAGAAAAGAAAAACAAATTATTTGAAAGAAATAATAGTATTCAAATGAATACTACTAATAAATTTATAAGAACATTTAGAAGACTATCATATCATGATAAAAATATAACAATAAGATCATATCCTTATGAAGTTGATGAATTTTTAACTATGTCTATTAATAAGAAAAGTACTACTAATAATAAAATTTTAGATGAAGTAGAAAAAAATATAAAAAAACAGATTTAACTGTATACATGTAAATCCAATGAAAATAAAAGAAAAAAATAAAAAAAGTATGTTATAATAAAAATGATTAGGATGTGTTTATATGGATCTAAATGAGCAATTTGATAAAAAAGTAAAAGAAAATTTTGATATAAAATCTAAGCGTATCAGTATGCTTGATAACTATGGAGAAAATTTCTGTAATAATGATTATATAACTAACCCTGCAATAGGAAGAGATTTACAAATAAAAGAATTAATTTTAATTCTTTTAACACCAGAAAAATCAGCAGTATTAATCGGTAAACCTGGTGTTGGTAAAACAGCAATTGTAGAGGGACTTGCTTATCGAATAAAAAAAGGAGAAGTTCCAGATATATTAAAGAATTATCAAGTAATAAAATTAAATACTGCTGCACTTCTAGGTACAGATCCAGTAACAGGAGAATCAAAAGTACAAACTTTAATAGATGAATTAAAAGATAAAACAAAATTAATATTATTTATAGATGAAATTCATACTCTTATGGGTACAAAAGGTGAAGCATTAGATTTTGCTAATATGTTTAAACCGGCATTAGATAGAGGAGATATTAAGGTAATAGGTGCAACAACTACAGAGGAATATGAAAGATATATTTTAAGAGATAAAGCTTTTGTTAGACGTTTCCAAAAGGTAGAAGTGTTAGAACCAACAAAAGAAGAAAATATTGAAATTTTAATGGGAACATTACCTAAAATGGAAAATAAAACAGGTGTAAAAATGAAATATACATCATTTATTCAAAGAAAAATAATGGAATTTATCACAGAAATTACAAGTGAATACAAACGAATCTATGAAATAGGATCACGTTATCCAGATGTTTCCTTAACCATAGTTCAACAAGCATTTTCTAATGCTTTGTTTGATAATAGATTTGAAGTTAATATAATTGATTTTAGAAAAGCAATAATAAGTAGTAAAAATATATATCCAGATGTTATTAAAAAGTCTATGCCTCAATTTGATTTAATATTTAAAGATCAAATACAAGAAGTAGAAAAAGAACAAAAAAAGTCATATGAAAGACTTTCTGATGATACTGTTATATAAGTAGGTGATATAAATGAAATGTAAAAAATGTGGAAAAAGATTAAGAAATAGCGAAAAATTTTGTACATATTGTGGATATTTTAATGATGCCCAAAATGAAGAAAATTGGAATAATGAAGAAATAAATGATAATTTATTAGAAGAAAATTGGTATGAAGATGACATTGATGTAAAAGATGAAGAAGAAATAGTTATACCTTCTAATAAAAAGAAAACAACTAAAAAAGAACAGTCTACTAAAAAAGAAACAAAATCAAAAAAAGAAAAACCTAAAAAAGAAAAAGAAGTAAAAATAGAAATAGAAGAAATTAATTCAAGTGATGAATATTATAGTGAAAAAGAAAAATATGTAGAATCATATATAGGAGAAGACTATAAACTAATCAAAAAAAGTATATTTAATATTTGGGCTTTTCTTCTTAATTGGATGTATTTCTTATATAGAAAATTATTTGTAACAGGTATTATAGGATTAATAATTACACTACTAGTAGCCATATTCTATACAAAATATTTCTTAATATATTTTGTGATTACAATCATAGTTTTAGGATTCGCATTTAATCCTTATTACATATTTATTGTTAATAGAAGAGTTAATAAAATATTAAAAGAATATGAAGGAAGCGATCCATTTTCTCTTCAAAAAATATGTAATGAACTTGGTGGAGTAAATGTAGTTTTATCATTAATAATATATTTCATTTTCCTAATAGTAATATTATTTAGTATAGTTAGTATAAGTATTAATAATAATCACAATGTAAAATTTTGGAAAGAAAATAGTGAGAATAAAGCTAACTGCATATCATTAGTAAAACTTGTATATAATCAAGAAAAACAAAATTATGTTAAAGTAGATGAAGCATTATGTAAAGTCAATAAAGCTGTTAATACAGAATATGAAATATATTTAAAAACATTAAAAAACAATAAAACAATATATGTATATTATGAGACAGATAAAGAATATATTGTATTTAAAAATAATACTGAAAAATTAAATGACTTAATAAAAAAACAAAAAAATAAAACTATTACATCAGAAGAAGAAAAAATTCTAAGTGATATAAAAATGATTACTTTGAATTATGAATCAATTTCTAAAAAGTCATTAGAAGAAGATTCACTTATAAATAAAAAGAAAGATAAAGAAGAAAAAGTAAATTACATTTTTAGTTATCAAGAAATAATAAGATAAAGAGAATTTGCAGGTTCTCTTTTTTTTGCTATAATAATATAAAGGGTAATGTAGAAAGGTTGTAACATTATTCTAGCGCCAGAGGCTTAAATGCTTGACGAGGTTAGTAGCTATCGAAAATTCGGCGGGTGCTACTACGGATTGGTTATTCGTAAGGTATATGACAAAAAGTAAAATCACCATTACAACAAAACATATACTATAACTGAGGAGGACATTATGTGTGGAATAATAGGATATATTGGGTCAAAAAGACCTGAAAAAATTTTAATAGAAGGACTAAAAAAACTAGAATATAGGGGATATGATTCTGCGGGTATCGCATTATATAATAAAGAAGTACAAATTATTAAAAGTATTGGAAAAATTTCAAATTTAGAAGAAAAAATTAACAATGAAAAATTAATAGATTCAAATATTGGGATAGCTCATACAAGATGGGCGACTCACGGAGAACCGTCAGAAATAAATGCTCATCCACATAGAATTGGGCATATCACATTAGTACACAATGGTATTATTGAAAATGCCAAAGAATTAAAAGAAAAACTACAAAATAAAGGTGTTAAATTTAATACTAGTACAGATACAGAAGTCATTGCGGCTTTAATAAACTATTATTATAAAGATAATATGGAAAAGGCAATAGAAGAAGCAATTAGTGAACTTAAAGGAAGTTATGCTTTAGCTATTATCAATGATCAAGAAGATAAATTATATGCCGTAAGATGTGAATCGCCATTAATTTTAGGAATAGGAGATAATGAGTATTTTATAACTAGTGATATAGGCGCAATTCTAAACTATACTAATAAATATGTATTATTAGGGCAAAACGAAATAGTTACATTAACTAAGGATAGTTATAATATTGTAAAAGAAGATACAAAAGTATTCAGAAAAGTAGAAGTAAGTAATCTAAGTTTAGAAGATACCACATTAAATGGTTATGATCATTATATGATGAAAGAAATAAATGAAGAACCAGTGTTAGTAGATAATTTGATAAAAAAATATATTAATAACTTAGATAGTTTACCAGATTTAAATAAATATAAAAATATTCATATAGTAGGTTGTGGTTCAGCCTATTATGCAGGAATGATTGGTAAAAATCTATTTGAAGAAGATGGAATAAAAATAGAAATAGATGTAGCTAGTGAATATAGATATAGAAATATTATTTATGATAAAGATACATTAGTTATATTAATATCACAATCAGGAGAAACAGCTGATACTATAGCCGCTATGAGAAAAGCAAATGATAATAATATTGATACTTTAGCTATAGTAAATGTACAATCATCAACAATAGAAAGAGAATGTACATATAGTATTCTAATAGAAGCAGGAAAAGAAATTGCTGTTGCCACTACAAAAGCATTCATTCTTCAAGTATTAGTATTAAGTTTATTATCATATAAAATAAATCCAGATAATAAATATTTAGAAGACATAAAAAAATTACCACAACAATTAAAAGTATTATTAGATAAAACAGGATATTATAAAAAATTAGCAGATTCTATTTATAAACATGAGGATGTGTTCTTTATAGGAAGAAAAGTAGATTATGCTATAAGTATGGAAGGTAGTTTAAAATTAAAAGAAGTATCATACATTCACAGTGATTCATATCAAGCTGGAGAATTAAAACATGGGACAATATCCCTTGTCAAAGAAGGAACAATAGTATTCGCAATAGTAACTGATGATGAAATTAGAGATAAAACAATTTCTAATCTAGAAGAAGTAATATCACGTGGTGCTAAACCAATATATGTAGGTAATGCTGATGTTGATTATGAAAATAAAATAATAATTCCAAAAATACATAAAAAACTTCAACCATTACTAGCTGTACCACCACTTCAAATGATTGCTTATTATGTAGCTTTAAAAAGAGGCTGTGATATAGATAAACCTAAAAACTTAGCAAAAAGTGTTACAGTTGAATAAGCAAAAATAAACATTCTTCATAGAATATATAGAAAGGAGAATGTTTATGTATTATGGATATCCATGCCAAGCTAACCAATCTAATGATTTTAGTGGATGGTGGGCAATATTTATAGTAATAATTATTATTTTCTTCCTATTCTGGGGATTTGGAAATAATAATTCTAATAATAATTGCCGTTAATAAAAGACATATATATGTCTTTTTTATTTGACTTGATCAGATTTTTTTGATAAAATACTAACGTTTGCGAAAGGAAGAATAACATGAAAAATATAAAAGACAATTCTAATATCAAATTAAAAGTATTAGCAACTGCAACTACATTATCATTCCTATTAACTGGATTTAAAATAGTATCATCACAAAAAAAATTAAATAAAACACTTTCAAAACAACATGAACTATTTGATGAATATACTCCAGTAAAACTTAATAATGAAATTACAAACACATCATACAAATATAAAAACAAAACTATCCCATTAAAAACTATAAATAATAATGAAGAATTATCATTAATATTTGAAAATCAAGATGAAATAATTTCTTTCTATTCAAAAGTATTTCAATTAAATGAACAGATAGTAAAAGATAAAATATTGGAGTTACAAAACAATAATCCATATTCTTGGCAGTATGGAGATATGTTAAATAAAATATCTTATGAAACAGAAGAACAAGCAATTGCGAGAACTATTGCTGATATATCAGCTCATCCAGAAGATTTTGATTTAGTTGAAGAAGAAATAAGAAAAGATAATTACGAATTAGAAGAATATTTACCAGAAGAATTAATTTGTAAATTTTCAGATGTAATAGGAATAAATCCTAACATAGCTTTAGCGATAGCCTATGGGGAATGTGGTAGCTCACTAGATTCTTATAATTTTACTCATAATCATAATGCTGCAGGTATACATCCAAGAGATGGATATACAGGTCCAACTACTTCTGAAGGATATGTAATTTACTTAAATGAAGCAGAAGGATTATTTAGATTTGTATTATTATTACATGATGATTTTTATGTCGATATAGATAGTGATATAGATAGAATAAATTCCATGTCATATACATTTTGTTCAGTACCAGACCATTGGAGAAATTTAGTAGGTGGAATATATTATGATTTAGAAGAAAATGGAACAGACTATTATTACACAACATTTAATTATCAAGGTAGAGATTTAGTATATCCAGAAACACCACAAAAAACATATGTAATTGAAAAATAGATTCAAAGGAATCTATTTTTTTTAATAACTATAATCAAAATATGATCTAGATAAAGTTTTCTTTTTAATTGTTTTTAAAGTTGGATCATCTTCATTACAATAATTTTTATAATCATCACAAAATTTTTTTATTACATCTATATCTATATATTTACAATATAAATAAGAATTAACATCAACTCCAATGTAATCTGCATCTTCCCAAGGTTTTAACTTATAAATACTATCAATAACAGTATTTAATACACTCCTAGAATTTAAAATATATAATTCATCTTTATCTAACGAATTAGTAAAGTAGCCTCTATCTAAATCTATAAAATAATAAGTATCTTTATAAAATAAAATATTTTTACCATGAATATCTTGTAATAAAAAATTTTCATTACTTATTCTTTTAATGTTATCTAAAACAATTTCAAAATTTTTAAATAAAGTTGATAATTTAGTAGAAGAATTAATTTTACAAATATCATTTGATTTTATATATTCATAAATATATCCTGACATTTTATTATCTATATATAAAAGTTTTTTAGGACCGATAACATATTCATTAGAAATTGAATTTATTCCCTCAAGGTTATCTATAAAATTTGGTTTATTTAATAACTCAATCGAATAGTAATTATTTTTATATTTTTTAATTACATTACCATCTTTTGCCATATAACAACGCGCAGTAGTACCTACACCAATGGGAATAGGATATTTTATTAACTCTTTAATGTCATCTACATAAATTTTTTCCATAGTAATCACCAGTCCATAATATAACATAATAATTAAAATAAAAAACTAGTCACTAGACTAGTTATATTTCTAATGGGGCGTCGTATGAGAATCGAACTCATGCATACTAGTGCCACAAACTAGCGTGTTAACCACTTCACCAACGGCGCCATTTCAAAATACATATCTATTTTAACAATAAATCTTAAAATTGACAAGTATTATTTTACTTTTTAGGCATTTGTCTATACGGATATTTACCCAGCGAATAAATTAAAAAGAAGGGAGATATTATGAATAACTATAAATATTACGATTATTTATATAGAAATAATATGAATATGAATATAAATAATCAAAATCTATTTAATCCAAAAGAAGGATTTGTCAAAGGAAATATGTTTCCTAATTTATATAATGAATATAAAAATTATCAACCACAACAATTGATTCCAAGAAATGAACAAGAAAAAATGCTTTATGAATTAGATTCAATTAGTTTTGCAGCCCATGAATTAAATCTATATTTAGATATGCATCCAGAAGATCAAAGTATGGTAACATTATTTAATGATTACAGAAAAAAACTAGAAGAATTAACAAAACAATATGAAGAAAAATATGGACCTTTTACAGTAAATTCAAATGAGATGGAAAATAAAACATTCTCATGGATTAACTCACCATGGCCATGGGAGGGAAACAATGTTTAAATATGTTAAAAGATTACAATATCCAATTAATATTAAAAAGAAAGATTTAAGAATGGCTAAATACTTAGTTACTCAATATGGTGGATCTAATGGAGAGTTAGGTGCAGCCTTACGTTATTTAAATCAAAGATTAACTATGCCAGATAATAAAGGTAAAGCATTATTAAACGATATTGGTACAGAAGAATTAGGTCACGTTGAAATGTTAGAAACAATGATCTATCAATTAATGAAAGATGCGACACTAGAAGAAATAAAAGAAGCAGGCCTTGATACTCATTATGCAGAACATGCTAAAGCATTATTCCCAACAGATGCTAATGGTGTACCTTTTACAACAACTTATTTTGCAACAACAGGTGATCCACTAGCTGATATTTCAGAAGATATGGCTGCTGAACAAAAAGCACGAGCTGTCTATGAAAACCTAATTGACCTAACAGATGACCCTGATGTAATAGGACCACTTCTATGGTTAAGACAAAGAGAAATAGTACATTATGCAAGATTTAAAGAATTATTTGAACACTATGAAAAAAAATTACAAAATGGTAATAATGAAATAGTAAATACGAAATATATTCCTAACAATGATTACTTTATAACTAATTTAAATAACTATAATAATTACATGTAAAAAGATAGAGAAATCTACCTTTTTATGTTATATTAATAGGGAGGTACAATTATGGAATACAAAATTACATTAAAAAAATTTTTTGGTCACTTACATACAGTAAATATTCATAGATTTAGAGTATTTAAATTATCTTGTAAAGTAGGAATACCTTTTCAAGGATTAGTTCATGACTTATCAAAATATCATCCCGAAGAATTTTGGGAAAGCGTAAAATATTATCAAGGAACATATAGCCCAATAAGAAATTGTAAAATGGACATAGGTTATAGTAAAGCATGGATACGTCATAAAGGAAGAAATAAACATCATTACGAATATTGGTCTGACTTAAATTCACCTGTACCTAATCCAATAATGCCATTTAAATACTTTTTAGAACTTGTATGTGATAGTTACGCTGCTGGAATGACTTATTGTAAAAAAGGATGGACTCCAGAGTATCAAGAAAATTATTGGAAGAAAGTTAGAAATGATAAATATCTAAATTCAAAAATGGTAAAAATGTTAGATGAAATATATAATAGTGGCACTAAATATGGATTAAAAAAAGTATTTAATAGAAAATACTTAAAAAATGTTTATGATAAATATAATAAATAGGAGGTAATAATGTTATATCCAAAATACTTAAAAATAAATGATACTATTGGTGTACCTGCACCATCAGATGGAGCTTATGATGAAGCTCATATTAATAGATATAAATACTCTTCAAATTTTTTTGAAAATAAAAATTATAAATTAGAGTTATCTAAAAATATAAATAAAAGTACTATGGCAAGAAGTGCTGATAAAAAAGAAAGAGGAAAAGAATTAAATGAAATGTTTAAATCTAAAGATATAGATTTTATTCTATGTGCTAGTGGAGGAGAATTCTTAGTAGAATGCCTACCATATATAGATTTTAATCTAATAAAAGAAAATCCTAAGTTTGTCGCAGGGTTTAGTGATCCTACAGGAATACTTTTTCCTATAACTACTAAATATGATATCGCAACTATTTATGGAAACAATTTTTCATCATTTGGAAGAGAAAAATTAAGTAAAAGTCACTATGATTTTTTAGATTTGATAGAAGGCAAAAAACTATCATTTGAAAGTTATCCTTTATATGAAGAAGAAAGACCAAAAACTATTACCGGATTAGAATCATATAATTTAACTGAAAAAGTAGAATGGAAAACTTTAAATAATAAAGACATAAAAATAGAAGGTAGAATTATAGGTGGCTGTATTGATATAATTTCAGAACTTATAGGTACTAAATATGATGGTATGAAAGAATTTAATGAAAAATACAAAGATGATGGAATTATTTGGTACTTTGATAATTGTGAATTAAGTATGGAAGAAATAATTAGAGTACTATGGAAAATGAATGAATTTGATTATTTTAAATATTGCAAAGGAGTAATATTTGGAAGATTTGGAGTTAATTCATCATGGGTAGGTTATGATTTAAAAAGTTGTCTAAAAGATAGTATACTAATTGATTTAAATATACCAATAATATATGATGCAGATATATCTCATAAACCAGAATGTTTACCAATATTAAATGGTAGTATTGCAACTATTGAATGTACTAAAAATAAGGGAACAATAAGTTTTGAATTAAAATAAAATACCATAAATGGTATTTTTTTAAATGTGTCAATTTATCGTAAAACGATAAATAAATATTGACTTTCAAAAAATATAATCATATACTTAATTCGTGAAGGAGAAATTATATGCAAAAAAATAATAATCAAAAAACAGGTAAAATAATAAAGATACTATTAATCATAGGAATGATTATATCCATACCTATAATGGGAATAATTCCATTTTTATTAAAACACAGTATATCATTAATACATGCAATATTAATAATATATCCAAATGGTATATTGATGTTAGTAATTATATGGGAATTTATTAAACTATTTAAATCACTAGAAATGAATAATCCATTTAATCATAATAATGTAAAAATATTAAAGAATACAGGAACTATTTCATTTATAATGAGTAGTATATGGTTTATTGATTTATTAGATTTACTTCTTGTTATAAAAAATTATTACATAAACTACATAATAGTATTATTATTTTTAACATTATTATTTATAGGTGTAGGAATATCTTTATATATACTAAGTGCTTTATTTAAACAAGCAACTGATTATAAAGAAGAAAACGATTTGACAATATAGGGGGTATATAAATGATTGTAGTTAATTTAGATGTAATGATGGCTAAAAGAAAAATATCGTCTATCGAATTAGCAGAACGCTTAGGTATAACGCAAGCTAATCTTTCTATATTAAAAACTAATAAAGGTAAAGCAATTAGATTTTCTACTTTAAATAAAATATGTGAAATACTAGATTGTAAACCTGGAGACATTTTAGATTATAAAGGAGATGAAAAATAATGAAAAAATTATGGATTTATTTATTAGTATTATGTATCCTAAACTCAGTATTATTATTTAATAATAGTTTAGGTATTAACGTAATTATATTTACTGTTCCATTCTTAATATACTTATTAGTATATTTAAAAATGAACAAATTGATAACAAATAAAAAAGGATTATTATTTTTAATTCCAATATTAGTATTATCAGGTACTAGTGCATTTTATAGTAATGTGTTTACATTGTTAAATGTATTAGTAATTCCAATTTTATATATATTATTCTTTGTATATACAACATCACCTACATATAATATTATTGATTTATTAAAGAAAACAATATTATATATATTCTTACCATTAAGTAAAATTGGTAATCTATTTATAGTAGTAACAAATGGTATAAGAGATAAAATAAAGTTGAATGATAATACAAAAAAATTCTTAAAAGCATTATTAATAGTAGCACCTATAACAATATTAGTATTATGGTTATTAACAAGTGCTGATATGGTATTCGGAAATTATTTTTCTAATATATTTAAAATATTTGATTATATTCCAAAGACTAATATAATTGGAAGAATAACAGTTATTTTAATATTATTCACATATATAGGTTCAACTTTAATATATTCAATGAATCCAGAAAAAACTGAAACAAAAAGAAAAAATTTAGATTACTATACAATAAGATTATTACTAACAGTATTAAATATAATATATATATTATTTGATATTATTCAAATAAGATCATTATTACTACATCATGTGGGTAATACTATTACTTATGCAGAATATGCACGCCAAGGATTCTTTCAATTAATGTTTATTTCTGTAATAAACTTAATAATCATATTATTGTCAAAAAGTACTAAAGAGACTAAATATAATAAAACAATGAGTATATCAATGATATTTTTAACACTAATAATAATTGTTTCATCATTTATTAGAATGTACTTATATGAATCTACTTATGGATATACAATACTAAGATTAGGTGTATATATAATACTAATAACAGAAGTATTATTATTAATCCCAACAATAATATATATATTTAATCCTAAATTTAAAATATTAAGAAGCTATTTATATATAACTATATTTGTATATACATTTATTAATTTATTTTCTATAGAAAAGATAATTACAGAAAATAATATTAAAAGATATTTTATAAAAAATGATATTGATATAGAATATTTAGAAAACTATAATTACGATAATATTCCACAATTATATGAATTATTTAGACAAAGCGATGATGAAAAAATAAAAGGAAGTATAGCAGTTTATTTTTATCATATGAAAGATACCTTAGAAATAGATAATGATAATATTTTTGAATATAGCTATTCTAAAGAACAAGCAAAAAAAATATTAGATAAAGTAAAAGTAAAAGAAGATAAAATATATTTAAAATAAAAAGGAAAATCAAATTTCCTTTTTTATTTGTTCAAATACTTTTCCAATGTTTTCATGTATAACTAAATCACACATATTATCATAACTAGTTTTATCTTTATTAATAAGAACTAAATGTTTTCCTCTAAAGTAGTTAATAAATCCTGCAGCAGGGTAAACATTTAAACTAGTTCCTCCTATTATTAATAAATCACAATTAGATATAGCCTTGATAGAATTAGACACTGTATCATCATCCAACCCTTCTTCATACAGTACTACATCAGGTTTTATTATACCACCACAACTACATCTAGGAATATCTTTACTATTAAAAACAAACTCTTCATCGTAAAATTTATGACATTTCATACAATGATTTTTTTTAATAGAACCATGTAATTCATATACATTAATACTTCCTGCATCCGTATGAAAACCATCTATATTTTGAGTAATAACACAATCTAATAATTTTTTATCTTCCATTAATTTTAATACTTCATGAGTAATATTAGGTTTAAAGTTTCTCGTATTTAATTTATCTCTATAGAATTTATAAAATTCTTTCGTATAATTCATAAAAAAATGATGAGATAAAATTTCTTCAGGAGGATAATCATATTTCTCATAATATAATCCATCTTTACTTCTAAAATCTTTTAAACCAGATTCAGTAGAAACTCCAGCTCCACCAAAGAATACTATGTTTTTAGATTCTTTAATCCAAGCAATTAATGTATCAATATCACTCATAAAATCACCAATTATATTATACAATATTATTAGAATAAGGTGCTTCAAAATTGACAAAATTGCAATTTTAGTGTATAATATACGTATCAATTATTGAGGTGATTGAAAAATGAGAAAAACTAAGTTAATTAGTTGTCTTACCCTAGTAGTTGCAATTATAATGATGTCTATTGGAATGATTATTCAAAGTAAGGATTATTTCAATGTAAAGACAGAAAAAGTAAATATGAAAGACATGACTGCCAGTGCTATTAACATAAATGATGAAAAACTTGAAGAGAAAAAAGAAACTACTGAATTAAAAACTGATATCAGTATGGATACAGCACCAGCAGGTTACATAAAGATAGAAAAAGTTTTCAGTGAAATAAGTACTGAAGAGGCCATAGCTGCTTTACAAGAAGGATCATTAAAAATGGAATATACTGCTGTATATTCATATAATGGTTTAACAAAAAGTAGAGGTGCTATGTACTTCAATGGACATAAAGAAACATATTACTCTGAAAAAGTTCTTCCTGGTAATTCATTAGCTATTCCAGGTAGACACGTTGCAGATGATGGTACAATAAGAGATGCTGATGGATATATCTGTGTTGCTGCAGACCCTACATATGCTGGAAAAGGAACAATATTAATTACTTCACTTGGACCAGCAAAAGTATATGATAGTGGATGTGCATATGGAACAATAGATATTTACGTAAGTTGGTAAGACAAAAGACTACAAAAGTAGTCTTTTTTAATGAAAAAAACATATAATATAGTAAGCTTAAAAAGCTTGTAAAATTTGACAAAATGGTTAAAATTTGGTATAATTATATACGTAATTGATGGCACACTATCCTAGTCAGTTACTTTATTAGGAAGACGAGCTTAAAAATTCGTTAAATGGCACATCTATGAAACCTCTTGTGTCTGCTTCATACGCCCAGTTTGGGGTGGATGCTGGAGATGAGAATATTGGGCGACTCATAATGGCATATGAATCCCGACCCATTATTCGTGGAGACCAATTCTTGTGGTAAATCTATACGAACAACTTCTGACGATTTCCTACGAAATTGGATAAAACCTGTATTGTGGCGAAAGTTATGTACAGTGTAGCCTGTCTTGAGTGAAAATATTGGGATAAATGATCTTTCATATATAAGCGGCCACTTATAATATGTATTGCATTTTGAAATTATTTTTGCAAAAAAGAACTAATAATAAAGAATTGGAGAGGAAATCTCCTAGGGTGCATTTCATTATAAGATTGCAGTGGGCACTAAGTGGCAATCAAGTCGTATGTCTGGAGACAGCATATTGATTCTTTTAAAGGGGAACCACAATATTGGTAACGATATTGTAAGAATCAGGGAAATCCTACTTGACCTAAGGCCCAAAGTTAATTGTAGTGAATGCCAAGCAATTAATAAAAACAAAGTAGTTTAACTACTTTTTTTTGTGCTATAATAATACTAAGAAAAAGCCTAATAGGAGAAATTAAATGAAAAAAAATAATGAATTTAAAAACTTAGTAGAACAAACTAAGCGACGTGAAAAAATAAAAAAAGAAAAAGTAGATATTAAATGGATAATTATAATAGTTATAACTACATTTGTATTATCAATTTTATTATCATTTATAGCTAATTCCACAATACCAAATTTATCTTTAATAATAGGAATAATAATAACTTTTACTTTTATTATCATAGGTATTATTTTTGATATTATAGGAGTATCAGTTACAAGTGCTGATGAAGCTGTTTTTCATTCAATGAACTCTAGAAAAGTAAAAGGTGCAAATGTAGCAGTAAAATTCAAAAAAAATGCCGACAAAACATCTAATTTTTGTTGTGACGTAATAGGTGATATTTGTGGAGTAATTTCAGGAGCTGCAGGAACTACTATTTGTGCTATTTTAGTAACTAAGTATAATACAGATTTATTAATAACAGGATTATTAACAACCGCAATAATCTCATCACTAACAATAGGTGGAAAGGCAATAGGAAAAAGTTTTGCAATTAATAAAAGTGATATTATTTTATATGAATTTGCTAAATTTATATCAAATTTTTATCATTAGTTTACAAAAAATATCTTCTGTGGTATAGTATAGCCATAAAAACGGAGGTAGTAGGTATATGGGGTATAAATTAGATGAAAAAGATATAAAATTTACAACTAAACGTATAACTAAAATAGGTACCGGTATAAATGGAGATGTTTATAAATATCGTAATATGGCCCTAAAAGTCTTTAAAAAAGATAAAAAACCTCCAATAGATGAATATACAGCTGATTATCTAACAACAATTTCAACAGATAGAATTCTTTTACCAGTAAACTTATTATTTTATAATAATTCATTTAGAGGTTATACATATAAATTAGTTTCTAAAAAAGGAACTGGTCAAAGAATGATTATGTTACCTAAAACAAGTTTAATACAAGATATTAGAGTATTAGAAAAAGACATCGAAATATTAAGTAATAAACAAATATTATTAAATGGTATAGAACCAGCTAATAGTATATTTAATGGTAATTTATATATAACAGATCCTACAAACTATAGAGTATTAGAAGGACTAGATTCATTAGAATTAGAAAAATTAAATAAATATCAATTACATTTATTATTAACATCAATTATTACATCAGAATTAAGAAAAAATAATTTTTCATCTAAGGTAGAAAAAGAAGTAAAGGAACTATTTGATATGAAAAATGCTGAAGATAATAGTAGTGATTTTTTTGGAGATATAATAGGTAATAATGATAGTGTTAAACAATTTGTAAAGAAAATGCAATAAGGTAGAAGAAAATAATTAAGACAAGATTTCTTGTCTTTTTATTTTTTATATAGTAAAATATAATAAGTTTTGGGGTGATAATATGATACAAGTAAATAACGTTAGTTTAAAATTTGGTAAAAGAGTATTATTTGAAGATGTTAATTTAAAATTTACTAATGGAAATTGTTATGGATTAATAGGAGCTAATGGTAGTGGTAAATCTACATTTTTAAAACTATTAAGTGGAGAATTAGAAACTACTACAGGTGAAATAACTATCTCTAAAGGAGAAAGAATTTCTATCTTAAAACAAGACCATTATGAATATGATGATAAACGTGTAATGGATGTTGTATTAATGGGTAATACAAGATTATATGAAATAATAGAAGAAAAAGATAGAATGTATTCTCAAACAGAATTTACTGAAGAAGATGGAATGAAACTAGCTAACCTAGAAGCAGAGTTTATGGAATTAGATGGATGGAATGCTGAAGCAGATGCCGCAACACTTTTAAATAATTTAGGAGTAAGTGAAGAATACCATTATGTAACAATGAAAGATATTCCAGTTAAATTAAGAGTAAAAGTATTATTGGCTCAAAGTTTATTTGGTAATCCTGATATATTACTTTTAGATGAACCAACTAACTCCTTAGACTTAGAAGCAATTCGCTGGTTGGAAGAATTCTTAATAAACTTTAATAATACAGTAATAATAGTATCCCATGATCGATATTTCTTAAATAAAGTTTGCACACATATTGTGGATATCGATTATTCAAAAATGAAACTATATGTAGGTAATTATGATTTCTGGTATGAATCAAGTGAACTTTTACAAAAACAAATGAGAGAGTCTAATAAAAAGAAAGAAGAAAAAATAAAGGAACTACAAGCTTTTATTCAAAGATTCTCAGCTAATGCATCTAAATCTAAACAAGCAACATCACGTAAAAAAATGTTAGAAAAAATAGAATTAGATGAAATAGTTCCTTCATCAAGAAAATATCCATATATTGATTTTAAAATAGAAAAAGAAGCAGGAAAAGAAATATTAAAAGTAGAAAATCTAACTAAAGAAGTAGATGGTAAAAAAGTATTAAATAAGGTATCATTTACAGTATTAAAAGGTGATAAAATTTGTTTTATTGCTAGTGATGATATGGTAAAAACAATTTTATTTAATATTTTATCTGGTAAAGAAAAATATGATAAAGGTACTATTGAATGGGGAAAAACAATAATACCTGGATATCTTCCACAAGATAACACAGAATATTTCAATACTGATAAAAATATATTAGAATGGCTTGGTCAATATTATGAAATAAAAGATGAAACAGTAACAAGAGGTTTTTTAGGAAGAATGTTATTCTCAGGGGAAGATGTATTTAAAAAAGTAAATGTCTTATCAGGTGGAGAAAAAGCAAGATGTATGTTATCTAAACTTATGCTTCAAGAACCAAATTTCTTATTATTAGATGAACCTACAAACCATCTAGATCTTGAAAGTATCACATCACTAAATAAAGGATTAGTTAACTTTAAAGGAGAAGTTCTATTCACATCACGAGACTATGAATTAAATAGAACAGTAGCCAATAGAGTGATAGAAATAAAGGATGATGGTACTATAATAGATAGACCATGCACTTATGAACAATACTTAGAAGAAAACAAAAAATAAAAAGGAAACTTTTTATTTTTTTAATTTGTATATTATAATTACTGTGTTATAATAAAGAAAATGAGGGATTATTATGAATAAAAAAATATTTGGAATAATAGGTATAGCTTTAATATTTATTTTACTTATAATTTCAGCGTCGGTAAAAAATGATACTAAAGAAAGCTTATCTAATAATCCACAAGAAATAATACAAAATGCACAAGAAGAAAGTCAAAATGTTAAAGATAGTGAAAAAAAAGATTTTATAAGTATTAATATAGATGACTACTTAAATAAATATATAAGCGAAGAAAAATCCTTAGTATTAATCGCGAGACCAACATGTCACTACTGTCAAATAGCTGAACCAATCCTACATAATATAGCTTATAAATATGATTTAGATATAAATTATTTAAATACAGATGAATTTGAAAATGGAGATAGTCAAAAACTAATAGAATCGGACTCATTCTTTGAAAATGGATTTGGTACACCATTATTATTAGTAGTAGGAAATAATAAAATTAATGATAAAGTAGATGGATTAACAGACACTAAACACTATATAACATTTTTAAAAAATAATGAGTTTATAAAATAGAGGAGGTAATCTTATGAATTCAGTTTATAAAAGAGTATTAAAATTTAAAAATAGATATCCAGGCACTATAGCGTGGAGATTAAAACAAAACGCAAGTATAATAGAAAAACATTTAAATCCAGGAGAAGACGTAATATATGCATTTGCTGCTCAGAAAAATGATAACGTATTCAATATTTTTGAAACAGCAGTTGTAGCCTTAACTAATAAAAGAATATTAATAGGTAGAAAAAGAGTACTATTTGGATATTTCTTTAACTCAATTACACCAGATATGTTTAATGATATGAAAGTATCAGGTGGATTAATTTGGGGAAAAGTATTCATTGATACTGTAAAAGAATTTGTAACATTATCAAACATTAGTAATGCAGCATTAACAGAAATAGAAACAGAAATAACTACATACATGATGGAAGAAAAGAAAAAATATGCTAATGAATTCAGTGATGGAGACTAGTTTTTAGTCTCTTTTTTTGTTATAATTAAAAAGGTGATAGTATGGAAAAAACAAAAAAAGTACTATTAGTTATATTCCTATTGATACTAGTCTATGGAGGATATAAATTATTAATAGTAGACCATGATATTAATTATAAAATAAATAAATATAAGATACATGAACATTTTTATATAAACAAAAATCATTTCTATGATATTACAATCACAAATAATAAAACTAATTATACATATACACTTAATAAAAAATTAAGTAAACAAAAAAGAATTATTAAAAATATAAAAACATATAAAAGTAATAACTTAGTATGCATTATACCAATATATAAAAAAGATATAGAATTAGATATATATTGTAATTTAGATAATGAACAAATATCAAATGATTACTTAATAAAAACAAAAAATTCTAATTTTAATAAAATACTAAAAAAAATAAAAAAATATAATATAAATACACCAAGTAATTTTAATACAAAAAAGAAATACAAAAATATATTAGTATATCAAAAAAATATATTAAAAGATTATAACATTTATATATGGAATTATAAAGGCATACTAATTCTAAATAATAATAATCTAACATATAAAAAAGTATTAAATCATGACTTATATTATGACATAATGGCTACATCATTTGATAGATATTATGTAATATTTGAAAACACAAATGTAAATGGAATTGAAAATATCTATTATTATGATAGTAAAAAGAATAAACTTAATACTTTTAAGTTAAATAAAAAATTATCAAAAGATTCATATATTAATGGAGTAGTAGATAATAAAATTTATGTAACAGATAGAAGAGAAAAAAAAGAATATAAAATTGATATTAGAAAAAACAAAATAGAACAAGTAGATGATAATTTAAAATACATTGTATATGAAAATAACGAAAAGAAAAAAATATCAAAAAGTGACTTTTTTATGAATGATCAATATTTTGATAATGTGTATTTAAAAGATAATAAAATAACTGACAGCATAGAACTAATAAAGGAAGGAAATTACTACTATTATTTAAAAGATAATAGAATATACAGAGTATT
Source organism: Bacilli bacterium (assembly GCA_017460175.1). Taxonomy (GTDB): domain Bacteria; phylum Bacillota_I; class Bacilli_A; order RF39; family UBA660; genus UBA3789. The sequence goes on from JAFUBO010000001.1 coordinate 30,396, forward strand.
AGATAGTAATAAAAAACATCATACATTATTACTAGAATTAGATGATATTAAAGAATGGAAAGTATACAATAATCTTATAATTATTATCGCAAAAGATAGTATTTATACATATACTGATAAAGAAGGATTAAGAAAAATAGTAAAAAGTAATGAATTAAAATATAATTATAAAAATATATATAAAATAGGAAAGAAATAAATCTTTCCTATTTTTTAATAAAAATATTGAAAAACAAAATAGTATTTGGTATAATCATAAGTGCTATGGGGCTTTAGCCAAGTGGTAAGGCGTGGGTCTGCAACACCCTGATCGTCGGTTCAAATCCGTCAGGCCCCTCCATTTTTTTTGCGAATGTGGTTCAATGGTTAGAATACGGCCTTGCCAAGGCTGTGATGGGGGTTCGATTCCCCTCATTCGCTCCATAAAAAAATAAAACTATACAATGTATAGTTTTTTATTTTGTTTTTTTAATAACATTATCTGGTATTTCAAAATCTTTACCTGCAGATTCCATTAATAATTCAGGATGAGCAAATAAATATTCAATTGCTTTTAATGCTCTACAGAAATAGAAACCATCTTCAATTCTTTCATCTAAAGTTACTCCCAAATTCATCATATATTTATCATTTTCTTCCCTTATTTCACCAAATGTAACTAATCCAGATGAAGTACCAAGATTAGCTAAATTATGATATATCCCAGGAGTTTTAAAAGTTCCTAAATTAGAAACTATTATAGAACTATAATAAATATTTTCATCTGCAATAGAACCAGGTAAACCAAATTTTTTATCCCACCATTTTAATATTCCAACGATAAATGATCTTAAAGGCCTCCAAATATGTCCAATTTTATCTACAACATTATTGGCTCCATCAGTACTTGCACTTGATTTTTTATCTCTTATTTTATCAACCTTTGCTTTTATATTTTTTGATATATCAATTATAGTATCATCTTTACTAATAGGTAAACACGTCATTAATTCTTCACTCTTATCATTAAACTCTGCTTTAGCCACAAATGCAATTGATACATCATCATGTTCATATAAAGTTCTATTTTGTACAAATCTATTTAATTTAGGATATTTATAAATAATTTTTCCCATTAAGTGTACAAAACCATGAAAAAAAGTTATATCTTCATTTTTATTTTTTAAATTTCTCATATACTTTACAAATTCAGTTACATCGACATCTGAACTCATAAATACTTCAGCCTCACATCTGTTTGGTTTTAAATCAAACATAATATTTTGCATTCCTGTTACATCTTTAACTTTATGTCCTTTTCTTGCCATATTTTACTACCTCAATTCATTTGAATATTATATAATTATTATAACATTATTATAGTATTATATGTAAAGTATTCTTTGAATGTATAGAAGGTAATAATATAAAACGACTATTTTACTTTCATTTTTTACAAAAATAACTTATAATTGAATAGTAGAGGAGTTGGCTTTATGGATAATAAAAAATCAATAATCGCAATTATTATCTTAATAATTATGGTTTTAGGATTGAGTGGATATATCGTCTATGATAAGTTCTTTAAAGAAAAAGAAGAAACTGAATATACTAATGTAGTAGATGACGTTAGTATTGACATTAATAAATTATATAAAGTTGGAAATATACTAGATAGATTTGATAAAGCATTTAATATAAACGAATCTAAATATTTTGGATATGCTTATAAATTTAAAACTTTAGATGTTAAAGATTTTGATAAAAATGCTGCGATATATGTTTCTATCTATAATGATTTAATAAAATCAAATACCGAACAAAGAATTTCAAGTGCTAGAATAAAAAATAGATATGAAATGATATTTGGTAAAACATTAGCATATACTCCAAATAGTATAGATATAACTGACAATAATAAGATAGCATATGATGATACCAATAAAACATATAAATATACTGTACCAATTACTGATAATGATCATAAACCTGAATATTTAGTAAGAAATATAAAAACTAAATTAAAAGATGACCTAGTAATAATTACAAGAAAAGTATTTTATGTAGAATACACAGATTCTAAAGCCAATATTTATACTAATTCAAATAAAGAAAATTTATTAGGAGAGGTAACATTAAAAAATGGTGAAGTTAGCAAAGAAGAAGTAACAGGAAAATATGGGTCTAAAATACCAACTTATGATTTTACTTTTAAGATAGGATCTGATGATGAGTATAATATATATAGAATAGAAAGAACTAAATAGTTCTTTTTTTTATAAAATATGTAAAGTGTACATATTTGTTGTAAATTAACTAATAATACTGTGATATAATAAAAATGGAGTGGTTTTATGTATATAAAAGTGCAAGATATTAATGTAAATTACATACAATATGGTAATGATAAAGGTAAAGATATATTACTTTTACATGGTTGGGGACAAAATATTGAGATGATGAAAATATTGGGAGATAACTTTTCTGATAGATTTAGAATTACTATTTTAGATTTTCCAGGATTTGGACAAAGTGAAGAACCACACGAACCATGGACTATTGATAAATATTCTTTAATGTTAGAAGAGTTTAATAAAAAATTAAAAATAAAAAAACCTATTATCATGGGACATTCTTTTGGTGGTAGAGTAGCAATTAGATATTCAGCAAGAAATCCTATTGAAAAATTAGTATTATTTGGAAGCCCATGTATTAGAATACAAGAAGAATTGTCACTAAAAGTAAAAATTCTAAAAAAACTAAAAACACTTCCAGGATTAAATCAAATAGGTGAATATATGAAACAATTTATTGGATCACGTGATTATAAAGCTGCAAGTCCAATAATGCGTCAAACTTTAGTAGAAGTAGTAAATGAAGATTTATCTAAATATGCTAGAGAGATAGAAGAACCAACATTACTCATTTGGGGAGAACAAGATACAGAAGCACCTGTAAGTGATGCGAAAGAATTAGAAAAAATTATGATGGATGCTGCTCTCATAATACTTCCAGGTAGTCACTATGCATATATAGAAAATCTAGGAAGAATAGTAACGATATTAAATAATTTTATATAGGAGGCTATTATGATAATGATTATATTATTTTTTATATGTTTATTAATTATAAACATATTTAAATCTAAAAGAAATCTTCATATGATGCAGCAAAATTTATATAATGAAAATAATAGATATGTAAAATGGCAAATAAAAAATAGTAAGCAGTTTTTCACAATAGAAATATTCACAATAATAATAAGTATAGTTTCTATATTTGTTAAATTTGATAATGAATTAATAATATTATTACCAATTACTATAATATGTATAATATTTCTAGTAGAAGGACTTAAATATAGAAACTTAATATTAACTGATCAAAATAAAAAGAAATTAGTAATAACTGCTAGAATTAAAAGACTAATATTTACAATAAGCATTTTATATTTAATACCAAGTATATTTTTAATATTTAATATAAATAATTACATTGCTTATTGGACATTAGTATTGATATTAACTTCTATGACATATTTAAATAACTTAGTAGTATTGATTGCAATGTTTATTAATACACCAATAGAAAAATGTGTTTACTTGTATTATAAAACAAAAGCACAAAATAAATTAAAATCAATGAATAATTTAAAAATAATAGGTATTACAGGTAGTTATGGAAAAACAAGTACTAAAAATATCATAAGTGATATATTAAATGCTAAATATAATGCATTACCTACACCAAAGAATTTAAATACATTCAATGGACTTATTATGACAGTTAATAATCATATGGATAAATTTACAGACATATTTATTGCTGAAATGGGTGCTTATGTAAAAGGTGAAATAAAAAGACTTTGTAAATTAATTAAACCTAAATATGGTATTTTAACTAAGATAGGTACAGCTCATCTTGAAAGTTTTGGATCTCAAGAAAATATTCAAAAAGGAAAATTTGAACTTATCGAGAGTTTACCAAGTGATGGTTTTGGAATACTTAATGGAGATGACCCATTACAAGTATCATATAAATTAAAAAATAATGTTAAAATCATATGGATAGGTATAGAAAATATTGATGTTGATGTTCGTGCTACTAATATAAAATGTACTAATAAAGGAACTACTTTTGATGTAATATTAAAAAACGACAAAAAGAAATATTCATTTTCAACTAAATTATTAGGTAATCATAACGTTTATAATATTCTTGAAGGTATTGCTTGTGGATTAGAATTTGGTATAGATATGAAAGATATTCAAGAAGCAGTAAAAGGAGTAAAACAAAACGAACATAGATTAGAGTTGAAAAAAATAGGAAACTTCTATATGATAGATGATGCATATAATTCTAATCCATTAGGTGCAGAAAGAGCATGCCAAGTATTAAATATGATGCCAGGATTAAAAGTAGTAGTAACACCTGGAATGATTGAATTAGGAGAAAAAGAAGAGGAATATAACAAAAAATTTGGAACACAAATTGCTGAAGTTGCAGACTATGTTATACTAATTGGGGAAAAGAAAACCAAACCAATTAGAGAAGGATTATTAGAAAAGAAATTTGACAAAGATAAAATAATTGTATTTAATGATGTTAGAGAAGCATATCCTTTTATCAGTAATCTAGCAAATAAAAAAGAAGTATATGCTTTATTTGAAAATGATTTACCAGATACATATAATGAAAAATAGGAGAGTGAAATTATGAGAATTAGAGTAGGAGTTATTTTTGGTGGAGAAAGTGTAGAACATGAAGTAAGTATTATTACTGCTATTCAAGCTATGAACAAAATAGATGAAGAAAAATATGAAATAGTACCAATCTATATAACTAAAGATAGAGAATGGTATACAGGAGATATGTTAAAAGATATAGAAGTATACCAAGATTTGAACTTAATTAAGAAATATAGTACTAATGTAGTTTTATATTATAAAGACGGAAGTTATGTATTACAAAAGAAAAAAGGACTATTCAAAAGTGTAGTAAAAGAAATAGATATTGCCTTTCCAATAGTACATGGTACTAATGTAGAAGATGGTGTCTTACAAGGATATCTACAAACAATAGGTATTCCATTTGTAGGAAGTAATGTTTATGGATCAGTTGCCGGACAAGATAAAGTAATAATGAAAGACATATGGAAAGAAGCAGATCTTCCAATGACTAAATATATTTGGTTCTATGATTCTGACTATAGACAAGATCCAGAAAAAACAATAGCTAAAGTAAAAGGATTAAAGTATCCACTAATTGTTAAACCCGCAACAACAGGTTCAAGTGTTGGTATTAGTTTCTGTGATGATGCAGAAAGTTTAAAAGAAGGAATTGATGAAGCAATTCAATATGATACTAAGATAATAGTAGAGGAAGTAGTACAAAACTTAAAAGAAGTTAATATTGCTGTTATGGGTAACTATGAAAATCAAAAAGTTAGTGCTATTGAAGAAGTGTTGTCAGGAAATAAATTCTTAACTTTTCAAGATAAATATATTGGAAATGGTAAAGGTAAATTAAAAGGATTTAAAAAAGGTGCTATTAAAACATCAAATAAAGGTATGGCATCAGCTAATAGAAAATTACCTGCAGATTTAGATTCAAAAATGCAAAAACAAATAGAGGAGATAGCTATGAAAGCATTTAAAGCATTAGGCTCATCTGGTAACTCTAGAATTGATTTCTTAGTAGATGAAAAAACTAAAAAAGTATATATTAATGAAATTAATTCAATTCCAGGAAGTTTAGCTTTCTATCTATGGGATGCTAAAGATATCAACTTCACTCAAGTGTTAGATGATATGATTCAAATTGGAATTAAAGATTATAAAAGACGTATTAGTAAAACACATTCATTTGAATCAAATATTTTAGCTGGTTTTGCTGCAAACAATGGAGTAAAAGGAATGAAAGGAAAACTTAGATAGTTTTCTTTTTTTTACACAAAAAAACTTGCCAAAGCAAGTTTAATATTTATAAAATGGTGGGCTGTTAGGGATTCGAACCCTAGACCCACTGATTAAGAGTCAGTTGCTCTACCAACTGAGCTAACAGCCCATTTCCAAGTTGCAAATATATTTTAACGTAAATTTTTAATATTTACAAGTATTTTTCTAAAAAAAATCTTGACTATATTCAAATTTTTATAGTATTCTATTATTGCTACAGAAAAAAATGCACAAAATTACATTTTCTTCTTGCAAAAAACATAATATTATAGTAAACTAATGAAGTACGAATGAAATGGACCTGTAGCTCAGTTGGTTAGAGCACACGCTTGATAAGCGTGGGGTCACAGGTTCAAGTCCTGTCAGGTCCACCATGAAATGCCTCAATAGCTCAGTTGGTTAGAGCACTTGACTGTTAATCAAGGGGTCCTAGGTTCAAGTCCTAGTTGGGGCGCCATTTTAATTTGGCGAGTTGGTGAAGCGGCTTAACACACTGCCCTTTCACGGCAGCATTCACGGATTCGAATTCCGTACTCGTCACCAATTTGAATTAAGACACCATTTGGTGTTTTTATTTTCTTGACAATAAATCATTAGTTGTGTAATAATATATATGCGGACGCATTTGGAGTAGTACTCAAGAGGCTGAAGAGGCGCCCCTGCTAAGGGTGTAGAGCGGGCAACTGCTGCGAGAGTTCAAATCTCTCCTACTCCGCCATTATAAAAATAGCTCGAAGTTATTCGAGTTTTTTTATGCCTAATTATAGTTATAAATTATAAATTATGATATACTTTTAATAAGGAGACTAGCTTATGAAAACTATAATTAGAAAATTTTTTAATGACTTTAAAGAAATCACAAGATACTATAATTTTTTAGTTAATAAAACTAAAAATCATGAATATGTAGAAAACACAAATGAATGGTTAATTGATAACTATTATTTATTAGTTGAACATAAAAATAATATTTTAAATTCTAAAGTTTATTTAAAAAATAATTATAAATTAATTAAAAAGAATTATTATTTTTTAAAAAATATTGTAAATAATAAAGACTACAATATAGATTTCAAATACCTAGTCGAAGAATTAAAAAAGTATCAAAAAGAAACTAATACTACATTCACATATAAAGAACTATCAATAATTTTTCCTACATTAGTTTTTATTTATACTGATTCTTTAAATAAGTTATATAAAGAAGAATATAAAAAATTAATTAATAAAGATAAAGTAAGAGATATTATAAATAATAAGAGAATTAAATTAAATGATTTTTTAGATAAAGAATTTAATGCTTTAAAAAATCCTAATTATATTTTTGAGATTAACAGTAATTTAAACAAAATAGGTGAAGGCAGTAATGAATTATTTAAAGAATTAAATGAATTTCTTGAAAAAAGAAATATTAGTTTAAAAGATTTAATAAATGAAGAATATCAAAGAAAAATAGATAATACTTTATTAGTATCTAATATATTTACTAAGTTGAAAGACTTATCAAAATACTCTTTAGAAGAATTATATGAAAAAGTATCAAAAAGTGAAAAAATTCTATTGATGGATCCAATTTATAAAAATATGACTACTGATTCTAAACAATTGTATCGTCATAGATTAGTAAAAGAAGCAAAAAAACATCATAAAAATGAATATAACTATCTAGAAAAAATATATGATTCAAAAGAACATATTGGATTTAAATTATATAATAAAAAGAATAATACTTTTAAAGTATTAACATACATATTATTAATATTATTAATATCATTAATATTTACAATGTTTTTAACTAATTATTTTATAAAATATAAAATACTAGGATTTATTATTATTCTAATTCCAATAAGTCAATTAATAATTCAAATAGTAAATGAAATAAGTAATAATATTACCCCAACAAATGTAATACCTAAATTAGATTATTCAAAAGGTATACCAGAAGAATCAAAAACAATGATAGTTATCCCAACAATCATTTCAAATACTAAAAAGATAAAAGAAATATTTGATAATTTAGAAACTTTTTATATTATAAATAAATCCGATAATTTATATTTCACATTATTAGGTGATCCAAAAAGTGAAGATAATGAAATAATGAATTATGACAACAAATTATGTGAATATGGAAAAGAATATGCTGATAAATTAAATAAAAAATATAAAAAAGATTTATTTTACTTTGTATATCGTAAAAGAGTATGGAATGAATGTGAAAATAAATTTTTAGGTTATGGAAGAAAATATGGTGCTTTATTACAATTTAACAAAATATTACTTGGAGAAAAAGTAAATGAAAAGAAATACTTTAATGCCAATACACTTAAAGATACTAATCTAGATATTAAATATATAATTACTTTAGACACAAATACTAAACTAGTATTAAATTCAATACTTAATTTAATAGGAACTATGGCTCATCCTTTAAATAAACCAATACTAAATAAAGATAAAATAAAAGTAATAAAAGGATATGCCATTATGCAACCACGAATTAGCGTTGATATAGAGACTACAAATAGAAGTTTATACAGTCAAATATTCGCAGGTATTAAAAGCTTTGATATTGCACCTAATGTTTACCAAGATTTATTTGAAGAAGGAAGTTTTGAAGGAAAAGGTATTTATGATCTAAAAGTATTTAATAAAGTTCTTAGTGATACAATTCCAGAAAACTTAGTTTTATCATATGATTTGTTAGCAAGTAATTATTTAAGATGTGGTTATGTTTCAGATATCGAATTAATAGATGAATTTCCATCTAAATTTTTAACTAATGCTATAAGACAATATAGATTAGCTAGAAAAAATACTCAAATAATTGGATGGTTAAGAAATAAAATTAAAAATAAAAATAATAAAAAAGTAAAAAATCCTATTAATATATTAGGAAAATACAAAATATTAAATAATATTATTAAAATGTTTTTAAATCCTATGTTATTACTTATTTTAATACTAAGTTTTACTAACAGTTTAAAAAAATCTATCTTTTGGTTAACTTTTGTAGTATTAGAAATAGTTATTTCTATAATTTTTAGTAGAAAAGAAAAACATTATAAAAATATATATTTTGAATTTAAAAGTTTACTTATTCAAACATTTATTACTTTTGGAACTATTCCATATTATACAAAATTATATATGGATGCTTTCACTAGATCTTTATATAGATTATTAACATCTCATAAAAACTTATTAAATTGGATAACTTCAAAAGATGCAGATAAACAATCAAATAGTAATCTTAAAAATTATATTTATACATCTTGGTTTAATATATTAATTTCTGTAGCATTCATATTTATTGCTTATTTCAAAAAAAATTATCTTGCATTAATTCCTTCTTTTATCTTTTTAATTACACCAATACTACTATATTTAATAAGTAGAGATATAGATTATAAAAAAACTGAATTAGATGATAAAAAAATAGAAGAGATTAAAAACCTTGCATATAAAACATGGGAATATTTTAAAGATAATCTAAAAAAAGAATATAATTATTTGATTCCTTACAATTACCAAGAAAATAGAGAAGAAAAATTAGATATAAAAACTTCTCCTACCGCAATAGGGTATTCACTAACAACTATTATTAGTGCCTGTGAATTAGAATTCATTGATAAAGAAGAAGCAATAAAACAATTAAAAAATATATTGAATTCAATAGACTCATTACCTAAATGGCATGGTCATTTATATAACTGGTATGATATTAAAACAAAAAAAGTATTAAAACCTAATTTTATCTCAACAGTAGAATCAACTAACTTAGTTGCTTCATTAATAGTTGTAAGAGAATTTTTAAATTCCAATAAAGAAGAAAAAGAAGTAAAACTATGTGATAAATTAATAAAAAATACCGATTTCAAAAAACTATATACTAAGAATGATACATTTAGTATTGGTTATGATGAAGATGAAGGATGTTTATCACTTCATAATTATAATAACTTTGCATCTCCATCAATTTTAACAAGTTATATAGCTATAGCTTTAAAAGAAGTAAATAGTAAACATTGGTTTAGCCTTGATAAATCATTACCAACTTATAAAAAACATAAAGGATTAATATCATGTAATACTACTTCATTCGAATACTGTATGCCATTCTTATTTATAAAAAACTATCCTAATACATTATTAAATGAAATATATAATTTTTCTGTTTTTTGTCAAAAAGATTATATAAATAAAATTGATCACAAATTACCATGGGGTATTTATAATGACTCAGAAAATAGAATAGTTATATCCCCATATTTATCAATTATGGTAATGGAATCATTCCCAGAAGATGTATACGAAAACATAAAAAAAATTAAAGAATTAGATATGGAATCTATATATGGATTATATGATCAATATGACTATGATAATAAAGAAGTTGTAAAAACATATTATGCTCATCATGAGGGAATGATATTATTAGGATTAACTAATTATTTAAAAAACGATATTATCAAAGATTATTTTTATTCTAATAATAATATCCATGCCTATGAAATATTATTAAAAGAAAAAGTTTATAATAAATCTAGTATAGATATGAAAATAGCTAAGTATAAAAAATATAATTACAAAAAAGAAGTAATTGAAAATAACATAAGATTCTTTGATTCTATTTCATGTTTGCCAGAAGTATCAGTATTGTCTAACAAAAAGTATTGTCTATTAATGAATGATAGAGGAAACTCTTTCTCAAGATATAGGACACTACAATTAAATAGATATCGAAAAGTAACAAACCAAGAATATGGAATATTTCTATTCGTTAGAGATACTAATACTAATTATATTTGGAGTAATACATATGCACCAATTAATATAAAACCTGATAAATATGAAGTAGTCTTTGCTGCAGATAAAATTAAATACCTAAGAAGAGATGATATGATTTCTACTAAAACAGAAATTGTTGTATGCAAAGATCACAATGCAGAAATAAGAAAAATTACTTTTAAAAATGAATCTGATGTAGATAAAGAATTAGAATTAACTAGTTACACAGAACCAATCTTATCAGAAAATATGGAAGATATTTCTCATAAAGTATTTAATAATATGTTTATTAAAACAGAATATGATAAAAATAATACTAGTTTAATAGCAAAAAGAAAAACTAGAGGAGATTCTAATATAAATAGTTATATGGTAACTAAGTTAGTAATAGATGAACCGATAGAAGAATATAGTTATGAAACAGAAAGAAGTAATTTTATTGGTAGATGTAATACACTAGCTACTGCTTCTTTACTTACTAAAAAATTATCTAATTATGCTGGAGATAATTTAGATCCAGTATTATCTCTTAGAAATAAAGTATTAGTAAAAGCAAATTCAAAAACTTCTATATACTTAATAGTAGGTTTTGGTAGAAATAGAGAACAAATAAATGAAATTATTAATTATTATAATAATACTTATAATTTAGAAAAAACTTTTGAAATATCTACCTTAATGAATACAATATATATGAAAAATATGAATATAACTGGACAAGATATGCAAACTTATAATACTATGCTAAATTACTTATATCAAACAACAAAACTATCTATAACAGAAGAAAGAATGGATTTCTTAAGAAGAAATGCCTTGCCACAAACAGGATTATGGAAATTTGGTATTAGTGGAGATAGGCCAATTATAACTGTGGAAATAAAAGATATTAGTGACATGAATTTTATTAAAAAGATATTAAAGGCCTTTGAATATTATAAGTTTAAATCAATATATGTAGATATTATCATCATAAATAGTGAAATAGGTGAGTATAAAGAAACTATAAAAAAACAAATAGATGATGAATTATATAGAATTTATACACTAAATAGTTTTTATCATACACCAGGTAATGTAGTAGTAATTGACAGTAAGAACATTACACGAGAAGACAGAAATCTTTTAAATGTAGTTCCAAGACTAAGATTTGTTATAGATAATCATATTAGTTTAAAAGAAGCAGTAGATGATTTAAAAAGAAAAAATACTGTTAGTGATTATCCTAAATATAATAAAGAAGAAAATATTAAATTAGATAATAAAGAAAAATTAAGTTTTAATAATAGTTTTGGAGGATTTAAAAATAATGGACGTGAATATGTAATTTATAATAAAGAAACACCAGTTCCATGGAGTAATGTTATAGCTAATAAGACATTTGGTACTATTATTACTAATAATGGATGTGGATATACTTATGCATATAATTCATCTGAATTTAAAATATCTTCATGGACTAATGAAATAGTAACAAATGATAAAAGTGAAGGATTTAAATTTAACAATAAAATATTTGATCCAGAAAAATGTACTCATGGATTTGGATATAGTATTTTAGAAAGTGAAACAAATAACTTAAATCATGAAATTACAGAGTTTGTAGCTAAAGAAGATAATGTAAAAATTTATTTATTAAAATTAAAAAATAAATTAAAAGAGAATAATAAAGTAAAAATAGAATACTTTATTAACCCAACATTTGGTAACTTTGAAGAAAAAACTACTAGACATATATTATCAGAATTTATAGATCAAGATAATTATTTAAAATTACGTAATGTCTATAGTAGTAATTATAGTGATGTAAATGTTTTTATGTCTTCATCTGAAAAAATTACTTCTTGTGAATACAAAAAAATGTTAATAAAAAACATTAGTTTTGATATAGATCTAAAAGCTAATGAAGAAAAAGAGTTAGTATTTATTTTAGGATGTAGTTTAAGTGATGAAGAAAATATTGAATTAATAAAAAAATATACAAATATTAATAATTGTCATAAAGAATTAAATGATGTGTATAATTATTGGAATAATAAATTATCTACTATTGAAGTAGATACACCCGATGATAGTTTTAATTATGTTATTAACGGTTGGTACTTATACCAAACAATTTCATCTAGAATATTAGCTAAAGCAGGATTTTACCAAGTAAGTGGCGCATTTAGCTATCGTGATCAACTTCAAGATGCTATGAATATTTGCTTAGTAGATAAAGAATTTACTAAAAAACAAATACTTATGAATGCTTCTCATCAATTTATAGAAGGTGATGTTCTTCACTGGTGGCACGAGAAAAATCACTTTGGTTTAAGAAGTAGATATAAAGATGATCATTTATGGTTAGTTTATGCCACTATTCATTATTTAAACATAACAGAAGACTATGATATTTTAGATGAAAAAATCCCTTATATAATAGGAGATACATTAAGTGATTATGAAAAAGAAAAAGGTATAATATTTAATTATTCTGATAAGAAAGATACACTTTTAAAACACTGTATTAAATCCCTACAATTATCTATGAAATCTTTAGGCTCTCATAAAATACCTTTAATGGGTGGCGGTGACTGGAATGAAGGAATGAATAGAGTAGGTATTAAAGGTAAAGGGGAAAGTGTTTGGCTAGGCTTCTTCTTATGCAATATTATTGATAATTTTACTAAAGTTATTGAAAAATATGACAAAAACTTTAACATATCAGAGTATATTGAATTTAATACTAAATTAAAAGAGAATTTAAATAATAAAACATGGGATGGAAATCATTATTTAAGAGCTTTCTTTGATAATAAAGATCCACTAGGAAGTAGTGAAAATAGTGAATGTAAAATAGATTTAATATCACAAAGTTTTTCTATTTTGAGTGAAGTTGCTCCAAAAGATAGACAAGAAAAAGTAATCGCATCAGTAGAAAATGAGTTAGTAGACAATACTAATAAAATTATTAAATTACTTAACCCAGCATTCTCTAAATCATTAAATAATCCAGGCTATATTATGAATTATCCAAAAGGTGTCAAAGAAAATGGTGGACAAAATAACCATGCAGTTTCATGGTATTTAATGGCCTTAATAAAAAAAGGATTATATGATAAAGCATATAGTTATTATCAAATGATAAATCCAATTAATAGGACATTAAAAGAAAAAGATGTTTTAAAATATAAAGTAGAACCATATGTCATCGCAGAAGATATTTATACTAATGAAGAATTTATAGGACGTGGTGGATGGACATGGTATACAGGATCAGCTAGTTGGTTTTATCGAGTTGGTATTGAATATATTTTAGGTATCACAAGAAATGGTAATAACTTACTAATTAATCCTAAAATCCCAACATCATGGGATTCATTTAAAGCAGTTTATCATTATAAAGATACAGAATATAAAATTGAAGTTAAAAAAGGGATTAAACAAAAATGTACTTTTGATGGTAAAGAAATCGAAAATAATAAAATTCCATTAAAAAATGATAAAACAAAACATAAAATAATAATAACTATTTATAAATAAAAAAGAACCTGATAGAATGTCTATCAAGGACTTTTTTATTTTTTAATAAAATTATTTGTGTTATAATACACCTAGGTGATTTTATGAACTTATATAAAGATAAATATATTATAGTAGAAATAATTCCAACTCATAGTGATCCAAATAAAGGATTTATTACTCAAATAAGTGCTTTAAAACTAGAAGGGTTAAAATTACTAGATAGATTTGATTATCGAGTAAAAGATGAACTAATAGAAAATGAAGATATAAAAAATATGATTAGTTATGATAAGAATATGTTTACTTATGTAGATAATATTTATTTTATAATTGAAAAATTTAAAAGATGGGTAGAAGACTATCCAATACTAATAATGGAAGAAGAATACACACCAAAATATTTAAAAGATTTTTCTAATAAAAAAGAATTAATATACCCATATATAGATATGGAAAATACCATAGATGTTTTTAGTAAAATAATGGATAAATATAAAATAGAACCAACTCTACATTTAGTTGATATTTTATATGAAGCAATTATATTTCATGGAAAAGGAGACTAAGTCTTCTTTTTATGTTATAATGAATCTAAGGATGGTGAAATAATGATTAAATTTGATTTTAATACTTATGTAAAACCTTTTCTAGATGAAAAAAAATACAACGAATTATATAGTAAAAAAGATGAATATATTAATAAACTAAATTCATATGATATGATTGGTTGGAAAAATGAAATAGATAAAAATATTATCACTGATATAGAAAAAACAGCTAGCTATATTAAAACAAACTTTGAATTATTAGTGGTTATTGGAATAGGAGGATCTTACTTAGGTAGTTTCTCTTTCCACAAAATATTTCAAAAATATTTTAATGATGAATCTTTTGAAGTTATTTATACCGGGACAACTCTTTCTAGTAAATATTTAGATGAATTATATGATTATTTAAAAGATAAAAATTACTGTATCAATGTTATCAGTAAAAGTGGAAATACTTTAGAAACAAATATTACTTACAAATTATTAAAAGATTTACTAAAAAGAAAATATAGTGAAGAAGAAATTAAAAAAAGAATTATTATTACTACAGATAAAGAAAAAGGAAATTTAAGAAAAGAAGCAAATGATGAAGGATATAAGTCATTTGAAATACCTAATGATATAGGTGGAAGATATTCATTTATAACACCTGCTCATTTATTACCATTAGCTCTAAATTATAATATAAAAGATATTGTAGACAGTTATTACGATGGTAAAAGATTTATTGATAAAGCATATGAATATGCAGTTATTAGAAAATTATTATTTGATAATAAGAAAATAGTAGAAAACTTTTGCGTATATGAGGAAAGTTTAATTTATTTCACAGAATGGTTAAAACAATTATTTGGTGAAACAGAAGGCAAAAATGGAGTTGGAATATTACCTATATCTATGCTTCATACAAGAGATTTACATTCACTAGGTCAATTTGTTCAAGAAGGAAATAAAATAATGTTTGAAACATTTATAAAAGTAAAAAACTCTTCTCATTTTATCGAATACAATAAAGAAAATTTACATACAATTAATAATATTGTAGAAGATTCAGTAATGAAAGCTCATTTTATGGGAAATACACCATGTATAGAAATAGAATTAGATGATTTAAATATAAATAATATATCTGAACTAATTTATTTCTTCATGTTATCCGCATCATTTAGTGGATTGCTTTTTAAAGTAAATCCATTTAATCAAGAAGGGGTAGAAGTATATAAGAAAGAAATAAGAGAATCTCTAAATAAGTAGGTGTAAGAATGAAAAAAAGGTATATAATTTCAATTACCTTCTTATTATTATTTTTAATAATTACTGTATTAATGATTAATAATAACATGAAGATATTTGATGATAATATATATAATTATATTTTTAAATATCAAAATAGTACTTTAAATAATATTTTTAAAATAATATCTAAATTTGGAAATCCTTTAATAGTTATAATATTAATATTTATTTTACTAATATTTTTAGAAAAAGAAGACATATACAAACTGATTATGACAATATTATTGACAGTTTCTACTAATCAATTATTAAAACACACAATAAGAAGAATAAGACCAAATCACATTACATTAATAAAAGAAAAAGGATTTTCTTATCCATCTGGACATGCCATGATTAGTATTGCCTTATATGGTTTTTTAATATATTTAGTTTATACAAAAATTAAAAATAAAATAATAAAAACAATACTCATATTACTTCTAGTATTATTAATATTAGGAATAGGTATAAGCAGAATATATTTAGGAGTACATTATCCAAGTGATATAATAGCTGGATATTCAATATCGCTACCTATAATAGTATTAATTATTTGTTCTGTATCAGATCATTTTAGGGGGAATATAAATGATAAAGATGGTAGTAAGTAGTTTTTATAATACACTTATAAATAAAGAAGAAGCAATTGATATGTCTACTATGTTAGAAATAGACAGAATAAGAAACGAAAAAGTTTTATTTACTATTTCTACTAATGGACTATATAAAGAAATATTAGATTATAATAAAGATTTCCCATTTGTAGATTATATAATTTCTCTAAATGGAAGTTATATTTATGATGTATTAAAAGACAAATGTATTTATAAACAAAAAATAGCCAAAATAGATGTAAAAAAAATATAGAATAGTTTTAAAAAATATAAAATATATTACTATACAGAAGATACAATACTAACAAATTATAATGAAACATTAAATAAAAATATATATAAAATAGAAATAGAAGATATAAAAGAAAAAATAATAAAAAATTTAAAATGTAATTTATCTATACTAGAAAAAAATAATAAACAATATTTGGAGATTATTTCTAATAAATGTAACACGTATATAGGTTTATTAGAAATATTAAAAGAAAACAATATTAAAAACAACGAAATACTTTCTATAATAGGTAATGAAAGCGATATAACAATATTAAATAATATTAGTAATACCTATATAGTAGAAAATTCTATTGAAAAACTTAATTTAAAAAATATTAAAAAAACATCTTCAAACAACGATAAAGGCGTAGAAAAAATATTAAAATGTAAAATAGTGTAACTCAGAGTGTAAATAATTCTGAGTTTTTTAATTTTTATTGTATAATCTTTATATGGGGAGTGATACCATGAAACTAATTGTTACTAAAGAAGATAAATTACTAGAGTATTTATACAATAATTTAGATATGCCAAAACGTCGTGTAAAACAGTATTTAACTCATGGCTCAATTTATGTAAATAATAGTAAAGTTACACAATTTGACTACAAATTGTTACCAGGCATGAATATAGTAATAGATACAGATAATAAGAATAAAAAGACATTACCATTTGATATTTTATTTGAAGATGAACATATTATTGTAGTTAATAAACCAAGTGGATTACTCACAATCGCTACAAACAAAGAAAAAGAAAAAACACTATATCATATAGTAAGAGAATACTTGATAAGTAAAGATAAATACTCTAAAGTATTTATAGTTCATAGATTAGATAAAGATACAAGTGGAATAGTATTACTTGCAAAAGACGAAAAAACAAAAAATAAACTCCAAGAAAATTGGAATGAATTTGTATCATTAAGAGAATATGTCGCAGTTGTTCATGGAGTATTAAAAAACAAACAAGATACAATTATTCAACATTTAAAAGAGACAAATACTAACTTAGTATATGTTTCTAAAGATGGTAAAGAATCAATTACTCACTATAAAGTAATTAAAGAAAATAATAATTACTCTATGCTAAATATAAACATAGAAACAGGAAGAAAAAATCAAATAAGAGTAGCTTTTAGTACTTTAAAACATCCAATAGTAGGAGATAAAAAATATGGAGAAAAAGATAATGAAAATAGACTATATCTTCATGCTAATAGACTAAAAATATATTATCCAGAAATAAAAAAAGAAATACTATTTGAAACAGCTGTTCCTAATGAATTTAAAAAAATAATGAGTAGGTGAGTTTATGAAAATACAAAGACTATTTATACTCCTACTTATTTGTATAATCTTTATAAGTGGATGTAATCTACCTAAAAAAAATAAAGAAGAAAAAATAAAAAAAGAAGAATTATTAAAAGACAAAGAAATAAAAAAATCTATTTTTAAAGATTATTATAAAGAAGCAACTGAATTAGTCAATAAAATGACTATAGAAGAAAAAATAGCTCAATTATTTATAGTAGCCTATGATCAATACTACATAAACAAATATAGTGAAACACCACCAGGTGGATATTTATTATTTGCTAAAGACTTTGAAAATCATACTAAAGAATCAATAAAAGAAGAATTACAAAAAGCTAATAAGATAAGTAAATATCCACTTATACTAGCCGTAGATGAAGAAGGTGGATATGTTACTAGAATAAGTAGATTTAAAGAATATAGAAATGAAAAATTTTTATCACCTAAATATTATTATGAAACTGGTGGAGAAAGTTTATTAAAAGAAACTGAAACCGAAAAAGCCAATCTATTAAAAAGTATAGGGATTAATCTTAATTTAGCTCCAGTAGCTGATGTTTCTATAGATCCTAATGACTTCATTTATAATCGTACATTTGGAAAAGATGCTATAGAAACAAGTCAATTAATTAAAAAAATGGTAGAATATGCAAATGAAAATAATATTAATTCATGTTTAAAACATTTTCCAGGATATGGAAATAATAAAGATACTCATACAGGTATCGCAATTGATAATAGAAGTTATGAAAGCATAAAAGAAAATGATTATTTACCATTTAAGAAAGGCATAGAAGCTAAAGTACCTAGTATTTTAGTGTCTCATAATATTGTTAATTCAATAGATCCAGATTATCCTGCGTCATTAAGTTCAAAAGTTCATGATGAATTAAGAAATACACTAGGTTTTACTGGTATTATAATGACAGATGATTTAGCTATGGATGCAGTTAAAAATTATGTGGAAAATAATGAGGCGGCTACTCTTGCAATTTCAAGTGGAAATGATATGATAATAACCAGTGATTTTTCAAATATGTATGAAGAAGTATTAAAATCATATAAAGAAGGAAAAATAAAAGAAGAAGTTATTGATAAAGCGGTACTTAGAATAATTGCTTGGAAATATTATAGTTGTATATTTTAGAAAGAAGTGAAAAAATGGAAATACTTGATTCAAAAACAGATATAGGTAGAATTAGAGATAAGAATGAAGATGCAGTATTATCAATAAACCATCCTAAAAATAAAAATATAAAACTATTAATAGTAGCTGATGGAATGGGAGGAAAAGAAAAAGGTGAAGTAGCCTCTAACTATGTTACTATGTATTTACATAAATGGTTTATAGGTAAAGATTTAAAAACATTAAATGATAATAATAAAGTTATAAATTTATTAAATAAATATATAAAAACACTAAATACTAATTTAATAAAAAAATATGGTCAAGATAAACTAGGTACTACATTAACTTTAGCCTTAGTTAATAAAACTAATACACTTATATTTAATGTAGGTGATTCAAGATGTTATATTTATAAAGAAAAAAAATTAATCCAAGTAACAGAAGATGATTCAGATGTATGGATGTATCATAAATATGGAGGAGTAAAAAAAGATTATTTAAGATTTTTTTCAAATAATAATGTAATAACTGCTTGTATTGGTATATGTAATGAATTATGTAAAATATCTACTACAGTAATAAACAATGATTATGATATGATATTTTTATTAACAGATGGAGTAACTGATATTATTACTGATGCAAAGATAAAAACATTAATAAGAAAAACTCCTAAAGAAGAATTATTATCATCTATAATAAATGAAGCAGTAAATGTAGATCAAAATCTAAAAGTACCACTAAGCCTAAAAAGAAAATTTACAGCTAACTATATTGTCCCTTTTAAAGGTAGAGATAATGCTAGTGGAGTTATCTATATAAAATAATATAAAAAGTTATAAATTAACTTTTTTTTTTATATTTTTTTTGATATACTTATATATAGTAGAATAAAGGGTGAAGGCTATGCTAGGAAAAATAGAAGAAATTATTGATAATAGTGTAATAATAAAATTAAGTATAGATATTAACAATCAACCTAATCTTGTTAATTTACACATTATTTTTGAAGACGGTAGTAATCGAAAAGTAGTTGCTGAAATAGTAAATACAAATCAAACAACAATGACAGCTAATATAGTAGGTGAAATAAAAGACAATCAATTCACCCCAGGAACTAGTATAAAGCCATCCTTTAAATCGAATGTAAGAATTATAAGAACTGATGAATTAGAATTATTATATGGTAAACAAGAATTAAGTTTAGGTTATACTAATTTTGGTGTAAGTAACGTATATCAAGGATATAAAATAAATGTAAATATAAATGATTTTTTTAGCAGTCATTTTTCAATTATAGGTAATACTGGAAGTGGTAAAAGTAGTGGGGTAGCTTCTATACTTCAAAAATTATTTACAAAAACTAATAAACCACCAGTAAATTGTAGTATGTTTTTCTTTGATGCTTATGGAGAATATACACATGCTTTTTCTAAATTACATGATATAAATCCAAGACTAAACTATAAAACATACACAACAAACATAATTGATCCAGATACAGAAATATTAAGAATACCAGTATGGTTATTAGACGTAGATGACTTAGCACTTTTACTAGATGCTACTAGTCCTACACAATTACCAATTATTGAAAAAGCTTTAAAACTGGTACCAATACTTACAGGAAATAGTGAAAATGTAATAAAAAGAAAAAATGATATTATCGCAAGAGCCCTTCAAGATATACTATTAAGTGGTGCTGAATCCACAAAAATTAGAGATCAAGTAGTAGGTGTATTAACTAAATTTAATACTCCAACATTAAACTTAGAAACTCAAATAGTTCAACCAGGATATACAAGAACATTTAAACAATGCTTATATATAGACAAAACTGGTAAGATGCAAGAAATGGAACTAGTTGTAGAATTTGTAAGAGCCTACATATTAGAAGAAAACTTAGAAATACCAACTGAAGAATTAAACAAATTCTATTCATTAAATGATCTAGAACTTGCTATGGATTTTGCTCTTATTAGTGAAGGTATTTTAAAGAGCAATAAAGTATTTGATACAGCTAATATTATGAGTGTTAGACTTCATACATTAGCAACAGGTGATAATAGAGAATACTTTACATATCCTGATTTTATTGATAGAGACGAATATATTAATAGATTAATAACAGTCAAAGATACTAATGCAAAAGCTCAAATAATTAATTTTAATATAAATTATGTTGATGATAGAATAGCCAAAGTAATAACTAAAATACTTTCTAGAATGTTATTCAACAAAGCAAGTGTTACTAAACCAAGAGGAAACCATGCATATCATATAGTTATTGAAGAAGCACATAGATATGTACAACACGATATAGATATAGAATTAATTGGATACAATATATTTGAACGAATTGCTAAAGAAGGAAGAAAATATGGAGTCTTTTTAGGACTTATAACTCAAAGACCAAGTGAATTATCAGATACATGTGTATCACAATGTGCTAACTTTATAATACTAAGAACTGTTCATCCAGTCGATTTACAATACATAAAAGAAATGGTTCCAAATATATCAAGTGAAGTAGTACTAGAGTTGAAAAACTTAAAACCAGGAAATTGTATTGCATTTGGAAGTGCATTTAAAGTACCTACTGTTATGTATATGGATTTGCCAAATCCAAGACCACTTTCAAACAATGTTGATTTAGTTGATGTTTGGTATAGGGATGAAAATAAAGAAGAAGTAAATAATAATATAAAACCTGCAGCTGATGATGTTAGTACCATTATGATGCAACAAGCTAATACAACATCAAACTTTTTTAAGCAACCTGTACAAAGTAATATAGTACAACAGCAAATACAACCAGAAACACAAACAGGAGTACAAGTAATTAACAATAATCAAATGTATAATAAACTGTAAAGTAGTATTCAATTACTTTTGTCTTTTTTAAATATGTGTTAAAATAAAATGTAAGAATATTGATAATAATATGGAGGATTAATATGAAAGATAAATTAAAAGGATTATTTGGTGGAGATAATGATAATGTAGAAACAAATGGAGAAGATGCATATTATACAACTTCAAAAGAAGATTATGCTGATCAAAACGGAATTGCTGGTTCTAAAATGATGTTATTAGAACCACGCGCATATTCAGAAAGTCAACAAATTGCAGATTACTTAAAAAATAGAAGTGCTGTAGTTGTTAATCTAAAAAGAGTAACTCCAGACCAAGCTAAAAGAATAGTAGATTTTCTATATGGAACAATTTACGCAATTGGTGGAGATCTACAAAAATTAGGTGGTGGAATTTTCTTATGTACACCTAATAATGTAAATGTAGAAGGATCTATTAGTGAAGAAAATAAAGAAAAAACAACTAGAGGAAAAAAAGAAAAAGATGATGAAGAAGATTTCTTTTAAAATAAAATAACTCATTTGAGGTGATTATATGGAAAAATTTAGTTATGAAGCTAATGGATATAATCGCAGTGAAGTAAATCAGTTTGTTAGTGATGTTATCAAAGAAACAGAAGGTATTATTATAAGAGTAAGAAAACAAAATGCTGAAATTGAATCTTTAAAAAAAGAATTACAAAGTTATAAAGAAATGGAAAATACCTTAAAAAGTTCTATCATGAAGGCTGAAGAGACTAGCGATAATATTAAAAAAATGGCTAGAGAAGAGTCTCTCATGATTATAAATGATGCTAAACATAATGCATCAAGAATAGTAAATGAAGCATTATTAAGAGCAGAAAAAATAGAAAATCAATCTGATTTATTAGAAAGAAATATGAGAATATTTAAAAAGAAATTAAAAGCTATTATGGCTCAACAACAAGCTGTAGTAGATGAAATAGAAATATTAGAATTAGAAGAGAATTAATTCTCTTTTTTATTTTTAATTAAAAAAACATTAAATATATTTCATTGTAAAATCTCTTTTAATTAAAATAGTTATTGTATTAATTTATAAAATATGATATATTATCACTTGAAAGCATGTGCGAAAGACGGAATATTTTGAATTTTGTAGAGAGCCTGTGTGAGGTGAAAACAGGTAATGAAGGAGTATTCAAATCACTTTCAAGTTGCGATTTATGGATAAGATAAATACGGTTACGCGTTATAGTATAGAGGTAAGTTTTACTTACAAATTAAGGTGGTACCACGAGAACTTCGTCCTTATGGATGAAGTTCTTTTTATTTTTATCTAACATACTATTTAAAAAGGGTGATAACATGATATTAAATATACTTCTATTAATACTAGGTTTTGTGATATTAATAAAAGGTGCAGATTTATTTGTAGATGGTGCTAGTGGTATTGCAGGAAATTTTAAAGTCTCTAAAATATTAATAGGACTTACTATAGTAGCATTTGGTACTAGTGCCCCAGAATTTGCCGTAAGTGTAAAATCAATAATATCTGGTAATGGTGACATCGTATTAGGTAATGTTATAGGTAGTAATATATTAAATATATTATTAATATTAGGAATAAGTGCTTTATTTCATTCCCTAAATGTAAAAAATAACACAGTAAAAAAAGAATTACCAATTACCATGTTAATAACAGTACTCTTTGGAGTATTATTATCAGATCATCTATTTGATAAAACACTTACCAATACTTTCACTAGAAGTGATGGTGTAGTATTATTACTATTCTTTCTAGTATTCATATATTACTTAATTGCTATATCTAGGAAAAAAATAGATGATGATAAAAATGAAAATATCATTTCATTATCAAAATCTATTATATACACATTGATTGGGTTAATTGGAATCATATTAGGAAGTAATTATGTTGTAGATTCTGCAAGCTTTATTGCAAAAACTATTGGAGTAACCGAAAGATTAATTTCTCTTACTATAATAGCTTTAGGCACATCTCTTCCAGAATTAGTCACAAGTATAACTGCTACAAGAAAAGGTGAATATGACATTGCAATAGGAAATGTTGTAGGTTCAAATATATTTAATATAGGTATGGTTATAGGAATACCAATCACAATATTTGGAGGTATTGGGGTAATCAATTTTAGTTATATAGACTTAATGGTAATGATAATAAGTTCTATATTACTATTCATGTTCTCATTTAATGATTACAAAATAAGCAAAAAAGAAGGAATTATGTTTTTAATACTATTTATAGTTTATTATGGATATGTATTATTAAGTTAGGAGGAATATATATGGAATTCAAAAAACTAGAACAAGGAAAACTAAACGAAGTAGAAAAAAAATACGCTGATTTTTGGGATAAAGAAAAAATATTTGAAAAAAGTATAAATAATAGAAAAGAAAACTTTGTATTTTATGATGGCCCAGCAACTGCTAATGGTATGCCTGGAATTCACCATATGATGGCTAAACTTATTAAAGATACCGTTTGTAAATATAAAACAATGCAAGGATATAAAGTATTAAGAAAAGTAGGTTGGGACACTCATGGATTACCAGTAGAATTACAAGTAGAAAAAGAACTTAAGTTTACTGGCAAAGGTGATATTGAAAAATATGGTATTAAAGAATTCAATCAAAAGTGTCGTGAAAGTGTTTGGAAGAATGAAGAATACTTTACTAAATTTACAAAAGAAATGGGACAATTCATCGATTTGGAACACCCTTATGTTACATATGATAATAATTATATTGAAACAGAATGGTGGATTTTAAAGAAAATATTTGATGAAGGATATATCTATGATGGATTAAAAATAGTACCATGGTGTCCAAGATGTGGAACAGGACTTGCTTCCCATGAAGTAGCACAAGGATATAAAGAAATTACAGTTAATACTGTATATGTTCCATTTAAAGCACAAGATGAAGAAAACACATATTACTTAGTTTGGACTACAACTCCATGGACATTAATGTCTAATGTAGCTCTTTGCGTTAATCCAGATGAAACTTATGTTAAATGCTTATCTAAAGGATATAACTTTATTGTTGCTAAAGCTCTAGCTGATAAAGTATTAGGAGAAGACTATGAAATAGTTGAAGAATACAAAGGAAAAGACTTAGAAAATAGAGAATATGAACAATTAATGCCAATACTAAGTGTTCCTGAAAATAAAAAGAAATTCATTGTTACTTGTGATAATTATGTAACTATGGAAGATGGTACTGGTATCGTACATATTGCTCCTGCATTTGGTCAAGACGACTATGAAGTTGGATTAAAATATGATTTAGCTATGTTAAACCCAGTAGGAGAAGATGGATGCTATACTGAAGG
The DNA here is from genome assembly GCA_017460175.1 of Bacilli bacterium. Classification (GTDB taxonomy): domain Bacteria; phylum Bacillota_I; class Bacilli_A; order RF39; family UBA660; genus UBA3789. The sequence goes on from JAFUBO010000001.1 coordinate 56,007, forward strand.
ACCATGGAAAGGTCGATTAGTAGTTGATTCAGAACTTGAAATTGAAATAATCAAATACTTAGCAGAAAATGATAAATTGTTTAAAAAACAAAAAATGAATCACGATTATCCACATTGTTGGAGATGTGATACCCCACTTGTTTATTATTCAAAACCATCATTATATATTAAAACAACTGCTAAACAAAAAGAAATTATTGAAGAAAATAAAAAAATTAATTGGTATCCAGATTACGTTGGAGAAAAACGCTTTGGAAACTGGTTAGAAAATATGAATGATTGGGCTATCTCACGAAATAGATATTGGGGTACTCCAATTCCACTATGGAGATGTTCTTGTGGATACAATGAAATGATAGGATCACGTAAAGAATTAGTTGAAAAAGCAATTGAAGACATTGATGAGTCAATTGAATTACATAGACCATATGTTGATGATGTACATATAAAATGTCCTCATTGTGGAAAAGAAATGACTCGTGTAAAAGATGTTATGGACTGCTGGTTTGATTCTGGTTCTATGCCATTTGCACAATACCATTATCCATTTGAAAATAAAGAATTATTTGAAAGCCAATTTCCAGCTGATTTTATAGCTGAAGGAATTGATCAAACCCGTGGTTGGTTTTATACATTATTAGTAGTATCAATGTTTGTAATGGGTAAATCATCATATAAAAATGTTTTAGTAAATGATTTACTATTAGATAAATATGGCCAAAAGATGCATAAATCAAGAGGTAATGCAATTTCACCATTTGAAATAATGGAAGAGTATGGTGCAGATACAGTAAGATTCTATATGTTACACACTTCACCTGTATGGACTCCATTAAAATTCGATGTTGAAGGATTAAAAGAAATTTATTCTAAATATATTTCTACGTTTAAAAACGCATATTCATTCTTTGAAATGTATGCCAATGCTGATCATATTGATCCTAGAGATTATAATATCCCAGTTAAAGATAGAGATTTAATAGATAGATGGTTGATTTCTAAATTAAATAAATTAGTAAGAGATGTTAATACTGCTTTTGCTGAATATGACCTAAATAAAGTAGCTAAATTAGTAGTACCATTTTTAAATGACGATTTATCTAATTGGTATATTAGAAGCAATAGAAGAAGATTCTGGGATAGTGAATTAACTGAATCTAAAAAAGCAGTTTACTTAACTATGTATGAAGCATTAACTACATTATGTAAATTATGTGCTCCACTAACACCATTCTTAACAGAAGAAATCTATAAAAAATTAACTAATGAAGAATCAGTTCATTTAGCAGATTATCCACAAGAAAATACAGAATTAATAGATGAAGCAACAGAAGAAAGAATGGACTTAGTAAGAGATGTATGTAGTCTTGGAAGATTTGCTCGTGAAGAAGCAAATATAAAAGTTCGTCAACCAATTAGTAATTTAATATTACCAAAATCAGATGAATTAATCATAGGAGATTTATTACCAGTAATTAAAGAAGAATTAAACGTAAAAGATGTTATGTTTAAAAGCGATATGACTGAATACTTAGAATATGTTGTTAAACCAAACTTCCAAGTATTAGGTAAAACTTTAGGACCTAAAATAAAAGACCTACAAATAATTCTATCTAAACTAACTTCACAAGAAATAATTAAGATAAATGAAGAAGGATTAACAGTTAAATTAGATGGAGTTGATTTTGTCCTTAATAATGAAAATACAATTATATCAATTAAACAAAAAGAAGGATATGCATCAACTTCTAATAATAAAACTATTGTAGTAATAGATACAGAATTAACAGAAGAATTAATTCTTGAAGGTCTTGCACGTGAATTTGTACGTAAAGTACAATCTCTACGTAAAGAAGCTGACTTTGTAATTACAGATCATATTAAAGTATATTATAATGGCTCAGAAAAATTAGACAAAATGCTAGATATGTATAAAGAATATGTAATGAACGAAGTGTTAGGAGATGAACTAATAAAAGATATATCTTTAAATGAATCATGTGAATTAAATGATGAAACAGCATATATCAAAGTAGAAAAAATATAATTAAATTTCAGGGGGAAATTTATGACTATAGAATATAAAGATAAACAAATACTAGATAATGAATTAAACTTAAATAGACCATATATAGGATACTTTTCCCCAAATGGAAATTTAGTTGATTTAGAAGGAAAAAATCACTCAGATTATCATAGTATATTAGCTAAAGACTTCTTAACATATACCAGTTTTATACAAGATAATGAACTTCACGTAGGTTTTTACAATAAAAACAATGATTACGAATTATTAATGAAAAAATTGAATAACCATATTGACAATTTAGACAAAGTAGATGACTTAAAGACATTTGAATATCAGTTATTACTTTTTTTCAAAAAAGCCTATCAGAATAACAACTTTTTTGAATCCATAGGTAGAAAAATAGTGGTAGATTCTAATCATAAATGTATAAGAAAAACAATTTTAACTAATTTGAAAGATATATGTATTCAATACCTTGGTTATGACTGTATAGAAAGATATAATTCAACAGGAATTAAAATAGAATTAGATCATGAAACTGTAAAACCAAGATTAATAACTAGTACATATAATAATATAAATGAAAGATATTATAATTATTTATTAATGGATTGGGAAGTAAAAAAATTTCCTAGATATAAATTTAATGAAGAAAGTGGATTATTTATATTAGATAACAATAATGATTTTTATGAATCAGAAAATGAAGAGGTTCTAGAAGAAGAAATTAAGAGTATAAAAAAATCATTTTCTAAAGAAGAAAGACATCAATTTTTTAGATAAAAAAGTACCATAAGATATGGTACTTTTTTTGATTTTATAGTAAAATATATTTAAGGTGGAAAAATATGAAAATCGACTTAGAAAAAATAAAAGAAATATATGGTGAAAATACTATTTATCAATTAAAAGAAAATATTGAAAATGTAAGTAATAATATATCATTTTTATCATCTTTAGGATTTGATGATGTTATAAATATTTTTGAAAATAGTCCATATATGTTTTTATATACTCCAACCATATTTAAAAGAAAAGTTAATGCCTTAATTGATAAATTAGGTGTTGAATATATCGAAAAATTAGATAATGATATTTCCTTATGGGGTGATTTAGATGGTTGATGATATTGAATTAAAAAAAATATTAAAAGAGTATAATTTAACTTTATCAAGACAACAACGTTTAAAATTAAAAAATAGTTTAGATTATAATGAATTAAAAGAAACTTTATCTTTATTGAAAAGATTAAGTATACCACCTGAATTAATAGAAAAAAATCCAACTATTTTATACTATAATCATAAAAACATAAATAATACTTTAAATATATTAAAAAATAATAATTTATATAATTATAATCAAGAAGAATTAATAAAAATATTATCTATAGATGAAGATCGTATAAAAGACATATTTCATTATTTATCTAGTAAATATGGACAAGAATTAATTAATAAAAACATATTAATTTTAACAATCCCAAGTGAAAGAATAAAATCAGTAGAAAGATATGAAATGCTTTTATCAAAAGAAACATTATTATCTGCAATGTTAAGTAAATATAATGATGAAGAATTATATAATATAGTTTTAACATGCACAAAACTTAATATAAATATAACTCCAAATATATTTAAACATAATCCAAATGAAATACGAGAAATAGTAAAATATTGTACAGATAATTACATAGAAATAAATGATAGAGTATTTACAAAATCTATCAAAGAATTAAAAAAATGTATAAAATTTTTTGTCAAAAATGATATCAATCTTAATAGTGAAATAATTAATTGTCCAGTGAGTAAAATGGAAAAATTAATAGATTCTATTAAAGAAAAAACTAATATTATATATGCCGTTGATTCTAATAAAATAAGAAAACTATTTAATATATATGAAAGATTCAATTTTAATATAAATATCGATATGCTTTTTATTAATCCAGAACATATTAATGAAATACTTAAAGTATGTAGTAAACATAATATATTTATGACAGAATCTATGATTAATAGAATTCCTGTAGAAATAGAAGAAATAATTAAATATTGTAAAGACAAAGGTATTAAAATTAGAGACTGTTACTTTAAAAGAACAAAAAATGAATTAGAAGAAATATTTAAAAATTGTAGTTTAGGATTAAAAAGAGAAGATAGTATTTATAATCATACCTATAAAGAAATAAAAGAAATAATAAATTATTGTAACGAAAATAATATAAAAATAGAAAATACCATGTTTAAACAAGATTTAAATGAAATAAAAAATATAATTGCCGTATGTGAAAAACGTCATATAGAAGTATCAAGTGGTGTATATAATTGTAATTTTAAAAACTTAGATAGAATAATTACAATTCTAAAACAACAACCATTAGTAATACCATATACAGATCTAGCTTTTAATCGAACACCAGAAGAAGTACAAAATATAAAAGAAATAATTAAAACTAAAAAAATTAATATAATACCAGAATTATTTTTAAAAAATCCATATGAATTAAATGAAATATTAAAATTGTTAAAAGATAGACCAGTCGCACCAGAATACTTTAAGACTTCTTTTTCAAAATTCAAAGATATTGTAAAATACTGTGAAGAAAAAGAAATTAAAATAACTCCAAGTATGATGCATAGAACAATAGGTGAATTAGAAGATATATTAGAAAAATGTAAATACAACAATATTGAAATTATGGATCATATATATATGAGAAAACCCGATGAAATAGATGATATAATTAATTACTGTAAATTAGAAAATGTAGAAATATCAATAGATTGCTTTAGAAAAAATCCAGAACAATTTAAAGAAGCAGTAAACGTATGTAGAAAATTAGGAATACCTGCAGAAGGAGAAGTGTTCAAAAGAGAACCAGAAGAAATTAAAAGTATAAGCAAAATATATGATAAATTATTAAACACAAATCCTAATAATAATAGTTTTTCCACAACACCAGAAGAAGTAGAAAAAATAATTGAATTATTATTAGATAAAAATATAGAAATAACAGATGTAGTATTTAGAAAAAAAGAAAAAGAGTTAAGAGAAACAATTGAATACATAGAAACTAATTATGGAAAAGAATATTTATTACCACAAGCTATTATAAGAGATAAGAATTATATAGACTCAGTATTTTCATATTTAAAAGGTAGAAATAGCCTAGAGATTATTAAAACTACTCCATCAATATTAAAATTATCACTACAAGAAATAATAGAAAGATCAATATACTTAAAACAAATAAATGATGATTTCATAAAAGATGGAAAATTCAATCCAATATTTAGTTTATCTAAAAAGAAATATCAAGAAATAATAGATAAAAATGACAAAGAAAAACAAGAAAATAGAAGAATTTAGGTGATACTTTGAAAGATAAAGAATTTATCAAATTAAGAAATAAATTTTTATTAGATGTATTAATTGTTTTAATATTCATAATACCAATAATATTTATATTAAAAAATAAAATTATAGGTAATGAATCTAAAATATTAAAAACCATAAAAAAAGAAGAAAAAGTAGTTTTATTAATAAAATCTAAAAATTGTAAAAAATGCGATAAATCAGAAAAAGTATTAAAAGATAATAAAATAAAATATATAGTTTTAAATAAAGATACTAATATTGATTATGAAAAGATAATAAAAAAAATAGATATAAAAAAAGATAATATAGTATCTCCTACAATTATATATATAGAAAATCAAAAAGTAATTTCATTTTTAACTAATATAAAAACAGAAAAAGAATTAGAAGACTTCATAAATAGTTATAAAAAGTTTAGATAAGGAAGTTGGTAATATGAGTAAAACAGTAGTTTTAGTTACAGGTAGTAATAGAGGAATAGGAGCTGCATGCATAAAAGCATTTGCCGAAGCAGGAGCTAATGTTGTAATTAATTATTGTCATCATGAAGAAGAAGCCCTTAGATTAAAACAAGAAGTAGAAAAAGAATACAATGTAGAAGCTCTAGTAATAAAATGCGATGTATCAGATAATGAACAAGTAGAAAATATGGTAAATGAAATAGTAGACTATTATGGTGGAATAGATATTTTAGTAAATAATGCTGGAGTATCACGAGATTCTCTTCTTCTAGATAAAACAGTAAAAGAATTTAAAAGAGTATTAGATGTCAATTTACTAGGCACTTACCTTTGTTCTAAATATGTTGGAAAAGTAATGCTTAACCAAAAGAAAGGTAAAATAATTAATATTAGTAGTACTAATGCTATTGATACATTTTATCCTGAAAGTTGTGATTATGATGCATCTAAAGCAGGAGTAATAAGTCTTACACATAATCTTGCACGTGAATTTGCTCCATTTATAAATGTTAATTGCGTTTGTCCAGGATGGACAAAAACAAATATGAATAAAGATTTAAGTTTAGATCAAATAAATGAAGAAAAAAGAAAAATACTATTAAATAGATTTGCTAATCCCGAAGAAATTGCCAATGTAGTATTATTTCTATCATCACAAAAAGCAAATTATATAAATGACGCAATAATTAGAGTTGATGGTGGAAAATATAATGGATAAGTAGTATAATACAACCGAGGAGATTATATGTATAAAGAATTTGGTATAAGTGAAGAAATAATTAATTTAATAAATACTTCAGAAGAAGAATGTAAAGAAGAGTTCACAAAAATAAACAAAATATGTGAATATAATAGTTTGAAAGTATTAAATGCTTTCCAAAAAAATGAAATAACAGAAAGTTGTTTTAATGAAACAACAGGTTATGGTTATAATGATTTAGGTAGAGATAAAATAGAAAAAGTTTTTGCAGAAGTACTAGGTTCAGAAGACGCATTAGTAAGAAGTCAATTTATCTCAGGGTCTCATGCATTAAATGTATGTTTATTTGCATTACTTCGCCCTAATGACATATTATTAAGTATAACAGGTAAACCATATGATACATTAGATGAAGTAATAGGAATAAAGGATAATCCTAGTTCATTAAAAAGTTATAATATTAAGTATGAACAAATAGACTTAGTAGATGATGACTTTGATTATGAAAAAATAGAAAACTATTTAAAAGAAAATAAAGTAAAAGTAATAGAAATACAAAGAAGTAAGGGATATTCTACAAGAAAAAGTATTACAATAGAAAAAATAAAAAATGTAATAAAAACTATTAAAAATATCAATAAAGATGTTATAATAATGATAGACAATTGTTACTGTGAATTTGTTAATACAATTGAACCAATAGAAGTTGGCGCAGATATAATGGTTGGGTCATTAATTAAAAATTTAGGTGGAGGAGTTGCTCCTAATGGTGCCTATATCGCAGGAAGACATGATTTAGTAGAATTATGTGCTGAAAGATTAACACTTCCAGGAGAAGGAAGAGAAGTAGGACCATCTCTAGGAATTAATAAGCAAATTCTCCAAGGTTTATATATGGCACCTAGCGTAGTTAGCTCAGCTTTAAAAACTGCAGTACTAACTAGTAGAGTACTTGAAAAGTTAGGATATATTGTTGAACCAAACTATAATGATGAAAGAGCTGACATAGTTCAGACAATTACATTCAATAATCCTAATAAATTGATAGAATTCACTCGTGGAATTCAAGAAGGCTCTGCAATAGATTCAAACGCTAGAGTTGAAGCATGGGATATGCCTGGGTACAGTGATAAGGTAGTTATGGCTAGTGGATCATTTACTCAAGGTTCTTCTATAGAGTTATCTTGTGATGGACCAATTAGAGAACCCTATGTTGCATATATGCAAGGATCTCTAACATATCCATACGGAAAGCTTGGTCTAATGAAAGCTGTCCAAAAAATTATGAAAGGAGGAAAATAGATGTATTCAACATATGGAAACTATGCTACTCAAACTACTTCTACTGATCCATCTGCAATCATAGGTGGAATTTTAGCTGGATTAGGAATTATGTTATTCATTGGTCTTGCAATCGCAGTAGTATGTTTAATAGCTAACTATAAAGTTTTCAAGAAAATGGGACTTGATGGATGGAAATCATTAATACCAATGGTTAATACTTATTTAATGTTAGATAAAGTAGGAATTAGTCAAAAATGGTTATTAGTTCTTTGCTATGGTAGTATAGTATCAATAATTCCAATTATTGGATCTTTAGCACTTATGGTAGCTGTAATTTATTTTGCAGTATTACAATGTGTAAGTTTAGCTAAATCATTTGATAAATCTACTGGATTTGCAGTTGGATTATTCTTCTTATATCCAATTTTCTTATGTATCTTAGCATTCTCTGATGCTAAATATGTAGGAGCAAAACCAATGAACGATATTATTTTCAAAAATAATAAATAATAGAAGTATTAATTAATATTAATTAATAATTAATAAAAAGATTAGAATATTCTAATCTTTTTTTTCATATGTTTTATTGAATGGAGGAGACATATGATAAGTAAACAAAATTTATGGTTTTTAACACTATTCAGTTTAATTCTAATACTAGGAGTATATTATGTAACAATGCCCAATGATATTTTACAAAAAATAGAAACAGTAAAAGAAAAACAAGAAGATAAAGCAGTAGTAGAAGAAATAAAAGAAGAATCAACATTAGTAGCCATGAGAGTAAATTTAGAAGAAGAACGACAAGAAACTATCGATGTTCTTCAAGAAAAATTAACTAGTGAAAAACTAAATAGCGATGAAAAAAATAATATATATGAACAATTAAAATACTTAAATGAAGTAGGAGGAAAAGAAGAGCAAATAGAAAAGAAAATAAAAAAAGATTTAAAACTAGATTGTTTCATCAAAATAGATAATAGTAATGCAGAAGTAGTTTGTGTCTCTAATGAACATGATTCTACATTAGCAAATAATATAATGCGCTTAATTCAAAAAGATTATGATAATAGAATGAATATCACTGTCAAATTTCAAAAAAAATAATAGGTATTCACATACAACAAAAAACTCATTTCTCATAAAATATTCTAGGTGATTAGTAATGGGGAATATCTTAACTCCAAGAGAAAGAGAAATATTTATTTTATTAATAGATAATTACAATACAAAAGATATCGCAAATAAACTAAGAATTAGTGAAAAAACTGTTAGAAATCATATATCAAATGTAATGCAAAAATTAGGAGTAAATGGAAGAGCAAGTGCAGTAGTAGAATTATTAAAATTAAAAGAATTATCTATATAAACGTACTAAAATAGTACGTTTTTTCATATCATATTATAGGTGAAGAATATGTTAAAACAAAAAGCTTTAAGAAAAATATTTATAACAACTTTAACTATGTTTATAATACTGAGTATTTATACAATACCAAATACATACAAAAAAGATAATATTTTAAGAACTAACTTAGAAATAGAAGAAATAACAGGCTTTAAAACAGATAAAATATATCTACTAAATAAAGATAATTACTTAGTAAAAACAGATATATTTATAGATAGTAATAATACAAAAGATAAAATAGAAAAAATTATTAATTATTTAATAATCGATAATAGTAAAATTCCAGTAGGATTATATGGATATATACCTAAAAAAACTAAATTATTAAATTATAATATAGAATCTAATTCATTATTACTAAACTTTTCAAAAGAGTTTCTAAACACAGATGATGAAGAAACTATAATAACAGGAATAGTTTATTCATTAATAGAATTAGAAGATATAAACGAAGTATCTTTTCAAATTGAAGGAAAGTTTTACAAAGATTATAATAATTTAAATAAAAATATAGGTATTAATAAAAATATTTTATATACAAATACAAGAGATATTAATAAAGTAGTAGTATACTACTTAGATAATACAGATAGTTATTATATACCTGTGACAAAATACTTAAATGATAGAAGAGATAAAATAGAAATAATAATAGATGAATTAAAGAATACTAAAAAAGGATTAATTAGTTACTTAAGCGATAATACAGAATTACTAAATTATAAAGAAGAAAACAATTTATTTATATTAAACTTTAATGATGAATTAAAAGAAAATGATCCTAAATCAAAAGAAAAAACGCTAAATACAATAGCTTATTCAGTATTTGATAATTATGATGTAAATATGGTTATGTTTGAAATAAACGGAGAAAATTATGAATATATAAAGAGATAAACTCTCTTTTTTTATTTAATACTTGAATTAAATAAACTTTTGTTGTATAATCTTATTTGTCAGTTGAAATATGTCTGCGTAGCTCAGCTGGATAGAGCAATCGCCTTCTAAGCGATCGGTCAGGCGTTCGAGTCGCCTCGCGGACACCATTTTTAAAAATAAGAACCAATAGGTTCTTTTATTATTATTATTTTGTTATAATGGAAATAGGTGATAGTATGAAGATATGTTTATACACAGAAAACTTTAAAAGAGTTAAAAATAGTGGACTAGGTAGAGCTATCGAACACCAAATGACTGCTCTAGAAAATGAAAATATAGAATATAATACAAATCCTAAAGATGATTATGATATATTACATATTAATACATGGTTTTTAAAATCATACTTTGTAGCTAAAAAAGCTAAAAGAAAAGGAAAAAAAGTAGTATATCATGCTCATTCTACAGAAGAAGATTATAAAAATGGTTTTATACTCGCAAAACAAACATCTAAAATAATAAAATGGTGGTTAATAAAATGTTATTCACAAGGAGACATAATAGTAACCCCAACAATATACTCTAAAAGATTGTTAGAAAATTATAAGGGATTAGAAAATAAAAAAATATATGCAATTTCTAATGGAATAGATCTAACTTTCTTTGAATCAAATAAAAAGTATGGAGAAGAATTCCGTAAGAAATATAATTTTAAAAAAGACGATAAAGTAATAGTAGGTATTGGTTTATATATAGAAAGAAAAGGTATAGTAGATTTTGTAGAACTTGCTAAAAGGATGCCTGAATATAAATTTATATGGTTTGGATACTCTCCACTAGCTGCCGCTACATCTCCAGTACGTAAAGCTGTTAATACAAAACTACCAAATCTAGTATTTGCAGGTTATGTAGAAAAAGAAATGATAAGAGCAGCTCTTAATGGATGTGACTTATATGTATTCCCAACACTAGAAGAAACAGAAGGAATTCCAATCATAGAAGCAATGGCATGTAAAACACCAGCTATAGTAAGAGATATTCCAATATTTGATGAATGGCTTGTAGATGGTAAAAACATGTATAAAGCAAAAGATGTAGATGCATTTGAAAATAAAATAAAAAAGATAATTAATAAAGAATTACCAAGTGTTACAAAAAATTATCAAAAGACAGTAGAAGAAAGAGATTTAAAAAATATTGGTAAACAATTAAAAGAAGTATATTTAGAAGTCTTAAAAAAATAGAACTTACTTATATTTGTAAGTTCTATTTTTTCTCATTGAAATATTAAGTAATATCCCAACCATCAACATATATGAAAGTAAACTACTTCCTCCATAAGATATAAAAGGAAGTGTAATACCAGTAATAGGAAATATTCCTAAAGTCATTCCAATATTTTGTACCTGTTGGAATATTAACATACCCAAAATACCCGCTAATATATATTTATTAGTATCTTCAATTTTTTTATCCTTAAGTAAAAATATATTAATATCAAAAAACACGATAATACCTATCAAAATAACAACTCCAATTAAACCAAAATTACAAGCAAATACAGCAAATATAAAATCAGTAGATGACTCTGGAAAGTAAATTGGTGTCTTATTATATCCATGTCCAAAAAAACCACTAGATCCAATCGCAGCCATGGCGTTTTCTAATTGTAATCCACTTCCATCGTTCCAATTAAATAACCTCTCCAAACGATAATAAAAACTATTACCAAATAACTTAATAAATATATCTTCTTTATAAAAATATAAAAGTAAAATTCCACCTACTAAACAGACAACAAGTATTAAAGCTAATATAAACCAACGTAATCTTATTCCACTAATAAACATCATTGAAAAATAAATTACAAAATATATTAATACTGCTCCTGTATCAGGTTGTAAAAAAGTAAGAATAGATGGAATCAATATAATAACTAGAGTTTTCAATATAAAAACAAATTCATCCTTACAATCAGGATTTTTATAATCACTTCTAAAATTATGTATCATAGTAGCTAGTACCAACATAATAAATATTTTCATAAACTCACTAGGTTGAACAGAACCAATACCAGGTAATATAAACCAACATCTACTATTATTAATAGGAGTTCCAAAGAATAATAATAAAAGTAAAAGTATATTTCCAATTATATATAAAAACCAAGTGTGATGATATAAATAATCATTACCTAGTTTTATTAAAATTATTACTAATATCCAACCAACCCCATACCAAATAGCTTGTTTTAATGCCAAATTACCAAGATTAGGTGAGGTATATGTCATACTACTATAAATAGTTATAATACTAATAATAGATAATAAAATAATTGAAATTAATATTTTATAATTAATTTTATACTTCATATATACCTCCTTAGTTTTATTATATCAAAAAGATAGTATTTTTATTAATCAAATTCATAAAATATATAAAGGAGATATTATGAATAAAATACCTAAATTATTTAAAAATGAAAATATAAATCCAATAGATCATAATAAAAAACAAGCATACGTAAAAGAAAATACTAATAAAAAAACTATAATAAGAACAAAAACCAAAACAATAGAAACAGACATAGTATATAGAAATAATAAATATATTACTACAATAGATAAACAAATAATCCCAATACAAGATATTATTTATATAAAAGAAAAATAAAAAAGACTCAGTCTTTTTTATTTGTTTAGCATAAATCTACGTTTGTATCATCTAAACAACGTATAGCACCACAACACTTTAAATCAATTGTAACATATTGATTAGTACTTAAATATTCACCTGGTGTAGTAGTACTAGGATATAGTATTCTACAAGTACAACAGCAATCATCTAATGCTTCAACTCTTAATACATTACTAGAACCAGTAGTACCATCAGCTAAAGTATAATCAAAAGTCCATGGAGTACCATTACAGCAAATATATAAAATAATAGGTCTAGTGTTATAACAAATATTAGGAGTAATTGGGCCTAAAAAAGGTTTATCACATCCCACATAATTACAACAATCATAATCTTGCTTTTGTAATTTTAATATAGTATTTAATGTATCAAAAATACATGAAGAACAATTACCTTCAGAACAGTTCATAATAACCTCCTTATCTATTTCTAATATATGATATGAATTAAATATATATATGTGTTTACATATACCTAGTTAATAATATTCTTACATATGTAAAAAAATGTATAGTAATTTTTCTAAATGCTTGATAAAACACAAAAAAACATATAAAATTAAATTATAGGATAGGGTTCGGTAATAGCGGGAACAATATTCTTAGAAAAAAATAGGAGGTGAATAAGAATATGAGTACACCAATAATGTCAAGTAGTACGTCATTAAACAGTGTAACACAAGCACTAGAAACAGCAGGAAAAGATTATAGAGAAAAATTAGCTAGAGTAACAGCATTAATAGAAGAAATAACAAGAGGAGATATTCAAGGAGATCCAGCAACTGATTTATTAGCAAAATTTAATGCAAAGCAAGATATATTTAAAGGATTAGCACAAACTCTAGAAAGAGCTGAAGAAGAAATGAGAAGACAAGAAGGAAGATTTAACGAAGCAATGGATACAATCATGGAAGAAATGAGATAAAAGAGAGGAGAAAAAATAATGGATAGAAGTATAATAATTAATCCAGGAGCAGCAACAGAAGATGCAGTACAAATTGAAAGCATCGTAGCATCAATGACAGAGGATATGCAAGTACTAAACCAAGTAATAAATAGTAAAATACCAAATGAGGTAAATACAGCATGGGCAACAGAATTACAAAGCAATTGGAAAAAATACTACAGTGCAGAAATACCAGCAGCTATGGAAGATATGAAATTATCAGCAGCAAACTTAAAAGTAGCAGTAGAAGCTGCAATTAGATTTAGTCAAGGACAATAATAAAAATACATTGCGGATGCAATGTATAGTAAAGAGGAAAATAAAAAAATTTTCCTTTTTCCTATATATTGTACAAAAAGGAGGAATAAAAATGGAAGTACCAAAAACCTATAGAGGATATAATAGTGAAGGAAATTTTGTAGTAAGTAAAACAGCAGATGCTGCAACACAAACAATAAATCCAAATACAGTACAAACAAAAATAAATGATATAGAAGAAATATTTGAAGAACAAATCGCAATAATCCAAAATGCATTAAACGATATAGTAGATGATGCAAGTCAAGGAATAGTAGCTAACGATACAAGTTTAGGAGAAAACATAGAAGAATTAACTGAAGACTTAAATGCATATAAAGAAACAAATGTAATAAAAAATGAATTAGATTGGGTATATACAGATGCTCAAAATGCGCACGATAATTTACAAAGAGAAAAAAATGCGCAAGCAAGACAATATGTATCAAGCTATGATGGTGTAGTAAGTATAAGATAAGAAGGTGAAAATATGGCATGGAATTGGGAAGATTTTGCTGAAAACGTTGGTGAAGGATGGGATAATTTCACAGAAGCAGTAGGCAATGCAGGAGCAGATTTCATAGAGGGATTGGAATCAGCTGGTGAAGGACTTGCTGATTTTAGTATAGGATTGGGAAATTACTATTATGACGTAATTCATAACACAAGAAGTGAAGAAGGTGATGCCTGGATCACTAATATGACAGGTCATAATCCAGCAGCAGAAAAAGAATTAATAGCTAATTTAGACAAAGTAGACTTAGTATTAACTAGTTTAAAAAATATTAGAACTAACACAATTGATACAGCGCGTGAAGAGGTAAGAGAATCTATTACTGAATTAAACAACGTAGAAGGTCTTAGTGAATATGACATACAAGTAAATACAAATACTTTTGATTCTATATTTGATGAAATAGAAGCAGAAGTACTATCAATAGAAGAAAGATTACAAACACAAGTAGATGCAGTAACAACATATCAAAATTCAAGTATATTTACAAAATATTTTGGTACTGCTAAAACAATGGAAGGTCTTGCTACAAGAACCATTTTTGGAACATTAGAAAATGTTGCAGATTTTGGACTTATGACAATGGGAGTTACAGCATATGGTCAGGCATGGGTACTAGAAAGACTTGGATTAGCAGAAAAAGGAACAGCACAAGAAAGACTTGATATTATGGCAGGACTTGCAAAAATTAATGCAACAGAAGAATTGTTTGATTGGGACGGATATTTTAATGAATTTAATAAATACTCAGCTATCACAAGCGATAGTTCAGAGGCAAAAATTGTTGAAACCGCTACAACAGTAGGTATGTATTTACTTGGAGGAGAATGCGCAACATTAGTATCAGGACATGCAGGTACTGATATATTATTAGGACAAGTTGGTAAAAATGCATTATCCCAAAACGTATTATCCTTTGCTATTGCATCAGGTGTCATTGGAGGCGGTAGTGGTTTTCAAAGAGCATTAAATGAAGGAAAAAGTTCATGGGAATCAGTAGGTGAAGGATTAAAAGAAGGTGGAGGCCAAGCCGCTATAGCACTAGCTTTAGGAATGGCAGCTGAAAATTCAACTGCCATAGGTGGAGGAAGCGAACCAGTAAATGTTGAAAGTGCAAATACAGAACCACAAGTAACTGAAACACAAGTAACAGAACCACTAAACATGACAGAAGCAGAAGCACAGCAAGCATATAGTGAAGCAGTAGCAAACCAAAATGCAGCATTAAGAAACGGAACACAAGCAGAATTAGATGCAGCAAATGCAGAACTAGAAAGAGCAACAGCAAATTTAAATCAAGTAAGAGCAAATGCAACTACTTCAATAGAACAAGTTCCAGAAACTGTAGTAGAAGGAACAACTGCAGCACCAACAGCTGAAGTAACAACAGAAACCCCAACACTAGAAGATATAAGACCAGCTGCAGAATATAGACAACAAAAATTTGATGAATATATGAGAACAGGCAGTGATGAATCATTTGCTGAATTTACAGAAGCTGCAAATAATGAATTAGATCTTTATTCAGAATTAAGAGCAGCAAATACACCAACAGCAGAAGTAAAACCAGAAACAGTACCAACAAGACCAGGCGGATCAACAACGGTTGATACAGCAAGACCTGGAACGGCAGGTACAGCAGAAGTAACAACAGAAACCGTACCAGCAAGTAATCCAAGTACAGAAGTAGCTTCAGGTACAACTACAACTAGCTCAGAATTACAAACAGCACAACAAGACTTAGAAGCAGCACGACAAGAATTGATAAATGCAAATGCCACAGGAAGAACAGCAGAAATAGAAGAAGCACAACTAAATTATGATAGAGCATATTCACGAGTAGAAGAATTATCA
>JAFUBO010000004.1 GCA_017460175.1 Bacilli bacterium
ATATATATATAATAATAATATATAAAATAAATAATTTTAAAAATATTTTAAATTTTGTATTTAAATGATATAATTTATATATAGTAATTATTTAAATAATATGATTTTACTTTGAGGGGAGATATAATTTGCATAAATACATATAGAAGTTAACATAATATCAATTATAGGAAGTTATCTTCTCTTGAAATAATCCTTCTATTTACTAAAAATACATAATAAAAATAAAAGCAATGAATTTAATCATTACTTTTTTCTTTGTTTTTATCTTTATTTATTAAATATATTATTAATACTATTATTCCAATTAGTGATATTAAACCAACTAATCCTATTAATAATATCCTAACATTAATAAAATACTCATTTGTATCCTCCTCTACTCTATAAGAAAAAGACTATTACTAGTCTTAAACTTTTCTTGATTGGATTTCTGCTATTTTTTCAAATACTTCTTTAGCATTATCTTCGTTGATTTCAGTATATCCTAATTCTTTTAAAGCTTGAATTTTAACGGTATTTAATTCCTGTGTACGAGATAATTTTTCTTCTTTCTTTTGTTCTATGCTTTGTACAAATCTCTTATGTGATTCAGCTAATTTAACTTTAGATGAACCTCCATTATTATATAAAGTCATGGCACTAAACATTATACTTTCAAATACAAATTGTTTGTCTTTACTAAAATTAAATTCTAATGGATCTGTAAAACCTAATGATTTAGACATAAATGCTAAAATAAATTTTAATTCTTCATTAGCATCCATTGATTGTAAAAATTGATGTAAGTATATATATGTATTATATGTATCTTTAGTTTTATCATTAGCTAGTTTTTCTTTTAATAAATTAATAATATCTGATAATAATTCTTGTTCTTTTTTATTAAATCCTTTTAAATCAGCTATTACTTCTTTAGAAGAAGAATCTTTTACTCCGTCATTTAATCTATTTTCTACATCAATTATATATTCTCCTGTTATTTTTATTTTGCTTAAATTATTTAGATCCTCTACTCCAAGTAAACTTAATAGTTTAGCTGATTTTTCTTTTGGCCAATTATTAATATCATCAATTGCTAAATAGTTATATAACATTTGTCTAGATACTCCTAAATATTTAGCTAATCTTACTTTACTAATTCCTAATTCAGTTAATAATGTATTTAATTCTTTCATGTTTTGATCCTCCTAATATAATTATATATGTTGGAGTGTAAAATTTCAAGTGTAAATTGACACTTTTTTAAATTAAATAATTTAATATTCTAGGTATTATTAGTATTTCTATAGATATATTAATTAATATAAATAATAATGATATTAGTAATATTTTTATGTATTTTTTAATAATATATTTTAATTTATAATCTTTTTTAAAAAAAATTGTTTTGATTAAAATTAATGAGAAATTTATAGAATAATAAATTAATATAAAGTATAATAAAATACTAATTATACTTGGCAGTATATATATAGGAATAAATAAAGGATTAATATATTTTAAATTTATTATAAAATATATTAATTCTAATGAAGTTATTAGTACTTTTAATGAGTAAATATATAATACTATTGGTATTCCTATTATTGAAATACCTAAAGTCCATATTATTATAGTTGTTAATATATTATTAGATAGTGTTTTATTAAATAATGATAATGTGTTTACTTTATTATTTTTAATATTATTTTTTAATAAAATTATATTATTGGTTATTTCTTTTTTAGTAGAATTATCTAACATTGCGCTAATAATAATACTAGTTATAAATATTAGTATTGTAAATATTATTAGAAATGTAAATAATTTATTTTTCTTTAGAAAAGTTATCATGATATCACCTAGTAAAATATATTCTTTTTTTGTGATTATATAAATAAAACTATTTTACTTTTTCTGACATATATTTTATAATAATATTGTGAGGTGAAGAATATGAATGATAAAGTTATTAGAGTTATTGCGATTATAATGTTGATTGCTACTATATTAGGATTCTTCAGTGTATTAATGTTTATATAAAATAAAAAGGGATTTTGTAAATCCTTTTTATTTTTCTATATATGCTTCTATTTCTGGAATTA
The DNA here is from genome assembly GCA_017460175.1 of Bacilli bacterium. GTDB lineage: Bacteria > Bacillota_I > Bacilli_A > RF39 > UBA660 > UBA3789. Next base: position 2,088 of record JAFUBO010000004.1, read on the forward strand.
TATCATTAATATTATCTTTATTCCTATTATATTTATTAGCTATATCATTTATTCTTTGATAGTTTTTAGATACATATAACATTAATAATCCAGCAATCCTACTTGATGTATATTTCTCTAATATTAATCTATCTTTTTCTTCTATATTGTATTTATGATATATATCAGTAATTGGTCCATAACTATATAAATAATTAGTAAAACTTTTAGCTATTAAGTTAATATCTTTATTTCTATCTTTTATTTTGACTTTAGACCATATTTTCATATTAATTACACCTCTATGGTTTCTTATAATAACATAATTTTTAATTACACTCAATAAAAAATAATAATCATTTTAAAAATGGATTATTATTTTTTTCATTACCTAATGTAGTTGTCTCATAATGACCTGGATATAATTCAATATCATCTGGATATTCAAGTATCTTCTTAATACTTTCTTTCATTTCAGTATCACTTCCACCAGGAAAATCTGTTCTTCCCATACTTTCTTTAAATATAAAATCTCCTACAAACATTTTCTTTTCATTTTCAAAATAAAATGAAATTGAATCTTTTGAATGACCTGGTGTATATAAACATTTAAATATAAATGGTCCTATTTTATATTCTTTATTTTCTTCTACATTACTTTTTTTAAATATTTTGATACTTCTTTTAGTTAAAAAATTTCTTAAAGCTCCTATATGATCAAAATGTGAATGAGTTATTAGAACTCCTAATACTTTATCTTCCCCTACTTCATCTTTTATTTTATTATATTCATCTCCTGGATCTACTACTAGACAATTACCATCTTGACTTATGATATAACAATTCTCATCTAAATATCCAGTTACTACTGTTTTTATTTTCATTTTATCTCACCTATCCTAATAATTACTTTGATATTCTTTACTTACTAAAATATAGTTATAATTCATATCTAACCTAAATACATATTTGTATGTACCACTTTTTAATGTTTCTGGTATATTTTGTTTTTCTGATGCTTTATATTTAACGTTTTCTAATAATATTATAGTATTTCCATTACTTGTAGCACTTTTTAATGATTTATCTGCTTTAAAAAGAATTGCATTTTGCTGGTTACAATATCCTTCTACGAATTCTCCTCTTTCTTTAATGTATTGATATCCGACAATGCATGAGTTACTTAATTGTATATTATCTAATGGAATATTGGCGTTTTCTCCAAATAATTTAACTATTTCTTTATTTAAAGTTTCTTCTTTAAATGCTTTTGGAGTAAAATTATTTGTTACTGTACATGTATATGGTTCCATTGAAGTGGAATTAAATAAATTACAATTACTATCATATTTATCTCTTTCAAGTATTTGACGATACGCTAAGTAAAGTTTTAAATTATCATCCATATTTGGGTTAGCTATATCTTCTCTAATACTTGTATGAACTTTACTATATAAATCTTTTACTATTGTTGAATTTAAATCTAATTTTTTTTCTTTTGTACTGCTTATAGGAGTACAATTATATTTTATATTAGCAATTGTTTGATTATAATTATTATTAATATAAAAAATATATATAATCAGCAAGATAATTATTATTAATAATATTGGTAATAAACTAAATTTTTTCTTTTTCTTAACGGGTTGTGGTATAGTTTGTTGTACAGGTATTTGATTTATTATTTGTGGTTGTTGTATTACTGATTGATTATTTATATTATTTACCCCATTATTCATTCTTTTTCACCTATCCTACTATATAATTTTAACTTATTTTTTATTTTTTTTCAATATAAAAAGAAGCATAGCTTCTAATTATTATTTATTTTATTAATTGTTTTACATATAGTATTTGAATCAATATTTTGTACTTTATACCAACCATTTTTTGCCATTAAGTCATATGTAGAGGCTTGCATTGACATTGTTTCATCTAAAGATTTTTTTAATAAATTACGTACGTTTTTGTTTGAACTTTCTAAAGTACCGTGAACATATACTTCTACAGTACTTTTAAGTAATAATAAATAACTATCTAGTAACATTTGATCATTCATTTACATTATCCTCCAATAAACTCATTAAATTATTTTCCATTTTTTTATGGGTTTTAATTTCTTTTTGTACGTAGTTTTTTATATTATCATCAGATAAACAATTAATTAAATCTTCTAAATTGCTTATTATTACTTTTTCATGTCCTATGGCATCTTCTACATATAATAATTCTTTTTGTGTCATATTATCCCTCCTAGATATAGTATGGATAATATATTTTTATTTAAACAAAAAAAGTTATATTATTATATAACTTTTTTATATGATTTTACTTTTCTGTTATCTTTTTCTTCTTCGATTGAATCTAATAATTCACTCATTTCTAATACTGGATAATCACCACTATCAAATTCTTCAAATACTTCTTTATAAACATAATCAAATTCTTGAATAGAATCTAAATATAATGAAGCAGATTCTACTAATAAGTGTAGGAAATCTAATTCAGTATTATTTAATTCTTTATTCTTTTTACTTATATCTGATAATTTGAAATTAATTGGTTTAACACTTACTTCATAATTATTAGTTAATTCATTATATTTTGTATTATATACTTCTTTTTTTATTCTTCTAATATCTCTTATATTATAATCTTTAGTATATTCTAAAATAGTATCGAATGCTTCTAATTCTACTGTGTTATATTTATTAAAGAATTCTTTTATTTCTTTTTTAGTTAAATTAGATATAGCTGGTTTTAATCTTTTTATAAACTCTTTATCATAAGCTCTTAAATATTCATCTAGAGCTGGTTCAATACTTTTTTCTAATCTATCTTCTCTTAAAGTGTACATAGTAGTTTTAACTATATCAGTTATAAATCCTAATTCTTTGTCACTTAATTCATTTATATTATTAGTTATTTCTATTAAATCAAAGTTTCCTACCATAGTTATATAATCATATTCATTTCTACCTTCAAAGTTTTCTTTTTCTTCATTATATTTTTTATTATATGCAGTATTAAATGCTTTATTTATTTTTTTTGAATCATTTTCTCCAATTATATTAAGCATTATATATATTGAGTCTAATGTATAAACATTATATCTTTCAAAAAAGATTCTTAATTCTTCATAGGTCATATTAATTTTTTTCATTTAATTCATCTTCCTTTACTAATATTCCTTTATTATTCTTTTTATATATTCTTGTTTTATTCTTTTCTATTTTATGTTCTATTTCTTCTTCTAAATTAATTCCTAATATTTCAGCAATACCTAATAAATATATAGCTACATCAGCTAGTTCTTCACCTACATCATCATGTTTTTTTAACCAGGCTATATATGCTTCTCCTAATTCTCCATTAGCTAGGCAAAACTCCATACTTATATCTGTAGTATTAAAACCATGATTAATTTTATTTTGTATTACTTCTTTTTGTTTTTGTTTTAAATCTATCATATTATCACCTACTTTAATAATTTTTTTAATTTATTTACTATCATAATATCAGCTTTTAGCCAATTAACTGAGTCTAATTCTTTTTTAGTTAACCATTTCATTGCTTCGTGTTCTAGGTTTTGTTCATCATGGTATACTAGTTCTAGATTATCATTTAATAAGCTACAAAAGTATGTATGCATTGTTAAATGAAATGTTGGATAGTCATATTCTGCTGTGCATATATAATCTTCTACTTTAATAGAAGCATTTAATTCTTCTTTTATTTCTCTTTTTAGAGCTTTTTCTTTTGTTTCTCCAGTTAATGGCTTACCTCCGGGAAATTCCCATCCACCTTGGAATTGTCCATATCCTCTTTGTGTAGCTAATATTTTATTGCCTTTTTTTATAACAGCTGCGACTACTTCTATATTTTTCATATTAATTCTCCTTATTTCTAGAATTTTCTATTTCTCTTTTTATTAGAAATTTAGAAAGAATTACATCAGCATCTGCTAAATCATAATCTAATAACTCTTCTATATTTACCCATTTGTATTCGGAATGAGTTGATAATTCAAAATCACCTGAGATATATTCACATTCATATAATTTTAAATCTACTATATGACCAGGATACTCACATATACTATGAGTTAAATAGTCTTTTATATTAGTTTTAATACTATATAATTCATTAAATGCTCTTTCTAGGGTTTTCTTTTCATCTTCAAGACCTTGTCTTCTTCCTCCTGGAAATTCCCATTTGTTTTTAACATGATCATCTTTTTTTCTTTTAGCAATTAAACATTTACCATCTTTCATAATAAGACCACATACTACATCTAATATCTTTTTATTTTCTACTACATTAGTAACTTCAAAAGGTAGCCCATTCTTTTTAATTACTTGTTTTAAAAATAAGTTTATGGCACTACTCATTGATAAACCTAAATCTGTGAGTACTAGTGTTGCATCTTTTTTTACATTGGTATCAATTTGTATATTAATAGCACTTGTTTTGTTTTCCATAATATCACTCCTTGAAATGTATATTAGCACCTTGAAAATACATTGTCAATAGAAAACTACAAAAATACTACAAAAATACTACAATACATAAATTTATAAAAAAACTAGATATTTCTATCTAGTAAATTCATTGGTAGCCTGTACGGAATTCGAATCCGTGAATGTTACCTTGAGAGGGTAATGTGTTAAGCCACTTCACCAACAGGCCATATAAAGTACATTAATAATTTATCATATTATTTTATTTTTTTCAATAAAAAAAGAAGATTACTCTTCTTCTTTTGGTGTATTATCAATTAATTCTTTTAGACTAGCAATTAAGTCTTCTGTATGAGCACAACTCATGAAACATATTACAGAATCTAATTCATCACTTAATTTATTAATTGTTTCATTTGATATTAATTCTGCTTTGTTATTTTCAAATAATTCTATAATACTATTTGAACTAACACCTGGATAATCACTTTGACGTTCTCTATTAGAATCTATCTCAGTTAGATATACTTTATCAGCTACATCTAATGCTTCTTTAAATTCATTAGTGAAGTCTTTTGTTCTTGAATACGTATTTGGTCTAAATACTACAATTAATCTTTTATTTGGATATTTTTGTTTAGCAGCTTCTAAAGTTACTTTAATTTCTGTTGGATGATGAGCATAATCATCAATGATTATAGTATTTTGATAATTTTCTACTGCAAATCTTCTTTTGGCGTTTTTAAATGTTCTAAGTGATTCAAATATTTTATCTTTAGGTACATTTAGTTCTCTAGCTATAAGTATAGCAGCACAAGCATCTAATACCATATGTTTACCATATAGTGGTATTTCAAAACTACCATATAATTCTTCTTTTATAAATATATCAAATCTAGATCCATCTTCTGTTAGTTTTAAATTTTGAATTACTACATCATTATTAAAACTAAAACCATAGAATAATACTTTAGTTTTATAGTTTATTTTTCTACATTCAGTATTATCCCCGTTAGATACTATGAATTTAGAAGTATTATTTGCAAATATTTCAAATGCATTTCTGATGTCATCTATATCTTTGTAACACTCTAAGTGTTCTTTCTCAATATTTGTAATTACTGCATATTTTGGATGATATACTGTAAAATGACGATTAAATTCATCAGACTCTACTACAAAGTATTCATTGTCTGGTGATACATATCCATCACCTGCTCCTATAAAGTAATTACAACCTATATAGTCTTCTAATATATGTCTAATAAGAGATGAAGTTGTTGTTTTACCATGCGTTCCACTTACTCCAATGGATTTAAATTTATCTATTACTTCTCCCATTATTTCATTATATTTAACTATTTTTAATCCTAAGTTTTTTACTCTTTGAATTTCTTTATGATCTTCTTTAAATGCTACACTATAAGTAACTATAGTATCAGGATCTATTTCATGATTTCCGTCATAAAATATTTCTATTCCTCTTTCATCTAATCCTTTTTGAGTAAATTTATATTCAGAGTTATCATCGTAACCAGTAACATCATTTCCTAAATCAAATAATATTTGAGCTAGAGTTGACATACCAGTACCTTTTATACCTATACAATAATATTTCATATTAAACACATCCTCTAATTAATTATAATATATTCTATGATAAATCACAAGAAAAAGACAAACTACTCTTCTTGTTTGTCTCTTTTAGAATATATACATCCACAATAGTCTTGTCTATATAAATCATATTTTTTAGATAATTCTATACTTCTTTTATATCCTTCTTTTTTCTTAAAGTCAGAATATAAGTAATTAGATTCATACTTATTATTTAGTTTTTTACCTATTTCGTTTATCCAGTTAGCATTTTTATGAGGAGATAGTGTTAATGTAGTTGCGAAGTTATTAAAACCTAGTTTTGTGGCAATTTTTGCAGTTTCCTCAAGTCTTAATTCATAACATTTATAACAACGTTTACCTCGTTCTGGTTCATTTTCTAATCCTTTAGACATATCTAAAAATATTTTAGGATCATATTCTCCTTCTAGTAATTTCACTTCATATTTTGGATTAATTAAATTTATTAATTTTTTTATTTCATCAATACGTTTTTGATATTCATGTTTTTCTGTGATATTGGGATTATAATAAAAAATAGTAACTCTAAAAAAATCTGCAACACGTTCTAAGCATGCAGTAGAACATGGTGCGCAACAAGCATGTAGTAAAAGACTACTCCCCTCTTTTATATTTTCCATTTGTTTTTCCATTTCTAAGTTATAATTCATATAATCACCAGCGACTAAATTATATCATAATTTTTTTATTTTTTAAATATTATTTAATATGTATGCATTTTTAATAACATTTTTAGCTGGTATTTCAACAGTTTTAGGAATAATACCTACCTATTTTAATTCAAAATATAAAGATAATATTATTAATATTTCTTTATCATTTGCATGTGGTATTATGATAAGTATTTCTTTATTTTCTTTAATACCGGAATCTATAAATTACATAGGTTTTAGTTTTATAAATGTTATTTTATTATTAATATTTATAAATATAGGTTTAATTATATCTACATATATTGATAAAAAAATAACTAAAAAAATAGATAATAATTATTTGTATAAATTGGGTTTAGTAAGTATAATTGCATTGATCTTACATAATATACCTGAGGGTATAACTACTTTTCTTACTACATCAAGTAATTTTAGAATAGGACTTACTTTGTCTTTAGCTATAGCTTTACATAATATACCTGAAGGTATAAGTATTGCGGTTCCTATATATTATTCTACTGGTAGTCATAAAAAAGCATTTATTTATACTTTTATTTCAGGTTTTTCTGAATTAATTGGGGGAATTCTTTCTTATATATTTTTATCTAAATTTATAAATAATTTTATATTATCAATAATACTTGGAGTAACTTCTGGTATTATGATACAAATATCTTTATTTGAATTATTACCTAATTCATTAAAATATAAAAATTATTTTAATACTTTTATAGGATTTATATTAGGATTTATTATAATGATTATTTGTGTATTTATTTTTAATATATAAAAAGAGGATTATTCATCCTCTTTTTCATAATCACAAATATAATTAATTCTTTCTCCATATTCAGTTATTTCTATTTCTTTTTTACATGTATAGTCTTCTACATCGTATTTAATTGAATCATTTATTGCGAAATATTCACCTTCTAAACCGTTTATAAAGTGAACTTTATCATCTCTTACTGTAATATCTATTATATTATCTTCTTTCTTTTCCTCTACTAAGTATAATAGTTTCATATTATAAATTAATTTATTAATTGTAGCTTCATTTGCTTTTATTACTAATGGGTCATTACCGTAACCATTAAATGTAACTAATTTATTTTTCTTTAAATTACTTATATAGATGTCAATAATATTTTTTACATCTGTAGTTGAATTTTCTTCTACTATTATTACAGGTAAATTATCCATTTTTTCTTTTCTAGTAAATAATTTAAAGTAATTTTCGTCTATATCTCTACTTATAATTATTTTATTTTCTTCAATATTGTTATCGATAATATACTTATATTGATTATCTACACCTAATCCCCATGATTTTACTACTAAATTATCTTTATAATTTATTTCTATTTCTTTTGTTTCTATATTAAATATACTTTTATCTTCAATGAGTTCAATATTTTTTATTTGTAAAGCAGTAAGTCCTATACTTATTCCTGATAGTATTATGCAAGATATAAAAATAATTAGACTTAATGGTACATCTATTTTTTTATTAAATATGAATTTAATTAATAATACTATTATTTCTATTGATACAGTAGCAGCGGCTAATAGTAATAATGATATCCATAAAAATAATATGTTAGTTGGGATACAGGCTATTAATACTACAGTAGCTATTATTAAACCTATTGAAGTAAAAATTGTTCCTAAAGCAATAAAACCTGCTATTATTTTAATGAATATTATTACTATTTTTGCTAATATCTCTAAAAATTCAAATGGTTTTTCATTTTCATTTTTTACAAATACTACTTCTTCATTTGTTGTTTTATTATTATTTGTTTTTTCTTCTTTTTTTATCTCTACATGTTCATATTTATTTAAATATTTAATTTTAAATGCATGAATAATAGCGATTGCACTTATTATAAACCATACCAAGTGAAATATATTTTTTAGTATTTCTCTTATAGTCTGTACTACTTCATGATTTATAAAAGTAAATATATTAGCTATAATACTAGCAGCACTATTACATATAATTATTCCTACTATATTTAATATTACTGCTAATAAAAGAATTACTATAACGCACTTTAATCCTTCAATAAATTTCATTTTAGAAAACATATCTATTGTATTAGTTATAAATTCTAATAGTGAATTCCATATTTTCTTAACATTATTTCTGTTTTTTCTTTGTATTGATTCTACATTTGTTATTTTGTCATTAATAAGATCATCCATTGAACAATCAAAAAGATTAGCAATTTGAATTATTTTATCTGTTTCTGGATATGTATTGTTACTTTCCCATTTACTTACACTTTGTCTAGATACACCAAGTTTTTCAGCTAACTCTTCTTGAGAGTAGCCATTCTTTTTTCGAAGTTCAATTAGTTTATCACCAAACTTCATAAAATCACCTCTTTCATATATTAAATTTTATATTATTTTGTGGTAGCGTTCTATAAACTTTGATTGGAAATTATGTAAATTTTCGGTTGCATTTATTATATTCTATATTAAAAATAATAAAAAGAGAAGCAATTTTAGTTAATTTTGCTTCACTTTTTTCTTTTCTTCTTCTTTTTCTAACTCCTTATAATTAACTTTATTATATAGTGTTTTAGGTAGTTCATTTCTTACTTCAAATTCTTTTGGTACTGAGAATACGGCTAATTCTTTTTTACATAATTCTTTTAATTCTTTTTCTAATGAATTATTAAATTTATATCCTTCATTTAATACTATAAATGCCTTTGGTACGTGCATTTTATATGGATGAGGTATTCCTATTACACAAGCTTTTTTTATGCTTCTATGGCTTTCTAATACGCTTTCTATCATACTTGGATATACATTAAAACCACTTACTACTATCATACGCTTTAATCTCTGTGTATAATATACAATTCCATTGGCTGCGATATAACCAATATCTCCAGTGTGAAGCCATATTTTTCCATTATGTTTTTTTAGAATATTTTTAGTATCTTTAGGATTATTCAAATATCCAGACATTAGTGTTGGCCCATTTACTATGATTTCTCCTTCTTCACCTATTGCTTTTTCTTCATCTTTTTCTGGGTCCCAAATTTTATATGTATTACCTACCATTGGTATACCAATACTACCTGGTTCATTAGTTCCAGGGAATGTATAACATGTAGCAGCAACACTTTCTGTCATACCATAACCTTTACATATATTTATATGAGCTCCATGTTTGTGTAGAAATTCATTAATTTTTGTTTCGGCTGAAACCGATAAGTAATCTCCACCAGAAATAATATATTTAAGTTGAGACATATCTAACTTATCAAATTTCTTATTACTCATCATGCCTTCCCATAAGGTAGGTACACCAAGTATGACATGTGGTTTATCATTTTTCCATATTTTGAAAAATCTATTTCCGTCATATTCTGGCATTAAAATGGTTTCAACTTTTAAACATAGTGGTGTATGAACACAAACTCCTAATCCAAAGCCATGGAATATTGGTAAGATCGTGACAATTTTATCTTTAGGCCTTACATCAATTACATTAACTCCTGATTGTTGAGCTAAGGCGTTAAAACTATAGTTAGATATCATAATACCTTTAGGTGTTCCAGTAGTACCACCACTATGAAGTATTAATGCAATATCATCTTTTTTTACATCTGCTTCAAATTCTTTATTATAAGCTACTCCTTTAATCATAAAGTCTTTCCAACTCATATAATCACTATCACTTAGTTTTGGACGCTTTATTCCTATACTTCTTGTAAGTGTATATCCAATTGATAGGGATAACGGCATACTTATTTTTGGTGAAACTAAAATTGTTTTATATACTAGTGTTTTTGATATAACATCTTTAAATTTATCATAATTAAAATCAATTAAGAATAAAAATCTACTTTTATTTTCATTTAAATAAAATTTAATTTGTTCAGGAGATGATAATGGATGTACCATATCAGCAATTGCTCCTATCTTATTACATGCATAAAAAACATAAATTGCTTCAGGCATATTTGGTAAACAAATTGTAACTACATCTTTTTCTTTTACTCCAAAACTTCGTAATGCACGTGCACATGTATCAATATTATCAAAAAATTCATTATAACTTATTCTATTATTGAAATAATTAAGTGCAATATAGTCTTTATCATCACCTACTGAATCTTTCATATAATGATATATTGATTTAGTTGTAAATTTAATACTTCTTTCTTTTCTTGAATAATAATTTAACCATGGTTCATTCTTATGTTTTGGTTTAAATAATTTAGTAATTAAATCTTTAATTTTTATCATGTAATCACCTTATTCCTATATTATTTAATTTATTAATTTATTTGTACTATCATTTTTTTCAAGTTTAGTTGGCTCTATTAAAATTAAATTATTCTTATTTATGGCTTTTATAAATAGTTCGTTTATAAATCTTGTCTGTTCATCTGTTTTAAATAATTTTAGAAAAAAATCTTGGTAGAAACTACTATTTTTAAAATTATTATAAATATTAATAGTGTCTATATATTTCTTTTCTTGTACTTCAGTTCTAAATAAATTACATATATAATCATATATTTTTTTATAATTAGGATCATTTTCATTAATATCCAATGATCTTTTGACTAGTAATGAAAAATATGCTTTTATATTTGTATTTTGATCTTTATTAATTTCTTTTGTCTTTTTATCTACTACTAAGACTTCATCTATTGATGAAAATTTATCATTGATTAATTCATATTTATCAGATAATTTTCTATATTCATAATAATCAGGTATGGTGATTTTTTCTTTTTTTCTTTCTTTATATTCTTCTATAGTTAATCTACTATTATCAAAGAAAGAAACTAATTCATCTGTATATTTTATTTTTTCTTTTTCATCAATGTACCCAACATAACCACATTTACTTTTACTTTTATCATCTATTCTTTTTCTAGTTAATAAATAGTCAGGTATTATATTTCTATCATCATTTATTAGATTTTTTTCACTATATATTATATTTTTCTTTAATATATATTTATTATTAAATTTTATATATTCATATAAATTATATTTATAAGTTATTATATTATTAATTTTTAAATTTATATCAGTTTCTTCTAATACAAACATACTTCCATCTGTACGTGGATATACTTTAGCAGGTTTTGTAAATTTAGAACAATCATTATTATTTTTATGTATAATAATATTATTATTTCTATCTTTTTTTAATTCGCCTATATAACAAGTTTTTTTATTTAGAGAATCTGTTATATTTTCTTTTGAAAACAACATATTTACTATAGCGTTTTCTTCTTCATAATTTTTCTCTTTTCTTTTAAATTCAATGGCATCTACAATACCACATATATTTACTTTACTTACCAGGATTAGTGGTTTATTTGATAAATTATCGTTTATTTTACGAACATAATAATATAAATAATAATCTATATTATTAATTTTCTTTTTACCTATCTGTGATAATATATATTCTTCTTTATTATTATTAATTAATTTATATGATGTTTTTGAAAAATCAACTTCTTGTATTGTCTTAATATATAATTCTTTTATAAAATCAATATCTAATTCAGATAGATTTTGTTGGTAATTTTTAATAGGTTCTCTTTCATCTGGTATATTTTTTTCATTTAATTTTTCTTTGTTTTGACAGAAAAAATCAAATGTTTCTTCACCACTATTACGATATTTAGCGTTTTCTTTTGTTAGGTCTAATTGATATAAATTACCTTCTATATTTACTATGTTCCAAGCATGTTTTAATCCTTTTATATAATGACATTCAATACCTTGTCTATCCAACATTTCCTTTAAAATTAATGAGTATCCTGCACATACTCCTTCTTTTGTGATCAAAGGGCGTAAACTTCTTATTTCTTTATGTGTTTTTTCTTCAAATTTAGGATCATACATTATTGTTCGTTTAAGTTTTACATAAATATACATTAATTTTTGTATATCTGAGAATTCTTTTTTTAATTTACTTTCAATTTTTTCTATTTCTTTTAATATTAAAATTGTTTCATTTCTACTATAGATTACTGAATTATAATAAGCTTCTTGACAAGTTACATATTTAGTATGTTCTTCATTATAAAACCTAGCTTTTTTATAATTATTTATTCTTGTATCATCAAAAGCTCCAGCAATTCTTATGTCTATATTCTTAGATATTTTATTAATCATTTCACTTGAAATTCCTACAGTATTATTTAATTTTACTAATACTTTATGATTAGGATTGTTCTTAATATATTCATTAATTTGATTTATATTAAATTCTTTATTATTATTGTAGGTAAAAATATGGTTATAATTATCCATTTTCTTCACCTACTCTTTCTTTTAAAATATCACCATAACTATCAAGTATTGTGATGTTTTTATTTTTTAATATTTCTTTATTATCTTTATATTGTTTATCATCTATACTTAATACTTTTAAATTAGTTATATTATTAATAATACTTAAATCAATTATATTTGTATTATCAATATATAAAGTATTAATCTTATATAACATTATATTACGATTATGATCAATTATATTACTGTTTGATAATTGCAGGTATTCTAAATTTTTTAATTTGTTTAGTTTATTTATTTCAACAATACCATTAATAATAGAAAGTTTTTTTAATTTATCCATTATATATATAAAATTATAATCATTTATACTACAATTTATTAGTGATAATTCTTCTATATTTAATACTGCATTAATACTAGAATTTATAAATGAACAATTATCAAAAGTTATACTTTTTAAGTTATTAAGTTTTATCAATGTATAATAATTAGAATTTATTATAGAAAAATTTCTAAGTGTTATAGTTTTTAAATTAGAAAAATTCAATAATTCATCAAAATTAAAATTAGAAGTTTCTTCATAATCTATAAATATATCTTCTATTTTATTTAAATCTTCTTTAGTAAAATTATTATCAATTTTATCTAATTTAAACATTATATATTTTTCTAAAAATGAATTATTAATTCTTATCATCACACATCCACCTATTATAATTATATCATAATTTTTATTTATATTTCTCTAATTCTTTTAGATAACATTTACCACATAGAGGTTTATATATTACATTAGATTTTGAACCGTCTATTAATACTTCTTTTCCATCTAAGGTAAAATTGTTGTCGACGTATCTAGCATTAAATTTAGCTCTTTTACCACAACTACAAATAGTTATTAGTTCTTCTAATTCATCAGCAAGTTCTATAAGTCTTTTACTTCCTGCAAATAGATTACTTTTAAAATCTACTTTTAATCCATAACATATTACGGGTATATTTAATTTTTTTGTAATATCCCATAATTCCTCCACTTGTTTTGGAGTTAAGAATTGTGCTTCATCTACTAATATACAGCTTATTTCATTATTCAATTTACTATAATGCTTTTTTAATGACTCTTTTTCTTTTAATAAAATATCTACTTTTCTTTTAAGCCCAATTCTTGATTCTAAAAATTTTTCTCCTTTTGTATCTATGATAGATTTAATTACAACAACTTTTTTATTATTTTCTTCATAATTATGGGCAACTTGCATTAAAGAACTTGATTTGCCACAATTCATTGCACCATATCTAAAATATAACTTTGACATCTTATCACCTTCTAAATTATACCATAAAAAAAGGCTTAATGCCTTTTGTTTGTAAATTTATTTACATATTATTTTTGTAGTTTTTTTGGAGAATAACTAAAGGCATGATATGTTGTAACTAGGAACAATGAAATTAAAATTCCACCTATAATATCACTTAACCAATGATATCCTGATAGTATTCTACCACCTACTATAAATACTAATAAAACCCATGTTATTGAATCAAATACTTTTAGTATTATAGTGTTTTTAATATAATATTTACTTATTAATAATGAAGATAGACATATACATACTGCTAACATTGTATGTGATGATGGGTATGATGCTTCAAGTACTCCATCTTCTAATACTGGTCTATAATTTATAATTATTTTTTCAAAGAATATATATACTATTCCCATTGTTATGTATAAAATACCTAGATATATTAATCTTTTATCTACTTTTTTAATATTTTTATATTTTATTAATTGTTGGATTCCTTTTAAAAAATAAAACGCACAAATGATGAAAGGTATTATACCTAAATATTCTGTTATTTTATACCACATATTATTAACACCATTGATATTATAAAACCAATTATTCATTGTAGATAGTCCTACTACAGAATCATTTGGTCCGATTGGTGAAAGATCAATATTCTTTACTATTAATGTATACATGACTGATATTATAAACAGAACAATTGAACTTATAATTAATTTTCTTCTTTTACTCATATTATCTCTCCTACCTTTCAAAAGAATAACATATTTTTTAATCAAATGCAATCAATTTATCATTCATTATACTTTATTATAAATTTTTGGTCTTAATGTATTAATTGTTTTGCCTCGAATATTTAAACCATGATTAATACAATTAAACCAATTATCTATTTCTATTTTACAAAATTTTGATTTTTTTTCATTATATACATATATTGTTGTATCATTTTTATCTAATACAGTAATAAAGTTAATATTCTTTCTAACTCCATTTATATCTTTATAGCAATCATAGATTTTTATTTTTCCTGAATTATACTCATAATCAAATTCTTTACTATTAAAAAACTCTTTTAAAACATCTACATGATGCCATTGCCTATCCATATAACCCATTTTTTTTGTAGGATATATATCAATATTTTCAATAATAAATTCAGCTTTTGTTTTAAAATCATCTATTGAATCAGCTATTGAATGTAATAAGTATAAATAATCATCGCTATAATAATTATCTTTAGTAATATATCCAAGTTTTCTATCTATTTTTTCTTGTTCACTTCTATTAATTGCAAGTTGTGTATTATATATTGATTTTAACCCAAAATTACTTGTAAATGAATGAGTTTGAATATTATACATATCTTTTTGTAAATCCACACAGAATTTTCTCCCATCACTTGTTTTGATGAGATTGAAAACATGAGGTGTTTTTCTTGTATCTAATTCATCTTTTAATGTTTTTATATTGATGCCGAAATTTGATAATACATATTCAAGAATATACGAAACTGATTTACAAATAACTAACTTATTGTCCATACATTTATTTAAATCGTCTATATTTCTACAATGATATTTGTATATATTATTTCTAGTTTTATTATTACCAAATGGAAGATAATCTATATCAAATGAAAAATTTTTACCTAAATCTAAATATACAAATTTTATTATTTCTAGTTCATCTTCAATGTTTCTAATTTTTAATTCATCTTTTATTTCTTCTACATATTTATCTAAGTTGTTCATATTAACTCTCTCTTTCTTTTACTATTTTAAATCTAATCCATCCTTAAATGCATTTCCAACTTTATCTTCAACTTTATAGTATCCATGAGTATATGGGTCAAAAGCTATTGCTGATACCTTAGTAATATCTACAGTATCTCCATTCATTACACTTTCATCAGCAGTTGTATTAACTACTTTACCTAAAACTCCATAATCATTATATTCAATAAATTCACATTCTAAACATAGTGGAAATTCATTTATGATTGGTGCGTCTACATATTCTGACTTAATAGCAGTTAAACCACTTTTTTCAAACTTGTTTGGTGTATTATTTCCAGATACTACTCCAAAATAATCTGCTTCTTTAACATGTTTGCTATCAGCAATACTTACTGTAAATGCTTTTCTTTCTTTAATATTTTTTACTGTTTTGTGAGATTCAGTTAAATTCAAAATTACTTGATCCCTTTCATACATTGTTCCCCAAGCGGCATTCATTACATCTATTGTGTCATCTTCATTATATGTTGCAATCATTAATACTGGCATTGGAAAAATTCCTTCTGTAGTTTTAATATTTTTTCTCATTTTATCGTCCTCCTTAAGTGATTATATCATATATATCTAAAAATTATAATAATTGAAATATAGAATCTTCTTTAATTTTTTTCTAAACCTGTGGTGGATTCATAATATGTTGTTCTTGGGTGAAGATAATATCACTTTTGTTATTATTATATATTTAAATTTTTCTTTCAATATTTTTTGTTTCTAATATTTCATTCATATTTTAACCTCCTTCTTTGAAATAAAAAATGATATCCCTTCATCCTATTAAAAGGGATATCCTGCAGCATGCAATAATTCTTCCTTACCTTAAAGAATTAAAACTTTAACATCACATAATATCTTAATATTTCAAACTTATTTATCTAATTTAATATATTCACCATTATTATTATCATCTTCATTTTCTTGATAATACTGCGATGGATTCGCAATGTCTTGTCCTAGGGCGAAGAACATATGCTCTAGGCCTGTACTAGGTAAATAGAACATATTCTTAAACTCCTAGAACTTGACTGGTTCTAGGTATAAGATAAAGTCATTTTAATTTCAAATTTTCCTTTATAATTTCTACTACTTGAATTCTTCCATTTACTATTATTTCTATTATAGGCTTTTTACCTTTAAAATTATCTTTACCTCTCCAATAATATTCTGCTAATTCCAAGTTCCTATTTTTATCTTTTGTTCCATCAAAACAATTGTGTGCATCACCTATAAATTCATTCCCATTGACTTCAACTTTTACAATTGAATATGTAGGTCTACCTAATTCTATAAATAAGTTATACCATTTTTCTGCTTCTTCTAATGTATTAGAAACATATAAAGATGCTAATCTAGATGGATAATCTGGATATTTTTTTAATCTTACTTCCTCTAATGCTAATTCTCTTAAAGCCACTTTTAAATGATGATCAAATTCATTTTCATTATATTTATCTGGATTTAAATAAATATCATCAACTTTATCTTTTAATTCATGGACACGATTATAAACACCACTATGATGTTTTTCATCAAAAATTATGATTTGACCTAATGTCATTGCCTTATCCGTAACAACATGATAATATTCTTTTTTCATAATTACTTCCTTTCTAAAATTGAGATGACCTCGCAATGCCTAGTATGGAGATGACGAACATGTCATTTTTATTGTTCTGTAGATAAAGAACATATCAATTTATCTCCATTGTTGCACTTCGTACTGCGTATAAAGAACATATCGTAACATCTTAATATTCCGATCAATTTTTAATCTTTTTTTCAGAACTTATATTAAATCCATATACAGGACTTGAATAATTCCTATTAAACATTTCTTCTTCAAATTCAGTATAATCTGGCCCTAATCTATTTATCATATGCTCCCTATATCGCTCAGGATTATAATTATCAATTTCAAAGTATCTTTCTTGTTTATACAAATTGAAGAATAAATCTGTCATATCAATATCTATTAATACATCAATACCACTTTGTAATGCAAATTCAGCAACTCTTTTAACACAATCACTAAAATGGTATCCTCCAACTACTAAGTGTTCAACATCTCCTAGTTGATCAATCAAATATTTTTCACTTGGATATTTAGGTGCAAAATCTCTTTTTTCATTTCCTTTTGAATCGTATACACTAGCTTCATCAAATATTATATCGGTATATATGACCTTATCACCATTTTGTTTTTCTATTCCAAATATTTCTTTATCAGGATATAAAGCATATACTATTTCATAACCTTGCTCTCTATATCTTTTGTTAATTGTTTCATTTAATATTGGAAGTGGTCTCTTTACTCCTAATTCATCATATAATCTATCATCATGAAATAAAAACATTTTTGTAAATTCTTCAATCGGATATAAATATAAAAATACTTTTTTCAAATTATCATCGCCTTTGTTAATACATAACCATTATACCACACTTTTTTAAAATTAAATTACATCGTAATATTACTATTTTACGATAAAAAAAGATGTCTTTTAAGCATCTTTCTTTTCTAAAACCAAAAGGCTTTCGATGTGATAAGTTCTTGGAAACATGTTAAATACTTTTATGTATTTAACTTTATAAGTATCTAAGTCTTTTATATCTCTTGCGAGTGTTATTGGATCACATGATACATATATTATTTCTTTTGAGTTTATTTCTTTTAAATATTTTCTTGTTTTTTCATCTAATCCAGCTCTTGGAGGATCTACTATTACTAAGTCTATATCATTAAAAGTATCTATTTTATTTTCTACTTTATCACAAATAAATCTAATATTATTTACATTATTTAAATCTTTATTTTTATTAGCGTCATCTATATTAGATTCATTATAATCTATTCCTATTACTTCTTTTACATAGTCTGATACATATATACCTATAGTTCCTGTACCACAATATAAATCTAATATAGTTTTATATTTTTTATCTTTTACATTAATTAATACTTCATCATATAATTCTTTTGTTAAAGTATTATTTATTTGAAAGAATGAATCTATTCCTTCTAGGTATTTTTTATTACCAATATTTGTTTCTATTGTTTTATTTTCTAATATATATTGATCATTTAGTATTAATACACTACAAAGTTTTTTTAATATATCAATATTATCTATAGAACCATCTATTTTTAACATTATTTTAGAATTATCATTAGAAGTTTTGATAATTATTTTATTTACTTTTTTAGTTGTGTTATTTAATAACTTTATTATTTCATTTATTTTTGGATTAACTATTAAACAACTTTGTATTGGAATTATTTCATTACTTTTTTCTTTATATAAACCTATTTCATTATCTTTACCATGCATTGTTAATTTATTACGATAATTATTTCTATCATGATAGATGATTCCTTCGACTAAATTTGTGTCAATATTAGCATATTTTTTCATAATAGATTTTACTTTATCTAGTTTAAATTTATTTTCTTCATTAAAACACATATGATTCAGATTACATCCTCCACATATGTTAGAATATGGGCATTCTTCTTCTATTCTTAGAGGTGATTTTTTTATATATTTTATTACTTTTGCTTCGATATATTTACTTGTTTCTTTTGTGATTTCTATTTCTATTATTTCCGTTGGTAATGCATTTTCTATAAAACATATTTTATCATTTATATAAGTTATACCTCTACCTAAATTATCTAATTTTAATACTTCTACTTCCATATTATCCCTCATCTATATTATACAATAAATTAATATATTTTGTATATTTATCCATACTAATAATGGTGATTATATGAAGTTAATTGACAGTATTAAAAGTAGTTTGTTTCCATCTAAAGATTATATATTTGATGAGGTTGTTATTAAAGGAAGACATATTAATTTAATTTATAATGAAATACTTTGTGATACTAAATCTATTAATGAATATGTATTGTATAGACTAACTAAGTTAAAATTAAGTGAATTTAATCATTTAGAAAATAGTTTAAGTACTGCGAATGTGTTAAAGATTAATAATTATGATATTATTGATTATTTAAATAATGGATTCCTTATAATTATATATAAAAAAGTATATGCAATTGAACTAAGAACTATTTTAGATAGAGGTATTACTACTATACAAAGTGAACTATCACTTTCAGGACCTAAAGATAGTTTTTCAGAAAATTTTAATACTAATTTAGGTCTTATTAGAAGAAGATTAAAATCTAGTGAGTTAAAAAGTGAAACTATGGATATAGGTAAAATAAGTAAAACTAAAGTTGGTATACTCTATGTTGATAATATTGTTAAAAAGAATCTTGTGGAGCATGTTAAAAAGAATTTGAATAAAATTAATATTGATGGGATAATTGATTCTAGTTATTTAAAAAATTCATTAGAAAATAAATTTAATTTATTTCCTACATTAATTATGACTGAAAGACCTGATAAATGTAGTATGGCTCTTTTAGAAGGAAAAGTGGTAATAATTGTAGATAATAGTCCATATGCTTTAATTTTACCTAGCTTTTTTATGGATTTTTTTCATACTACGGATGATTATTTTCAAAAAAGTTTTAATACTACATTTATTAGAGTAATTAGATTAATAGCTTTTTTGATAGCTATTTTTATTCCTGCTTTATATATTTCCATTACTACTAGAAATTATAATTTAGTACCACTGGATTTATTATTAGTTCTAAAAGCAGGAAGAACTTTTGTTCCATTTCCTGCATATATTGAGGCTTTATTTATGATTATTTGTTTTGAAATATTAAAAGAATCTGATTTAAGAATGAGTGCTACTAGTGGTAGTGCTATTTCTATACTTGGAGGATTAATATTAGGAGATGCTGCTGTAGCAGCTGGAATAGTATCTCCTATTATGATTATAGTAATTGCGATATCTTCTATTGCTGGTCTTATATTTACTTCTATTGAACTTGGAAATGCAATTAGAACATATAAAATATTAATTTTAATACTTGGAACTATATTTGGAATATATGGTGTTATATTAGGTGGAATTATTATTTTATTTAATTTACTTACTACTGAGACTTTTGGATATAATTATTTAAATTTTGATAGATATGAAATAAAAGATTCAATTATAAAGATTGATACAAGGATTAGAAGAAGAAATACTAAACTATCTAATAATGTTATAAGGGGGAAGTATAAATGAAAAATACTATTATTTTATTTATAATACTTTTTATTTTTTCTTTATTTGTTAAACTGCCTAAATATAGAGAATTAAATAATTTAAAAATAATAGATAAATTAATAATTAAATGTGATAAAGTTATATTAAGAGAAATTGTTCCTACACGAGATGATAATGGTATTGAATATGAATATAAGTATCATATAGAAAAGAGTATTAATAAAACTAAGTATTATATCGATAAGGCTAAAATTATAAGTAAATGTAAAAAATAGAAGAATAATCTTCTATTTTTGATTTGTATCAGTTTTTATTTTTTCAAATATAATATTATCTCCATCACTCGATGCAATAATGGTACCATCTAAATCTGTTCTATATATTTTTATATTTAATTTATTTAAATTGTTTAATACAATATCATGTGGAAAATGATAATCATTATCTTTTTCTACTGAGATAATTGCATATTTTGGATTAACTTTTTCTAAAAAGTCTAATCCTGTTGCGTCGTATGATCCATGATGAGACACTTTTATTAAATCACTTTGTATATCTTGATTCATTATCTTTTTTTCTACTTCTTTTGTAGCATCTCCTGTAAATAAATAATTTGTATTTTTATAGTTTGCTTTTAATACAATTGATGAATCGTTTAAATTTTCTAAATCATTTCCTATACTTAGTACTTTAAAATTTATTTCTTCCATAGTAAATGTATCATTTATATTAGGTGTTTCGATAATTATATTTTTCTTTTTTAATTCTTTTAATACTTCAGTATATGTCATATTATCTGTATAGGTATCGGGCATTAAAAAGTGTTCTATATCAAATTCTCTTATGATGTTATCCATACCACCTATATGATCTTCATGAACATGTGTAGTTATTACATATTTAAATTTATTAATGCCTAATGATTTAAAATATTTTATTAACTTATTACCATCTTTATTATTTCCTGCATCTATTAAAGAATATTCTCCATTGTTATAAATTAAAGTTGAATCTGCTTGTCCAACATCTATAAAATATATTTTTAAGTTTTCTTCTATATTACCTACTGGTTTTATTACTTCTTTTGATGGATTTATGTAATAATAGTATCCTAGAAATAAACCAATTAATAATACTATTTCTATTGTATATTTTAATTTTTCTTTAAACATGTTATATTTCTTTTTCAATTAATTTATCTTTATAAGATACAAGAAATGCTTTTGAGTTTTTATTAGATTTAATTATGCTAATTTTATTATCTACTATTTTTAAAGCTGTACAATTTTCTAATGAATATACTTCTTCATTATGTTTACTCAAATATTCTTCTAATTCTTTTGTTTTAGTTGGATTAGAATGATAATGTGGGCAAAAATTTAGATTAACAAAATTTAGTCCTTTAATAAATTCGTGTTTATTACTTTCACCTCTTACTATCAAAGAATCGGAAAAACCTTTATTTGATAGTAATATAGCTCCTGCTGACATACCAGCAAGTACAGTACCTTTATTGTATGCATTTAAAAGTAATTTATCTATTTTATATTCTTTAATGTCATTTATTAATTTTACTGTATCTCCTCCGCATATATATATAATATCTGCATTTTCTATTTTATTTACTACAATATCTGGATTATTAATAATATTTTTCTTTTTTAAATATACTGTCTCACAATTTAAATCTTTATAAATTTTTTTCATAGTATCATAATATGAATCAGAATGTGATGATGCTAATCCTATAAAAAGAAAGTTTGGTTTTTCTTTTTCGGTCATTTTAACTATTTCTTCGTCTATTTCTTTAGTTTCATAAGAAGTTGTTCCACGTCCTGTATCACCACCACCGATTAACATTAATTTTTTCATAATAATACCTCCTCAATTTCTTTCCAATTGTTTACTCTTATTATATTTTTATCATATTTTTTATTGATGTTATGCCATCTATTAAATAATATTTTGATGTCTGCACCTTCTAAATTAGTTATTTTATCATCAATTTTAATATCAAAATTTAATAAATTCTTATTAGTTGTAAAAATGTATTTAGATGGGTTAATAAATGGTAACATTTCTTTTAAATAGTAATATTTATATCCTAAATTTTTACCACTTATATCAATAACATCAGTCCATAGATATGATGTTACTATATATAAATCATATTTATCATTTAATTTTTTTAATACTTCATAGCAATCTTTAAATAAAGGTGCTCCTTTATATAAATCTTTATTTTCTACATATTTCCAAAATTCTTCTTTTTTTGATTTAACTAAATCTTGAACATATTCATAATTAGTAATTTTAGTCATATCTATTTTTATATTCATAAATTCTTCTATATATTTATTAAAATTACCATTTGTAATTACATCATCCATATCTATCATTAATGTTTTCATATTTTTCACTTCTATCACTTATTTATCATTTTTAAAGATATTATTAATATAATCTTTAAATTCTTCTTTCTTTGTGTTTTTGAAACAATCTAGTATTAAATTTATAAAATCAATTAATATTTCTTTTGTATTATTATTTATTTCTTTAGTTTCTTTAATTAATGTAAATATTTTTTTGTTTTTACTTGTTAATTCTAAGATGCTGGTAACTTCTGCTTTTTTTAATACATCATTTAAATTTGTTACAAAATTATATTTATCTTCTTTATTATATTTTTCTAACCATTCTTTTAATCTTATATCTAAATTTGTAGACATTGGTGATAAATCTGATTGTATTAGTTTTTTATCTTCTATCATCCAAAAATTAATTGCATGTGATAATATACCTTTATTTGATGATTTAACTACATAATCATTTGAATGGTTTAAAAATAATCCTATATATGTTGTATCTGGAATTATATGCACATATTTATTATTTATTTTTTTATACTTTTTAGAATTAAATTCTTTATCTAATAAACCAGGTCCATCCATATTATAGATTAATTTAATTTTTCTTCTTACAAAGATATTAGCATTCATTCCTGCAACTAGAGCAAGATTACCTCCTTTTGAATGACCACCTACTATTAGTTCTTTTGAATTAAATGTAAAGTTTTTATTTAAGTATCTAATGGCCGTTTTATGCGATATCGTTGGAAATTTATAACTTATAATAAAATCTTCTATCCATCCACTAAATAATTGATCAGTTCCTTCGAATGATACATAAACTTTATTAGGCATATACTCTATGGAAATGGCTCCAAATTGAATTTTTTCATTTCCTATGTATTCATAATTATATACTATACAATTTTTGTATCTTTTCGTATCAGCTATATATTTTAATAATTTATTTGCTTCTTTAACAGCATATATATTTTTATCTTTAGTATTATGTATTTTTTGATAACTCTCAGCTATGTCTCTTATGCTTTTCTTACTTGATTTATCTAGTATGTTTTCAAAATTTGCATATGAAAGAAAACTAAATAATACTGAATCTATTTCATTAAATTGTTCTTCTTCAAATGTTTTATTACCATATTTATCAATGTAATTGTATATATCCATAAAATCACCTTCTAAAATATTATATCATATAAAAACAAAAAGGACTTAGTCCTTTTATTGATTTATGTATTTAACAGCTTCTGTTGCAGCAAGTGCACCATCAGATGTAGCTGTTACCAATTGTCGTAATGATTTTTCTCTAATATCCCCTGCAACAAATATACCTGGTATGTTGGTATGACATAATTTATCACTTACGATATAACCATATTCATCTATTTCTATAATATCTTTGAATATGTCATTCATTGGAATTTTTCCTATCGCAATAAATAATGCATCAGTAGATATTGTGTCTATTTTATTGTTTGATAAAATATCAATACTATCTAATTTTTCATTACCATTTAATTTGTTTATTGTGGCGTTTAATACTAATTTAATATTACTAATACTATTTAATTTATCAATTAAAATTTGATCAGCTCTAAATTTATCTCTTCTATGAATTAAATATACTGTATTACATATATTAGATAAATATATTGCTTCTTCTAATGCGGTATTTCCCCCACCTACTACACAAACATTTTTATTTTTGTAGAATGACCCGTCACAAGTAGCACAATATGATATACCTTTTCCAATGAATTTATCTTCATTTTCAATGTTTAATTTACGATTATCAGTTCCTGTTGCAATAATAATGGCTTTTGCTTTGTATATATTGTTTTTTGTATTTACTTTTTTATAATCTTTTAAATTTTCAATTGAAATTACTTTTTCTTCTATTATTTCTACACCTAATTCGGTAATTTGATTATATAGTTTAGTTGCAAAATCGTATCCTGATATATGTTCTTGAGTTGGATAATTTTCTATATCCACTGTATTTATTATTTGTCCACCATAATTTAATGCTTCTAAAACCAATACTTTTTTATTTGCACGTTTTGCATATAGTGCTGCTGTCATACCAGCTGGTCCTGCACCTATTATTATAATATCATACATATTATTCACCTATTAATTCTTCTATTTCATTTTTAGAAATTAATCCAACATTTCTTTTTATTTCTTTTCCATCTTTTACAACTACTAAACATGGTATAGAAAATACATTATATTCTTTTGCTAAATCTTGATTATTATCTACGTCAATTGAAACAATCTTTATATTATCGTTTTGCTCTGCTATTTTTTCAAGAACTGGACCTATCATTTTACAAGGACCACACCAAGTAGCATTAAAATCTATTAATACTTTTTGTTTTGAATTTATAACTTCTTCATTAAAATTATCTTCATCTACATTTATTATTTTCATATTAT
This sequence comes from Bacilli bacterium, assembly GCA_017460175.1. Taxonomy (GTDB): domain Bacteria; phylum Bacillota_I; class Bacilli_A; order RF39; family UBA660; genus UBA3789. The sequence continues at coordinate 28,162 of JAFUBO010000004.1, forward strand.
CTCTCCTTACTTATAATTTTAACATTTTATTAATTTTCAAACAATATTTTTTATAAAGTATATAAAAATAAAACACAAATATATAATTTGTGCTTTATTTTACTTTTTCTTTAATACTTTGGTTGAATCTTCGTTATATTCAGTATTAATTTTTTTTATAATTTCTTCTTCCTCTATTCCTGTACTTATATAATATAAATATTTTTGTCTTATTTCAAAAAATAACGAAAAATCTTCTGTTATATCTTTATCTATTTTTATAATTTTTTTAGAATTTAAAACTTCATTTTCATCTAGTGTAATCATCATACCACAATCTAAACAAACACAGTCGTATTCAGTTTTAGTACCGTTTGATGTTTTTTTTCTAATTAATAAAGCTTTATGTTCATTTTTATTTTCCATATTTTAACTTCCTTTATTTTATTTTTCTTAAAATTTTCTTTTCTTTTTGTACTTCTTTTTTAAATTCTTTAGAGCTTGTAGATGATTTAAATCTCTCAATTTCTTTTTTTAATTTTTCTTTATAACATTCTTGTACTGGTTTTTGATTTTTTTCTATTTCTTCTAGTATCTTTTGAATATATTTGCTTAAATTTATATTGTCTTCATCTAACATTATATTATATAAATAATCTATTGTATCTTTAAAATCTTCTATTTTAGTAATTTTTGGATTTTGCATTTTATAATATAAATTTTTTTCTATTACATACCCAAGAGAAGTATCATAAACCCATGTTCTACCATCTTTTTCTTCTCTTTCTACAAAACAATGGTTGGCATAGTTATCACCTAATTCTCCATTTTGATATTTTTCTAAGTATTTTGGTTGATATTTTAAACCATCAACATCGGCATGGATGACTTTTGCTTTATCTCCAAGGAATCCTAATGTTATTAATCTAGCTCTATCATAACAATGTTTTTGAACTAAATTATAATCTAGTAATAATATTGTTGCGGGTATGCCTCCACAATAAATATATCTTAAGTTTTCAAGTAATTCATTATCATATTCTTTAACTAAACCTTGTATCTTTCCATAATTCATTAGAGATTTATAATTTTTTACATAATTACTCCAGTTTATTTCATCTTTTAAATCTAACATATTATCCCCTCTCTATATAGCAGTATATTATAACATATTTATCGCTTTTTTTCAAGAAAAATTAAAACAATCATTTCTGATTGTTTATTACATATGGTGCGAGTAACAGGAGTTGAACCTGCACGTCTAAGACACTAGATCCTAAGTCTAGCGCGTCTGCCAATTCCGCCATACTCGCATATATAAAAATGGTGGACCCTACAGGACTCGAACCTGTGACCGCCCGGTTATGAGCCGGATGCTCTAACCAACTGAGCTAAGGGTCCATCGCTATTTAATAATAGCATAATTTTTACTTCTGTGCAAGAGAAATAATAAAAAAATAAGAGTTTTCTCTTATTTTTGTAACATATTTAATAAATTAATTTTAAACATATCTTTTTCTGGATTTGTTTTAGAAATCATGACACCTTTATACGTAGATAATTCCGCTCTATGTCCTTCATCTAATATACCTTCTGGGGTAATATTAGTTAATAGAATAATCTTCTTATCATTATATACCGTATAATGTAATGTTACAGGTCCATGAACTTTTTTAAATAATTCATCTGTTGGTAATAATAATTCATAACTTACAGTATTATTTTTTTCGTCTCTTTTAACTTCTTTACCTAAAAATGTTCCTTTACGTAATTCTGGGTAATAGTTAAAAGTTAATTTCTTATAAGCTAACATATTATATTTTCTTACAGATCTTTCTTTTTTTCTAAAATCATTTTCATCAAGATATTCGAATATAAAACTATTTTTCATTATATTCAACCCCCTAAATACTTGAAGCCTTCTGTACCTTCAATGTACACATATTATACTACTTTTTCATTGATTTGTCAAACATTTTTTCGTAAAAAAAGATAAAAAAGTTTTTCTTTTTTATCTTCTATTTCTATTATATGAATATTCTTTTGAAGAAACAATTGGATTACCATCTTCATCATATGATATATATTGTTCATCGTATTCAATATATGCTTGACCATTATCTACATCAATATATTCGATAAGATCATCATATGATACTTTTGCTGTATTATTTATATAGTTTCTTTCCTCAAATGCATTTTCAGTATCTTCTGGATTTGGTAAAGGTTCATAAGCTCCACTTGGATCTGTGGTAATGTTTTGAACTGAATCATCTAAATTTCCATTTTCATCAGAGTATTCATCATCAAAATCTACATTAGAAGAAAAGTCATCTTCATTTACTGATATATTATTTGATGGGTCTATATCACTATTGTTTTGATCTATTTTATCATTTGCAGTATTTATATCGTCTTGTAATTGTTGTTGTTCTTGTGCTATTTCTTGATTTATTTTATCTGCATTTGCATCTTCTAAATCTTGTTGTCTTCTTGCTTCTTCTTCTGCTTCTTCTGATCCTCTACGGCTTGCTTCTTGATTTTCTTCATCAATATCATTATCAATATCGTTACGAACATCAGTAGGTATTTCTCCTTCAGTTGTAGAAGTAACCGTATCATATGTTGTAGATGATTCTTCCCAAGAAACTGTTTCTGAGTATGTTGCTTCTGTATATGTTGTATCTTCATATAATGTAAATTCATTACCTAATAGAATATTTTCTCTATTAACTATTGATTGGAATAAATAAAGATTAGCTAATTCTCTATGTTCGTCATCAATTACATATTCATTTCTATCAGTTAAATCTTTTATTATTGAACTTCTATATTGTTCATATAATGGATTTTCATTGTCTTCATATGCACCTAACATTATAGTTTCAATACGTTCAAACTTATCATCAGCATGATTACATAAACCAATATCATTTATAAAATCAATTGATGTATCATCTAGTGTATTATCTACTTCTAAATTTTGGAATATTATTTCAGCTGCAGCTATCATAGGTGTAACAGCTAATTGATAATCTTTTAATGAATTTCTACTATCAGCATGTGATATTCCTTCTGTTCTTTCTTCTTCAGTTATTGGGAAGTCTTCTTTAACTGCTGCATAGAATTCGTTAACTAATTCTATTTGTTCTTCACCTGTTGCTTCTTTAGCAGCTAAGAACATATTATGATATCTAGCATAGAATTCTTTTCCTTCATCACTGTTTATTAAATTTGACATATCTACAGGATTTTGACTATTTTCAATTACATAAGCTCCCATTAATTGTAATGATGCATCTTTATATGCGTTTGACATATCTTCAGCGTTTATTACTGTTCCATTGAAATATGCTCTAACATCTTCAACGCTGTAATCATTATACGCTTGTTGTAATGCAACCATTTCATCAAATGATAAAGCTGCTCTAATATTATTTGCATTTTCTAAGTAAGCATTTGCAAATGTACCATTAAATGCATTTAGTGAAGCACTTAAATTGATCATAGAATCTTTTTGTGTATCACTCAATGTAACATTTAATAATTCTGCAAATGTATAATCATTATATAAATCATTATTTGCAGTAAATTCTGTACTTTCAGTTTGATCAGTACTACTTAAAGTTGGACCATATAATGTATCATCAATTGTATTTTCATCTTCTAATGTTGTTGTTGTAGTTGTAGTTGTTGGTAAATTACTATTTTTAATTTCTCCTGTTTTCTTTTTATGACAACATGCAAATATAGTTCCAGCTACTAGTAATCCTAATAAACCAGCACCAATTTTTATTCCTAAATAATTTCTTTTTGCTAATTTTTCTCCTGCTCTATTAATGAAATTATCTTCATCTTCTATAATGATTTCGTCTTCTAATTCTTCATCTTCTATTTCTTCATCAAATGATGCATCAAGTTTTTCTTCTTCTACTTCTTCTTCATAAGATTCACTGATTTGTTCATCTTCTATATTTTTACTAGGATAGTAGTAATCTTCACTAATATATTCTTCTTGTTTTTCTTCATCATTAACTACTATTGTACTATTATTAATAGTAGTAATTTCAGGTTCTGTTTCTTTTTCTTCATCATTAACTACTATTGTACTATTATCAACAGTAGTAATTTCAGATTCTGTTTCTTTTTCTTCGTTTTTTTCAATAAATATGTTGTATTTATCCATAAATTCATCAATTGTCATTACATGGAATACATCTTTATTAATCATTTCTTTTAAAGTTTCTTTTGATGTAATATTTCTTTGTTTAGCTACTTCTTCACATGCTACTAAACCTTCTTCATAACTACCAATTTTTCTTCTACCATCACTATAGAAAATACATGAGTTAACTATTCTTTTTCCATTTTCATAGTAATAATATATAACTATATCTTTAATTAAATCTTTTTCCATTAGTGATACCCCCTTATTTTAACTTTTTATTTCCTGTATATGACCATCCATTAGATAATAATGTTTTGTCATTATAGGTACTCCATTTAGTTTTAGTATTTGGTTTTTCTAATAGGTTTCTTGTTTTTATACTTTGATAGCATACATCACCATATAATGGTTCTTCTCTTGTTACTTTTTCTGTTATTGTAATTGTTGAATATATTGGAATTGTCTTATATACATATTCACCACAACTTGCATCATATGAAGTAGTTGTTGATTGTGAAGTTGATTCTGATGTTGTACTTGTAGTACTACCTGGTGTTTTTGTAGTATTAATAACTTTTGATAATTCACCAGTATATGTATACACATCGTAATAATAATTTGGTAATGTTGTACATGTATCAGTACAATAGCTATAATCAGCTCCAGCAAATTTATAATGAGTTGTTTCTGTATCTCTTGGTGGATTTGTAAATAATTGTCTACCAACATATGTCCAACCACCCATTGAAGTTCTTGTTGTTGAATTAATCACATTTGTTTGAGTATATTTTGTTGTTGTAGTTGTTGCATAAGTTGTATTATTAATTATTATGTAGTTATATTTAGAACAAGATTTTTCTTGATAAGATCCTGTTTGTCTAATAGCATTTCTTGTTTTTGCATATGATTTATCATATGTACCTATTTTTTCTTTTCTTGTATACATTTGTAATTTTTTAAGGCAAGTTATATCTGCATCACTACAATTTAATTCTTTTGTAGCACAACTAGTTTTATCCCAAGCAGACCATTTTGTCCATGCTGAGAATTTGGCATTAGTAGTTTTCTTATATTCATATATATATTCTTTTTTATCTTCACATGATTTCTTATATTCTTCATATGATACTACGTTTCCATCAATATTGTAGTATTTTCCATCATATTTGACACATATATGTTTTTCTTCTGGTATACCACATGATTTTTTATATTCTTCATATGATACTACTTTTCCATCATTGTTATAGTATTTACCGTTATATTTAACACATATATGTTTTTCTTCTGGTATACATGATTTCTTATATTCTTCATATGATACTACTTTTCCATCAATATTGTAGTATTTACCATCATATTTAACACATGTATGTTTTTCTTCTGGTATACCACATGATTTCTTATATTCTTCATATGATACTACTTTTCCATCATTATTATAGTATTTACCATCATATTTAACGCATGTATGTTTTTCTTCTGGAATACATGATTTCTTATATTCTTCATATGATACTACTTTACCTGCATTATCGTAGTATTTACCATCATATTTAACACATTTAATAATAGTAGTTGTAGGTGTATCTTCTTTTACTGGAACATATGTAATTGGAGTTGTTTTAGCTCCTTTAAGTGGAACATTTTCAGTTCCTTTCTTTTGACATACATATGATTCACAATAATTATAACAACCAATATGAACTAAAATATAATCTTCTTTTTCACTATCTTTTATATTTACTTTTAAGATGTATTCATCATCTACTTTAGTTATTTTTACATAACTTTTTTCTACATCTACTGCTTTATTGTTTTTGTCAATAAGTGGTACTATAATTTTTAGACCAATCATATCACTTAATGTCATTTTTTTAGATTCTCCAATATTTTGTGGTAATCTTTCACTTGTATAATATGATATTGCTGCGTCTTTCATTCTTTCTAGGTTATCAGCAAAAATTTGTGATGTTAGTGCTTTTAAACCATTGTTTTCGCAAGTTTTAGCACTACAGTTACATCCATTTTCATTAATAGACTTTGTAATTGCAGGTACCATAAATTTTGGTAAAAGCCATACTAATAGGAAAACAAATACTATAATTAAAATTAATTTTAGTAAAAAGTTTCTAAATGGAAAACCTCTTTTTTCGTAATCTTCTGTGTACATATCTTATCCCCCTCTGTTCACATGTATTGCCTATTCTAACAAAAAAGCCTTGAAAAGTCAAGGTTTTTTTACTATGTTCACTACTGTGATTCCAGGGTTAAAATTATCTATTTTGAAGTTTTCTACTAATGTATTCTTTTTTAAAGTTTCTTGGGTGGTTTTCTTAATAATACCTGTACCAATACCATGTATTATTATTACTCTATTATTTTTTATTTTATAATTATCTTTTATGAATTCATTTATTAAAATTTTTGCGTAGTCTCTATCAATACCGTGAAGGTCTAATGATGGCAAATTATCATATAACATTATCATATTCTAAAACTTCCGAAAGCATTGGTATTGAATATCTAGAACCTACCCTAGTTACAGAAATTGCTGATGTAATTGAAGAATAGTGAATTGCATCCTTTAGTGTATATCCATTGGCTATGAAGTATGTAAATGCTCCATGAAAGATATCTCCAGCACCAGTTGAGTCTACAGCATGTACTTTAACACTAGGAATTATTTGATATATATCGTCTATTTTTGTAAAACTTCCTGCTGCTTCTAACGTAATAATTACACATGTTTCATAATATTCTTCTAATTTTTTATGAATTTCTTCTAATCTATCTAATCTTTCTATATTTATTTCTTCTTCTGCAAAATCTTCTGCAAAATCTTTTGAACAAATTACATAAGTTGCTTTTTTACCTAAAAATTTAGTTTCATCATTTAATCGACCAGCATCAATTATACTAATTGCATTAGGATTATTTTTGAATATTTCATAAGCTGATTCTGGGTGTTCTCCATCTATTAATATAACATCTGCTTTAATATCACTAACTGGTATATTTAGCTTTCTAATTGCTTGCTTTTTTGACGATAGTATTGTCCTAGTACCAGTAGTTGTATTAGCAATAATATAACTACTTGATGTTCTATGATCTGAATTTATTTCTACATAATGTGTATTAATTCCAACTTTTTCATATTCTTTTATTATTTGATGGCCATAATGATCATCACCAACAATAGATACCATTGTTGTATCCATTCCCCATTTAGCTAATAAATAAGCTCCATTAGATGCAGGACCTCCACCACATTCTATATGGTATGGAATGCGTATTTTCTTATTTTCTTCTGGAAACTCATTTACTGGTAATGTTATATCATAAGTTGAATGCCCAACACATACAAATTTCATACTATCACCTATTATTTATTATAACAAATAATGACACTAAATTTGTACAAATAATGCTGTATAAATGTCAATTTACAAAAAAGAATTAAGATTTTAATTTCTTAATTCTGTTATTTATTATTTTTATCAATTCATTTTCATCTATATTTAATAATAATTCTTTATCTTTCATTAAAATATTACCATTAATCATAGTCATACAAACATTATTATAAGCATTATGAACTAAATTAGTAATAATATCTATGCTAGGTGATGTTAATGAATCATTCATATCTAATAATATAATATCTGCTTTTTTACCTATATCAATGCTTCCTATTTCTTTTTCTAATCCTAAAGCAATTGCTCCATTAATAGTTGCCATTTTTAATACATCATAACTTGATAATACGGTAGAATCTTCATGAATACCTTGTTGTAATAAATCAACTATAGACATGTGATATAGCATATTTAAATTATTACCACTACCTTGACTATCTGTTCCTAGACAAACATTAACATAATTTTTATATTTAGTAATATCTGCAATACCACAACCTAAATTTAAATTACTAATTGGATTATGTACAACACTTATATCTTTATCTTTAAATGCCTTAAGATTATCTTCATCTAAAAATGTGCAATGTGCAAGTATTAATTTATTATTAATTAAACCACTCTTTTTTAATACATCTAGTGGTTTCATTTTATACATTTTTTTAATATCTTCTATTTCTTGTCTATTTTCTAAATAATGCATATGAACAGGAAGATTTAATTCAAAAGCAAGTTTAGAACATTTTTTTAAATATTCTAAATTACATGTATATAAAGCATGAGGAGCAACAGAAAATTTAATTAATTCATTTTCTTTATATTTGTTATATAAATTTCTAAACTCTTCTATTCTTTTATCTCCATCATTATTAATATCAGCTAAACATCTAGTAAATAGACATCTAACATGTGATTCATCTATTGCTTTTACTGCAGCTTCTGAGAAGAAATACATATCACTGGAACATGTTGTCCCTGTTTTTATCATTTCTATTATAGATAATAAACTTCCATAATAAACATCTTCTTCATCCATTTTATCTTCTATTGGCCATATTTTATTATTCAACCAATCTTGAAGCGATAAATTGTCATTAGTTGCTCTAAAATAACTCATTCCTAAATGAGTATGTGAATTAATTAATCCTGGTATTACTATTTTATCAGTAGCATCAATTATTTCGTCGTATACACCTTCATAATTACTAACTATATCAATTATTTTATCATCTTCAATTACAATATCTATATTTTCTATTTTTTCTCTATTTGAAGACATTGTTATTACTGTACCATTTTTTATTACTTTTATCATTATTTATCCTCCAAATATTTTGCTAATTCTCTATAAGCGTCTTGACTCCAAAACTTCCATCTTTTTTCATCAGGGAAACAAGCTAAAGTTTGATTTTCACCATCAGGAATAAATACAAAATCCCAACTCCAACCATAAGTACCACTTTTTTTAGTATCAATTTCCCCTTTAGTAATTCCTTCAAATACTAGTGGTTCACCACCAGGTTCACAATAAGCAATTGCTTCTTTAAAATAAGCTTTTCTATTATTGATACCATCCATTAATTTTAACAATCCATCTTCTCCTAAGGTATCATCAACATAATGAGTATATACTCCAGGAAAACCATTTAAAGCTTCAACAAATAATCCTGAATCATTTTTCAAAACCGGTCTATTCAACTCATTAGCAGCCCATTTTGCAGAATACTTTGATACATCAACAACATCATTAGCTTGTATTTCAGGAGTTTCTATTTTCACATTATCAATTTCAAATCCTAATGGTTCAAGAACTTGTCTTGCACTTTCAATTTTCGCAATATTTCCTGTAACATATGTGATTTTTTTCATAAGACACCTCATTTCTTACTAATTATAACATAAAAAAGACTAATTTCTTAGTCTTTTTATGATCCGTATGAAGTAATTACTTCATTTCTAAATGCTTCTACTTGTTCTACATGTTCTGTTCCATTATTTGTATAGTAATTATATATATCTTCATTTGTTTGATATGTTTGATACATATATTCAAATCTATGTGTTATAGATGAATTTGGTTGAGTTCTATAGAAACGATGTCTATTAAGTAATCCATAGAAGTATGATAATTCATAATCTTCTACTCTATCTTCTTCACTAACCCCTAAAAGTCCTTCTAAGAACCATGCCATAGTACCAGTTCTATCTGTACCAATTGCACAATGGAAATAAATGTTTTCTCCATTTATTATATCATCTATTGTAGCAGATAATGCATTTCTAAATTGAGTATAGTATGTTCCATTATTAAATCCTGGTGAAACTTCATAGTTTCTTATTTCTCTAGGTGCATAATTACTTAGTTTATTATCATTTTGATTTCCACGTAAATCTATTTCTTCAGTAATACCCAGAGTTTCTAATGAAGTAACATCATCACCACTATTTAATTTAGGCCCTCTATACATTCTACCATAATCAATTACACCATCTTTTATACCATCATTATTAGTATCTACTTCAAGTCCTCCAAGATCACGGATATTACGTACTCCACCAGCTTCAAGAATTCTTCTTTCTCCTTGTACTGTTATTGTACCATATACATTAGTATCACTTGCTAATTCCCAATAGTAAGTTTGTCCTGGAATCATGTCATATATAACTCCATCACTAACTGTAACATAATTAACTTGAGTTCCTTTAGCATGTGTTGTGGCATCAGATGTATATACATTTATTGTTCCTGTAACTCCTGTTGTAAATCCTTTAGGTCTATCACATTGAACTTCACCAGTTGCAGAACAAGTTTGATAATAATCACTTGCATTACATGATAAACAATTATTATTATTGAAGTTTGTTTCCATAGAACTTATAAATGTTGTCTCATCATTTTTCCATGTAGAAATATTATTATAATATGTTCTCATTGGATCATTAATAATGTTAAATGTTGAATGAATTGGTGTAAAACTCCATTTAGCATAAATTGTCATATCACCTTCTGGTATTGTTGTATCATCTACTGGATTATTATTCTCATCTTCCCAACCATCAAATGTGTAGGCACCTTTTGTAGGTGTAGGTAAAGCTCCAATAGCGTCTTCTGGTTCTACCATGATAGTTGTAGTAGAAACTGTTCCTCCTTGAGGATCTAAAGTTATTTTATATTTATTTTGGTATTGTAAATATAATGTTTTATAATCTCCATCAACATCATTAACTTTTTCAGTTCCATCCTCTACTTCACTTATTTTAGTCTCTCCAGTATCCACTGAAATAGTTGGTGTATTACCAGTGCTAGATGTTTTACCAGCAGGAGCTGTTTTTCCTTTGATAATACCATCATAGAATCTGTATGTATTGTTGGCAACTAATCCATAAGTTTTTCCTTCAATAACTGGTGTGGTAGCATCAACTGTACCATCTTTTTCACCAATTTCTAAAGTTCCAGATTCATTATATATTGCATATAAACCTGTAGAAGTTATTTTACCTCCAGTTATATAAATTTTACCATTAGTTTTATTTTGTATTGCAGCTCTTTGTGTTGATGCATCTGTAATATTTGTACCTGACGATATATATGTCGTACCACCATCGTTATAAATTGCTTGTCTAGCACCTGCTGATGTAACAGTTAATGTAACATCCTGTAATTTTAATATAGCATTTGCTTCAACATTAATTGCTCCTTGACTAGTATTAGTAGTAACTGTACCATTAGTAAGTTCTACTGTTGCATTATTTACAACAAATACATTGTTAGTTCCATTATTTGAAACTGTATGATTATTTAAATTTAAATATACATTACGTCCACCATTAAATGTTACTTTTTCACTAGTATCTTTCATTAATACAACTTCTGTTTGTACCCCATTTGTAGTAACTGCTGCAACTGCGTCTGCTAAAGAAGTATAACCAGTAGTTCCTATCATAGCAGTGTAATTACCATCTACCCATTTAGCTACATATGTTACATCACTATTTACTATAGTAGTAGCTGGATCAACTTTTGTAGTAAATTTATTATCTGTATACCAACCTTCTAAAATATATCCAGTATATTCAGCAGTTGGAAGTTCTCCTACAACCTGACCTTTACCTACATCTTTAGTACTAAAGTAAGCCGTACCACCATTAGCATCAAATGTAACAGTACATTTTTCTATATATCTAGCATGATATGTTGTATTTGATGTAATTGGTTCTGTTCCATCAATTTTTGTACCACCAGTTTCTTCTGTATACCAACCTTCTAAAATATATCCTTCTTTTATAGCAATCGGAAGCGAACTAGTTCCAATTATATCTGCCTCTACTACTGGAACAGGATTTGGTGTAACATTTACTGTTCCACCATGACCATTAAATGTTACATAGAAAATATGTTTATAATGTGCGTAATATGTTGTGTCAGATGTAATTGGTTCTGTTCCATCAATTTTCGTACCACCAGTCTCTTCTGTATACCATCCATCAAATACATAACCTTCTTTTGTAGCCGTAGGAAGATTATTTGCACCTACTGTATTACCATCAACAACATCAATTGCATTAGGTGTTATAGATACATCTCCACCTTTTCCATTAAATGTTACTAAGAAAATATCTTTATATTGAGCATGATATGTTACGTCAGAAGTTATTATAGTCGAAGTTTCAACTTTTGTTCCACCAGTCTCTTCAGTATACCATCCATCAAAATAATATCCTGATTTTTCTACTGTCGGTAATTTTCCAACAGCACTACCTCTTTTTACTTCTTTAGATACAAATGATGCAGTTCCTCCGTGAGCATTGAATGTAATATTATTAACTACAACTGCCTCAGATTCTAACCTTATATACATGTTTGAAAGTGTACCTACTAAATAACGTTGTGCATTAGATGTTGTAGCTTCTCTTGTTGCTGATGTACCAGCAGCACCAAACCATGTATGGAAATTGAAATAATCATTTTCTATTATCTCTTGTAAAAATTCCATATCTGCACCATTAAAACTATAACTTATAACACCATTTTTTCTTTCGATAATAACATCTATTGGATTACTATTCGTTACAGGATTAGTAAATGATAGATTAGGATTTTCTGCAAGAACACCATTAATTCTTTCTGTAATATGCATTTTTTTATTATTACTACCACTTTTTCTAAATACAATACCTGGATAATTTAAAGATTGATTTTCCAATTTAGAATTCATAAATGTTGCATTACCTGTGTTACTAGCACCATCATAAGCATTAATTGTAAATCCGATTTCATAATCTTTATTATAGTTTTCTTCACTATATAGCGAAATACCTGTATCAATATATTTATTAGCAGTAGCAGTATAATCTATATTTTCTCCAGTTGGATTTATAGTACTAATGCAATCGTTGGAATTACTAGTAATATTTGCACTAGAACCATTAAAAGTACAAGTTCCTGGAAGATAGAAAACATAATCTAAATTATCAATTATTTCTTCCCATTTTGCATAAAGTGTTACGTTACTATTAATTCTTGTTTCTGGTGTTACTTCAGTTTCAAATGTATTATCTGTATACCAACCGTCAAAAGTAAATCCTTCTTTTGTTGGGCGTGGAAGTGAGCCTATTTGTTGATTGGAATATCTAATAACGCTAGGAATACTACTTCCACCTAAAGAATTAAACGTTACATTATATGCCACTCTTTCTTTATACCCATCTAATGTATTGTAAGGTATTTCTATTACTGGTCTTGCAGTATTTTCACTTGTATTTGCAACAGAATTAACCATTCTAGTACCTGATTGAATTCTATAATAAGTATTACCTATTTTTTCTATCCAAATACCTGCTCTACCTAAATTACTAGATTGAAATCTACTATTTTCCATGAAATATTGACATGTTTTTAAATAGTTAGCATCATCATAAGTAACTGTACCACATGCTTCTGTTAAATCTTCATGATTGATAAATCTTGAGACTTTTCCATCAAAACTTGTAAGTGCAGGGTTAGTCCAAGTTGATGAATCTGGAAGATATGTTAGTGCGGTATCATATACATAACTACCTCTATCTTTCCTGTTATCCATTTGACCATTTTCATCATAACTTGTAAAGTGAACTAATACAGCGTTTTCTACTCCATCATCATTTGTACGAGTATAATAAAATCTTTCTGTTGCTGCATCATATACTCCATCATTATTCACATCACAATCATATGCATATCCTGCTAATGGAATATCATCTTCAGGAATTACTCCGTAAGTGATTGTATCATTATTTTTATAACCATAACCAGTACAAGTACCACCTGATACACAAGCTTCTGTATGAAGTGTAGTTGCTTTTTTACATACAATTTTTACCCAATGGGCGTGATATGTTACATTTGAAGTAACTGGAGTAGTTGGTTCTATTTTATCTCCACCAGTCTCTTCAGTATACCATCCAATGAAATTATATCCTTCTTTTGTTGTTGTAGGAAGAACACCAATTTCTTGATTTATTGTTCTAACAATAGGATTTACAGTAGTTCCACCATGAGTTTCAAAATTAATTGTAAATGTTGTAGATGGATCTAATACACTTAAATAAACTTTTGTATTTAAATTATTACGATATATTGAATAACTATTACTAATATTTTTAAAGAAAAGGCACATGAAAAAAACTAAAATTACTGCTATCAATAATTTTATTTTATTTTTCATACTATCACCTCTCTTTTACTATAATTTATATTTAACTGGCTAATGTCTGTCTTGCTATTACATTTATATTAACTTCTTCGTTGTTTACATATTCCGCATTTGATAAAGCTTTAAATGTCAATGTGTGTGATTTTGTTTTATTTGTATCACTATAATTAATAGTGGATACATCAGCAAATATTACTTTATTGTTAACTTCTTCAATAAATTCACCATTATCAAGTGATATTGCAACACCAGATGGTAAATTATCAATAACTATTGAATATATAATATCAACTTCTGATTTACTAGTTATATTTATAGTATAACTTGCAATACTTGTGCTATCTCCTGCAATTACTGACATATAGTTATTATCTTGAGATTCATTTAAAACTACATTCCATTCAGCAGTTGCAATACTGTTATTTGAATTTGTAATACTTCTATACAAAGCATAAGAAGCAGGTATCATAAAAAAAGATAATACTAAGATTTGTATTATAATCATTAATATTTTATCTTTCATAATATCACTACTCCTCTAACGTTTTTAATTTTTCTTTGCCTTCTATTTTATCTTTTCTACTTTCTAAATAAGAACTTATTAAATATAAAAATATCATAATACCAGCAATTGCATATTTAAAATCAACTACAAAATTTAATATTCCTCCACTATAAATTACTCTACCAACAATATTGTTTTTTCTTATAGCCTCATCTGCAGTATTATTGGCATCACCTTTGGTAATTACTATATCCCCATCTATTTTTATAATTCGATGTGTTATAAAATATTTACCTTTTCTATACGTAACTATATCGTTTTTAAAATAATTTTTTTGGCTTATTATTAATATATAATCACCAGCATGTATACCATCTTCCATAGAACCGGTTTCAACTTTATATATTGTTAAAATATTTGTTACTCTTAATATTAGATATCCTGCAAGAATTATAATTAATAGTATTAAAAAAATATCCATTATTATTTTAAATATCTTACTCATATATACTCACAGCCTCTACTTTTATTTTTAATTTATAGTTTGCTTGTATTTTTCCTATTTCTGTATCATTACTACTACTTATCCATTTCCAATCTAAATAATATGTATCTTCTTCACCTGCATTGAATATTTGATCAGTTATATCAATTTTATTATATGATACATAATTATCAACTACATACGAATCATTTTTCTTTAATTTATATTTTAAATTAATATTATATGGATTAGTCTCTATAAAAGTAATTTTATATTTTAATTTATATTGAGATTTATTTCTAACAACAAACTTATATGTATTGCTACTTTCAGGTGCAATTTTTTCTTGAAACTCATATGCTGGATTAGAAAATATTTTTAAATTTTTAGAACCATCCCAATGTATTTCATCTTTTTCATCGTCTAATACAGCGAAGCCCTCTAAATCATCATATTTTTCTTCTTCTTTTTCATCATCAGTAGGATTAACAGGTGCTATTGTAGGTACTGCATTATCATCATTTTTAGGTTCTTTCTTACATTTACCTGAATTATCACATTTAATCTCAATTATATCTACATTTCCAGTAGGAATTTTTTTGTTTTTTAATTCATCTGCTTTTCTTTGTAGACCACAACTATGTAATAAAAGCAATATGATAATTATTATTAAAATAATTTCTATTATTAAATCTATTATTTTTTTCTTTTTCTTTTTTTCTTTGTTTTCTTCCATTGTTACACTTCCCTTTAAAAACTATAAAAATTATAGCTTATAGCTTTTAAACGAAAGAATAATAAATTATTCTTATCGTTAATTATTATTATGATTATTGTTCATTATGTAATGCTTGTCTAGCTGTTAAAGTTACTGGAATTGAAATAGTTGATCCAGCCTTAGCTTTATCAGTAGTATCTTTACTAGTCTCATCAGCAATAGCACCAGCCCATTCAACGTTAAGTACAACATCAGCAGTCATACTAGAAGCGTTGTAAGCTATTCTTTGACTATTAGCACCACTAGCTAATGAAACACTCATACCAGTAGGTAATGTTACAGTTCCAAGTTCAGCTTCAACAATAACATCTACTTCAGAACCTGTAGCATCTACTGGAACAGTAATAGTACATAATGAATCTGGAGCAATCTTACCTTCTACTTTAGAAGCTGTATAACTAGTTCCACCTGTACATACTAAATCATTTGCAGTGAAAACTTTTGTAACTGTTTCAAAATCAGCTTCACCAATTTTTACTGACCATGCAGCAGTATTTACTTCTCCGCCTCCAGTATTAACAGATCTATAGATTGCATAAGTACTGAATACTACTGTTAGTAATAATACTAATACTGCTAATACTAATAACTTTTTGTTTCCTTTCATTTCTTTACACCTCCTCATAATAATAATTTCTGTAAATAGAATATATACGCGTACAATATGCTATCTTCTACTTTACTAATTTAGTATAACAAACATACTTGTTTATTTCAATAACTTTGTCGATTTTTGTAGAAAAAAAAAGACTTTTTGAGTCTTTTTAAATTGATAATTCATTGAATTTTTTTACACCTTTAATTGATATATATGTATATAGTAGTATATCTACTATTAAATATACTATAATAGCTGCAATTAGTATTAATAGTGAATTGATCTTACCTATTAGTCCTACTATAATTATGATAGATATAATTAATAAAAACATACCTAACATTACAGCAATAAATGAACTAGTTGATTGTTTTACTACTTCTGCAGTGTTTTCCCAATCTAATTTAGGATATTTTAAATTAGTAATTAGTCCTATAAAATGAGAAACTAAAGGTATTAAGATTGATAATATTAGTAATAAAAATACTTCTATTATATTTGTCTTAAATCTTATAAACAATATAATATCCCCTATTAGTAATACTGGTGTAGTTATAACTAAGCATGAATAAATTTTAGACATTAGAATTGTTTTTGTTTTTATTGGAAGTGATTTTAATATATTAATATTTCTTCCTTCTAGACTTATTACTGAATTAGTAATTGATGTTGTAAATGCTGTAAATGATATAAGAATAAGTATTAGTAATGATAAATTATTCATAATAACTGTCTTGGAGAAGTCTATTCCATTTGGATCTGTTAATATTGGTAAAATATCATTAAATTTTATACATACAGCGATAGATATCAATATAAATAGTACTAAACTAAAACCTGCATTTACGATAAATACTGGTGTTTTAAAAAATGTATTTAATTCTTTTTTTATTAAAGAAATAACACTAGGTTGTGATTTAATTACTAGATTATCTATTTTAACTTTTTTAGTTGTAGTTACTTTCTTTAATCTAGAATTAATTTTAAAATATACTTTACTTAATATAAGTATGCCTAATCCAAATATTATTATATTTACAGCGATAAATATAGCTAATTTTAATATATCAAATTTAGTTACTAAATCTACATATACACCTGCAGGGTAATATATTTTAGTAATTAAGTCATTAATACTAGTTGCATGAGCTATTACATAGTTATATAAATTATCCATATTCATTGATATATATAAAACTCCTACACAAAATGCCATAGATATAATTATTTGTGCAGCATTTTTATATTTAAATCTACTTGATAAACTTGATGTTATTGTTCCTATTATGCATGATATTACTATAGGTATGATTGGTAATAAGAAAAGCATTAAAACACTTGTTAAGTAATAAGTCCAATTAAGTACTTCTGCCCATCTTATGTATGCTATCATTATTGGTAATATCCATATGGTATTAAATATTAATTCAAATACGTAAAACTTAAATATTCTTATAAATAATACTGTACTTCTTTTTATTGGTAGTGATAATAATAATTGATCATCTTTACAATTAAATAAAAGTGAACTTGTCTTATATACACCTTCGATTATAGTGAAAAGACTTACTCCAAAGACAAATAATGCCATTACCAATAATTGAAGATGAAGTGGTGCCATCTTCTCAAATAATATATTTGAATTTGACCATATTGTAAACATTATGAATAGTGATATTATTATTGGTAATTTAGAACTATTCTTCTTACCATTCTTCTTTTGACTAATCTTGAAAACATTCATATCACTAGTCATACATGCTTTTATTAGTGAAATTATTTTTTTCATTATTTTTCTAACTCCATGAATACTTTTTCTAGAGATTTATCTCCTTTAATTTCTTTCATACTACCACTTTTTACTAATTTACCACCTTTTATAATAGCAACTCTAGAACATAGTTTTTCAGCTACATCTAAAATATGTGTTGAGTAAAATACAGTTTTACCTTCTTTTACCATTTCATTTAGCACTTCTTTTATATCAAATACTGCTTTAGGATCTAATCCTACAAATGGCTCATCCATAATAAGTATTTTAGGATTATGTGCTAATGCACTAATTAATACTATTTTTTGTTTCATACCATGAGAATAACTATCTATTGTATCTCCAAGTTTATCTTCCATTTCAAATAATTTTGCATATTTTTTTATATTTTTTTCTCTTGTTTCTGTATCAATATCATACATATCACATATAAAATTAATATAATCGATTGCTTTCATATGTTCATATGTTTCTGGATTGTCTGGAACATATGCCATTAATTTTTTACATTCAACAGGATTATCTTTAATAGATATGCCATCTATTAAAATATCTCCTTCATCAAAATCATGTATTCCCACAATTGATTTAATTAATGTAGTTTTACCTGCACCATTATGTCCAATAAATGCAAATATATCACCATCATTTACTGTAAAACTTACATTATCTACTGCTAATTTATTTCCATATTTTTTTGTTACATTTTTTATTTCTATCATTTTAATTCCTCCATATTTATTATAACATATAAAAAGAACTAATAATTAGTTCTTTTTATAGTGTTTTTATTTTTTTTATTATTGGAACTCTATCATGAGATAAACAAAAATTTATCCTTTTTTCTTCATTATGAAACTTTAATCCATGTTTTTTATAACCTAACCATTCTAATTCAATACATAGCTGTTTCAATACTTCTTTTCCATTAACAATAATAATATTATTTAATACATCCCAGTAGATAGTATCTTCATCCTCTTTAATACTTTCTATTGTATCTTTTATGTTTTCTTCTATTTCTTTAGGATCTATTTTTCCACCTGATTCAGTTGTTTTATAGATGTAGTAGCAATCAGTATTTTTTATTTTTTTAAAATCATAACATGATATAATACTAACTACTTGTTCTAATGATTTATTGAATGCCATAATATTTGCGGTATTTGACGGTTCAAAATATAACTCTTTTTTACCGTTTTTATCAATAATACGACCTCTTCTATATGCTTGTTCCATAGAAACCTCCTTAGGGTGTTTTTATTATAGTATTATATTTTTTAAAATACAAGAAAAAAAGAGAATTTAATAATTCTCATAGGATAAAATATCTTCTACTACCAATTAGTTTCTAATGAATCTAATCCATCAGCATCTTTTTTTATTTTATTAAAATCTGATTTTTTAATTTTTACATTATATATAAAAAAGACTAGTTTTACCTAGTCTTTTATAATTAATTATTTTTAGCTTTGATTGCAGCTTGTGCAGCAGCAAGTCTTGCGATTGGTACTCTGAATGGAGAACATGATACATAATCAAGTCCAATGTTATGACAGAATTCAACTGATGATGGGTCTCCACCATGTTCACCACAAATACCTACGTGTAAGTTAGGGTTAACTGGTCTTCCTAAATCAATTGCCATCTTCATTAATTTACCAACACCATTTTGATCTAATTTAGCAAATGGATCGTTTTCTAAGATTTTAGCATCATAGTAAGAACCTAAGAACTTACCAGCATCATCTCTTGAGAATCCAAATGTCATTTGAGTTAAGTCATTAGTTCCAAAGCAGAAGAAGTCTGCTTCTTTAGCAATTTCATCTGCAGTTAATGCAGCACGAGGAATTTCAATCATAGTACCAACTTGGTAATCTAATTCAACTCCAGCGTTTTTAATTTCTTCATCTGCAGTAGCTACTACTATGTCTTTAACGAATTTTAATTCTTTAATTTCACATACTAGTGGAATCATAATTTCTGGTACAATCTTCCAATCAGGATGATTCTTTTTAACATTAATTGCAGCTCTAATAACTGCCTTTGTTTGCATCTTAGCTATTTCTGGATAAGTTACAGCTAAACGGCATCCACGGTGTCCCATCATTGGGTTAACTTCATGAAGTGAAGTTACTAAATTTTTAATATATTCTACTGATTTTCCTGTAGATTCAGCTAATTTCTTGATATCTGCGTCTTCTGTAGGAACAAATTCATGTAGAGGTGGATCTAAGTATCTAATAGTTACTGAGTCACCTTCAAGTGCTTCATATAATTCTTCGAAGTCTTTTTGTTGATATGGAAGAATTTTTTCTAATGCAGCTTCTCTTTCTTCTACTGTTTCAGCACAAATCATTTCTCTGAATGCAGCAATTCTATCTTCTTCGAAGAACATATGCTCTGTACGACAAAGTCCAATACCTTCTGCTCCTAATTCGTGTGCTTTTTTAGCATCTTTTGGAGTATCAGCATTTGTTCTAACTTTTAGAGTTCTAAATTTATCAGCCCATGCCATAACACGTCCAAATTCTCCAGCGATTGTAGCATCAACTGTTGGAATTTGTCCATCATAGATGTTTCCAGTTGATCCATCAATTGAGATGTAATCTCCTTCATGATATGTTTTTCCAGCTAATTCGAATTGTTTATTAGCTTCATCCATTTTAATATCACCACATCCTGATACACAGCAAGTTCCCATACCACGAGCAACAACTGCAGCGTGTGAAGTCATTCCTCCACGAACTGTAAGAATTCCTTGAGAAACTTTCATACCAGTGATATCTTCTGGACTTGTTTCAAGTCTTACTAAAACTACTTTCTTACCATCAGCAGCCCACTTTTCAGCGTCTTCTGCAGTAAATACTACTTGACCACAAGCAGCACCTGGTGATGCTCCTAAACCTTTTCCAGCTGGTGTAGCTTTTTTAAGTGCATCTACATCGAATTGTGGGTGTAGTAATGTATCTAAGTTTCTTGGATCAATCATTGCTACTGCTTCTTCTTCACTTCTCATTCCTTCATCTACTAAGTCACAAGCAATTTTTAAAGCAGCTTTAGCAGTTCTTTTTCCATTTCTTGTTTGTAACATGTATAATTTACCATGTTCTACAGTAAATTCCATATCTTGCATATCTCTATAATGAGTTTCAAGTGTATTACATACTTCTTTGAATTGAGCGAATGCTTCTGGAAATTTTTCTTCCATTTCAGCAATCTTCATTGGAGTTCTGACACCAGCTACAACGTCTTCACCTTGTGCATTTGTTAAGAATTCTCCGAATAATCCTTTTTCTCCTGTTGCAGGGTCACGAGTAAATGCAACACCTGTACCACAGTCATCTCCCATATTACCGAAAGCCATTGATTGAACATTTACTGCAGTTCCCCAAGAATAAGGAATATCATTATCTCTTCTATAAACGTTAGCTCTTGGGTTATCCCATGAACGGAATACTGCTTTAATAGCTCCCATTAATTGTTCTTTTGGATCTGTTGGGAAATCTGTTCCTATTTTTGCTTTATATTCAGCTTTGAATTGTTCTGCTAAAGTTTTTAAATCTTCTGCGGTTAATTCAACGTCTTGTTTAACACCTTTTTCTTCTTTCATCTTATCGATTAATTCTTCAAAGTATTTCTTTCCAACTTCCATAACTACGTCAGAATACATTTGAATAAATCTTCTATAACAATCCCATGCCCATCTTGGATTATTTGATTTTTCAGCTATAACTTCAACTACTTCTTCATTTAATCCTAAGTTAAGAATAGTATCCATCATACCAGGCATTGAAGCACGTGCTCCACTTCTTACAGAAACTAATAATGGATTTTCTTTATCTCCAAATTTCTTTCCTGTAATTTCTTCCATTTTAATAATGTACTCATCTATTTGACTTCTGATTTCATCATTAATTTCTCTTCCATCTTCATAGTATTTTGTACATGCTTCAGTAGTAATTGTGAAACCTTGTGGTACAGGTAGTCCTATATTAGTCATTTCTGCTAAGTTAGCACCTTTTCCTCCAAGTAAGTTTCTCATATCTGCATTACCTTCACTGAATAAATAAACATATTTATGCATTATGATTCCTCCTTATATTTATGCATGACTTTATTTATTATAACAAAAAAAATAAAACCTACAAGAAAAATTTTGTTTTTTTATTGATATTTCACATTTTTTTACAAAAAAAATAGAGATTATTCTCTATTTCTTTATATATACTTTACCTTCTTCTTTTTCTTCTATTTCTTTTGTTTCTAAATCATGAAGTAAGTTAGTAATTCTGTTATCAAGTATTTCTTTCTTTTCAAATGATCTTATTTCAGCATTACCAGATAGTATGCTTGAACATACTCCTACAACAGGTATCCATGCAGTTAATGGATTTATAGCTGTTCCTATTGCACCTGCTGCAGTGATAGCATACATTATATTTGTAGCATCTCCTACATTTTCATATTTTTTTTCTTCTTCAATTTGTGTTTGTGATATAGCAATTACTTTGTCACATGCTTTATCATATAATCTTTTTTCAGTTAATGGTTGTTCTATTTCTATATTATTTAAATGTTTTAATTCTTGATTTAATTTTTTATTTTCTATTTCACGTTTTTTACCTGTTTTATAATTATAACAAATTGTTCCTGCTGTTATTGCAGCTGATGCTAATGATATATTTAAAGCTACAGGTACACTGCATAATGCTAACCCTCCAAAAAATGCAATTAAGCCATATGAAACTAATTCTTTCTTATTATATTCTTTTTCAATTTTTTCTAATTCTTTTTTGATATTTTTTCTTTTTATATCAATATAATCTTCTCTATTACTCATACTATCCCTCTTTTTTTTTCTATATATAGTAATCTTTTTTTATTATAATGTCAAGAAAAAGATGGTTTTTTAATGTTTATCTAAAACGTCATTAATATCTTTAATTTCATTTAATTTATTTAATTTTATTAATTTCTTAATTGTATTTTTATTTACTACTTTATATTTTAGCATTATGTTTAATGTTTTTTTATTTGCTTCTTCTGTACTTATTTCTTTTTCTTTAATTTTTGAAGTTAAATCATATATTTCATTAATAGAATTTGTGTAAGATTTAGTCATATTAGATAATACTGGTGTCTTATATAATACAATATTTACTAATTTACTATTATTAAACATTCTTTCATTACCTAAAGGCATTATTAATATTACTAATATTATAAATGTAATAATCCATCCTTCTATTAATGATATAATTGCTCCTAATACTTTTGATGGTATTAATAATATAATTGTATAATTAATTATTTTTTGTAATCCATTAGATATTTTCAATAGTAATTTATATAAACTTAATAATATTAAAAACAATAATATAAATGCTATTATATGGTATAACAATATGTTCATTGTGACTAATCCATTAAATTTGAAAAAAGGTAAAATTGAGCATAAAAAATTACCTACTATACCTTTTAAACTATATGATAAAACAAAAACTACAATAATCCCTAAAAAACTACTTGCTTCTTTTACTACTCCATTTTTCCAACCTGCTATTATAAAACTTATTAATATTAAAATAATACCTATATCAAATATATTTAAATTCATAGAATCACTCCTTATACATTCTATTTAGATTATAAACTATTTATGAAAAATATGCTATAATGTTTTTATGGTGGTGATTATATGTTAGATGATTTTTTAGAAGATCTAGGTTATAGTAATGATCAAATTAAAATTGTTCATAATATATATCCCAATAAAATATATTCTGAATCTTCTTTGTTATTTAATTTTAAAAATTTATATTATTATCTAAATAAAAATAACATTAGTAATGAAGATTTTATTAATATAACAATGACAATACCTAGTATTATTTCTCTTAGTTTAGAGGATATTAATAATAAAATTATTGAATTAAATGATTTGGGTTTTAATAAAATTAATTCATTTAAATTAATATCAAAATATCCATATATCATTGAAATTAATAAATCAACATTAAAAAATAGTATCAATAGTTTTAAAAGTATAGGTTTTAAGGAAAATGATATTATTACAGTTATTGTTAATAATCCTAGTTTACTTCAAGGTGATTTTTCTAATTATAAGTGTGTTATAGATTATTTAATTAATTATGGATATTCTAATGATAATATTATGAGATTGATTAGAAAAATTCCTGAATTATTAAATTTGAATATTATTGATATTAAAAATAAATACAAAAAGATTGAAGATTTTGGATTTGATCAAAATGTTGTCATTCAAATAACTAATATAATTCCTAGTATTTTGTTATCTGATAAAAATTTAATTACTGATTATTTTGATTCTTTATTATCATTTGGATATACTAATATGGATATTATTGAGATAATTAAAAAAATTCCTATTATATTTAAAGATAGATATAGAGAACATTTAAATGATAGAATTAATAACTTTTCTAATTTAGGGATTAATAGTAAGGATATTATTTTGATGACTTCTAATAATCCATATTTATTTTTATATTCTGAAGACAATATTATTACTATATATAAGAATTTATTAAAATTAAAATATTCTAATGATGATATTAATAAAATATGTGTTAGTTTTCCTTTAATATTTGGATATAATTGGAATTATACTCTTGATAAAATTATGTATTATAAAAAAATTGATTTAGATAAGTATTTAATTAGTAATAGTAAAATATTATTATTACCTATTGAACTAGTTCATTCAAGATACCTATATATTTCAAAATATAAAAATATAGATAATAATTATAAAGATTTATTTATTGATGATTGTAGTTTTTATAAATTATATAAAATTAAGAGAGATAGTTTGCTGAAAGGAGAATTTTAATGGATTTCTTAATTAGAAATGGATTTACTATTGAAGAAATTAAAATTATGATGGATACAAATGATTCTATTGAATATGTTAATGAAAAAAATATTAATTTATTAGTAAGTGTATTAAAGGAAAATAATTGTACTGATATAGATATTAAAAATATATTTATTTGTAATCCCTTTTCTATTACTAATGATATTAATATTATTTGTAATTTAATAAATAAATTAAAGGAATTAAAAATAGATAATTTGAATTTATTATTTACTAGTAATCCTTATATATTAAATATGAGTGACAAAGATTTAGAAAAATTATATAATAAGAAAAAAAGAGAAGGACTTAATAATAATGAAATAATTGATTTTATTAATTATAATATTATTTTTTAGGGGTGAATATATGAATGTTGTTATAAAAGTTAATGATGAAATTAAAGAAAAAATGATTGAATATTACAAAGATAAAAAACGTGATAAAGTAATTCCTTATGTAGTATTTCAAGCACAAGATGAAGATACAGTTATAACTATGTATGAATCAGGTAAAGTAATGTTTCAAGGAACTAGTGCTGATGTAGATGCTGCTATGTGGGGTGTTGCATTAGAAAATACAAATGAAAAGAAGGAAGAAAAAAAGAAAGAAAATTTGAAATATTATAATGCACCTAGTGTTGGTAGTGATGAAGTTGGTACAGGAGATTATTATGGCCCTATTGTAGTTACTGCTTGTTTTGTAGATAAAAATAATTTAGAAGAACTTAAAAAATTAGGAGTTGGAGATTCTAAAAAAATTGATGACTCTAAGATATTAAAAATAGCTCCGCAGATTGCTAAATTGGTTAAATATAAATCTGTTATATTAACTAATAAAGAATATAATGAAAAGTATAATAAAGATATCAATATGAATAAAATTAAGGCTATTCTTCATAATAAAGTTTTATATCAATTAATTAATGAAGAGAAACCTGTATACGAATATATTATTGTTGATGAATTTGCAAGAGAAGCTAGATATTATGAATATTTAAATGGACAAAATAATATTCAAAAAGGAATAACGTTTTTAACAAAGGCAGAAGATATATCACCTGCTGTTGGATGTGCTTCTATTATAAGTAGATATATATTTTTAAAAGAATTTGATAAATTATGTGATTCTATTCATATGCCTTTACCTAAGGGTGCCGGACGTGATGTAGATGAAATTGGTGAAGAAGTGGTTGAAAAATATGGAGAAGATAAATTAAAAGAAATAGCTAAAGTTAATTTTAAAAATACAGATAGAATATTACATACTATGATTTATTAAAAAGAAAAAAGAGTTTTAATAACTCTTTTTTTTATATACCTAATGGAAATTTTAATTGTGGATTTTTTATTTTTATTAATTCTTTTGGATAATCATCTACATATATATCATCCGGTTTAACATCATTAAAACTTATTACTTCTTCTTTTAATTCGATACTACATTTTGCATTTATTGGTTCTCTATTTAGCATTTCAATTGTTTGGTCTAAATGTCTATCATATATTTGAACGTTAACTGGTTTCCAAGTAAAAATACCTGGAATATATCCTAAATCTCTTGCAACCATTTTATGTTCTGCAACATATTGAACTTGATTAATGCATGCAGCTGTATCAAAGTCACTTGAACGTTGAATCATAGTCATATCTAAATAGTCTAATCCATCCCATCCATGCCTTACATTCCAAACAGTTAGAAAAGCACAAGGTTTTAATCCATGAGGTCTTTGAAAATCATCTGTTTGCCATAAACAAGTTATATTCCTTCTACCATCAGGATTCTTTCTGATTTGTTCTATTACTTCAGTATAAATCATATTTCTTGGACCAGTAGTACCACCATAACATGAGCCTATTATTGGATGAGATTTTTCATTTAAAATGTAGTTTCCATTTTCATCACGAAGTGCCCATTCTTCCCACCAATTATTTATTTTATGATCTTTATCCCAAGTATTCTTGCCTATTAGTTCATCAAATTCTACTAAGTCATTACTTTGTTTTTGATAAATCCAAAGTATTTCAGCAACTGATGTTTTTATAGCTATAGGACGAAGTGTAATCATTGGTGTTTCTCCTTTAGATAAATCATATATACACTCAATTCCTTGATTAACGCTTAGTGTATGAGCTGGAACGTGTACTTCTACTCCATGTTCTTTTTCAATTACTGTTTCATTATCTCCTACTTTGATTTCTTCATTTTCTTTTGTAGTAATAATTCTTTTTAAATCATCATATGTAGCATCAGAATAAAAATCATGATATTTTGGTCTAGGATTATGATCTAAGCATCCTTCTTGAAGAATCTTATCCATAATTAATTTGTGATACATATCTCCTTTAGTACCTATTTTATGACCTTCTTCATCTTGTAAATATCCATCTTTTATTTTTAAATCGTTATATGTAGTTTTTATTAATTTTAATGGGCTTTCCCCTAATTTTAGTTTTTCTATATTTATTCTGTTCAAATTAAATTCTTTCATATGAACCTCCTAAAATAATTATAACAAAAAAAGAATGATTATTCATTCTCTTTTATAAATTTATTGAACTTTTTAATTTCGTCTGTATCTAATTCTGTTCTTGATAATTTTTCAATTAATTCTTTTTGTTCTCTTGTTAATCTATTAGGGGTATAAACTTTAAAGATTAAGTACATATCACCTTTAATTTTTCTAAATCTATTATCTACACCTTTACCTTTTATTCTTTGTTTGTCTCCACTATTAGTTCCAGCTGGAATGTTTATTTTTACATTACCATATAATGTAGGTATATCTTTCTTACAACCTAATATTGATTCAGTAAGTGTTAGTGGTACTTCTAGATAAATGTCATTTTCGTCACGTTCAAAATATTTATGTCTTCCTACTACGAATTCAATATATAAATCACCATTTTCTCCACCATTTATACCAGGATTACCTTTACCACTGATTTTTTGTCTATCTCCTGTATTAATACCCTCTGGTATGTTAATAGTGATTTTTTTATTAATTTTAACTTTTCCTTTACCATTACATTCAGAACATTTTCTTTTGTATGTATGTCCAAGTCCTTTACAATCTGGACATGTTGTTTTTGACATAAATGATCCAAGTATTGTTCTTTGTTCATGAGTTACAGTTCCACTTCCATGACATGTATGGCATGTTTCTCTATCAAATCCACCATTACCATGACATTCGCTACACTCTTCTACTACATCTAAATTGAATTTTTTTTCTGTACCATAGATTGCTTCATCAAATGATAAGTCTAAACGCATTAGTATATCACTGCCACGAGTTGGACGATTAGTAGTACTTCCTCTTCCTCCAAAACCAGTAAAATTTGAAAAACCTCCACCAAAAATAGAATCAAATATATCTCCAAAATCAAAATCGGATGCATCAAAATTAGTATATGTTCCTCCACCAGGATATCCTGCAGTTGGTCCATTGCCACTTACTCCAGCATGTCCAAATTGATCATACATTTTTTTCTTATTTTCATCGCCTAATACTGAATATGCTTCTTGTACTTCTTTAAATTTATCTTCGGCTTTTGGATCGTCTTTGTTAAGGTCTGGGTGTAGTTCTTTTGCTTTTTTACGATAAGCACTTTTTATTTCAGCTTCTGTAGCACCTTTTTTTATACCTAAAACCTCATAATAATCTCTTTTATCCATTTAATCACATCTTTCTTTCATTCTTTTTTGTTAGAACCTTAAATTCTTCTATTGTTTTATCAAACATCTTAATAGCATTTTCATACACTTTTTTATTTGTCATATCTACTCCTGCTATTTTTAATGTATCTATTGGATTATAGAAATTACCACTTTCTAACATTTTTAAATAATTAGAAACTGAATTTTCTTCATTGTTTAATATACGAGTAACTAT
This sequence comes from Bacilli bacterium, assembly GCA_017460175.1. GTDB lineage: Bacteria > Bacillota_I > Bacilli_A > RF39 > UBA660 > UBA3789. The sequence continues at coordinate 57,352 of JAFUBO010000004.1, forward strand.
ATCACAAGCAGCGCATAAGCTAGTTGCATATTTATATACATAGAAATTGTAGTAGAAATGTGGAATTCTTTCCCATTCATATTTAATTTCATCATCTACTACTACACTATCACCAAAATATAATTTATTTAATTCTAAATATTTATCACTTAATTTATCTGAAGTTATAACATCATCATTTTCTACTAAATCATACGCATATTTTTCAAATTCTTCAAACATTACTTGACGATAAATAGTAGATTTAAATAATTCCATTAAATGATTTAGTGCAGCCATTTTTTCATTATCATCATTACTATTATTTATTAAATAGTATGCAAGTAATAATTCATTTGTAGTTGAAGCTACTTCTGCTACAAATATTGGATAGTCTCCATATTGATATGGATTATTATTTCTTGTATAAAAACTATGCATAGAGTGACCCAATTCATGAATAAGAGTTGATACATCATCTAATCTTTCTTGATAATTTAATAATAGATAAGGATATGTATCAAAACATCCTCCTGAGTAAGCACCTCCTCTTTTATTTTTATTAGGATATATATCTATCCATTTTTCAGTAAATGCTTTTTCTAAGTCTTTAGTATATTTTTTACCTAATATGGAAGTCGCTTTAAATACTAAATCTTTTGCTTCTTCAAATGTATATTTTTTATCATAATCTTTTATTAAATCTGTATATACATCATACATATGCATTTCATCTAAACCTAAAATATCTTTCTTTAAATTAAAATACTTTTGATATACATCTAAATTATTATGAATAGTATTTACTAAAGTATTATATATATCTATATTTAATTCATCTTTATATAATTCTTTTTCAAATACACTTTCATATCCTCTTAATTTAGTAAGAGCTACATTTTCTTTTATATGCCCATTTAAGCATGATGATATTGTATTTTTATATTGTTTATAACCAGCATATAATGCTTTAAATGCTTCTATTCTTACTCTTCTATCTTTACTTTTAATATAAATTGAGTAATTTGTATCATTTAATTCAACATCATTATCATTTTCATCTTTTATATTACCTAGTGTCATATCAGAATCTGTTAAATAACTATAGGTTGTTTCATCATTATCAAAAGCTTTAGATAGTTTTGATAATATTTTTTCTTCATCATCGCTTAAAGTATATTTCTTATATCTATATATTTTTTCAATATATCTTTTGAATTCTTCTAATTCTTTTTCTTCTTTTAGATATTTATCTATAATTTCTTTTTCTACTTTTAATATTTCTGGAGTTAGAAAATATGAATTTTTAATAGCCAAATCATATAAATTAAGTATTTTACTATTTAATTCTTGATTTTCATTATTTGAGATATCTTCATCACATAACATATGTGTATATGAATATAGTTTTTCTATTCTTCTTGATATTTCTATATCGTCTTTAATTACAGATAATAATGTTTTAGAACTATCCATTACATGATTTTCATATTTTTTAAATCTTTCTATTAATTTTTTTGTTTCTTCATAGAAAGTATTAAACTCATCTAAATTTTTAAATATTTTGGTTAGATCCCATTTATATTCATCATTGATTTCTTCTCTTGTTTTTATAGTACTCATAGTAATCCTTTCATAAAAGTAAGAAGTTCTAAATGGAACTTCTACTTTTTATTATTCTTCAGAAACGTCTGCTTCTTTTACTTCAGTTTTATCTTCTTCTTTTGCTTCTTCAGTATTAGCTGATTCTGCTTGACGTGCTTTAGCAGCTTCTTCATAAACTTTAGTAGCTAAAGCCATTGCTTTTTCAGAAAGTTTTTCTTTCTTAGATTTAATATCATCGATGTCACCTTTCTCTAAAGCTTCTTTTAATTCTTTGATTAAATCTTCTGCTTCTTCAACATCTTTTTTATCTGCTTTATCTCCTAAGTCTTTAATTGCTTTTTCTGTTTGGAATACTAATTGTTCTGCTTCATTTTTAGTTTCGGCTTCTTCTTTCTTCTTTTCATCTGCTTCTTTATTTTCTTCAGCTTCTTTTCTCATCTTTTCGATTTCTTCGTCTGTTAGGTTTGTTGAAGCAGTAATTGTAATAGATTGTTCTTTTCCTGTTCCTAAGTCTTTAGCAGAAACATTAACGATACCATTTGCATCAATATCAAATTTAACTTCGATTTGAGGTACACCACGTGGTGCTGGTGGAATATTATCAAGTCTAAAGTTTCCTAATGTCTTATTATCTGCAGCCATTGGTCTATCACCTTGTAATACATGGATATCTACACCTGGTTGATTATCTGCAGCAGTTGAGAATACTTCTGATTTAGATGTTGGAATTGTAGTATTTCTTGGAATTAATGTAGTCATAACTCCACCTAATGTTTCAACTCCAAGAGATAATGGTGTAACATCAAGTAATACGATACCTGAAACGTCTCCTCCTAAAACTCCACCTTGAATTGCAGCACCCATAGCTACTGCTTCATCTGGGTTAACTTCACGAGATGGTTCTTTTCCTAATTCTTTAGTTACTGTTTCATATACTAAAGGTACACGAGTAGATCCACCTACTAATATTACTTTATCAATATCACTCTTTTTAATTTTAGCATCTTTAATAGCTTTTTTAACTGGTTCAATAGTTGATTCTACTAAATCAGAAATTAAGTCTTCAAATTTAGCTCTTGTTAATTCCATATCTAAGTGAAGAGGTTCACCGTCATCACCCTTAGCTATGAATGGAGCAGAAATTTGTGTTGAAACCATTCCTGATAAGTTCTTTTTAGCTTTTTCTGCTTCTTCTTTTAAACGTTGCATTGCCATTTTATCTTTTGATAAATCAACACCGTTTTCTTTTTTGAATTCTTTTACGATATAATCAATGATTCTATTATCGAAGTCATCTCCACCTAGTTTATTATTACCTGCTGTTGATTTAACTTCGAATACACCATCACCTAATTCAAGGATAGATACATCGAAAGTACCTCCACCTAAGTCATAAACAAGAATTGTTTGACCTTCTTCTTTTTCAAGACCATAAGATAGAGCTGCAGCAGTTGGTTCATTTATTATTCTTTCTACTTCAAGTCCTGCAATTTTACCAGCGTTTTTAGTAGCTTGACGTTGTGCATCGTTGAAGTATGCTGGAACTGTGATAACTGCTTTATCTACTTTTTCTCCTAAGTAAGCTTCAGCGTAGTCCTTAATATAACTTAAAATCATTGCTGAAATTTCTTCTGGAGTATATTTCTTTCCTTCTAGTTCTACTTTATCTTTAGTTCCCATTTTTCTCTTAATAGAGATTACTGTATTTGGATTAGTAAGTGCTTGACGTTTAGCAGCATCACCTACTATTTTTTCACCTTTCTTAAATGATACTACAGATGGAGTTGTTCTTCCTCCTTCTGGATTTGGTATTATTTTTGGTGCTCCAGCTTCAAGTACTGCAGCACATGAATTTGTTGTTCCTAAATCGATTCCTATTATTTTTCCCATAATTTATTATCTCCTTTTCTTATTTTTGATTTATTTTTACTGATGCTGGACGAATTACTCTATCCTTTAACTTGTAACCTTTCAATAATACTTCTAGAACTATATCATCATTTTTTGATGAATCATTTTCTACTAAAAGTGCTTGTTCTTGATTAGGATCAAATATTTGTCCAACACGATTTATTTCTTCTACTCCGTATTTCTTTAAAATATCATATAAATTCTTATGAATCATTTTAAATCCTACTAAGTATTTTTTTAATTCATCACTTAAATCCTCTTCCTTATTAATAGCTCTTTCAAAATTATCAATAACTGGTAGAATTTCAGTAATAATACTTTGATTTGCATATTTTAATAAATTTTCGACTTCTTCATCTTTACGTCTTCTATAATTAATTAATTCTGCTTGAGAAAGTTTTACTTTTTCTAATAAACTTTTATTTTCTTCTGTTAAAGTATTTATTTCGTTTTCTAGTTTTAACATTTCTTCATTTAATTTTGTGTCTTGTTCTAATTCTTTTGTTTCTTCTAGTAATTCTACATTTTCTTTTTCTTCTTCTTTTTTCTTTCTCATAAAGCCTACCTTTCAATATTCTCTTTCATATATTCTAATAGTCCAACAACACGATCATATTCCATTCTTTTTGGACCAATTATAGCGATTGTACCTTCTTCATTACCTTTTTTAAATTTAGTCTGAATTACAGTCATATCACTATCTATATGATTTTCATTTCCAATATAAACTTTTATGTTATTATCATCGTCTTCTTCAATATTTTTTAGTAATTGTTTGTCTTCTAATTTATTAAATACTTCTTTTATTTTATTTACATTTGAAGAAAACTCAGGTTGTTCTAACATTTTTGTCTTTCCCATAATATTGACTTCTTGATTAGTGAAATCAGTAAATACATTATAGAAAGCATTATATAATTGTTCATGTTGTTTTACATATTTACCTATAATAGGTTTTATTTCAAACTCTAATTTAGATACTATATCATCTATTGGAGTTCCTGAGATCAAGTTATTAATCAATCCAACTGTTTTTCGTATTTCATCTAAAGAAACATCTTTAAGTCTAATATTTTTGTGTTCTACATGTCCTTTATCTGTAACAATGATAACAGTCATATTTTCATCATCAATAGGAATTACTTCTATTTGTTTAAGAAGATTCTCATGAGATTTGCTTCCTAGCACTACTGTAGTGTAGTTCATCATATCAGATATTACTTGAAGACTTTTAGTAATAACATCTGATAGAGCTAGTTGTTGATTTTTGAAGACAATTTGTAATTTTAACATATCTTCTGCATTCATCTTTTTTAATTCCATTAAGTGATCTACATAATAACGATATCCTGCCTCACTAGGAATTCTTCCTGAAGATGTATGAGTTTTTTCTAATAGTCCTAGTTTTTCAAGTTCTCCCATTTCATTTCGTACAGTAGCGCTTGAGCAATTGAGTTCCCTCGAAATTACTTTTGAGCCTACTGGAATCGGTTCTTTGATATACTTTTCAACTATTAGTTTAAGTATTTTTTCTTGTCTTTCGGTTGGCATAACTTACCTCCTTAGCACTGCTTTTATTCAAGTGCTAATTATATAGTACTCTTATTTTTAGCACTTGTCAATAGTTTGTGCTAAAACATTTTAAAAATAAAAAGCATGTATGTAAAATACTGCTTTTTAATCTATTGGTATTAATTTAAATCTTGCTGTTGTTGAATTGTTTTTACCTACTATAATCATATTTTTTCTTGTAGATACACTATTATTTGTTTGAGGTAGTATATATCCTGTATTACTAGATGATGTTGGAACTACTGTTTCAATAATATATGTATTATTACCTACAGGAATTATATGCCATATTTGTTTTTCATTTCTATTTTGATTATCAAATGAATTTGAAGCAATGAGTGTAGTATTTGTTTTATTTAAATCACTTAATTCCAAAGCTTTATAACCTGAAAGATTTAATATTTTATATTCATTATCATGTCCTTGATTAATATTAGAATCTGTAATTTTTTCAATTGACCATTTTTGTTTAACAGAACCGTTAAGTGTACTAATATCAATTGAAGTAGAATTTGTATTATTAGTTATAACTTTATTTTCTGAAAGAACAGGTAATATATAATAATTTCCTATATCTGGTAGTGTTTGTGTTGCGTCTGGTTGATAGGCAGATACTCTGATACCTGTTTTTGTTTCAGTTTCTGAAATTGTTGTATTTTGCCCTAAATTTTTAATATATTGCCAATTTACTCCATCATTTGATACTTGAATAGTATTATCATTATAATCAATACCTGCAACTGGTTTATGGAATATTGCAATTTCATCTAAATCGTGATTTTCTTGTAGGTCTAATGTTGCACATTTTGAACTACCTTCTGTAGAATATGTTAAAGTTTTTCCTGACGCTACATTAATTCCTTGTTTTACAGCAGTTATTTTTTGCCATGTAATATTATCTATTGTTGGTGTTGAACCACTTGTACAATCTTTAATATATCTAATATTGTTAAATTTTTCATTTTTTCTAGGTAATGATTGATTATTTTCAGTTTTCGATAAAACTTTTGTTATTTTTGCTTTACCATTAGCAAGATTAACTCCAGGAAGCATTATTCCATTAACAAAATAATATGTTTTTACTAAGTTTCCGTATGTAAAGTTACCATCTTCTATATTAGTTCTTTCATAATATTGATAGCATGGCGATGAAGTAGTTATTCCTTTATCTAATCCATATGCTCCTGCATATCCTGCAATATATGAAGCACCACCAGTATTTGCTTTTGCACTAGGATAAAATCCATCTCCTCCATTGTTTGTCGCTAAAGGAGAAGGAATATTAACTCCTAAATGTTGTTCATCTCTATGAACATCACTTGGTTCATAGTCTTTAGTAATTCCAATTAAAGTTCCATTTGAATAATTATTGGTGTCTGTTGCTGGGGTTAATCCATAGTCTATATTTGGTTCTTGTATATTAATTGAACCACCATATGATTTCATTTTATCGTTATATCCATATAGTGTACCACCAGCAGAATCACTTTCACTTCCACCACCGGCAGCAACCATTATTCTTGATTCATATGATATTTCGCTATTATAGGCACCTTTATATATTCTTACATCTGTTTCTCTTCCAGAACCACTGGTCTTATGTTTTGGTACATAAAAATATAATGTTTCTCCTTCCTGTAATTCAATTATTCCAGATGTATAGGCACCCCATCCTCCAGCTGCACCACCTTGGCTACCCCATAGTTCTATTTTATACCATCCTGTTTCTGGTACTATGTATTCTTGGGCAGTAGGCATATCTCCTTCTGTTGCTTGAAATACTGTATCTGTTTTACTAAATCTATTTAATTCGTCTTCTATACTCTTAGATAAACTACTTGTATTTGATCTAGTTTGAGCCATAGTTGCCATTAAAATCGCAACTATCATTATTCCCATAATTGCTAAACCATATATTAATGTAGATATCGCAAACCCTTTATTATTCATCTTTCTCATATAAACACTCTCTATTCTAGTTTTATTTTATCATATTTTTTTTAATATGACTACATATTTATCTCCATACTTTTTATCTTTAATACATATATAATTACTATCATAAATTATTCTATCGAGTCTATCACTTTCACATACTATTATTCCCTCTTTATTCAAAATATCATATTTAGTAATTAATTTAATGGATTCTTCAATATAATTACTATTATATGGGGGATCTAAAAAAATAATATCAAATTTTTCGTCTTTTAAATATTCTAGTGCTTTTTTATAATCCATATTAAGGACATCAGTATCATTAATACCTATATTTTTAAGATTTTTTTCAATTGTTTTAATTGCTTTATAATTAGAATCTACTAAAATTATTTTTTTTGCTCCTTCGGATAATGCTTCTATACCTAGATTACCACTACCAGAAAACAAATCTAAAACTATGCTATTATCTATATAATTTTGAATTGTCGCAAAAAGTGATTCTTTTACTCTATCCATTGTAGGACGAGTACCATCTATATCAAATCCTTCTATATTTCTTCCTTTATATTTTCCACTAATTATTTTCATTTACTACACTTACCTTTATTGTTTATTTCTTTTAATTTTTTATTAATTTCTAATATTATAAAATTGCATTCTGCTTCACTGTGTTTATATTTTTGAAATAATGAATTATTTATTATTTTATTCTTCAATTCTAAATCATTTGTTTCTTGGTATTTTTTAATTTCTTCTAATAACTCCTTATCTTTCATTATTTCTTCATTGATTTTCTTTAAATTGACTATTTCTTCATTTTTATCTAGTGTTTCTTTTAAATCTTCAACTTTCTCTATTAATTCATTCATAAGTTTATTTTACCATAAAAATTATTCTATTACACTCATAAATGTATTTATAAGATTAATAGTATTTTTAAAATTTTCCATTTTATCAATAATGGTTAGTTTATATTTCATTCTAGCTAATCTTTCGATTTCTTTAATATAATTATTATCTCGATAAAGATATTTATAATGATATGATTCTTCTCTTAAAAATCTATTTATTATTTCATTATTTTTAATAATATATATTATTTCTTCACTCATTATTTTTCAAACCTCTTATATATTGGTTCGGATTCATAATTATTTTTATTAGTTAATCCAATGTCTTGGAGTAATCCAATTGTTTTTTCAATATTACTAATTCCTTTTTGTACTGAATCCATATCTATGTTTTTAAGATTATATATAAAATCTTTTAGAGTTGATGCACTACTATTAATTTGATCTGTTATAGAAGGTTTTGTGAAATAATTGTTCCAAATATTATCATTTTCTCCATATATTTCATATATTTCATATAATTGTTGCCATGATGCATCTCCTTTTAATACAGTATCTGCTAATTCTGGATGTGTTTTTGCAAATTTTTTAAATGTTTCTTTTGACATATTATCACCTATATAAATATATGATAAAAAAAAGAAAAGACGACTTTTATTTTAAAAAGTCATCTATTGTCATTAATCTATCATCTATTTCAGATAATGATATTTGATCTTTTTTAGGTATTTTTTTTACTTCAACTTTATCTTCTTCAACTATAGAATTGTCATCAATTAATTTTTCTTGAGTATTTACTTCTTTAGTTAATGTTGAAACTATAAAGGCATCTGTTAAAGCATGTTTAGATATCTGACTACCAGTAGAATATCTATCTGCTATAGGTAGTTCAGTTAATTTAATAACATTGATATCTCCATTTTTTAATCCTAAATGTTTTCTAGAATCATCTATAAATGTTGTTAATACTTCATATGGATTAGACTTGACTTCACGAAGAACTTGAATACCACGTCTTGTACGTGTCGAGATTGGAAATTCATTTAATCTTACTCTCTTACCAGTACCTTTAGTAGTTATAATACTAATAAATTCATGTTCATTATATGAGAAATTATTTACAGATACTAAATAATCATCTTTTAATTTCATTGCTTTAACACCAGCTGCTTTAACACCAATTACTGGTATTTCATCTGTTTTAAAGCTTAGCCCATAACCTGTATTTGTTGTTAGGAATACTGAATCATATTCTTCTAGTACTGCACTAATCACTTGATCATTGTCTTTTAATTTCATACAGCTTGTTGCTTTATTATATCTTTGTAATTTAAATTCTTTTAATTTAGAACGTTTAATAATACCATCTTTTGTAGTAATAATAATATTTTTGTCACTTGAGAAGTCATAAGCTGGTATTGCAGATATAATTGATTCTTCGGCAGGAACTTCTATTACATTACTAACATGTTTTGGCATATCTTTCCATTTTAAGTCTGGTATTATATGAACTGGAATATGTAAATAATTTCCTCCAGTAGTAAATACTAATAATGTGTCTGTAGTATTCATCTCATATAAACCAATTAAATAATCATTTTCTTTTAAAGTTATATCATCATCATTTGATGCTGTATAACTTCTATATGAAGTACGTTTGATATAACCATCTTTTGTAACGGCTACTATAACATCTTCTTTAGGTATCATAGCAGATTCATCTATTTTAATTTCTGTTATTTCTTCTTTTATATCTGTAAGACGTGGTGTATCATATTCTTTCTTAATATTTTGTAGTTCTTTTTTCATTACATGTTTTAATGCTTCTTCATTATTAAGAATTTGTTCCCAAATAGATATTTTCTTCTCTAAGTCAGCTAATTCTTCTTCTAACGCTACTACATCTGTATTAGTTAATCTATATAATTGTAATGTTACAATAGCTTCTGCTTGAGGTTCAGTAAATTTAAATTCTTTTACTAAGTTATCTTTGGCATCAGATTTATTTTTAGAAGCACGAATTACTTTAATTACTTCATCTAAAATAGATAAACATTTAATTAAACCTTCTACTATATGATATCGCGCTTTAGCATGTTCTAAATCAAATAAAGTTCTACGTCTAACTACTTCTTTTTGATGTGCAATAAATGCATCTAGGGCTTCTTTTAATCCTAATAATTTAGGTCTTCTATTTACGATAGATACTACATTAAAGTTATAACTGATTTGCATATCTGTGTTTTTTAATAAGTAATTAATAATTAAATCAACGTTAGCTGTTTTCTTTAATTCAATTACAATACGAATATCACTAGCTGATTCATCTCTAACTTCAACTATTCCTTCTACTTTTTTATCTATTCTTATGTCATCAATTTTTTTAACCATTAAAGCTTTGTTAACTTCAAATGGTATTTCTGTAATAATAATTTGTACACCATTCTTTGTATTTTCTAATGTATATCTACTTTTAATTATAATACGTCCACGGCCTGTTTCATAAGCTTCGCGAATTCCATTAAGTCCTTCTACTATTCCGCCTGTAGGAAAATCTGGTCCTTTGACATATTTCATTAATGTATCTAACTGACAGTTAGGATTATCAATTCTATGAATTGTAGCATCTACTACTTCTCCTAAATTATGTGGTGGAATATTAGTAGCATATCCTGCAGATATACCTTGAGCACCATATACTAATAGTGCAGGGAATCTTGCTGGTAGGACAGTTGGTTCAACTGTTGTGTCATCAAAGTTAGGTGCAAACTCGACTGTATTTTTCTCTATATCACGAAGCATTTCATTAGAAATTTTTGATAATCGTGCTTCTGTGTAACGATATGCAGCAGGAGAATCACCATCTATTGAACCGTTATTACCATGCATATCAATATAAGGTAATCTTGTTTTCCAAGGTTGAGACATACGAACCATGGCATCATAAATTGATGTATCACCATGTGGATGGTAATTACCGATAACGTCACCAACAGTTTTTGCTGACTTACGATAACCTTTATCGTACGTATTATGTTCTTTATGCATTGAATATAAAATACGTCTTTGAACTGGTTTTAAACCATCTCTAGCATCAGGAATAGCACGATCTTGAATAATATATTTAGAATAAGATCCAAAGCGTTCTCCCATTATATCTTCTAGAGTATAATCAAAAATCTTTTCAATTACCTTTTCTGTTTCAGTTTTCTTTTTTGGCATACTACCACTACTTTCTATTTATTATTGAGCTATTTCATAATCATCTTCTAGAGAGAATTCTACGTTTTCTTCAATCCACTCTTTACGAGGTGGTACGTCATCTCCCATAAGAATTGATACACGTTTTTCTGCTAATTGTGCATCTTCTATATTTACTCTTATTAATGTACGACTACCTGGTTTCATAGTTGTTTCACAAAGTTGATCTGCGTTCATTTCACCAAGTCCTTTATAACGTTGAATATCGCATTTTTTACCTTTAGATTTTTCTTTCATTTCTTCGACTGTATAAGCATACTCTATATCTTTACCACTTTGTATTTTAAATAATGGTGGAAGGGCAACAAAAAGTCTTCCATCTTCAATAAGTGGTTTCATATAACGATAAAAGAATGTTAAAAGTAAACATTGAATATGACCACCATCTTCATCTGCATCAGACATGATTATTACTTTAGAATACTCGCAATCTTTTATATCAAAATTAGAGCCATATCCTGCACCTATTGTATATATCATTGTATTTATTTCTTCATTTTTTAAAATATCTTCTTCTTTTGTTTTTTCAGTATTAAGAACCTTTCCACGTAAAGGAAGAATTGCTTGATATAGTCGGTCTCTACCTTGTTTAGCAGAACCTCCTGCAGAATCACCTTCGACTAAGAATAATTCCTTTTTATCTTTATCTTTACTCTGAGCTGGTGCAAGTTTACCGGAAAGAGATCTTTCTTTATTGTTTTTCTTAGTACCTTTTCGTGCTTCTTCTCTTGCTTTTCTTGCAGCTTCACGAGCAATCTTACTTCTTAAACTTTTATTAATTATTTCAGTAGCTATTGCTTTATTTTCTTCTAAGTATACTTTTAATTGTTCTGTAACAATATTTTCTACTGCATTCTTAGCTTGTGGTGTTCCAAGTTTTCCTTTAGTTTGTCCTTCAAATTGTAGAATTCCTTCAGGTATTTTTAAACTAATTACAGCAGTTAATCCTTCACGAACATCACTACCTTCAAAAGCTTTATCTTTTTCTTTTACAAAACCATTTGATTTAGCATAATCATTAAATACTCTGGTTAAAGCAGTTTTAAACCCAACTTCATGAGATCCACCATCTATTGTCTTAACATTATTTACAAAACTCACTATATTTTCATTATAAGTATCTGTATATTGCATAGATATTTCTACATCTATTTTATCTTTTGTTCCATTTATACTTAATACTTTATGCAAAGTATTTTTTCCTTTATTTAAATCTTCAACAAATTCTTCTATTCCTCTTTCATAACAGTATTTAGCATCACGATTATCTTCTTCATCGATTACTTCTATAGTGATACCTTTTAGTAAGAAAGCTGATTCTTGCATTCTTTCACATACTGTAGTAAATGAAAAATTAGTAGTTGAAAATATTTCAGGATCAGGCATAAAACGTACAGTAGTTCCTGTTCTATTAGTTGGTCCTACTTTTTTTAAAGGCACAGCAACATGACCACCATTTTCAAATCTAATGTATGATTCTTCTTTATCTCTTTTAATGGTTACTTCCATCCGTTTTGATAAGGCATTAACAACTGAAGAACCAACTCCATGTAGTCCACCTGATACTTTATAACCATCTGATTCAAACTTACCACCGGCATGAAGTACTGTATATATTACTTCAGGAGTAGATTTTCCTGATTCATGCATTCCTGTTGGTACACCACGACCATGGTCTTCAACGGATACTGATCCATCTTTATGTAATATAATTTTAATGTAATCTCCATATCCATTTATAGCTTCATCTACTGAATTATCTACTATCTCCCAAATAAGATGATGTAATCCTCTTTTATCAGTTGAACCTATATACATACCAGGACGTTTTCTAACAGCTTCTAGTCCCTCTAGTATTTTAATAGACGATGCATCATATTTACCGGCCATATCTTATCACTCCTATGTTTCCACATATATTATTATATCGAAGGAAGTGTAAATTTTCAATTGACTTTACTTTATTTTACATTTTTTCTTTATATATCAACAAAAAAAGTATTTACTGGATACTTTTTTTTACATTATATTATTATTTATTTCTTCTTTCAAGTTTATAACTAAAGATGACGTAGAAAGTAAAATTGAAGATATACTCAATGCATTTTTAAATGCACATATAATAACATCAGCAGGATCAATTATATTACTATTATTTATAGATACATAATCATTTATTTTATAATCATAAACTAAATTATATTTATTTTTAATAATATTATTCTTTATATCTTTATAATCTAATCCTAAATTCTCCATAACCTTTTCAAATGGCTTTTCTAAAGATTTTTTAAGTATCATAGATGCTGTATTATCAGACTCAAGTATCTCACTTACTTTCAAGTAAGTTATTCCTTCTCCAATAACAATTCCATTTTTTGCAGTTTCTAGTGCACATATTGCATCTTCAAAACGCATTAATTTTTCTCTTCTTTCAGATTTAGTAGTACCACCTACATAAATAGTAGTAATTCCTTCTTCTAATTTAGAAATACGACTAGCAATAAACTCTTTTTCATAATCACTATTACATGTTTTTAGTTCTTCTTTTAGTTTATTAATTAATTCTATACTATTCTTAGAATCTAGTAATACTATTTCATCATTTTTTATTATTACATTATCAATTATGCCTAAGTCACTAAATGTAGTTTCTTCATAATCAATATTCTTAATATTAGATTTTGAAAGGAATGATATATCTTCTTCAATTTTATCTCTATGGGATGAGTATTCTTCTAATTCTACTACAAAAATATTTTTATGATTAAAGTAATATACTAATACTTCATTTTTAATTTCTTCATTCATAGCTTCTACTAGTATTAATAAATTCTTATCATTTTCTAATGCATCATTTACTATATCACTGATTGATTCTAAATTGTCAAAATATCCTTTTAATACTAATACATTAACATCTTTTAACTCAATAGTTTTATTTTTTGTAAAATACATACTTGATATATTATTAATTGGAATATTATAACCTTTTTTATTAATACTATATGTTTCTTCATTATTTGATTCTTCTAGTTTAATTGAATATTTACTTTTAACTTTTCCAAATATTTCTGTAGTAAGTTTTCCTATTTCATAGTCATTTGATGAAGTAGTTGCAATACTTAATAAATCATCATCTGTTGGTTCTTGTTTTAATTTATTAATTTCTTCTACTACTTTATTCATACAAGATAATAATTCGTTTTTTAGTACTATTTTATTTTTACCATTATTTATTTCTTCAAGTCCTAAATTAAAAATGCTTTGTAAAAGTACTAAAGTAGTTGTTGTTCCATCTCCTACTAATTCATTTGTTTTTAGTGATGCTTCTTTTACTATTTCTAGTACTGTATTAATTTTTTCATCTTCACTTTCTATGTTACTAGCTATTGTTACACCATCGTTTGTGATAAATGGTGTTACCTCACTATTATTAATTAATATATTATTCCCAGTTGGACCTAAAGTACTTGATACTGTATCACATAATAAATTAACTGCATCACTCATTACTTTTTTTAATTCTTCTCCGCTTATTACTTTTTTCATAATTCATCCTCCACTTCAAGCATATTTTTCCAATACTTCTTAGGCATAAAGTTTTGTCTACATCTTTTGTTTTCTCTTTCTTTAATACCTATTGTTTTATAGAATGTTTTCCATAAATCTTCTATTAAGTCTTCATTATCTTTTTCTAGATTCAAACTTATTACTTCTTCATCAGTTAAATAAATTACTTTTTCTTTATCATATATAGCATATATTCCTCTTTTAGTATCATGAATTATCCAGTTATCACTCATTAATCTTTTACTAAAATGACTAGCAAGTATACCTATAACATTATTATTAGACTCAAATTTAGCATAATAAAAATTATTTTTCATTTTACTGAATCTTAAAAAACCTTTTAATTTATGTGCTTCTCCCCTAACGTATTTAGATATTTGAATTGATTCATTTACACAATCTATATTTCTTCTTCCAAATACTGTTTTTCCATATTTAAAATAACTTTTTAAGAAATTATAAATAATAATTTCTTTATTTTTATTATCTGATAAGAATACATTATATATACAATATAATGCTTCTCTACTAATTTTATTTTTTAGAAGTTTAATGTTTTCTTGTTCATTTTCTACTTTTAAATATATTTCAGTATCAAATAAACCTAAGTCATATGAATTTATTAGTTTTATATCATCAGGTGTTATTTTATTTTTAAATAATTCTACTACTAAAGCAATAAAACTAATAAATCCTCCATCATAAATATATATCTTATTCATTGAATAGACTTAATTGAACTCCTTTATTAGATACTACTTTATCTTCTAAAACTAAATTAGCTTCTATTATTTTTTTATTAAATATGTTTGTATCAGTAAAATATTTCCCATTACAAGTAATAAAGTATTTAGCACGTTTTAATGATATATTCATTTTCTTTAAATCATTAAACTCTAATTTATAATACTTTCTATTGGAAACTATCTTTTTAGCGTTTCTAGGACCAATTCCTGGGATTTTAAGTAAATCATAGTAGCTCGCAGTATTAATCTCTTTAGGATACTCTTCTAAGTGTCTTAGGGCCCAATCTGCTTTAGGATCTATTAAGATATTAAAATTAGGATTATCATGTGATAATAAATCATCTACTTTGTAGTTATAAAATCTAAGTAACCAATCTGCTTGGTATAAACGATTTTCACGAACCAGTGGAGGATTCTTAATAGCAGGTAATAGTTTATCTTTGTTAACTGGAATATAAGCTGAATAAAATACTCTTTTTAAAGAATAATTATTATATAAGTTTTCACTCTTACCAAGAATATCTAAATCAGTTTCACCTGTTGCTCCTACTATCATTTGAGTAGATTGCCCTGCAGGTGTGAAACTTCTACTTCTATTTACTTTAATAGTTTTCATGATATTAGTAACTTTATCTTCATTTTTATTAGGAGCAAGTAATTTTAATCCATTACTTGTTGGAAGTTCTATATTAGCACTAACTCTATCTGCGAGAGTTCCAAGTTTTTTTAACAATACTTCACTAGCACCAGGTATTGCTTTAACATGAATATAACCATTAAAATGATACTTCTTACGTAGTAAATATAAAGTTTCAATTAATTTCTCCATAGTATAATTAGGAGACTTAATAATACCACTAGATAAAAATAATCCTTCAATATAGTTTCGTTTATAAAAATTCATTGTAATTTCACATATTTCAACCGGAGTAAATATAGCTCTTTTTACATCATTACTCTTTCTATTTATACAATACTTACAATCAAATATACATGAATTAGTCATAAGTATTTTTAAAAGTGAGATACAACGGCCATCACTAGCAAAAGAATGGCAAATACCTGAATACGCTGCATTACCAGTACCATTAGTGTTTGACCTAGTGCTACCACTTGAAGAACATGATGCATCATATTTAGCTGAATCACTTAGTATAATTAACTTCTCTTTTATTGTCATATTATTCACCTAAATATATTATACATCTGTTCGATAATATATTTCAAGAATATTTTCGAAAAAATGTTCGAAGTTATTCTATCATTTTATTATGTTCATATTTATCTAATTCTTTAAGACTCTTATTGGGTGTTGGTAAATCTTCAGGCATAGTACCACCTATATCAGTAATTGCCTTTCTAACCTTTTTGCCAACTTCATAATGAGTATTACAAGATAATCCTTCACTTTTCTTTTTTTGTTTAGTAAGCAAATCTTCTGTTTGAGTTATTCTAAATATATTGGCACCTAATTCTACACTACCCATATTATCTAGTATTTCTTCTCTATATCTCAATCTTTTTCTTTTAGCTATATCATCAGCAGTTTCTCCATTATATAAACCTTTATATCCGGCATTAGTAAATTTATCAAAGTTTTTTACTCCTTTTAAACTAGCTATTTTATTCAAAGATTTATTACTTTCTTTTACTTGTTTTCTTCTATATATCCTTTTCTCATATTCGCTCATTAAATCATAAGATTTTTCTAATAATTCTTGGTGTCGTGTTTGAATTGCAAAATATGTTTGAGCAAGTGCAATTACTTTTTTTCTAGAATCACCATTCATCGCAATTAAGTAACAAGCATAGCGTGATAGTTTATAATCATCTACTTTTCTTTTGCCACCTTTACCTATGTTTATCAATTTCCCAACCCCGGGAAAATGATCATTGATATCATAACCACTATTCTTACAGGTTTCTTTAGCACTATCAATAGTATTGGAAAATCTTTCCCATTTTTTATAGTCTAAAACACCCATCAATTCACGCGCTAACCAGTATTCTTTTCTCTCCTCATCAATATGTTTAATACTTTCAAATATAGTATTATTTATTTCTTTTAAATCCATAAAATTCCTCCTTGAGGAAAAACTATACAATATTTAAAATTATCATGCAAACCACCATTTATTTAAATTCAAACAAAAAAATAACTGAATTAAATTAATTCACTTTAGTGAATATTTAAAATTCAGTTATATATTTATATTTAATTATCAAGTTTATTAGTCTCTTGAGAAAATATCTCTAGTATAAATTATATCTTTAACATCATCTAATTCATTATCTACTCTATTAACTATAATAGTATCAGAAATATCTTTAAATAGTTTTAAATCATGAATTACTTCAAAATCATTAAAAGTATTATCTTTAATAGTAGGCTCATATATTACTATATTTATACCTTGTTCTTTTAATATATTAATAACTCCTTGAATAGCACTAGCTCTAAAGTTATCTGAACCACTCTTCATAGTTAATCTATATACTCCTACTACTTTAGGATTTTTCTTTAATATCATATCAGCTATATGATGTTTTCTTGTATCATTAGATTTAACTATAGCTTCTATTAAATTTTCAGGTACATCTTTATAGTTAGCAAGTAATTGTTTAGTATCCTTAGGTAGACAATAACCACCATATCCAAAAGATGGATTATTATAATGAGCACCTATTCTTGGATCTAGACATACTCCATCAATAATATCTTTAGTATTTAGTCCTTTTAATTCAGCATATGTATCTAATTCATTAAAGTAACTTACACGTAAAGCTAAATAAGTATTCGCAAATAACTTAACTGCTTCAGCTTCTGTAGAATCCATATATTTGATTACTACATCTTCTTTTAGACAAGCATTCTTTAAAAGTTCAGCAAATTCTTTAGCTCTTTCGCTCTTTTCACCTACTATAATTCTGGATGGATATAAATTATCATATAAAGCTTTACCTTCTCTTAAAAATTCAGGTGAAAACATAATATTATCTATATTATATTTTTTCTTCATACTTTCAATAAATCCAACTGGAATAGTAGACTTAACTACCATTGTAGTATCAATACCCATACTAATTACTTTTTCAATTATATCTTCTACACTAGATGTATCAAAATAATTTAATTCATCATCGTAATTAGTAGGCGTACTAATGATTATAAACTTTGCATCACGAAAAGCTTCTTCATAATCTAAAGTTGCCCTTAAATTTAAAGTTTTTTCATCAAAATACTTTTCAATATATTCATCTTTAATAGGACTAATACGCTTATTAATCATATTAACCTTCTCTTCTATTACATCTAAAGCTACTACTTCATTTTCTATACTAAGTAATGTCGCTAAAGACAATCCAACATAACCTGTACCTGCAACTGCTATTTTCATTTTATTACTTCCTTTCAATCGACTAGATAATTATAACACAAAATAAATAGTTTTCAAGCATAATTAATTACTATTTATAATTTTTTTAATTTTATTTAATTGATTGCATAATTAATTTTTATAGATATTTATATCAATTAAAAACATAAATACTATTTTTTAGGTAATTCTAGCAATTTTCCAATTTCATAATCCCATTTTTTATCTAAAAAAGGAATAATTCCACCACCTGTAAAAAAGGTCATTTCTCCAAAATAAATTTTTCCATTTATATTATAAAAATCAACTCTAACGTGTGGCATATTTTTTGATAATATTTCTGCAAGTTCTTTCATTTTATTAAAATTTTTAGGTTTTTTAGGAACTTGCTCAAAATCCAAATAATCATTTCTTTTAATATTAAGTTGATTATAATTCATATCAAAAAAAGCTATTTGTTGTTTGTTTGTGTGTGAGTTTTTAGAAACATACATAATTTTGGGAATACCATCAAAACAGAAAAATTTATAATCATTTAGTTCTTTATTTGTTTTATCTTCTATATATTCTTCTGCAATTATCCTTGGCTTTACATTTTTATATGGCCATTCTCTACCATGATGATAGTAGTTTGTTCTTAATGATTTAGTTATTTTATTCTTTATATCTATAATATTAATTTTTGATTTATCCTTGCAAATAATAACTCCACCAGAATCATGTGTACATTTCAAAACAAATTGATTTGGCAAATTATCAAAATTTATTTCATCAAAATTATCCCATACACCTAATGTTTTGATTATGTACTCCTTTCCAATTAAATCGTGTACATATTTTTTTACTTCATATTTATCTACTAATTTAATATATAAAGGATTTCTATCATATAGTTTTAGCCATTGCATTTTTTCATTAAAAGATTTCGGATTTTTTAAATCTAATCTATGACCTGTTTTGACTTTATATAATAATTTTATATATAATTTATCACTTAGAATATTAAGTAAATTTCTCCTCTCTAATGCTAAAATTGATTTCTTAAAAAAATCTTTCATACTGACTACTCACCATCTTTCATATTAGGTAGTTTTAACCATTCTCCAATTTTGTAATCCCATTCATCAGGTTCAAAAGGTACAATTCCAGACCAGTGATAAAATGTCATTTCTCCAAAATAAATTTTTCCATTTACATTATAAAAATCAACTCTAACGTGTGGCATGTTTTTTGATAATATTTCTGCAAGTTTTTTCATTTTATCATAAGTATTTGGAACTTTTATATCTTGCGGAGAATTTGGATGCCCATTTGTAAAAGGTAAATGATTCAATTCATCATCATAAAAATCAAAATATGTATCACCTTTACCTTGTCTGTTTGATGCTATAAATAGCATTTTTACTTTACCATCAAAGCAAAAAAATTTATAATCTCTCAATTCTTTATCAACTGTATCTTCCATATATTCTTCTGCAATTATTCTTGGTTTTACATTTTTGTAAGGCCATTCTCTACCACCAGTATAAAAATAGTTTGTTTTTAATGATTTGTTAATTTTTCGTTTTGCGGCTTTAAAATCAAATGTTTCTTTGTTTTTGCAAATGACAATGCCACCAGAATCATGAGTACATTTCAATACAAATTTATTTGGTAATGAATCAAAATCTATTTCATCAAATTTATCCCAAACACCTAATGTTGGAATTATATATTGATCACCTATTTCTTTAGCTACCAATTCTTTCACTTCATACTTATCGACTAATTTTGTATATATTGGATTTCTATTATACAACTTTAGCCATTGTAATTTTTCATTGTATGTTTTTGGGTTGTTTAAATTCAATTTTTTATCTAATTTAACCCAATACATCAATTTTAAGTAATTTTTATCACTTAAAAAATTCAACAATCCTTTTCTATTTAAAAAAGAAAAAGTAAATTTAAATATTTTATTCATTCTTGGATTCTCCCATTCTTTTTTTTCATATTTTTTAATATATTTAATGTATTCTTAAAATCTTTATTATATATTAACACGTTTGCAATCATAACAATTACTGAGGACATTGTAAATACTTTTAATGCATCTATAACCCATTCCACATAATTTGTTGCCTTTACAATATTCATATAATAGATTATACCACAGCATAGTACCATTTCAATAATACTAAATATAGCCTTTTTAAATGCTATGCTACTTTTTCTATATAAAACTTTTTTTGATGTATAAATCATAAATTCAATTGTTCTTATTATCATTGCAACTATTGTACCTATAGTAACACCTATTAAACCAAATTTAAATACAAGTATTATTGAAATCACCAAATTAATTATTGCTTCTAAAATAGCACCGTTTCTTGTTTCTTTAAATTTACCAGCGGCTAAAGTAATTGTACTATATGGTAACCTAATAGCATGAATATATTCAGCAAATGACATTAATATTGCAAAAACTGGTCTGTAATAATTTACATCTTTTACGTTTCTTGTATATATACATACAAATGAGCTTAATAACGAAATAGTACATATATAAATTATCGTAATTAATGTATAATATAGAAATTCATAAACACTAAAACTATTATTTAGGTGTTCTTTCTCATCTTTTGCTATCATATTTCCAAAAGAAGCATCTACGCCATTACTAATTGCTTGTATTAATTTTTTTATTCCATTTATGACTAGATAGTGAACAGAATATACGGAAACTTCTAGTACATTGGTAAAAATTGTTAGTATTGTTACATCAGTGTTACCATGTATAACTGCTGCAATATGTTGTGCTAATCCATCCCATTTTTTTTCTATTTTATAATTTTTATTAGCTTTACGTAAATTAATATTATATTTTTTCTTGACATAAACATTTTGCAAAATTGGTCTTATAACAAAAATTAAACTACTTACTAGTTTTACAATCAAGATATTTGCATTTAATCTTATTAATACTACTACAAAAATAGTATTTAAAACTGTTGTTAGTATTTGCAACAATGATACTATATATAATTTTTGTTCAGCTTGAAGATATATCTTATATGTCATTCCAAAATAGTACTCTGCAAATGTACTAATTGATATTATAATTAATAAAGTTATTGTAAAAATATGATTAAAATTAGTAGAAACTAATGTAGGATATATAAATATCAATATTATAATATATACAATAAAAATACGTGCAATTATCTTAAAAAATCTTTCAGTAGCATATAGTATATTTTCTATTTCTTGCTTGTTTTTTTTGGCTATTGGTTTATACAATAGTGATTTTATTACTGGACTAAAACCTGAATCCAACAAAACTATATATGCCAAAAATTGTGTAATTGATGATATTAAACCATTTACGCTTGATCCAAATTTAGAAATAATCAATCTTGGCACTATTAATCCACATACTATAGTAACAGTTTGCTGTATTAATGTATATATAATATTCTTTAACGCCTTTTTACTTCTCACCGTTATCACTCCATAAATTTATTTTTTTATAATTATATCTTTATCTTTTATATTTGTACATATTAGTGATATTGTTAATATTAATAAATATATTTTCATATAATAACTTATTGTTCCATAATCTAGTATTAAGAAGACAATTAAATTACATAATCCAAATCTAACAATACTATTGTCTCTATTTTTGTAATTTTTAAAGATTAATACAATTGGATACAAATAATATAGTAAAAATCCAATTATCCCTGAATTAGATAATAATTCTACATAATTGCAATGACTATAAACAGCACTTATATCCCACATATTTAAGAATTCCGTTTGAGTTGATAACCATATCTTAAATCCATCCATACCATTACCAATAACTGGCTTTTGCAAAAATAAATCAATTGCAAATTTAATAAAATATCCTCTTACTTTAGTGCTTGCATCTGAATTTGAATTATTTCCAAACATAGATAATATTTTAGTATTAAAAATGTAATTTGCACTACTGTTATATTTTATAATAAAAAGTGCTAATATTCCAATAAATATAAGAATGATTATATTTTTTATATTATTTTTTATTCCTTTTTCAAAAATATGCATTATTGCAACAAGCAACAATAAATGAATTATACATTTTCGGGAACCTGTTGATAATGATAATATTGATAATAGAATAAATAAAATTATATTTACTTTATTCTTATTTTCATATTTGTATAGGAATAGTGAGAAAAAAGCTGCATAAGCTAGATAATATCCTGCAGAATTTCTCCAGATTCCAAGATACTCTCCCATGCTTGTACTTCCCCACGTTGATATTGGTGAAGTCATATAATAAATTATACCCATAATAAAAGTTGTGTATGTAAATATTTTTATAAAAGAAAATATTTTTTCTTCTCTATTCATATATTTTACAGCACAATATATTATAATTATCATTTCAAATATATTTCTAATTATTGATGATTGTGTATTTGTTGAATTACTGGCCCAAAAAAATGACAAAAGTGTATAACAAAAAAACAATATAAAATATAAGACTATTTTATTATTTTTTAATTCATCATTAGTACTATGCTTTTTTGTGTACAAAAGTGTAGCAATTAAAAGTACTATTGTACTTACATAATGCATATATATAAATATTTTATCAAATACATATATTGTCAGGAAATATAATATCCATAATAAAGATAAAATATTAATTTTTTTCATATTATTCAACCCCTATCTAATATTATTTATCATATCCATAAACTCCTTAATAACTATGTTTTCTGAATAATTATTAATTATTTTTTCTCTTGCTTTTTTACCTATATTTTCTACTTTTGAATGTTCACTTAATACTTTTTTTATTTTTAACTCTAAATCATCTAAAGATCCTTCTTCATATAATAATCCAACTTTGTTACTATCTATTAATGTTTTTGGACCTGTTTTACAATCACTCGATATACATGGTAGACCAATTGCCATTGCTTCCATCAATGCATTAGGCATACCTTCATATCTGGATGTCATAACAAATAAATCAGAACTAATAAGTTCTTCCATTATATTATTTGTTCTTTCTTTTAAGAAAACTGTATTGCTTAAATTATATTTTTTTATTAATTCTAATAATTTATTTTTATTAGGGCCATCACCAAATATTTTTAATTTTATATTAGGATAAGTGTTTTTTAAATCATATATTGCCCTTATAAGCATCTCATGGTTTTTTTGATTTGTTAATCGACCTACACTAATAATATTAGTTATGTTTTTGTTATATATATTTTTCTTATTTTCTATAAATTCTGGTGATATAGGATTGTTTACAACATAAATTTTTTTATTTAATTGATTATCAAAAAAACTTTTTTGTTCATCATTTTGAACCATAATTGCATCACATTTTCTATTTATGTAATTTCTCATTATCTTATCTATCATTTTTCCTTCTTCATGCCATGGTGAATCTCTTATTGTTCTTATGAAGTATGCATTTGTAAATCTACTAGCAAGATAAGATACATATAAAATTGTACCAACAAATGGTATGATGATATCAGGAGATATTTCTTTTATAATTTTTTTCATATCTGTAATTCGTTTTAATTTTGTAATAATACTATCTTTCCTATGTGGCATATAATGAACATTAACTTTGTCATCTATTCTGTAATTATTATTACTTTTTTCATATAATATTATGTGAATATCATAGTTTTGTTTTACTAAACTATTACATAATACAGACACTACTCTTTCTGCTCCTCCTCCAGTTAAACTTCGAATTATAAACAATATTCTTTGTTTTTTTATTATTTTCATATCATTCATCTATTAAATTCCACCACTTTTCACATATTTTATTTTTATCTAGACTTTGTCTTATTTTTATAGATTCTTTGGAAATCAATTCAGAAAAAACGTTATCTGATGCAACTTTTTTCATTGCATTGACTAATTCATTTTTATTATTACACTCCACTAGAATACCATTTACATTATTATTTATTACAGTATGTGCCCCTCCAATTGGACAATCAGTACATATAGTTGGAATACCCATTGCCATTGCTTCAAGCATCGAATTTGACATACCTTCAAAATCAGATGTAGATACAAACATTGATGCATCCTTTATTTTTTCATGAATATCCGAGCAAAAATCATTTAATTCTATATTATTCTTCATCTTAGTTTGATTAATATATTTCTTAATTTCTAACTCCAATGGACCATTGCCATATATTTTTAAAAAATATTCTGGAAAATCAATACAAAAATCATTAAATGAATCTATTAATAATTTTAAATTTTTTTGAGAATCAATCCTACAAAAGTTAACAATATAATTACTTTTTTTCTTTGATGCATATGGTAAATTATCTTTAATTGGATTCATTATAATTCTTGTCTCTTTTACTATATTTTTATAATAATTGGCTGAATCAGTTGTTTGACAAACTATTATATCAGCAGTTTTATATATTATATTTCTTAGTATTCGATATATTTTTCTACTTGGTTCTCTATTTGGATCATTTCTCTCAGAAATAATCTTTTTTATTTTAATTCCAAGTGTCGAGATTAAAACATACATAGAAGCATAATTTCCTAAAACAATAACCTTATCAAATTTTTTACGTTTAAAAAACTTTCTAATTTTTATTAATGATTTTATTTTATTAATGATTTTTATTTTATTATCATATGTAATTTGTTCTACAGATATTGCTTTAGAAATATTCATTTCTATTTGACTTGGTTTTGTTAATAAAACACTAATATCGTACTTCTTTGTATCAATATTATCTAATAGTATGGATAATACTCTTGTTACACCATTATTAGAAAAACCAGATACAGCAAAACATATTTTATTTTTTTTGTCCATCTAATCACCTTTTATCTACATTAATCAAATGAAAAATTATTGTTTACTATTTGCTAATTTATGACGATTTTTTTCACCAATAAATCTAGTAATAATTTGTAATATTTTTCTTTTCAATTTTTCTTTTTTACTTTTCCATGTATTATCATAGTGATGCATACCTATGGTATTGTTTGTCTTTTTTAATACACCAGTAAAGCAATTTAATGGTGAAAAATATTCACTAGGATATACAACTAACCCATCTTTATAAAACTTTATGGAATTTGAATACTTATAATTATATTTTTTTGTTAAATAACTATATACTCTTTTTGTGTTTGGTAATGTATTATAACTGCCATCATCATTTATAAAATTTAATTTATCATATTCTTCAAGTAGTTCTTTAATCCATTTACTCTTTGGTTTAGCAGCAATAATTGCTGTTGAAATTGTATACATACTTTCTATACAAAAAAATCCATCTTCATATAGAAATTGATCCAAATTATCATACAATTCCATATCAGTATCCATGTATATACCGCCATATTCATATAAAACCTTTAGTCGTATATAATCTGATACAAATGCCCATTTTTTTGCTTTGATAGCTTCTTTTACATACTTTGGTGCTTGATCAAGATTAAAATTTTCTTCATTCCACTCAATAATTTTGTAATCACACAAATATTTATTCCAACTTTCAATACACTTTTCAGCTAAAGGAGATTTTTTTCCATTACCTACCCAAACACTATGTATTATTTTTGGTATTTTCATTTTTTCTTTTGGCTTTTTTACTTCTAATTTTATAATATATAACTCTTTTTTACCTTCATGAACAGAATCAATACACACTTTTTCATTTTTATGATCCCATCTTGGATGAAGGTCACATCTTACATCATTATCATATCTAAATGGTGCAAACACACTTGCAATTCTTTTTGAATGTTTATTCTCCTCACATATATAAACATTAGCAATTCTTTTTCTATTAGGATAAGTATCTGTAATAACATATTTACCATTCGGTGAATATGTACAATGTCCATCTGTATTTAATTCTTCCCAAAACATTTTGTACTGTTTTGTTTTATCTCTCATTAAGTAATAATGATCTTTTGTTTCTTTTTTTCTTAAGAAAGATAGTATTTCTTTATCATTTTTCCAACAGCAATGTGAAACAAAATTATCATCACTTAAATTATACATATCAGTGCCATCAATATTCATTGTTACTAGTCTTGTAAATTTTTCGTTATGTTTAAACCATCTATGTAAAACCATAAACCTTTTTCCATTTGGACTTATCATTATATGATTTACTTTGTGTTCTGCTCCGCTCATTTCATTTCTTGTTTCGAAATTTGCTAGATCTGTATATTTTATTACATCTGATATTTTTCCTGTCTTTAAATCTATTTTCCAAATGCAAGTTTTATCAGGGCATAAATCTTTTCTTGTTTCTTCCGAAAGATTTGCATAACCATATCCTTTTCTTAATCTGTGCAATCTGGAAAAATCTAGTGTTAATGCAAATTTTCCATCTTTAGATATATCGTATATAGGCATATCATATACTTTTTCTTCTTTTCTAGATATAAAATTATATACAACAGATACATATTTGTTATTTCTAAAATCATTATATATAATTTTACTTTTAAAATCTGGTGCTAGCCATTGTGCCATACAACCTTGTTGCGTATTCCAACAATGTGTTGTACCAATAATTTCCATTTTATTTTCATTTTGTGTATCAAACACAACTACTTTAGCTTCTTCAATTGAATCTGGAACTTTATGTGCATTCTTAACTTGTAATGCTATCATATATCTATCAGTTATGTCCCAAGGTGACTTATCATAATATCCATAAAAATATTCGTATTCATCATCTGGTGAAATTCTAGTTATATTACCTTCACTTTTAATTTTATCTTTTGATAAAATATATGATGTTCTATGGTATACTCCTTTTAAAAATCTCCTGGTTTTTGGAAACTTTGCAAAAATTTGTTTTCCTTTATTTTCTATATTTACAAAATTCAATTTAAACACATCCTTTATTATTTACCAAACATTATTATTGAAACTTTAGACGCATATTTATATACAAATTTACTAATAAAAATTGGTATAACTATTCCAATAGCCACAGATATAATTATACATATATAAGATGGCATTTTTAAAATACTACTTAATATAATACTTGATACAGCAACAAAATATGGATTATGCATTAAATATATTTCATATGAATAATCCCCAATTTTTTTTAATTTCATTTTGATATTATTATGTACATTTGAAGAAAAAACGTATGTTAAATAAACTCCAAGAACACCAATTGAATACATTAAAATTGGTGATATTAGTTTTAAAATAGTTTTATCATATATTAAGTTTGATATATTCAATCTTAATAGTGCTAATACCATAAATAGAACAATTGATAAAACTATTTTTATTTTTGATATAGATTTAATATTATTAGTATTTACTATACATCTTCCAACTACAAAAAATGGAAACCATAGGAATAATCTATATATAATATTTGGATATTTTATTAAGTAGGTAGATATACCTATTAAAATAGAAAAAAATAATAACAATTTTTTGTTTATTTTTGTCGAAAAAATATTTATTATAAACATAACAAATAATACATATAAAAACCATAAATGTTGTGTGTAATATACCTCATATGTAAGTATTCCTTTCAACATACTAAATATACCCATAGGCTCAAAACCAATTTTTGTCATAAAAGAACTATTAATTTTACATGCTATTTGAACACCAATATACAATATTACAGTCCAAAATAAATATGGCAAAATTAAATGTACTAGTTTGTTTTTTATAAATTTTTGTCTTCCTTTTTCTAAATAATCTTTATTTTTTAATTCAAATAAGTATCCAGAAATTATAAAGAAAATCGGCATATGAAAACAAATTATGATATTATCAAATGAAGTTAATATAACACCATGTTTCACATTTGAAATTGAATGATGAATCAAAACCAATATAATTGCTACTGCTCTCATCACTTGAATTGTATTATTTTTTTTTACATTTTCTTTCATATACATTCCTTTACTTTTATTTCCAATTTTCTTCTATAAAATCCTCTATTATTTTATGAATTGCATATGGATCTTTATTTTTCCATTTAACTAATCCATTATTTTTACTTTTTATTTTTTTGAAACATTCTCCTAAGTCTGTTAATTCTAAGTCAGCCATTATAACATAATTATTATCTCTAAATGCTTCATTATTTTGAATTTGATGATCATTTATATGCTCACCATATTTTTCAAGTCTTGTAACTACTATAACTTTTTTATCTGCATTTAGTGCTTTCATAATGGAACCACTTGCTCCATGTGATACTACTATATCTGCTTTGTTAATGTAGTCTTGAAATTCTTCTTGAGATATAAAATCTTTATACTCATAATTTTTAGGTTTATAAGTTGATGTTCCTATTTGTGCAAATATTTTATCTTTAATTACACCTTCATCTACTAAGTCATCTAATTTTTTAAATAATCTATCAAAAGAATACTGCCTTGATCCTACTGTTACAAATATCAATATAGGCACCCCCCGTAGATTGCTTTTTTATAATGTTTCTTTTGTGATTCCCATTGAACTATAAATAAATCACTATGTTTTTCCATTTTCTTTCCTGCAACTGTCGGCATATTTGCTCTACCAAAAGTTTCAATAAAAATGAATTTTTTATGAAATAACACTGCTAATAAATAAAATGGGTATGCAACCATTGTTCCTGTTGTTATTACAAAGTCTGGTCTTTCTTTTATCCATATAAATAATGTTTTTATTCCATTAATTAACATTTTTATTGGCATTAATTTATCTTTTAAATCTGTTTGGTGCATAAAGTACTTTGCAAGCGGTGCTTCAAACTGAGTTTTTTCTGTAACCATAAAGCCATCATATTTATCAATTAGTGGTTGTAATTTTTGTAATTGCTCCCAATGCCCACCACTGCTTGATACTAAACATAATCTTGGTTTTCTTTTATGTTTGTTCAAAGTAATCACATCTTTCTTTTTTTTATTTATAAAATTCTTTATACCATTCTGCAAACTTTCTTAAACCATCTCTTAAACTTGTATCTGGTTTAAAACCATAGTCTCTTTCTAGAGGTGTAGTATCAGCATATGTTACTGGTACATCACCTGGTTGCATTGGTACTAATTCTTTATGAGATTCAAAATCATAATCTTCAGGTAGAACTTTAGCTCTTACTAATTCTTCTTGAAGTATTTTAACAAAGTCTAATAGGTTCTCTGGATTAGAATTACCAATATTGTAGACATTGTATGGAGGAATTGGTAATCCATCTTCTCCAGTCTTTTGTTCTGGAGCACCTTGCATTACTCTTAATATTCCCTCTACTATATCATCAACATATGTAAAATCTCTTTTACAATTTCCATAATTAAATATCTTTATTGTTTCACCTTTAATTAATTTATTAGTGAATCCAAAATATGCCATATCTGGTCTTCCAGCCGGACCATATACCGTGAAGAATCTTAAACCAGTTGATGGTATATTATAAATTTTACTATATGCATGAGCCATAAGTTCATTGCTCTTTTTAGTAGCTGCATATAAACTTACTGGATTATCTACTTTATCATCAGTTGAAAATGGAACTTTAGTATTACCACCATATACACTACTAGATGATGCATAAACTAAGTGTTCTACCGGATTATGTCTACAAGCTTCTAAGATGTTATAGAATCCTATTAAATTAGCTTCTATATAAGCATCTGGATTTTCTATTGAATATCTTACACCTGCTTGAGCAGCTAAATTCACTACAACACTTGGTTTATATTCCTCAAATATTCTACTTACTAATTCTTTGTCTGCTAGGTTGCCTTTAACAAACTTAAAGTTCTCAAAGGTAGATAATTTATTTAAACGATATTCTTTTAATTTAACATCATAGTAATCATTTACACTATCAAATCCTATTACTTGAATATCTTTAAATTCCTTACATAATCTTTCTGCTAAGTTAGATCCAATGAATCCTGCAGCACCTGTTACTAATATTGTTTTTCCTTCTAAATCTATATGTTTCATATAAATCCCCTTTCGTAAAAAAAGACACATTTTTATATGTGTTTATTTAAATTTTTAATCTGCACCTTTCCCTGATAGTAAGACTTTGAATGTCTTAAAGAAAATCTTTATATCAAGTTTAAAGCCAGAATGCTCTGAGTAGTATTTTTCAAGTTCTAGTCTTTTCTTAAAAGATAAATCACTTCTACCTGATGTTTGCCAATAACCTGTTAATCCTGGTTTAGTTCTTAATATAGTATCATAGGCTTTTCCCATATCTTTCTTTTCTCTTGGTAGATATGGTCTATTTCCTATTAAACTCATATCACCTAAGAATATATTAATAAATTGTGGCATTTCATCAATACTTGATTTTCTAATTATTCTACCTATTTTAGTTATTCTAGGATCATTTTTTAATTTTTTATTCATAGAGTATTCTTCCCTTAACTTTTCATCTTCTGCTAATTTTTTGAATAGAACTTCATCAGCGTTAGGTACCATACTTCTAAATTTATAAAATTTAAATATTTTGCCATCTTTACCTATTCTATCTTGTGTAAAAAATATACTATTAAAATCACCTGTACACATATATGCTATTTTTACTATTATAGTTACTGGTAATAATAGTATTAGACCTACTAAAGATATAATTATATCAATTATTCGTTTGCATAATAAATAGATAGCTTTTTTTGCTTTAATAAATGTCATATATGAATCACCTGTGAGTATTTTTGAATTATCCATCTAGATTTCCCCTTTATTTATATAATGTTTCTCTTTTTTTGAGAGTGGCTTTATTATACTATAAAATCATTAATTTATCAAGTTTTTTCTATTATTTATATGCTATTGTATATTTATTTTATCATAATTGTATGTATTTGAGAACTTTTTGAACACAATTTATTATTTTTTGACTCTCTAAATATTAAATTATGTAAAGTATTATTTTTAGTGAATAAAAAATGATAAGATTTTATCTTATCATTGTTATATCTTGATTACTTATTACTTTATCAAAATTATTATAAAATAAGTCTTGAATATATTCTTTATCTTTTGTTATTTTATATAATTTTTTTTCAAGTTTTTTTACTGGATATCTATAATCATGATGCGTATCACTTCCTAAGAAACTAATCCATTTCTTTTTTAAGAAGTATTTTAATGTTTTTTCTGCAGTTTTTCCGTATTTTCCAAATAATGATGGGAAATTACCTTGCATTAGAACACCCATTCTTAAGTATTCTTCTACTGCTTCAGGATATTCTTGGAATGTTTCATAACGTTCTGGATGTGCAAGTATTGGAACATATCCATTTGATACTAATTGGCTTATAATTGTTCTTGTATTATGATATATTTGTCTTAATGGAAATTCAAATAATACATATCTACTATTATTGATTGAAGTAATTTCACCTTTTTCTAATAGTTCAATGATATTAGGTGTTATGAATACTTCATTACCTAAATATAGTGTTATTTTTATTCCTTCTTCTTGGCATTTTTGCACTAATTCTTGGTATAATTTTTTTTTGTCATGATTATTGCAATTATATTTACTACCTTCTACATAATGTGGTGTAAGTACTAATTGATCAATTCCTAAATCTTGCATATCTTTAAGAATAGAAATTGATTCTTCAATACTTTTAGATCCATCATCTATTCCATATAATAAATGTGAATGTATATCTTCCATTATTTAGCCTTCTTACTACTATAGTGTTCATCTGCGTAGTAATAACTATAATAACTATTACCTTGCATTTGAGCTTTATTTAAAATTACACCATTTATTTTAATATTATTTTGTTCAAATAATTTTTTAACTTTTTCTAAATTTTCCATTTTAGTTTTTTTAGCAGATACTGTAATTAAATTTACATCTGATAATGTAGCTAAAATTAATGAATCAGATAATCCAATAATTGGAGCACAGTCCATAATAATTAGATCATATTTAGTTTTTAACTTTTCTAATAATCTTTTATTATTATTACTTCCAAGTAATTCTACTGGATTTGGTGGCATAGGACCTGTTGTTAAGATATCTAAGTTTTCTGAAAATGTTGGTTGAATATATTTTTCTAAATCAATATTTTCTTTGAAATTTAACATTAAATTTGAATATCCGCCACTTGTTACATTCATAACACTAAAAATTTCATGTTGTTTACCACGTCTTAAATCTGCATCAATTAGTAATACTTTTTTATCTTCTTGTGCATATGCTAATGCTAGATTAGAAGTTATAAAACTTTTTCCATCACCTGCTTCTGGTGATGTATTTAAAATTATCTTTATCTCTTTATCTAAAGAAGAGAATGACAAATTAGTACGAATACTTCTAATAGATTCAGCAAATAATGATTTTGGATTTTTTACAATTATTAAATCTTTATTTCTTGTAGCCATATTATCACTCCTAATTATTATCCATCTTAGGTACCATACCTATTACAGTAAGCCCTAATTTGTTTTCTATTTCTTCACTAGTTTTTATTGATGTATCAAAGTAATATATTACAAATATAATTCCAAAGGCTAAAATTATACCAGCTCCTAAGAATATTATATTATCTTTTATATAATTAATATTATATGGTTTAGCAGCTTCTACTGCTTTATCTACTACTGCTACATTATTTAATTTATATATTTCTTTTACTTCTTTAGAAAATACATCAGCTATTTCATCAGCTATTTTAGCAGCTAATTTTGGTTTTTCGTCACTTACTGTTATTCTTATTATTTGTGTATCACCAACTGCAGCTACTGAAATATTTGATTTTAATTTGTTATAACTATAGTCTAATTCTAAGTTACTAATAACTGGGTCTAAAACTTTTCTTGATCTAATAATTTCAGAATATGTACTAACTAAATTTTTATTAACTTGTAATTCATTTAAACTTGATCCATTTTCGTTAGCACTAACTAATACTATACTTGTATCACTCCTATATAGTGGTTTTCGTGTGATTAATCGATATGTATTACCTAAAATTGTAATTGTTAATACTATGATTATCATCCAAGCAATTTTACCTTTATAATAATTAAATAATTCTTTTAAATCTATTTCTTCCATCTTTCAATTCCTTCCTATTTTCAGTAATAAGTGTATCACTTATTTTTATTTAAATCAATAAATTAAGTCGAAAAGACAAGTATTTTTTAATGTTTGTTTTTATATAATTCTATCCTATGAAGTATCTTATCTTTACCTAATATTTTCATAATACTAAATAAATCAGGTGATTTAAGTCTTCCAGTTATCATTACACGTATTGCCTCACAAATATCTCCTACATGACCTTTATAGTTTTCTGGATTATTTTTATAATCTTTTGGACTAGATGCATAACCATTATTAGTAGCAAATTCTTTTACTTTATTAAACCATTCTTCATTAGTAGTATCTAAATCTAAATAATTATTTACATAGTCTAAAATTAAATCTATATCATATTCTTTTTCTGATTCATTTTTAGAATAATTTTCTTTTTCAAATAAAGAATCTATAGCATAACTAAATTCTTCTTTAACATCAGAGTATTTTGAGATATCTTTTCTTGGACGTGGTCCATCTTTTTCTATATTTAAGAATTTAATCATATCAGATTTATTAGCTATAAGTAATTCTGCATATTCACTATCATGTTTTAATGCCCATTTAAGTGTTTCTTCATATACTTCTTCTCCTTTTTTTCTTGAGAAGTATGTTTTACATAGATTCATTAATTTTGCTTCATCAAAACTAGTTCCACCTATTGCTTGTTTATCAAAACTAAATTCAAAGTCAAATATAGATTTATCCGGATTTTGTAAATACCACTCTTCAAAGTTAGTATTTGTAATAGTAGCTAAATATAAATGTAATGCTTCTATTGGAATACCATTTTCATCATAGTATTTAACTCCAAACCATGGATCTTTTCTTTTAGATATTTTTCTTATATTTCCTGTTTCAGCATCTTTTATAGTAATTGGAGCTATATGAGCGTATTTAACAGGAGTAAAACCTAATATTTCAAATAATTGTATATGTAGAGGTAGGCTTGATACCCATTCATCACCTCTTATTACATGTGTTGTATGCATTAAATGATCATCTATAGCATGAGCAAAGTGATATGTAGGTGTGCCATCTTTTTTTAATAGTATTGTATCTATATCATGTTCTGGAAATTTTAGTTTTCCTTTAATACAGTCTATTACTTCTATTTCATTTTTAGGATTACCTGGTGATTTTAATCTAATAACATATTCATCATTATTATCTAAGTGTGCTTTTACTTCTTCAAGTGATAAATCACGATCTGTTGCATATACACCATATATACCTATTTTTGTTTTATTTATTTCTTGTTCTTCTTTAATTGCAGCTATTTCTTCTTCACTCATAAAACAAGGATAAGCATAACCTCTTACTATTAAATCTTTTACATAAGTTTGGTATATTTCAGTTCTTTCACTTTGTCTATATGGGCCATACTCTCCACCAAATGAGTATCCTTCTGTTGGGATAATATCAAAATCATGTAAAACAGAAGTAATATTTTCTATACCTCCATCTACCATTCTTTTTTGATCTGTATCTTCAATTCTTAAAAAGAAACTACCATTAGTTTGTCTTGCATATACCATATCTGCAAAAGCTGAAAGTAAGTTACCTAAATGAACAAATCCTGTTGGACTTGGTCCATAACGAGTTATCATAGCTCCATCAGGTAAATTTCTTTCTGGATATTTTTCTTCATAATACTCTCTTGTTTTTGTTATATTAGGAAATAATATTTCAGCAAGTTCTCTTCTTTCTGCTTCATTCATAATTACACCTCTTTTTTAAACTACCAATATATTACACTATTTTTCAAAAAAAAGGAAGACTAATATGTCTTTCTTTTATTTATATTTACATTTCCTACTATATCAAGATAGTTTTTTAATTTATCTCCGTTTAATAGAATATATCCTTTTTCAGTTAATTTTTTAAATTCCGATACTTGAAATTGTTGATATGTTAAATCTATTAAATAAAGTTCATTATTATTTTTAGGAACTATATTAAATTGATGAATATATGGATAATCAAATTCACTAGTAGATATTATTTGATTAGCTAAATGTTCTTTTCTTAAATGATCTGCTAATACTGAACTATATATAAAACAAGTAGTATCTGTAGTTAATCCATTAAGTTCATCTTTTGTATCTTGTATAGCTCTTTCTATTCTGTCTTCTATACTTTCTTTTTTTATATTTATTAAATCTTCTATATTCATAATTATCTCCTAAATTGGCTGCCCCAGTTAGATTCGAACTAACGCGTAATGGAGTCAGAGTCCACTGCCTTACCGCTTGGCTATGGGGCAATATAAATAATGATAATTTATTATATTATATATTTATCATTATTAATTTTTTTACTTTTTCTTAATACACATCTAAATTTCTATTAATTCGTATTGTGTTGTTCCTAATCCTATTTCTTCTGCATATTCAGTAATATGTCTTCCAACTTGTCTATCAACTCTTTCCATCATTTTTGTATGTCCTGGATCAGTTGAATTCCATACCATATCAATAAATGCTTGATCGTTTGCAACAGGGTCTAGGGATGCTACTATTCCTAAATCTTCCATTAGAGGATCTTTTTGATGTGCATCACAGTCACAATCTACTGAGATTGCATTCATTACAGTAATATATATAATTTGTTTATTATTTTCTTTTAAATAATCTGCAACAGCTTTAGCTGCTTCAGCCATTGATTCTATAAAATCCTTTTGTTCATATGAAACTGTCCAACATTCGTTAGGATCTTCTGTTTGTCCACATGAATGAATATAGGCTTTTCCATTACGTGAAGCAATTCCTATTGATTGGTTCTTTAAGTTAGCACCAAATCCACCCATTGCATGTCCTTTACCATGAGCTAAATTAATAATAGAATCATAGTTTTTAAAGTTTTCTCCAATAATATCATATTTTAAATGCTTTCCATTATTAACTGGTATTTTAAATTCACCTTTTCCATCCATAATATCAACATTGGCAAATGAAGTAAAGCCGTGTTCTTCTGCTACTTTTAAATGTTCTTCTTCTGTATTTCTAGCACCAGGGTAAGCTGTATTACATTCAATTATTGTACCGTTTAATGATTTTACAAATGGACCTATTAAATCTGCTTTTAAATATCCTTTTGAACCTCTTTCTCCAGTAGATACTTTAACTCCTATATTTCCTTTTAATTCTACATTTAACGCTTTATAAATTCTTATTAAACTCTCAGGTGTTATTTCTTTTGTATAATAAACTTTTGCTCGTTCCATAATATCTCCTTTTAATTATTATAACATATTGATTAAAAAAAAAGAACTTACAAGTTCTTTATTTCCTAATGGTAGCGCCGGAGAGATTCGAACTCACGACCTATCGGGTATGAACCGATTGCTCTAGCCAACTGAGCTACAGCGCCATTTAAGTTGCAAATTAATAATAACAAAATTAATAGAAAATTGCAACATTTTTTTATTTTTTCTTTACAGTTTTATAAATATTTGATATACTATGTCTACATTGGGAGGGATAAGATGGTTAAAAATCTTAACTTATTTAAATCTATTTCTAATTTATTTAAAACACCAGTTGAAATTTATAAAGGACCTATTCGTAAGGTTTATGCCGATGATTTTAGATTAGATGATAGTGGTAAACCAGTATATCAAAGAAAAGATACTATTATAAAAGAGGATGCAATTTTCTATAAAAGAGCTTTTGATTTTGTTAATATAGATTTCAATTGTATATTAGCAAATCAAGAGGAAGCTGTCGATTATTGTAATAGCGTAATGGAAAAAAGAAATAATGTTTTAAAAAGTCTATTAAATGATTCTAAAATTGATGCAAAAGAAGAACATAGATTATTTAACAAATTAAGACAAGATAGTTCATGTATTTATTATAAGATTGATGAGCTTAACTATTCTCATACAGTTTCTGGTGATAAATTTAAAGAAATAGTTAAGAAAAAATAAGAAGTAATTTAATTACTTCTTATTTTTTTTCTTTATTAATTGATATTTTGTATTATCTTCTACTGTTTCTTTATTAAATATTACTTCTTCATACAAATCTTTATGACAGTATACTTCATCAAATGCTTTCCATGTAGATTCATCTATTATTCCATTTAATCCTCTAGCACCTGTTTTCTTATCATATGCTTTTTCTGATACTGCATTTACATAATCTTCAGTAAATGTTATTTTAACTCCTAAATCTTTAAATATTCTTTCTTGAATCTTCATAGCTGATTCATCTGATTCTAACATTACTCTTCTTATATCATTTACATTTAAATCATTTAATTTTATTACTACTACTCTACCCATGAATTCATCAGTCATTAAACCATGTTCTACAAAATCTTTTGTTTCTGCTTTTCTATATACTGGTTTAGATGATTTTTCATGGTCAAATCCTATTTGATTTTTTATTAATAAATTTTTATATACTTCAGTATAAGCTCCTCCTAATATTACAGTCATATTAGATGTATCTATTTGTACTTTAGAATCATTTTTATTACGGGAAACTGCATTATATGTACTACCTTCTATAAATGGTAATAATACATTTAATACGCCTCTTCCATTTACATCATCATTTTTTTCTGAACCTTTTTTATCTATTTCATCGAAATAAACTATAGCATGTTCTGCTTTATCTTTATCATAATTACATTTTTTATATAAATCCCATAATATTTCTTCTATATCTGTACCTACATAACCTGGACATGTTATTTGTGTTGAATCTACT
This sequence comes from Bacilli bacterium, assembly GCA_017460175.1. Lineage (GTDB taxonomy): Bacteria > Bacillota_I > Bacilli_A > RF39 > UBA660 > UBA3789. The sequence continues at coordinate 95,990 of JAFUBO010000004.1, forward strand.
TTTATAAATGGTTTATTTATATTATCAGCAATTAATCTCATTAATTCTGTTTTTCCTACACCTGTTGGTCCTGTTAACAATATTCCTTCTCTTTTCTTTCGTGAATACATTTCTTTTCTTGCAAGTTCTACTATTACACGACGAGCTGGTTCATCTTGTGCTATTAATGTTTTTGTTACTTTGTTATATAAGTCTTCTACATCTATTTTATTATCTGAAGTTATTTTATTTTCTTCCTGTGTGCTTTCTTCTTTTACTTCTTTTGTTTTTGGTAACGTTTTTCTTACTGGTTTAGTTTGTGCTTTTTGTTTGTTAATTAATTCTTTTTTTAATTGATCAGAAAAACTTTCTCCTTTATTCATTGCTTCTATTTGAATTTCTATACTACTTGTAGCATTTTCTACTTCTTCTTTTGTCTCTTCTAATCTACTTTTTATAGCCTTCAATTCATCTATAGTGTATTTTCCGTCTATAGCATCTAGTATTAATCTTTCTAAATCACTATCCATTGAACCATCTTCACTATTTTCTATTACATTTCCATCTAATTGATTTTCTCCACTATTCTTAATATTATCAATACTTATATGACATACAACAGGAATATAATCTTCAGTAAAGCTTACAATATGAACAATTCTTTTACATGCTGCTTCATATTCTCCTATTAAATCTCTAATAGGAAAATTATTACCCATAATTTCTTTTATTTTAGGTAATTCAATTAAATTAGAAAATGAATATTTAATTTCTGTTGTTAAAGATTCTTCAGATAACATATTTACATATTCATTTCCATTTCTATCTATAAATATTTTATTATCATCATCATAAGTACCTAATACAACATGACTAGTTGAAAATACAAAAGCATCATCAGCTATAGATTGTCTTTCCATAATAGTAGCAATATATTTTTTTATGTTTGACATACCGAACACTCCTTAATTTGTTATTATAATTAAAAAAAAGATATTTATCAATATCTTTTTATTCAGTTTTTAAATATTTAATTAAATCATTCTTTTTATTTTTAAAGTCTTCTTTACCTAAATTATATTGAAGAGTAATAGTTCTATCATTTTTTTCTATTCTTTTAATATTTATTTTTTTACTTGGTCTTATAACAAATATTTTATTTTCTTTTTCTAATTGTTGGATTTGTTCTACAGTTTTATTATATTTATTTGCTCTTCTATTTATAGCAACTACAAATTTTGGATACATGTGATACATAAGTCCTAATGGATTTATTGGTGTTTTTCTTTTTCTATAATCTATAGGTCTTGTTGTTATTACTATTATTTTGTCATATCCTAGTGAAATAGCTTTATTTACAGGAATTGGATCAGCTATTCCACCATCCAAGTATTTTTTACCGTTTATTTTGACTATTTTACTTACTCCAGGTAAGCTTGCTCCGGCACGCAAATATTCTATTTGTTCTTTAGCGTTTTTTATTTGTTTATATTCAGCTTTTCCTGTTTTTACATTTGTTACTGTGCAGTATAATTTTATGTTTGATTTTTCATATGTATGGTAATCAAATTTATCTAATTTTTCTGGTATGTCATGATATGCAAATTTTTTATTTACTATATCTCCTGTTTTTAGATATTGATTAATACCAATATATCTTTTATCGTGAGCATATTTTAAATTATAACGAAGAGCTCTTCCTGGTTGTTTTGAAATATAGTTTATTCCTACTATAGTGCCCATAGATACTCCTATTATTGCATCTATTTTTATATTTTCTCTATATAAGGCATCTAATACTCCAGCAGTATATATTCCTCTTAATCCTCCACCTTCTAATACAAGACATGTTTTCATATATATCACCACTTTTATTATACAAAAAAAAAGAGTTGTTTTCTACTCTTTTTATATTCTACCTATAATCATTGAACAAGCACCAGTAGTATTACCAAATGTAGCGTTTAAGTATCCACCTTTTTCATTAACCCATCTGTATTTAGTACTGAATGATGTTTTTTCAATTAATGTACCTTCAGCATTAAATTTAGATTTTATATCATCATATGTTAATTTTTCTCTGTTATTTAATGCACTTTTAATTTCATCATATTTAGAAAAATCTACTTTAGAATTTTTTATATCTTCATCAGAAAATGTAATACTTATTGAAGTACTAGTACTATAAAATGCTGCTTGTAAAGCTTCATTTTTATCTGAATCTATTACCCATTTATAAGTAGTATATCCATTCCCTTCGTTTATTTTTTCTCCTTCAAATCCCATTACTTTAGTAACTGTTTCTAAATCTGCTTTTGTATCTAATTGTTTAATACAATCGAATACGACACAATTTCCTTTTGCTGGTTTTGCTTCTTTTGTAGTGGTTGTAGTAGTTTTACTTGGTATTAAATTACAACCAGTTAATAATAATACCGATACTAATGCTAGTGCTATTAATTTAAATTTTTTCATTCTTTTTACCTCCAATGGATTTATTATATCATAAATTGAAAAATAAAAAATAACTTTATTAAATTTATTAGTTTTAATTTGTCATGTTTTTTCTATGCATGTGTCTACTCTTGTTTGTTCGATTGACACATATATATTTATATGCTACATTGAGCTTAGGAACATTTAATAAGTTGGGTGCTACCTCTAGTCAACTAAGATTGGAGGTGATGCATATGAGTAAGAAAGATTTACTAATCTTATCTCTACTTTCTATCATCCTTTTACTTATAGTATTACTTTTTGTAATACTAAAATAAAAGAGCACCTAACTAATGCTTAGTTAGGTGCAAACACAAATGTGGTAGCACTCAATATGCGAAATTAAGTGTTCCTTTTTTATTTTATGAAGTTTCCTTCAATGTATTCATTATAACATAAAAAAGAACTTTATTCAAGTTCTTGTTTTTATATGGTGTACCCGAGAGGAATTGAACCTCCGACCTGTCGCTTAGGAGGCGACTGCTCTATCCTACTGAGCTACGGATACATATAAAGAAGTATAAAATTATACTTCTTGTATTACTGTAATTATCATTGGTTTTGCTTCTGTTTCTTGATAGAAGAATTTACCTAGAACTTCTCTTACATCATTTTTTATTTTTGTGTAGTCAATTCTTTTTGAATTAACATCAATATCAGATTCAATTACTTCTCTAGCTATTTTTTTAGTTTCTTCTAATAAATCTTGACTTTCTTTTACGTAGATAAATCCACGAGTTAATATTTCAGGACCACCTAGTATTTTTTTTGTTTCTTTATCTAAAGTACAACTTATTATTACAATACCACTAGAAGCTAACATTTCACGATCTTTTAATACTAAATCACCAATATCTCCACTATCAGTTCCATCTATTAAGATTTCATCTGTATCAATATGTTCAAATGTTTCTACCTGGTTTCCATTATCCATTTCAAAAACATCACCATTTAATTTTAATATGATATTTTCTTTTGGAATACCAACTGATTCTGCAATTTCTCCATTAACATATTGATTTCTATATTCTCCTTTTACTGGAAAATAGTATTTTGGTTGCATTAAATCAATAAGTAACATTAGGTCTTCACGTGATGCATGATGTAGTAAGTGTTTTTTACTAGATAAACATATAGCATCTGCTCCTAACATAGCTATTTCATCCATTAGAAGTGCTAATCTTCTTTCAATTCCAGGATATGATGGTTCAGTAATAAATATGGTATCAGTATCTTTAATACTAATAAATTTATCAAATCCTTTAATAATTCTTTCTAAGTTAGCAAATGGTTTTTCTTTTTCATCAGATATTAATACTATTACATTATCACTTTCTAAGTCTGCAAGTGTACCTATTTTTTCTTTATTTATTTGTAAGTATCCTTCTTCTATTGCACTATTTATTGTTTCTTGTAGTTGTTTACCCATAATTACTATTTTTCTATGTGTATCAGATACTTCATTAAATATTTCTTGTATACGATAAAAATGTGCAGTTGTAATAGTTGCTATTATTCTATTTTTAGTTTTGTTTAATACTTCTCTTATAAATGATTCACATCTATTATTAGGTGATGTATGTCCTGTTCTTTCTGCATAGAATGATTCAGCCATTAAGCATAATACACCTTGTTTTCCAACATAAGCTAATTTACCTATATCAGTTTTATATGATCCAGTCATTGTAGAATCAAATGTAAAATCTCCTGTATAAACAATTGCACCATCTTCTGTATATAATACAAAGCATACTGCATCTGGTATTGAATGTGTTACAGATATTGGAAATATTGCATTTTTACCAAATTGTTGTTTTACATGTGGTTTTATTTCTATCAAATGAACTTTGTTTATAAAATCTTTTGATATATCCCTTTTTACAATTTCTAAAGTTAATTTAGTTCCATATACAGGTATTTCAGGAAGTTTTTCTAAAATATCAGGAACTGCTCCCATATTACCTTCATGTCCATGTGTTAAAAATATACCCTTAATATTCTTTCGATTTTTTATTAAATAATCAAAGTTCGGAATAATATAATCTATTCCTAAATTAATATCATTATCGTATTTTAACCCCGCATCAAAAACAAAAATATCATTGTCTACATTGACTACATACATATTTTTTCCATTTTCGTTTAGTCCACCTAAAGCGAATATTTTAATTTTACTCATAATTTCTCCTTTCTTAAAAATATATACGGATAAACAGCATTATCATTATAACACTTTTTACAAAAAAATAAAAGACTAATTATATTTAGTCTTATTTTACCATCTTTTCTAATGCTTCTTTGGCAGCCATTTGTTCTGCTTCTTTTTTTGATGTAGCAGTACCTATTCCATAGACAATATTATCTATTTTTACTTCTACTGTAAAACGTTTATCATGAGCAGGACCTTCTTCATTAATTAAATTGTATTCTAGTGATTTTTGTTCAGTTTGAACATATTCTTGAAGACTACTTTTATAATCACTAAAGAATGTAATATTGTTTTCTATATATGGTTTTACTATTTTTAAAATTACACTTTTTACTGTAGCATAACCTAAATCAATATAGATAGCTCCCATAAGTGCTTCAAATATATCCGCAACAATAGCTTTCTTTAGACCTGACTCTTTTTCTCCATTACCTACTAATATATAGTTTTCTAATCCTAATCCTTCAGAGTATGCATAGTTTGCGTTTTCACATACGTAGCTAGCTCTTACTTTAGTCATTTCTCCTTCAGTTTCTTTATAATTATTATATAAGTAATCAGCTACTACTAAGTCAAGTACTGCATCTCCTACAAATTCTAATCTTTCATAATCGTTTTTTACTTTATGTTCATTTACATATGAACTATGAGAAAAAGCAGTTTTATAAAGATTAATATCTTTAGGAGTAATATTTAATTTATTAAATAATTCTTCCATAAATCCTCCTATTTTTTATATATTTTTGGGTTTTCTTTTTGAATTAATGTGTGATACATATCTACGAAATATGAACTACATTCATTATATCTAGAACTACTAGTGGCAAATTTAATGACTATGTTTTTATTTTGTTTATGATTATCATACATATTATTTCTTACAAATAATAATCTATAATAGTCTTTGTATCTAGTAATTACAATATAATCTTGTTCTTCTTCTATTCCATCATCTGAAACCCATATAATACTATTTTCTTTTTCATTTATTAACTTATTATCTTTAGGTGTCGTATACATTAAACATTTATATAATAAATCAAATGAATCATAAATATCATCATCTTCTTTTCTTATATAAATACTTCTATAATCATTATATTTTTTATCTAAATCTTTATTATTAGTAATAGACATATATAAATCTCTATTATTATCTAAAGTTATTAATAATTCTTTTTCACCTTCTATTAATTTTACATCATATGCATTATGTTCATTTTTTGTTTTATTAAATTTCATGTTGTTCACCTATTTCATTATAACATTATTACTCTTGAAAAAAAAGATAATTAATAGTAAAATTAATTTGGTGATAATATGAAATGGATACTTATTTCACTTATCAATTTATATCAAAAAATTCCATTCGCATCACATAAGCAATGTAGGTTTATTCCTACTTGTTCGGAGTATACTAAAGAAGCAATTAAAGTATATGGATCTTTTAGAGGCACTTATATGGGTATTAAAAGAATAATTAGATGTAATCCAATGAGTAAGAATATATATGATCCAGTACCACAAAAAAAGGAGAAAAAGAAATGAAAAAAAGATTATTATTTTTATTATTTATATTAATTATTCCATTCTTTGTTAGTGGTTGTACTAATGATAGTATGGACAATATTGAAATTATTGTTACTAATTATCCAAATGAATATATTGTTAAAAGTTTATACGCTAATCATTCTACTATTACTTCAATATATCCTGATGGTGTTGATATAAGTAAATATAAAATTAGTAAGAAAAGAAAAAAAGAATATGCTACTAAGGATTTATTTGTATATAATGGTGTAATTGAAAAGGAAAGAAAACTTGCTTTAGAATTACTTGCTATTAATCCTGATCTTAGAATTATAGATACAGCTTATGTACTTGAAACTGAATATTCACCTGAAGAGTTATGGTTAAATCCATCATCTTTATTAATGATGAGTCAAAATGTAAGACGTAGTTTATCAGAGTATGCATCTAGTTCGTATTTAAAAAAAGACGTTGATGAAAGTTATGATAAATTAAAAATTGAGTTAAGCGAAATTGATGCAGAATATCGTTTAGCTGTTGATTCTACTGATAACAAAAATATTATTGTAGCAGATAGTGCTTTAAATTATTTGGAAAAGTTTGGTCTTAATGTAATATGTATTGATGAAAATTCTACTCAAAAAATAATAACTGATGCAGAAAATATGATAGATAATGGTAGTGTTAGTTATATATTTATATTTAAGGGTGAAGAATTAAATGAAAATGCTAATAATTTAAAAAATAATTATTCTGATTTAAATATCATTGAACTTCATAGATTAGATAATATTTCTGATGAAGAACGTAGTGAAAAGAAAGATTATATTTCTATTATGAAAGAGAATCTTGATTCTATTAAAAAAGAATTATATCAATAAAAAAAACAAGTTTAAAACTTGTTTTTATTTTTTATATTTTTTTATTAGTTCATGAGCTATTTCTTTTTCTCTATCGTCTCTTTCTTGATTAATAATATTTTCTATTCTTTCTAAGAATGTATCTGTATGATTTATTTTAGTTACTAATGAATTGATTCTTAATTCTGATTTATTTAATCCACTTACTATTTCAAATGCTGATGCAGGCATTACGAATGCGGCATTACCTATGGCAGTAGATGGATAATCACTGTTATATAATGTATCTAATACAACAGAACCATTATCATATATATAAGCAACATAACCTTTATACTTCAATTGTCCATATAATTTTATACTATATGGGCTATTTAAATCAAAATATTGTTTTAGTTTTCCTATTCTCATACATCTATTGTATGTTTCAGAATCCATACTGTATTCTCTTGGAGTACCTTCTTTTTTTACATTTTTTATTCCTATTGGAGCAAATACCCATTCTACTTCTCCATTAGCGCGAGTTAGTTTTTTCTCTATTTCAATTATTCTTAATACAATAGTATCAAAGTTTATTTTTTTATTTTTAATATTAATTGATATATCTCTTCTTGGATTAGATTTTAAATATTTTTTCATTTCTTTATAATATTTTAATAGTAAATCTCTATCATTACTATTCTCACATAATTCTAGGTATTTGTTTATCATATATAAGTTAACTTTATCCATATCAAAATGTTTTTCTAGATAGTCATTATAAGTAATTTTTTTAATTTGTTCTTTATACTTATTTCTATCATTAATCATTCTTTTATACAGTTCTATTTGTGTAGTAATAAAATTATATAAATCTCTTCTTAGACCGCAAGAATAGTAATAGTGTTCATCTTCTTTTATTACTTCTTCATATATAGGTTCATTTTTTTTCATTATTTCTAATTCTTTGATTAGTTTTTTTCCTTCTTGGTAATCTTTATATATTATTGGAAATTCATTATGTAAATCAGCATTATCTGCGAGTACTCTTAATTTTTTTAATCTTTCTGTTAATTTTTCTGTTAATTCATCACTATCTTTTTGTTCTGGAATATTAAGAATTTTTTCTAATTTAGTTAAAAACTCATCATAACATGGTGTAAATTTACCATTACTGTTAAATGTAATCCAATCAGTAAAATCATCATTAAATTTTTGATATTTGAATACCTTATGAATATTTTCTCTATTTTTTAATCTAAAATCGTTAATAATAAAATCTTCTCTTTTATTATTCAAACTACAATACTTAATTAATTCTTTTAAATTAATATTTAATAAAGGTTTGTTTTTCATGGATAAATTCCTCCTCTAAATTGTCTTAATCATACCATGAAATCAATGTATTTTCAACTTTATGAGGAGTTATCTATATATTTAACTGCATATTTTACGCTATTATTTATTATTTTTTCTATTATTCTTGATGCTTTCATACCCATTCTAGATACTGTATTATTATAATCTTTTTCTTTTGGTATATATTCACTTGGAATTATTTTTTTACCTTCTTTTAAATCTTTTTCATATTTTTTAATAGCTTCTTCTGTTAGATCATTTTTATTTTCATAATATTCATTATTGTATTTACTAAAATATAGTGATAAAAATAAAATTATTATAACTATTCCTAATAATTTAAATACTTTATTCATTTATGACCTCCATAAAACACTTGGAAAAGGCTATTGTCGTATTTAATACTTCAGTAGTTGTATTTTCATAACCACCTATTTCTATTAGTATTGTGTATGGAGAAAAATCTTGATTATATATTCCATTTACTCCTGGACCAGATTTTTTATATATTCCTTTACTTAATCCAGGATACAATTCATTTATTTTATTATTAATTCTTTCAGTAAAATATAAATTATCTTGATATTTTGGATTTTCTAATCCAACTATAAATAATACTTTTGCGTAATTTTTATCTTTTATAGTTATAGTAGTTTTATCTTTACTAACACTATCTCTATGTATATCTATAAAATATTTTAAACTAGGATATTTTATAATAGTGTCTTCTAAAAATATTCTACTGGCTTTATAACTATTAGTATAATTCCAATTATTATTATTCAACACTTCTTTAATTGATTTTTCTTCTACTATTGTTTTATAGCCATTTTTATTAAAAATATCTTCTAATATATAGTTATTCATAATAACTGTTGGATTAACGCTAAATTCTGCATAATTACTTGGTTTATATTCTTCGCTTTGATGAGTATTATATAAATATATAATCGGATTAGTTTCTTCATTTATTACTTCTTTTGTATCATTAGTATTAATATACTTTTGATAATCATACTTCATTAGTTTTATTGGATCAGTTTTTCTTATTGTGTTATCTACTACTTGCTTTACAATATTTTCTTTTTGATAATTATATGTATTATTAATAATTAAATTAGTAAATTCTTTATCTTTTATTTTAATTTTTGATGATTCCATTTTTTTATAACTGATAATTACTCCAATTAAAAGCATAGTTAATAAGAATAATCTTTTTATTCTTAGTTTTTTCTTTAAATTTTTCATATAATCACCAAATAAAATATAAATCACATTTATATATTATTTTGTCGAATAAAATTTTTATGTAGTGAAATGTTTAATCCATTACTTAGTAATAAAGAAAGTTTTAATATTAAAAAATCTATATTTGTTGGGGTAACAATATAGTTTTCGTTTTCATCTATTTCAGATACTAGACTTTTTATATCTAAAACAGTTGGGATGCCTATAGCGATTACATCACAACCTACTGTTTTCTTACTTATTTCTTTTCTATTATTATTTATTCCACTACCTGGAAATATTCCTTGATCTGTTATTTGGATTGTCTTACCTAATCTATTCATATTATTAGTTTTTAATGAATCTACTATTATTACTTTTGTTGCTTTTATTTCTTTTATTAAGCTTTTTATTATTTTAGATGTTTCTATACCTGTATTTCCCATTACATTGGGATTAAATGCTGATACATTACTATATCCTTCTTCTATTTTCTTTTCTTTAAATAAATATCTTGTTACTAAAACATTGTCTATTGTATTAGGTCCTAAAGAATCTGGTGTTGATTTATTATTTCCTAATCCTACGATGAGAATTGTTTCATTGTTTGTTTTTTTGATATATTTATTTAGTTCTTTTACAAATACTTTTTCTACGTTTTTAAAATTATCTTTATCAGTTATATCATTATAAAATATTGTAGTATAGTGAATTTTATTTTTAGTATTTCTTAATACTTTTAAATTATTTGATTTATCAATTATTTTATAATTATTTTTACTTATTTCTTTATCAATTATTAAGTCTGTTCTGATCTTATTATCATTTATATTTATTTTATGCATTAAATCACCATTAATAATATTTACAAAATTATTAATTTTATTTGCTTTTTTTTAAATTATTTGATAGAATTAACTTGTTTACAAAAGAGAGGTGAGATTATGCCAAATATTAAAAGTGCTAAAAAACGTATGCGTTCTAATGCTAAAAAAGCAGATGTTAATACATTAATTACTGCTAGCATGAAAACTGCTATTAAAAAGTTCGAAAAAGAAGTAAAAGCTGGAAATAAAGAAACAGCAAGTAATAATTTAAATATCGCTATTCAAAGAATCGATAAAGCAATGAGCAGTGGTAAAATTCATAAGAATAAAGCTGCTAGATTAAAATCAAGATTAACTAAAATGAAAAATGGTATGGAATAAAAAGCCAATTATAATTAATTGGTTTTTTTATTTACTTTAATACTAATTTAGTAGTAAAATTAAATAAAGGATAGATGAGCATGAAAAAAATTGGTAGATTATTATTTACAGTATCTCTTTTATTAATATTAACAGGTGTTGTTTTTTTAAAACAGGATAGTATAATTACTATATTTAAGACTTATTTTACTTCAAATGACTCTAAGGTAGTAATTAGTGATAAAAATGAATATTATAGAGATTATGATTTTTTATTTGTACAAAATATTGATAATAAAGTACCTAGTGATTATCAAGATTTATTGAATGTATATTATACAGTAATAAATTCTGGTAAAGACGAATTTACTTTTTATTGTCCTAAAAATAAATATAGTGATTGTCTTAATGATGTAGAAGCGATTGCGAATGATCAAACATTATTATCAAATATTAATAATTATGTACATCCTTATAATGCTTTTTCAAATATTGAAACTGAATTTGATAACTTAGGTAAAATTACTATTAAAATAGTTAGACCATATAATAAAGATGATATTTCAAAAATAAATAATAAAGTTGATAAAATCTATAATGAATTATATGATAAAGATAAGTCTGCTCAAGATAATATTAAAACTTTCCATGATTATATTATTAATAACAGTAAATATGATTCTGATCGAAGTGATAGAAATATTATTAATTATCGTTCTGATATTGCTTATGGTCCTTTATTTGAAGGTTATGCGATATGTGGTGGTTATACAGACTTAATGCAATTGTTTTTAGAAAAAATGAATTTAAAAAGTTTTCGTATATCTTCTCATATGCATATATGGAATGTTGTGTTAATAAATGATAAGTGGTATCATATAGATCTTACTTGGGATGATCCTGTTGCTAGTGATGGAATTGATTATTTAAGTCAAGATTACTTATTAATAGATACTAATAAATTATTAAATATGGAAAAAACACAGCATAAATTTGATGAAAATATATTTTTAGAAGTAAAAGAAACTAATCATTAATTAGTTTCTTTTTTTATGTAATTATATACTTCATCGATGGTGTTATTGAAATTGTTAAAATTAACATTAAACCATTGAGTATGAAATTGATGATTAAAGAAAGTGTATTGTCTTTTGGCAAATCTTCTTGAATTTTGTTTTATGTTGGCAATTACTTCATCTAGGTCTTTAGAGTTGTATAAGTAATCATAAAACTCTTTATACCCTATTGCACTATTTAGTATTCTAGAAGATTTATATCTATCTTTTAATGATTTAATTTCATTTAATAAACCATTTTCAATCATTTTATCTACTCTATTATTAATTCTTTCATATAAATTATCTCTATCAGTAGTTAGTCCTATGACTTTAATAGGATAAAGTAGTTTATCTTTATTATTAGTTATTTCTTCGTTGTTTTCTAGTTTATTTAATATTCTAACTAATCTTTGTCTATTATTTATTTCTAGATTGGATGATAGATATAAGTCATAAGAACTTATTTTATCTAGTATTTCTTCATTAGTTAAATCTTCATACATATTATATGTAGTACCTTCAGTAAATTTATAATCATAAAGGGCAGCTTTTATATAAAGACCAGTTCCACCTACTATAATTATTCTTTTTTTTCGACTATTTATTTCTTCAATTAATCTTCTTACATCTTTTTGATAATCAAATACTGAATAGTTATCTTCTACTTCTTTTATATCTATTAAGTGATGTGGTATTCCATCCATTTCTTCTATTGTTGGTTTGGCACTACCTATATTCAATTCTTTATAAATAGCTACACTATCTCCATTAATTATTTCGGCATCTATTTTTTTAGCAAGTTCTATAGAAAGTTTTGTTTTACCTACTCCTGTTGGACCTACTATTACTATAATGTCTTCCATAGTAACACCTCAGGTTTATTATAGTATAAATATAATAAAAACGTCAATTAATCTAATTGACGTTTAAATAGTTTTTCTAGTTCATATTTAGTATAAGTTATTATAGATGGTCTTCCATGAGGACAAGTAAATGGATTATCACAATATCTTATATTTTCTAGGATCCATTCTTGTTCTTCTTTAGAGATATAATCTCCTGCCATTACTGACATTCTGCATGCTGTCGTTGCGGCTATTCTCCAAATAAACTGGTCAAAATCAAATTTACCTTTTTCTATTATAATATCTACTAGTTTTCTTATTATATCTTCAGATTTTTCTTCTGGTATCCAATTAGGATGACTTCTTACTAAAAGTGTGTTTTCTCCAAACTCATCTATAGAAAAACCATATTCTTCTAATAAGTTAAATCTTTCTTTAGCTAGAATAAATTCATCGCCTCTTAATTCTATTCTTATTGGAACTAATAAATCTATAATTATTGGTTTTTCTTTCATTTGTTTCATTATTTTTTCAAAGTTAATTCGCTCAGCTGCAGCATGTTGATCTATCAAAAACATTCCATCTTCATTTTCTGCAACTATGTAAGTTTTTAATACTACTCCTATTGGATACATTTTCTTAACTCTAGGAGTATCTTCTATTTCAAATGGTAAATCTTCTTTTATTTCTTCATTATATTTTTGTTCTTCTTCTTGAACTTCAAAATCTAATTTTATTTCTTCATAACTAGGTTTATCTATTATTTCTTCTTTTTCTTCTACTTGTTTATGTATTTGACGACTTACTTCACTTATTGAATAATTATCTCTTACTGATACTTCTGGAATTAAATTAATGTTTTCTAGTTTTTCTAAAATCAACTTTTCAACTAATTTTTTTAATGTATCCATTTTAGAAAATTTAATATCCATTTTAGTTGGGTGAATATTAATATCTATTAGTATTGGATCTACATCAATGTTTAGTATAATTACTGGATATCTATCTTTATGAATGTATGTATGATAACAATCTATTATGCATTTATTAAGTTCATTATTTTTTATTACTCTTCCGTTTACTAATGTTGTGATAGAGTTTCTTGTACCTTTAGTAACTTCTGGATATGATATATATCCATGAACATAATAATCGTCATTTTCTCCATCAATCGGTATCATTTTTTTAGTAATATCTACTCCGTATATTTCGTATATTACTTTTAATAAATCTCCACTTCCATCAGTACATAATAATACTTTATCATTATTAATTAAAGTAAATTTAATATTTGGATAAGATAAAGCCATTTTATTAATATATTCTACTATATAAGCTAGTTCTGTATATAGATTTTTTAAGTATTTTAATCTTACAGGTGTATTATAAAATAAATCAGATACCGTAATAGTAGTACCATTTTGAAGATCAGTATTTTCTATTTTTAAGTCTTTTCCTCCATTAATAGTAATTAATGTGCCTTTTTTTCCGTCACTTGTTTTTAATTTTACATTGGATACACTAGCAATAGATGGGAGTGCTTCTCCACGAAAACCTAATGATTCAATATAGAATAAATCATCTAATTTTTTTAATTTAGATGTTGCATGACGAGAAAATGCTAATTTAGCGTCTTCTCTATCCATTCCTATTCCGTTATCACTCACTTCTATTTCTTTTACACCTGAATCTACTAATTTAATTGTTATTTCAGAAGATTTGGCATCTATTGAATTTTCAACTAATTCTTTAACTACATTCATAGTTTTTTCTACTACTTCTCCTGCAGCTATCTTATTAGCTAAAACTTCATCCATTATTTGTATTTTACTCATTGTTTCACATCCTATTCTGTTGGACATGTAGTCACGTGTTTATCTCCTCCTGGAAAGTGATATCTATATCTATAATTCGTACAGCATATTGTTACATCATATTCTTCAGTATCTAATGCATTAGAATTAGTTTGATATATTATATCTACTTTTCCATCACATATTGATCCTTTGCTTCCAGGATCTGTAGGTGTTTCTAAATAATCTCCTTCTGTTAATTCTTCTAATGTTACACTATCTATACCAACATGATCCATTACATATTCACTTGCGGCATGTGATGCTGATTTAGCTAATGTGTCATATGCTTTTTGTCTAGCTGATTCTAAATACTTAGTGTATGCGCCAACAGCTACAATAGATAGTATAGAAATTATTGTTATTGTTCCTAATATTTCAATTAATGTATATCCTTTGTTATTCTTCATATTTATACCTCTTTTAAATAATTATATAATTTTTCTGCAACATCTTTTCCTACTACATTCTGTAATTCTTCTAAAGATGCTTCTTTCATTTTCTTTAAAGATCCAAATTTTTTTAGTAATTCTTTCTTTCTTACTTCTCCTATACCTGGAACTACATCTAACATACTAGATAATGCTCCCTTGGCTTTAATATTTCTATGATATGTAATAGCATATCTATGAACTTCTTCTTGTATTCTTGTTAAAAATAAGAATAGTTTTGAATCTTTATCTACTTCTAGTATATCATAGTTTTCATTCATTATATAATTAGTTCTATGATTTTTATCTTTTACTAAACCAATTATAGGTATTTTTAATCCTAATGAATCTAATACTTCTTTACAGACACTTATTTGCAGTTTACCACCATCCATTACTATTAAGTCTGGAGTATATTCTTCTTCCATTAGTGTTTTAAAATATCTTCTATATATTACTTCTTTCATTGCAGATAAGTCATCTTTTACTTCTGTAGATATTTTATATTTTCTATATAATTCTTTATTAGGTAAAAAGTCATCAAATACAACCATACCACCTACATAGAAAGTACCAAATAAATGAGAATTATCAAATGATTCCATTCTTCTTAATGAATTTAATCCTAATAATTTTCTTAATTCTTCTAAAGCATGTAATCTTTCATCATCGTCTTTTTTAAGTGTTTCTTCTTTTAAATCCATTTGTTCTTTTGCGTTTTCTAAGCATAAATCTAATAAACTTTTTAATTTACCTTTTTGAGGATTATTTACTTTAATATTAAAATAGTTACTTAATAACTCTTTATCTATATCTATTGGTACTAATAATTCATGTGGTAGTATTCCTTTATCATAAAATTTTATTAAATATTCAATTATTTCATTTGATATATCGCCTAATGAAGATATTATTTCATTATGTCTTCCTACTAATAATCCATTTCTTATAAAAAATATTTCTATACTTAAATAATTATTATCATGATAATAATTTACTATATCAAAATTATAATTATTATTTAAATCAATTTTTTGTCTTTTTAGTACTATATCAATATCTTCTAACATTGTTTTTAATTCTTGAGCTTTTTCATAGTTCATAGCTTCGCTTGCTTTATTCATCTCACGTTTTATTTTTTCAGTAATATGTGTAGGATCGCCTTTTAAGAATGTTATTATTTCTTTTTTCATATTATTTATTATATTTTGGTCTATTTCTTTTTTACAATAACCTAAGCATTCATTTATATGATAATAAAGGCATAAATCTTTTTTTATAGGATCACATTTTCTTAATGGATATACTCTATTTATCATGTTGACTGTTTTTCTGGCTGCACCTACATTTGGATATGGTCCATATAAATAATTCTTATTTTTTTTTCTTTTTACATTTCTTACTACTTTTAAAGTTGGATATTTATCATTAGTTAATTCTATATATGGATATGATTTATCATCACGAAGAAGTATATTATATTTAGGGTCATATTTTTTAATTAAAGTTATTTCTAATATTAAGCTTTCTAGTTCACTAGATGTAACAATGTATTCAAAATCATCAATATCTTCTACTAACATTTTTGTTTTTCCTGTTACAGTTCTTGTAAAATAACTTCTAAGTCTTCTTTGAAGATTCTTTGCTTTTCCTACATAGATAATTACTCCATCTTTATTTTTCATTTGATAACTACCTGGTTTAGTAGGAACAAGTGCTAATTTTTCTTTAAAATCTTTCATAACATCACATCCATTAATAAAAATATTATATCATAATTATTATATACTAAAAAAGAAATATCTATTGATATTTCTCCATTGATTTCATCATTTGATTAATTTGCTTTTGATTTGGTTTTCTTCCCATTTGCATCATTAATGTTTTTATCATATCTTCATTAATTGGGGGATTTTTCTTAAGATATTTTTTCATATACAATCTTGCTCCAAAAAATCCTATTACAATACCAATTATTAATCCTACAACTACTAATATAATATCTTGTAACATATAATCACTCCCTAGAAATATTCTACTAAAAATCACTTAAATAAACAAGTGTTTTTATACCCAAACTCCAAATATAATTCCAGACATTGATAATATTAATCCAGCTACCCAGAATAATTTAACTATGTCTGTTTCACTCCATCCTAATTTTTCAAAATGATGATGAATTGGAGTCATTAAAAATAGTTTTTTATGCAATACCTGTACCCAGAATGTTTGTAGTATAACGCTTAATGTTTCAATTACAAATACTCCAGCAACAACTAATAATGTTAATTCTCTATGTGTTAATATAGCAATTGCGCCCATTACAGCACCAAGTGCTAAAGAACCTGTATCACCCATAAATACTTTAGCAGGATGTGTATTATAAATTAGAAATCCTACTAGTGATCCTACTAATATTAAACTAAATATTCCTATATCTTCAAAACCTACAGAAAGGGATATAAGGGCAAAGGCTATGAAAGCTATTGCTGATAATCCTCCTGCTAACCCATCTAGTCCATCAGTCAAATTAACTGCATTTGATGCTCCTACTAAAATAAATAATATTACAAGTCCATATAACCATCCAAATTCTATATCGATGTGAAGTGTTCCAACAACCCATGCTGTTTGTCCTCCACTTCTCATGTATATATAGAAAAAACCAATAGCAATTAATACTTGCATGAATAATTTTTGATATGTTGTTAATCCTTCATTATTTCCTTTTCTAATTGATAAAAAGTCATCTAAAAATCCAATACATGCATAACCTATAAATACCAATAAAACTATTCCTAAATTAGATGTATAACTTATTTTATTTGTTATTATTAATCCAAGTGTAACGACAATGGTTGGTAATATAAATATCAAACCACCCATTGTAGGAGTTCCTTCTTTTTTACGATGTGCTTCTCCTACAAAAATGGATATTTTTTGTCCTACTCTAAATTTTCTTAATATTGGTAGCATTATTAATCCTAAAACTGTGGATATTAAAAAACCAATCATTATAGCAAATATTGCTTTTGTAAGTAGTAACATTACATCACTCCGTTCTCAAAACATTATATCATAATTAAATAAATAATATGACAATTTAAATTTTATTTACATTTAATTTACATTGGATATTCTCCTTTTGTTAACACTTTCATGTTGTTTCTTTCTAATTCTTTTTGTTCTTTTTGTTTAATTATTTCCATTTCATATTCTTTTTCTTTTAAACTGTTTTTTATATTTTCTAAATTATATAATAATTGATCACATTCTTTAATAACACCTATATATTCTTTAAAATCTGTTTTAATTAAACTTATTAATTTATTTACTTGTTTAGATGTTTTTCTTAGTAAAAAGTTTGCTTCATCAATACTATCTATATTTTTTTCTATATCTTTACTATAGTCAGCTACTTTTATAATTTTATATTTTTTTGTTATTGTTTTAGGATTGAGTAATTCTCTTGAAAAATACATGTATGCTGCTGTTAATGTAGCCATTCTTTTTGAAGTCCTAACACCAGGAAATAGTAAAGCTAAAGTTAATCTTCTTAATAATCTACTACTTTGATAACTCATAGCTTCCATTTCTATTTTAACTTTTTCACTGACTGTTGAAGCATTATCTATTCTTTGTCTTATTTCTTTTAAAATAGATGCTTGCTGTAATTGAAATTCATATAGTTCTTTATTAACTTTATCTATATCATAATATTTTTCTTTTAAATCTTCTAATTGTTTATCTCTTACATCTAGTGATTCTTTTTTTTCTTTTATATTCTTTTTTAATATATCTTTCTTTTTATCTAATTCATCTATTTTTTTAGATATTGTAATATATAATTCTGAATCTTTTATTTTTTTTATTATTTTTTCATCTTTGAATTCTTCTAAGTATTCTTCTATTAGTGTATATAGATAGTTATCATCATATTTATCTATATTATCAATATCGATTTTATCTTTTAATTTTTCTAATTTTTGAATGATATAGTTTAATTTTTCAATTAATATTTCTGCTTCTTTACTTTCAGTTATTTTTTGTTCTGTATCTACTAATATTTTATAATCTAAAATTAAATTTCTTAATTCATATCTTATTTCTTTTAATTGTTTTTCATATACATCAACTATTTTTCTTGATTTTAGTTTTTCTAATTTTTCTTGTTGAGATATAGTTAATTCTTGAAACTCTTCTTTTGGTTTTTGTTTTATTTGAAAATTATTCTTAGTTTTCTCTCTATTATTTTTTTTTATAATATTAGTTTTGTTTGATAATACATTATATTTTATTTCTACTGGAGTTTTATTTAATGATACATTATATTCTTTTTCTACTGAAATTTTATTTTTTATAGTTTTTTTATTATTGTCGATATTTTTTAGTTCTTTTGGTTTAATTTCTTTTAATACTTTTATTTTTTCTTTATTTTGTTTTTCTATAATAACAACTATTTCTTTATTTTTATCTTCATTAGGTTCGAGTGTTATTTTTTTTAATATATTATTTTTAGATTCTTTTTTGGTATTTCTTTTTTTACTAAAAAGTTCTTTTAAAGTTATCCCTGTTATTATGATTGGGATTGTTTTAATAATTGTATATCTTTGTTTTATTTTTACTTGTTTTTCTAATTCTTCTAGTTCTTTTTCTTGCTTCTTTTTCTTCTTTTTTTGGATATTTAATTGTCTTTTACGATCGTTATATCCACCCTTTTCTCCAATAGTTTGATCCATAGTATCACCAAGTTAATTTTATCATACTTTTTATTTTTAAATATAGTTATTTTAATAAAATTCTTACTTTACTTTGGTCTTCTATTTTTTCTCCTGCTTTTGGAGATTGTTCAAATACTATATTTCCTTCACCTTCACTTTCAATTTGAAAATTGAAAAGAGTTTTTTTTGCTTCTTCTTTAGTCATTCCAATAACATTTGGAACTTCATATGTAATTTTATCATTCCACTCTAAATCTTTAGTTATTTCATCTGGTTGTTTTTCTATTTTTAAAGTGTCTATTATATCTAATAATATACGTCTAGCAATTGGTGTTGTTGTATAACTAGAAAGCATAGCAGTATGCTTTGGATTATCAATAGCAAGGTACAATACTGCTTCTGGATCATTTGAAGGAACTATGGCCATAAAACTCATAATATAGTTATTTACTAAATAACTACCATTTTCTTGTTTTTGAGCTGTTCCTGTTTTACCTCCAATTCTATATCCTTCTATATATGCACTTTTTCCTCCTCCTTTAGCAACTACATTTTCTAAGGCTATTCTCATAATAGATGATGTTTTTGAACTTATTACTTTTCTTTTTAATGTTTTTTTATATTCTTTTACTACTGTATTTGTGTTATCACTAATATCCTTTACTATATATGGTTTATAAAGGTATCCCCCATTTACTACTGCACTAACGGCTGTTACTTGTTGAATTGGAGTTACACTAGGTCCTTGTCCAAATGCTGAGGTAGCTAGTTCGACATTCCCTACTCTTTCCAGTGGGAAAACTATTCCAGTTCCTTCACCACTTAAATCAATACCTGTCTTTTCTCCAAATCCAAATTTATCAATATACGAGAATAATCTTTCTTTACCTAATAATTGACCAAGTTTTACAAATCCAGGATTACAAGAATTTTGCAATACTTCTAGAAATGTTTGATCTCCATGGCCATGACTTTTCCAACATTTTAATGTACTTCCATCTACTTTGACTTTCCCTGAATCATAGAAATGATCTTTAAATATATCTACAACTTTTTCTTCTACTGCAGATGACATAGTAATTACTTTGAATGTACTACCTGGTTCGTATGATGCCCAAATTGGTAAATTTCTACTTAGTGTTTCAACATTATACTTTTTATAGTTATTTGGATTATAGTCTGGAGTTGAAGCCATTCCAAGTATTTCTCCAGTTTTTGGGTTCATAACTATAGCTAATGCCATATCAGGGGAAAACATGTCATTTATATTATCCATTTCTCTTTCTAATGATTTCTGAATATTTATATCAATTGTCAAATTAATATTCATTCCGCTTGTAGGTGATACATACACATCTGTCATATTTAAATTATTTCCATGGGCATCACTAAAGTATTTTATTGCCCCATCTTTTCCAGTTAAGTATTTATCATATTGTAATTCTAATCCTGATAATCCTTGGTTATCTATCCCAACATATCCTAATGTGTGGGACAATAAATCATTATATGGATAGTATCTTTTTGATTCTTTCACTAAGTAAACGCCATCTAACTTTAATGAATTTATTTTATCTGCTTTTTTATATGATAATCTTCTACCTTCTGGATGAACTCTTTCTATTGATGTTTTTTTATAGACATGCTTTTTCATAGTTTCATAACTTATATTTAAAATTTCTGATAATTCTTTTGTAGTTTTTTCTTTATCTTTTATTTGATTTGGTATTAAAACTAATGAAGTTGTCGTTAAATTATCTGCTAAAACAATTCCATTTCTGTCTAATATTTTACCTCTATCGGCTTGAATAGTTAAATTTCTACTCCATAAATCTTTTGCTTTTGTATTTAGTTTTCTATATTCAAATACTTGAATATAAAATACTTTTAATATTATTGAAAAAAGTGGAATCATACATAGTAAAAGTATTATTTTTATTCTTTTATTTATCTTTTGAAGAAACATAATTCACCTCAATAAAAATTATGAAAAAAAAAGAAAAAAGATAACTTTTTTCTATTTCAATTTTTCTATAAATTTTTTTGAAGCAATTGGAAGATATTCATCTATATATGCTAGGGTTATTTCTGTTTCTGGTAATGTATTATTAAATGTAATTATTTCATAATCATCTTTATCAACTTGCATATCCACAGCGTCTTTTAGAAAATAACCAATTCCAATTCCTTCCCTTACTATTTCAAACATTACTTCTGTTGTGGTAGTTTCTATTATTGGATTTAATATTATATTTTTATTTTCCATATAAGTATTTAACTTAATTCTAGTTGGTGTCGTTGTATCTGGTAGTATAAGTGGATATTTAGTAATATCTTCAAGGTTTTTAATTTTTATGTTTTTAAATATTTTTTTATTATATGCAAAACAATTATTTAGTTTTAATATATTTATTTTTTTTATTTTTTCGTTAGTATTTTTTGATATAACACCAATAACCATATCTAATTTTCTTGTTTCTAACATTTCAATCATATCTGACATACTTTTTGATATTATTTCAAATTTAATTTTTGGATACTCTTTTATAAATGGTTTTATATATTTTGTTAAGAATATATATCCTATATGTGATGGAATACCTATTTTTATATTTCCAACATTTAAATTATTTAAGTTTTTTACGTATTCTTCTGCATCTGTTAATATATTGAAAGCTGTAGATATATAATTATATAATTCTTTTGCTTCTAGTGTAGGTTCTATACCTTTAGAATTTCTATAAAATAATTTATAGCCTAGACTGTTTTCTAATTCTTTTAAACTATAACTGATTGCGGGTTGAGATACATATAACTTATTTGCTGTTTTTGATATACTTTTTTCTTCATATAAATGTAAAAATATTTTGTATAAGTTATAATCAATATTCATGACTAACACCTCAGAACTTATTATATTTACAATTTATAAAAAAGTCAAATAATATAATTATAGTTTATAGCAAAAAAATAAAAGAGAAAATTCTCTTTTATTTATTTTTTGTATATTCAAGTTCTTCTATTGCTTTAGAAAACATTTCATCTAGTTCCTTATCACTTATAATAGTATTTACCATATCATCTGGCATTGTTTTTATAACATTATATCCATATTCATTATTTTTTAATTCTTGAAGAAAACTTGAAGAAACTTTTTCATTTTTGTAATTAAATGATTCTAATTCATCTACTGCTTCTTCTTTTATTTCTACAGTATATGGATGAGTTGATTTATTTGCATTTTCAATTATATTATTTTTATCTTCTTCAGAAATATTAAAACATAGTATATTATTTATTTTTACACCAAAGCCAATTGGGTTCAATCCGAATTTTTGAATTAAATATGTATTAGCATAAAAAGAATTATTATTTTTATATATAGTTATTTTTTCGTTTATATCACTTTTTTTGTTTTCTACTTCTTTAATTTCAACAATATATGAAGAAGAAATATTAGCATTTTCTATTATATAATTTTTATCTTCTTGTGTTATTTCATAACATGTACTATTATCTAATTTTATTCCTTCACCTATTGGTTTTAATCCTAATTTATCTATTGTATATTCTCTTACATATAGTTTATTAGTTTCAGGTATTCTTAATATAGTTATTTTTTCACTTATAGGATTATCAAGAACATCTTCAATAGAAATATTTTCTCCAATATCATTTAAATCTTCAGGTTGTTTTTCTGGAATATAATCAACTTCTTCTGATTTGTTGTCTGATGATATTATCTTTCCTGGAATATCATTAACTCTTCTTTTTAAGTTATTAAATTCTTCTTCTGTTAGAATTGTAACTCTAGGACTTTTTACTTTTTTATAATTTATGTCTAATGAGTATAATACTTCAATGCTTTCTAATATACTAGCATCTTGATTATTATTTTTATATTCTGCAATTTCTTTCATTATTTCTTCTTTTGCTTCTTTTATTATTTTTTTCTCTTCTTTTGTTCTTTCTGTTGCTTTTTTAGAAATAATTGAATCTAAGCCCTTCCTTGCCAATATAGCATTCATTATTTTTCTTTTTCTGACAGTTGAAGTTAAATCTTCATATTCTTTATAACTTAACCCTAATGCATCTTTTCTTTCTATATCTCGTTTAATAGAATTTTTCTTTCTTTTTAAACTTGTAAGCATCTTTTTGTTTGTATCTATTTTCTTCTTTATTTCAAGAGATTTTTCATTTACTTCTAATTTTAATCTAGTATATTCTTCTTCTATTTCTCTTAATTCTTCTTCTTTATATAAATTAGTATTATTTAATATTTTTTGTTCATTTTCAATTATAGCTTTTAAGTCTTTATAACATTTCTCATAAGAGATTGCATCTTTTTTCATTCTTTTTTCAATATTATTTATTTCTAAATCAATCTTTTCTAATGAATTATTTAGATTTTTTATCGAATCATCTTTTATTGCTTGTTTTTTTATTTTTTCTGTTTTTCTTGTTAGTTTTTCAACTCTATTAGAACTATAATTCTTTTTAGATAATTTATTTCTTAAACTTTTTAATTCTTCTAATTGTTTTTTTAATTCTTCTACTTCATTATCTTTAGTATTTTTTACTTTTTTTATACTCTTTTTATATACTACAAATTTAGTTGTTTGTGTTTCACTTATTCCATTTTGATCTTCTACTCCATCATAGCCAATTATTAAATCATCTTTATTTTCTATTTTAATTCCAGCTTCTTCCATTAAGGCATATATTTTTTCTTTTTGTTCTTGTTCAGAAAGTGGCTGATCAATTATAAATGAACCACTAAATATTTCATCTACAACTACTTCATTTTTGTATTCTTCATTATTCATATAAGCCTCCTAGTTATCATTATTTGCTTCTTCATCAAATTTTTTTAATATGTCTTGAAACATAGATAATTCCCTATCATCAGTTATATTCTCTAATTTTTGAGTTAAATCAAATGGATTATATGATGAAATAAAAATATTTTTTCTTCCATTTGAAGCTATACTATTATCGGTATATCCAATATAAGATTTATTTGTCTCTTCACTATCGAATGTAAATAATATATCACATTCAATAATTTCTCCATCTTTTTCAATCTTTATTTTTCTGTTATTTACGTTATCTTGCATAGCCTTATTCAACTCCTTTTTATACTATTTTAGTTTATCATTTTCACTGTTAAAAGTCAATTTAAAAAGACTTATAAAAGTCTTATTAATTTGTTATTTTTATATATATTAAATCATCTTTTGATAGTTTATGATATTTTGTAATTTTTACGTGATAATATATATTTTCTTTTTCTTTACTGGATAGAACTTTTCTATCTAGAATTGTTGATTGTTGTTTTTTCATTAAATCTTTTTTAGATTTATTCATAGTAAGTTTTACTGTAGATTGTGTATCATTTTTTATTTCTACTGTATATGGTATTTCCTCTATATTTAATAACTCTTTTCGATAATTGACTATTTTAAATATGTATTCATCAGTTTCAGAAAGTGTCTTTGCATTAATACTAAATTCATAATTTGATCCTAACTCATATACTGGTATAGTCATATTAGCAAAACCATTATTTTCTAATTCTTTATTTTTTTGAAAACATAAAACTGTTAAGACAATTACTAGTATTAGTAATAAAACAAATATAATACTTAATGTTATTGTAGAATTAATAAAATCTTTAAATTTAATTTTCTTTTTTACTTTTTTCATTTTATAACTCCTATTTTTCTATTCTTTCTTTTATTTTTTCTCCTTTTGTTTTTAATATTTCTTTTTGCTTGTCAGTTAGATTTGTTTTTAATATTGCCTGTGATGTATCTATTAATATATCAGGTTTATTAGATACATTTAAATTTAGGTAAATATCGCCATTTATTTTACTTTCTTTATTATCTATATATTTGAATGAAGCACTTTGTTTATTATCAAAACTTTTTTTAGTTTTAATATTTGTATATTTAGATGAATAAATAAAATCTATTTTTTTATTATTATAATCATATGAATAATTGATAGTTGTATCATATTTATTTTTTTCTAATCTAAATTCTCCTATAGAATTATGATTTGAATCATATAATTTACATAAAATATCATTATTTTTAAAGTTTACTTCACCTTGATATTTTATTAAATTATTTTTCATGTAATATACTTTACCTTTAAAATTATTTCCTTCGTATACATAGGTATCTATATTGTTTTTATATACGTGTTCTATTTGATATTTTAATGGTCTATGAATTATTCTAGTAGTGTATATATGAATCATATAATATTCATCTTGTTTTAATATTTTTTGTTTTAATTTTTGTTTTAAGATATTTTTATCAATATTATTAATTATTGAAGAAGCTCTTTTATCTTTTTTTATATCAGTACACACTCCATCAATTATTTCATTAATAGTTTTATCATCTATTTTTATTGTAGTTTCATATGCTTTTCTTTCTTGTTTATTAATAAGTATTTTTTCTTCTTTAGAATTAAAATACTCTTTTTTTAAATTGTTTTTAATTGAAGAAATAATAAAATTATGAATGTAATTTATATTATCTCTTGTGTTATTAGTTTTATTTATATTTTCAAAATAATTAATGCCTCCACTATTTATATAATTATCATCTATATCTTTTAAATAATAATATTTAGTTGAATTAGCAATATAAAGTTTAGTATTTAGTAATTCTTCTTTACCTAGTTTTTGATTTAATTCTAAATTAGCTATCTGTTTTTTCTTGTCTTGTTGAAGTAAAAAAGTTGTATCTAATGTATTTAAATTATTTATTAAGTTAATTTTTTTATTTATTTTAGTATCATTTTTGTGATTTTTTAAATATTCACTATCTAAATCAAAATCTAAATTTCCTTTTATTTCTACTGTATCACCTATATTTAAATCATCATTAATTAAGAAATATTTACTTATTTTTTTATCAATTTTACTAATAGCAATTGAAAATATATTTTCTGGTT
This sequence comes from Bacilli bacterium, assembly GCA_017460175.1. GTDB lineage: Bacteria > Bacillota_I > Bacilli_A > RF39 > UBA660 > UBA3789. The sequence continues at coordinate 122,696 of JAFUBO010000004.1, forward strand.
TACTTAAGTTATTAAAATATATTCCTATTCCAATAAAGAAAGTAGCGATAACAATAATAATTCCCAATACTACTATAATTGTTTTTTTCTTTTTCATTATGCCACATCCTATATTTGATTATAAAAAAAATGCTTTTTTTTGTCAATAAAAGATAAAAGATGATATCTTTTATCTTGATCTAGAAATCAATCCTATTTTATAGTCTATTGATGAGGTTTTTGGTTTATTATTACTAGGATTATAGTATGCGATAATTTTAATATTTAGTGTTTCTCCTGGTGGAATAATTTTACCTTTTATGTCTGTTGTAGATATTGTTATCGGATGTATTTCTTGTTTATACTTTTCATCATTATAATTAGGGCTTTCCATTATATCTACTATTTCAGCAGGCATTGTTCCTTCATTCTTTATTGTCGCTATATATATTATTTCATCATGAATTGAATTTAATGTGAAGTTCATTGATATTTCACTTGAATTATCAAGAATTTTTGCAGAAGATGTTGGTTCTTGTGATGATCCTTTAATGGATGATGCTTTTTTTATTTCAGAAAAAATGACTTTATATTCTTGTACACTATCATTTTTTATTTTTAATTTTACGGCCATAATTATAAATCCTATGGTCATACATATAATAGTCATACACAGTATTACAATAATACTATTTCTAATATTAATCATATTTTTCATAATATCACCTCTTTTTATTCTGGATTAAATTTTGGAGATAGTTTTAGATTTATTTCCATCCCATCTGTAATTTCAGTATTTTCACCTACTGATTGTTCTATTACATAACCTACTCCGTCTAGGTTTACTTTAAGTCCTAATTTATTTAATATATCTTTAGCTAATTTTGAAGATAATCCTGTTACATTAGGTACTTTATGTGATCCGTTCGTTATTAAGTATATGGTATCAGATGTAGTTATAACATCTTTTGGATTTGGAGATTGTTCAATTATTTTTGAACCATCACCTATTATCATATAATTAATATTATTTTTTTCTAATATTTGTTTTGCTGTATCGATTTTTTTATTTTTTAGACTTGGTACATTATAATTATTTATTTTAATATCAGATGTAGATGTATCACTATTACCATAGTATTTAGATATATTTGTTACTATTTCTTTTACAGCATTACTAACTGGTCTTTGACTTCCTCCACTTGGTCTTTTTACTGAAGCATAAATAATTATTTGTGGATTACTTTTTGGATAAATTCCAGAGAATGATGAAATTATATCTTCTTTTCCTGATAAATAACCTCCACCGTTTTCTCTAGCAATTTGAGCTGTTCCTGTTTTACCAACTAATTCTCCTCCATCTACTCTATAACCACTTCCTGTATTTCCATAACCATTTACACAATCGTCCATTAAACTAATCATTTTTTGGACTGTAGTAGTTGAGGCAACACGATCAATCTCTTCTCTTTTATTTTCTAATATAACTTCATTTGTAGTTGAATCTACTATTTTAGATATTATATATGGTTTAAGTAACATACCATCATTAGTTAGAGGGGTCATTGCTTTTACATTTTGAACTGGTGTTGTTGTAATACCTTGACCAAATCCGGCATTGTATATTTCTGTTTCGTATTTAAATTCTAGATTACCTTTATTTTCGTTTGGTAATTCAATACCTGTTTTTCTACCAAAACCTAGTCGTCTAAAATATTGACGTAACATCATACTTGACATATGTCTATTGATAATATTTATTACTCCTACATTACTACTCATAGCATAACCTTTATCAAAATTAATTACACCCCAACCAGTACGGTCCCAGTCACCTATTTCAGTGCCATCTGATGTGGTAAAAACACCTGATTTATATGTTTCATTACCATCATACACACCATTTTCCATAGCTGCCATATAAGTAAATGTTTTCATAGTACTTCCTGGTTCATATGGAGTTTGTGAAAATAAGTCCATATAGTTTGAAATATCTCTTTTGTTTGGATCAAAACTAGGAGATGATGAAGTTCCAAGAATAGCTCCTGTTTTAGCGTCCATAACTGTAATTGTGAACCATTCCCAATCATAATCATGATCAGAATTGTTTATTGCTTGTTCGATAAAGAACTGTATATTTTCATCTATTGTTAAGTAAATATCTTTTCCTTGAATTGCATCTTCTGTAATTACTGGTGTATTGGCAATTCTATATCCTTTTAAATCTTTTTGATATGTAATAGATCCATTTTCACCTTTTAATATATCATTGTATTGTTTTTCTATACCCATTTCGCCTTTAGTTATACCATTATCATCTGTCTTAGTATAACCTATTACATATGAAGCAAAATCACCTTTTGGATAATATCTTTTATAACTTTCAATGAAATCTAATCCTGGTAAATTTAAATCTTCTATTTGCTTTTTAGTTAATTCATTTAAACCTTTTCCTTTAATTCCAAATTCTGTTTGATATACATTTTCTTTATTTAAGTATTTTAAAACATCATCTTTTTCCATTTCCAAAATAGGAGCAAGTTTCTCTGCTGTTTCTTCTTTATTAACTACATGTTGAGGATTTTTTTTGTTTGTAGTACGTTTTGAATCTAAATAAGCAATTAATTTATATGAAGAAACATTTTGAGCAAATACTTCACCGTTTACTGAATATATTGTACCTCTTTCTGCTTCTTCTATATCAGTTCTTGTAGTTCTTTGACTAGCAAGTTTTTTCAAATTAATACCGTCTATTTTAGGAGATAATCCTAATTGTATTACTCTTCCAATCATTAGGCAAAATAAAAGAAGAGAGGCATATATAAATAGTTTTGAATATTTAATATTGTTTTTTCTCTTCTTTCTTTTCAAGATATCACTTCCTAATAATCAGTTACCTTCTTTAACAGATTTTATATTATTATTATTATAACTCAATCCTTGTTCTTCTGCAACTTCTTGAACCTTTGTTAAAGATGCTAATTCATCAATAGTCATTGTCAAAGATTCATTTGTTTTCTTTTGAATAGCAATCTCTCTTTTTTGTTTTTCTACTTCAAAGTTTATTTTAGATAAAGTTGCTTTTGTAAATACAATTGTAACAGGAGATGCTACCAATAAAAGAACAGCTAATGTATATATTAGTCTTTCAAATTTAGAAATTTTTACTCTTTTTCTTACTTTTTTCATAAACACTCTCCTATTTTATTTTTTCAATAACTCTTAATTTTGAACTTCTAGCTCGAGGATTGTTTTTTATTTCCTTTTCACTAGGAATTATTGCTTTATTTACTACTAATCTAAAGTTAGGTAAATATTCATCTGGAATATTAGGTAATCCTTTTACTTTAGGATCAATTGCACATTTTTCTTTAAATATATTTTTTACTATTCTATCTTCTAACGAATGAAATGTTATTACTGCAACACGACCATTTATATTTAATAGTTCTAGTGCCTGATTTATTGCAGGTTCTATAACATCTAATTCATGATTTACTTCAATTCTAATTGCTTGAAATATTTGACGAGCTGGATGCTTATCTATTCTAAATTTCATAGGTACAGCAGTTTTTATTATTTCTACAAGTTCTAGTGTGGTTTCTATTGGCTTATTAACTCTATACTCTACAATTTTTTTAGCAATATTATTTGAAAATTTATCTTCACCGTATTTGGTAAATATTCTTATTAAATCTTCTTTACTATAATTATTTACAACTTCGTATGCAGATAATTTTTGTTCTCTATCCATTCTCATATCAAGTCGAGCATCTTCATGATAGGAAAAACCTCTTTCGGCATCATCTAACTGTGGAGAAGAAACTCCTAAGTCAAATAGCACACCATCAACTTTTTCAATGCCGAGTTTGTTAAGTTCTTCCTTCATGTGTACAAAATTTGATTTGATGATAGTGAAGTTAGTACCGACCTTAGAGAGACGATCGGTACTATGCCGAATTGCTTCACTATCTTGGTCAAAGGCGAATAAATAACCCTTTTTTATTCTATCTAAGATGCTACTACTGTGTCCTCCATAGCCTAATGTCGCATCAACTATAATACTATTTTCTTTTAAATTTAGGGAGGAAATAGATTCATTCAATAATACGCTGACATGTTTTTCTATCATAAGTTCACACTTTCATTAAATAGATTCTCGGCTATGTCTGACATACTGTCTTTTGTAGAATCAAAGAAACTTTCCCAAGACTCTTGTGACCAAACCTCAAGTCTATCTCCTGTACCAATTATTACACAGTCCTTTAATAGTCCTGCATAATCGATTAATGGTTGGGAAATATTAACTCGTCCCTGTTTATCTAATTCTACGTCTGTAGCGCCTGACATAAAGAAACGATTAAAAGTTCTCGCATCTTTTTTAGTGAATGGTAATGAACTAAGTTTAGTTGTTATTTTTGCCCAGTTTTCTTTTGAATAAACGAAAAGACAATTTTCAATTCCTCTTGTAATAATAAACTCTTTGCCTAGAGCTTCACGGAATTTAACTGGAATAATAATTCTTCCCTTTTCATCTATCGTATGATGATATTCTCCTATAAACATTTTCATCCCCCACTTTTCACCACTATCAACCACTACCTACTATAATAATACATTACTACATAAAAAAAGTAAAGTATTATAAATAGTTTTTTACTTGTATTTACAATACTTTACAAAATAAAAAGTGTAATATAAAAATTACACTTATATTAAACTTTTTCTTGTGAATGTTTCTACATCTTTATCAATATAAATATCTATTACACCTTTATTTACTATCTTAATAAAACCTAATCCACTTATTACTAAATCTTCATCATATTTAATATCATATGTTAATTTATTTTTATCATATAGGTCTTCATTATTAAATAAATTCAATAATCTTTTAACTTTTAAATCATTAGATATAAATAGTGTAAAACTATTTTTTTCTCCCTCAACATAATCTATTCTTACTAAATCTTCTATTATAATAGATTGACCTTTACGAAGTTGATATGTTCTAGGTTTTATTTCTTTTTTTGCACTTATCTTTTTCATCATTTTTTCATCTACGTGATTTAATATAGATCCAACATCTACAAGCCCTGGTGTATCTATTAATGTTAAATGTTCATTAATATCTATAATCATTGTATTTAATGTTGTAGATGGAAGTGGTGACATTGTTAATTCTCGATTGTTTTCTGAGTAATTTTTTATTAATTTATTAATCAAACTACTTTTACCTGCATTTGTATGTCCTACTACATAGACATTTTTACTTGTTTGATGATATTTTATTTTCTTTAATAGGTAATCTATATTATAGTTTTTATTAGCTGATATTACTATTATTTCTTCAAAATGAATATTCTTTGATTCTAAATAGTCTTTTAATTTTTCTTCTTTTACTGATTTAGGTAATACATCAATTTTGTTTAATACTAAGATCATTTTATTAGGAATTAAATTTCTTATTTCTTCTAAGTTTTTTTCAATGTTTAATAAATCTGTAACGTATAAAACTAAATCTTTTGTTTCTGCTACACCTTTTAGTATATCTAAGTATTCTTCATTAGATTTAGTTACTACTTGATATTCACCATAATTCTTCATACGAAAACATCTTTGACATATATCATTTTCTAAGCTTGTTGTATATCCTTCTTGAAGTATATTATTATCTTGTAATACAACTCCACATCCTAAACAGTATTTTTTATTATCCATAATACTTTCCTCTTTCAAATAATCCTTTTTTTTCATAATATTTAATTATTTTTTCTTCTATTTTTCTATTTAATCCAGTTATTTTTAAATCTTTATTTCCTAATGGATCTACTAAAATAGTCATAATCTTAAATCTATTTCCTGCTAATATATCTGTAACTATTTGATCTCCAATAATACACATTTCTTTTTTATGTAATTTATATTTATTTTTAATATAAATTAAGCTTTTAATTGAAGGTTTCATACTCCAAGAAGTTCCTTCTATTCCCAATTCTTGTAAATATGGTTTTATTCTTTTTTTTGTATTATTTGAACTAATAACTACAGTAAAATCTTTTTGTAATTTTTTAATAAGATTTTTTGCTTCATCAGGACAGTTCTTATGAGATATTAAACCTAATGTATTATCAAGATCAAATATTAAGCATTTAATACCTTTATCTTTTAATAAATTATAATTAATTTCAAATATATTTTTTTTATAAATTTTTGGTCTAAATATTCCCATAGAATCACTTCCTTATGTATTATATATTAATTTCTTTATTTTGTCTAATTGTTGACTCTTTGGGTAATCATTTCAGTGTCCATAGTTATTTTTTCAAAACGGTATCCATTATTTTTTCCATATTTAATAATATCTCTGAGTGCATCTCTTGTATATGGTTTAATATCATGCATTAATACCATGTTTACCCTATCGTGTCTTAGGCTGTTTACTACATTATTATAAACTCCACTAGCTTCTGTAGTATTACCAGCATCTCCACTTGAAATATTCCAATCATAGTATTTAAAACCACGATTTAACACTTCTTGTGTAATTCTACTCATAATACCGTTTGAATATCTACGGCTTATTGTATTACTTGCGCCACCTGGAAATCTTATTATTTTACTTTCATGTCCAGTTATTCTTTTTACTCTATCTTGGACACTATATAAATCATTAAAATATGATTCATCTGAAGCATAAACAATTGAATAATCGTGACTTGCGGTATGTAATGCAACTGTGTGTCCTTCATCATATTCTCTTTTTATCAATTCATCTGGTCCTTTATTTGTTACAAAGAAAGTTGCTTTTACACCTTCTTCTTTTAATATGTTTAAAATGACATCTGTTGTTCCACTATTTGGACCATCATCAAATGTTAAGTATATAACTCCATTAGATACTATTACTTTTCTATCTTTTTTTGTTTCGTTTCCTTCTTTATCTTTAATAGAATATGTAATTTGATATGTACCTAGTTTATTTGAATCAACTCCACCTTCTACTTTTACTTCTTTTGTTAAATCTCCATCACAGTTATCTTCAGCTTTATAGCCTGGATCATTAAATTTTACACCAAGACTTATGTATGTTTCTTCGCTACCTTCTAATGTAATTTTAGGTGCTTCTATATCTTTATAAATTATTTTTTTAATTATGTTAGTAGTATTACCTGATGAATCTTTTACTTGATATGTTACTTGATTTTTATCTTTGCTTAAGATTGTTTTAACTTTATTAGAAATATCACCATCATAATTATCTTTTGCTTTTACTTTTTCTTTTACAAATTCAGATCCAGGACAAACATATACATCATCTTTTGTAATTTCTATTTTTGGTTTTTCTAAATCTTTTACAATTACTTTTCTTATGATTTTTTTTGATAATATTCCTTTATTTATTTTATAAGTTATTTTATATGTACCAAGTTTTTTTGAATTTACTTTTCCACTTAATTTTACTTGTTTTGTAATATCTTTGCCTAAATATGAAGCAGTATATCCTTTTTCAATATATTTAGTATTATATTTTACTATTGTTGTTTTTTTACCTTTTAATTCTATCTTTGGTAATAATATAAATTCAAATATCAAAAATCCTATCAATAATATTAATAATATTGATAGTGATATTATAATTTTTTTACTTTTAAAATTCTTCTTTTTTTCCTTTATTATTCTTTCCATACTACTTCTTCACTTTCTACTTTAAATTATATATAAATTTGTTTATTTTGTAAAGAATGGAAAGATAAAAGAAGTTTATTTATATTTTTCTTTTTCTTTTAAAAATTCTCTTAATAACTTGGTTAGAGCTCTCTTTTCTATTCGTGAAACATAGCTCCTAGATATACCTAGTTTTTTTGATATTATTTTTTGTGTTTCTTCTTTTGTATTATCTAATCCATATCTTTTTATTATTATTTCTTTTTCTCTAGGAGTTAATACATTTATATATTTATAAATTGCTTTTATGTTATCTTTTAAATCAATATCATCGCAAAAATCAGTATTTTCAACTTGAATTATGTCTTGTATTTCTATTTCGTTACCATCTTTATCATATCCAACTGCTTCATTTATAGAAATATCTTTACTATATTTATTGTTTTTTCTGAAATACATTAATATTTCATTTTCTATACATTTTGCACAGTAAGTTGTTATTTTCACTTTTTTATTAGGTAAAAATGAATCTACTCCTTTTATTAAACCTATAGTTCCTATACTTATTAAATCGTCATTATCTGTTAACTTAGTATCATATTTTTTAGCTATATGAGCAACTAATCTTAAATTATGTTCTATTAGTTTATTGCGTGAGTTAATATCTCCTTCTATTTTTCTTTTAATACACAATTCTTCTTCTTTGGCATCTAATGGTTCTTTAAATACATCATTAGAATAACTACCTGTAAAACAAAATAAATTTCTTATTATCTCAAATAAAAACATATAATCACCTATGTAATTATATGTTTTATTTTGTCGAATTATTTTTTTATTTTAGAAATAATTGTTTTATATGTTGATAATAAGAATTTTTTATTCATTAAAAATGCATATATTATTACTACTCCTAAATTTAATATATTTAAAAATAAATCATGTTGATAGTATAAGAATATTGAATAACTAAATATTATTATACTATTTGTGATAAGACCTTTAGATATTTTAATATTAACATATTTTTTTAAATCAATATGACGATATAACATCATTACAAAATAACTAATTGCGGTTGAAATTGCTGCAGCATATAGTCCAATTTGTTTTATAAAAATTATATTAATTAGTATATTTATAATTGCTCCTAAAACTGCAGTTGTTGCAACTTGTTTTGATAATTTTTTTGCTAAATACACTTGACTATATATGCATATTGCAACATTGAATACACTACCTAATACTAAGTATGGGATATAATTATATGCATCGTTATATTTAGTATCAATTAACAATGGAAATACAAATGGCATACAGGCAATCATACCTACTCCTAAAGATGTAAATAATTTCATTATTGTATTAAATATATCTGAAAAAAATTCATCTCTATCTTTACTATTAATATGAAGTGATGCACTCTCTGCCCAACTTAGATTAAATATTCCTGTTAGACTTGAAATAATTGTTGGAAATTTATTACTAATTGCATATAATCCATTGGCTCCAGCATTTAATACAAATGATATTATTGTTCTATCACTTACATTAACAATCCACCAACTTATATTATTCGGTATTAAAGGAATTGAATATTTATACATTTCTTTTAATAATTTTTTATCTGTTTGTTTTAAATTAATTTTCTTATATAGTTTTAATCTTAAGAATAAATATAATGAGCACACAAAGTTAGCCAAAGCCATTGATATAATCATTCCCTCTGCGCCCATATGAAAATTACATATTAATATTATATTGGATACTATTGTAGTTATCCCTGTTAATATACAACTAATTGAGTAATCAAGTGTCTTTCCAACACCACGAGCTACTTGTAGGAAGTTACCAGATAAAACACAGACAATTATATCTACTAATATTATCCATCTGAATGGAATATTTATAAAACATGTTGTAATTATATATATGATACTAAATATTATGAGACTTAATCCTAATACAAAGAAATTATTGCTTATAAGTTTCTTTGTTTCATTCTCACTTTTTCTTGCATCTATTAAGTACCTAAATATACTCATTTCTAATTCTAATGTAATTATAGGTACAATTAATGTTACGTAAGTTTGAATTAAGTCAACAAGACCATATTCTTTTGTTGCTAAATATGATGTATATAACGGTAATAAGAAGAAAGATATTAATTGAGTAGATACTTTACCAAAAAATATGATTATAGTATTTTTAGCTAATTGTTTCTTTTTATTCATGTAATCTTCTCCTTATTTTAAATTTTGTATATATTAATGTAGATGTAATTCCTCCTAATGTATCTATTAATATATCTAATATTTCTCCACTTCTACCATCAATAAATAATTGATGTAGTTCATCTGTACAAGCATATATAAAAACAAATATTATAGTAGATAATATTATTTTTTTATTATCTATATCAAATTCATTTAAAAAACTAATAAAGAATAATCCTAATAAAAAATATAAAGTAAAATGAGCAATTTTTCTAACTATTACTACATATTTATCAATAATTTTTTGTTTTTCTTTTGTAGTTAATTTTTTATTTAATATCTTTTCACTTATTTTAATTATTACAGAATCTGATTTTTTAGTAGATTTATCACCATTATCATTTGATAAGTAAAAAATAGTTATCATAGTTAATAATACAAGTAATAATTTTATTGTCTTTTTAACCATTATATCACCAAGATTAATATACCACGAAATATAAAAAAAAGGAATTTTTTATTCCTTTATAATGTAAAGTATTTGTTTTTAGTTATTTATACTTTCTCTTTCTTTACGTGTATTAACTGCATTGTATGCTTCTTCTATATCATTAAAGTATATAGTTCCATCTTTCAATTTTTCATATGTTTCATTACCTTTACCAAGTATTAGTACCATATCTTTTTCTTTGGCCATAGAGATTGCTTTATTTATAGCTTCACGTCTATCAATTACTATTTCATAATTATTATGTGTTTCTTTTAATTCTTTTATAATATCTTCACATATTGCCATTGGATCTTCGCTGCGTGGATCTTCGTAACAGAATATTGCGTATGATGCATTTTCTACTACAACATTACCAACTTTAGGACGTTTATATGGATCACGTTCCCCGGCTTGTCCAATAACTACTATACTTCTATTTATATCTAGAGTGTGAACAAAATTTAGTAACTTTGATATTCCATTAGGTGTATGTGCATAATCTACCATTACATAATATGGTGTATTTGTTTTTAATAATTCTAGTCTTCCTGATATTTTAACATCATTTAATCTATTTATTACACTTTCAATACTATAACCTAATGCTTCTACACATAATAGTGCACAAGCCAAATTGTATACATTAAAATCTCCCATTAATGGTGAATTTATTTTTATTTCTTTTTCTTTATATTTATAAGTAATATCTGTATGTGATGGATATACTTTAAATTCTACTATTTGTAAATCAGAGTCTTTTCTTTTACCATATGTTAATACTTTTCCATTACTAGCTTTTTTAAATTCTTCACAATATGGATCATCATTATTGATAATGCAAAATCCATCTTTTTTTGTTTGTTTAAATAGTTTTAGTTTTGATTCTAAATAATTTTCAAAACTTCCATGAATATTTAAATGCTCAGAAGTTACATTAGTATATGCAGCTACATCAAAGGACATTGCTTGTAGTCTTCCTCTGAAAAATGCTTCACTAGAAGTTTCAATAGATGCATATTTACATCCATGTTCTACAAATTCATTTAAATACATATATAAGTTTTGGGCATCTGGTGTTGTGTTAGGATTATCACCAGTAAAATTGCCATAGCTTCTTCCATTAGTTCCAATATAACCACATAAATCTTTTCCTATTAAAGTTTGGATAATTGTTGTAGTAGATGTTTTACCATCTGTTCCAGTTACACCAATCATTTTTAGTTTTTCATCTGGATAATCATAAAATCTTTGACATAAATATGGTAATTCTTTATTTGTATCTTCTACCTTTATAATAGGTACTCCAACATCTTTTACATCTTTACTAACTACTACTGCTACAGCACCATTTTCTATTGCTTCAGGAATAAAATCATGCCTATCTCTTGTAACACCCATAGTACATACAAATATATCTCCTTCTTTTATCTCTTTTGAATTTATGCTAATTCCTTTTATTTCTACATCACTGTTTGTGTTAGGATATAGTTCACTTAATTTTTTCATTGTCTCACCTATCATCATTATACTACAAAATATAGTTAAGAACTAGTTTTTCTTTTAATTTATTATTCATATTTATTTTTAGTAAAATAACTATATCATCAAATTAATTATTATAATTTTTTTCTTGATATAAAATATTATTTGAGATAAAATTATATATGGTGATATAATGAGACCAATGATATTTGGAGCTGGAACAGACTTAGGAGTTCATATTGATGGAGCTCAACTTGGACCAGTACAACTTATTAATGATTTAAAATCATTTTATAATGGTGAAACAATGTTATTTGAAAGAGATAAAGATATTATTAAAAGTCGTAATCTTTCTGATAGAAGAAAAAATGAGTATGAGATAGAAAGTTTTAATTCTAATCTATATAAAAATATGGTTGATAAAATTAAAGAAGAATACTTTCCTATTATGATTGGAGGAGATCATTCAGCAGCTATTGCTTCTGCTTTAGCTTCTTGTAAAGTAAATGTTGATGTTGGAATAATTTGGATAGATGCCCATACAGATTATAATACTTTTGAAACAACTATTACTGGTAATATTCATGGTTTACCTCTTGCTGCTATTACAGGATACAAATGTAATGAATTAAGATATTATCATAATGGAAAAGTAATTCAACCTTCTCGTACTGTTATTGTTGGAGCTAGAAGTATTGATGACAAAGAAAAAGATAATTTGAGATATGCTGGTGTTACTGTCTTTTCAACACAAGATATTAAAGAAAAGGGAATTGATGCTATCATGGATGAAGCATTTAAGATAGCTGGGTACAAAACAAAAGGTATTCATGTAAGTTATGATTTGGATGTTATTGATCCTGATGTTGCACCTGGAGTATCTATTCCAGAATTTGATGGTATCAATGAAGAAGAAGCTATGGCAATAAATGAGTATCTGATTAAACATATGGATCAAATTGTATCTTTTGATTTAGTTGAGTTTAATCCATTACGAGATGTTGATCGTAAAACTGAGCAAATTGCTTTAAATATATTAGCCCAAATTATTAAGGCTGTTGAAAATAAAAAGAAAATTGAGCAAAAAAGTTATTATTAAAAAAAAAGAGTTTTTTAACTCTTTTTTATTTTTTAAAAATTTCTATCTCTTAAGAATGATGGCATTTCGATATCTACATTTCTTGAACCACTATTACCAGCATCTGTACTATCTAATACTTCTGGTTGATATACATAATCATCTCGTGAAGGCATTCTTCTTGGTTGTGGATTAGTATGTGATAATTCTTGTTCTTTCTTTTCACCTTTTTTAGATTTATCAAAACCAGTAGCGATTACTGTAACAATTACTTCATCACTTAAATTTTCATTAATAACAGATCCAAAGATTGTATTAATATCATTACCAGCAGCACTTCTTACTACTTCAGCAGCTTGTTCTGCTTCAAATAATGTTAAGTTAACTCCACCTGTAATATTGATAATTGCATCTGTTGCACCTTCAATTGAAGACTCTAGTAATGGGCTTGATACGGCTTGTTTAGCAGCTTCTAAAGCTCTATCTTCTCCCATACCAATACCAATACCAATAATTGCACGTCCACTCTTTTCCATTACTGCTTTAACATCAGCAAAGTCAAGGTTAACAAGTCCAACTACAGCAATTAAATCTGAGATTGATTGAACACCACGACGTAGTACATTATCAACTTCTTTAAATGCTTCTAACATTGGTGTTGATTTATCAATAATTTCTCTTAATCTATCATTTGGAATTACGATTAATGTATCAACATGTTTTCTTAATTCTTCGATACCTTGAAGGGCATTTTCCATTCTTCTTTTACCTTCAAATGAGAATGGTTTAGTAACTATGGCAACTGTTAAAGCACCAAGTCCTTGAGCTATTTCAGCAACTATTGCAGCAGCTCCAGTTCCTGTTCCTCCACCCATTCCAGCAGTAATAAATACCATATCAGCACCGCTTAGTGCATCTTCTATTTCTTTTTTAGATTCAACTGCTGATTCTTTTCCTACTTCTGGTTTTCCACCAGCTCCTAACCCATCAGTTAGTTCAGCACCAATTTGAATTTTTACATCTGCTTTACTAGTATTTAATACTTGTAGATCTGTATTAGCAGCAATAAATTCTACGCCTTTAACACCAGACTCTACCATTCTATTAATAGCGTTTCCACCACCGCCACCTAAACCGATGACTTTGATTTTCGCTAATTGATCCATTTCTAATCCGCCTATCATACCTTTTCCTCCTTACACATCGAAAAAGTGCCCAAACACTTTGCTTAGCATATTTTCGTTAGTTATATTTGAATCACTTGATAACATTGCATCTTTATCTTCTTTAGTAATCATTTGATATTCTTTATCTCTTAATGATAATTTATCATCAAAATACTTTGTAATACCATAACTACTACTATATTTATTATGTCTAATACCCATTATATTAATATTACATACTTTGGCTACGAATCCAAATTCTTGTTCTACTAGTGTAGAAAATCCAGACATTTCGCTTAAGCCACCTGTAATAATTATATAACGTATTTCTCTATTTGTTAAGTTTTTTATCTCATTTTTAGCAAGTTTTAGTATTTCTCTTGTTCTTGCTTCAACAACTTTTGAAACACTTATTTGATTAACTTCTTTTTTATTATCTTTTTCCAATTCTATTTCCCACATATCATTAGGGTCGGCATAACTTGCTATACTTACAGCAAAGTTTTCTTTCATTTTTCTTGATTCACTTAATTTTGTTTTAAAGGCATATGTTAAATCTTTATCTACATAACTACTTCCTACTGGTATACATCCATTTTTTATTTGAATTCCTTTGTTGAATACACTAATATTTGTAGTTTCTTCTCCTATGTTTATAATAGCACCAACTAATTCATCATTTTTTCTATTTTTAATAGTATAGTAATCTCCTACTGAAGTAAATGCAATATCAACAGTCTCTAATCCACTAAGTTTTAGTACTTCAAGTATTCGATATAATGGTTCTTTTGGCACCAAAGATATTACTATACGTGATTGTAATATACTACCTTTCATACCTTTTGGATCTTTAATATTAGGTTTATCATCTACAGTAAAACTTATTGGCATTGCAGTGACTAATTCTTCATTACTAAAATCAATGTCTTTAATAGCATCTTTTAAAACATTACTAATATCTGCACCAGTAATTTCATTATAATCAATTATATTTGTAGTACCTAATACTATATCCATTTTAGCATTTACAGGTGGTATAGCTGCTACCACTCTATTTATTTTAATTCCTAATTGTTCATTTATTTGTTTAAGTGCATTTTTAACACTAATAACCGCTAATCTTGTATCAGTGATAAATCCATTTTTAATACCTTTAGAAGGACTACTAATAGATGCTAAAACTTGATATTTATCATTTATTTTTTCAGATACAACTATTTTTATACTATCTGTACCTAAGTCTATACCAGTATATATGCTCATACAATCCTCCTATCATTAAATTAATTATACTATAAATTGAATTAATTTACTATATATTTTTAAAATTTACTTATATCCATATATTTTTATACCATAATATCTACTCATATATCTATTGGGATATTCTTCACTATTTTTAGAAATATCTTCTAAATCACAACTATTTGGTATTCTACAGTTATTTGATTGTTTATATATTTTTAATTTTATGTATTTTTTATCATTTATTTTTGCTTTTTTAATATTAGATACACGATAATTCATAAATTTATAATAATTTACATATTCAATGGTAGTTTTAAAACTAATAAATATAAAGAATAATATTACTATGCTAAAAGCTAATGTCTTTGTTTTTTTATTGTTCATATTAAATACAATTATTATTATATTTATCATTATATAAATAACTGTTATTGTAAAACTTCTTATACTTAGTTGTGGAGAAGCTATCATTGAATAAAATGATATTAATGATGAAAAATATATTATTAAAAATACTTTAGATTCTTTTTTATTTTTTAAATAGAATACTACTGTTATTAATAGTGTAGTTAATATAATTGGCCAAAATGTAGTTGTTAAATATATTATTTTACTTAGTAGATTTTGAAATATAGAACTTCCACCTACTGTTTTTAGTCTTATATAATTGCCAGGTGCTAAAAACAAGAA
This sequence comes from Bacilli bacterium, assembly GCA_017460175.1. Lineage (GTDB taxonomy): Bacteria > Bacillota_I > Bacilli_A > RF39 > UBA660 > UBA3789. The sequence continues at coordinate 138,713 of JAFUBO010000004.1, forward strand.
TAAATATCCTGTTATTAAACTTAATAATGATATTATTTTTATTTTTAAGTTACTTTTATCATATAAAATATATAATATTAAAAATAATATCAATGAAAGCGATGAATTTTCATTACACATACCTGCTAATAAGCTTAATATTGGATAGATTATGTAATTTAATTTATTATTTTTCATATTTAAAATCATATATATAAATAATAGTTGAATGCATAATGTAAATGAGTAATTACAACTACCATCTAACCATAAAAAAACTTGTCCAAATACTGGAAAAAGAATAAACACTATCATGTGAATTAGTAAAATATATAAATAATTATCTTTTTTATTTTGTTTAGCTATTAAGTATATTAGATATATATTTAATATATAGATAACTGAGTTAACTACATTGAATATCCATTTAGGTAACATTAGAAATAAATATGTAAAAAAATGAGCTAATACTCTTCCTCCCCAATTAAAATACATGTATTTTAAATTACTAAATATGCTATTAATACTATTTATTCTATTTCCATTTAAGGAATCATATAAGAGTTGATAATCATCTTGAATATAGTTTGTCATCGAATTAAAAAACAGCATAAAAACAAAAATAATTGTAAAGTAAAACCATTTTGTTTTAATTATTTTTTTTAACATAATTTACTCCTTATAATATATTTGATAGTTTTGTATATTTTCTACGTATTTTGCATTTTTTCTTACATATTTAGTTAATTTATTAACAAATTGCCTATTATCGTTATCTAATAGAAAAAAGTATGTATCATGCATATTTTCTATCTTATTTTTCATTTTATTTAGTCCGTTATACCCAAAGTTACCATATAACGGAATATCAAAATAAGTGATTTTTTTATCACTTTCAATATCAAAATACATTGAATTCATAGATATCATACAAACATTTTTATATGAATTATATTTATTCAATACACTTTTAATATATGTTTTACTCTCTTTATCCAACAAAACATATTTCATACGACCTGTTGAGGAAAATGAAAGATCTTTAATATAATCATTTTTAATAGTATTACATAAAAGAAAAACTATAATTATTGTTATGCCGTATATACTAGGTATTATTTTATTTAATTCTTTTTCTCTTATAAATATAACTATGGCAAAAAAGCCTACTAAATAAGTACAATGAAACATATCCATTATGGGTATTAATAAAGTAAATGAAGGTATTAAATAGTAATTTAAAAAATCTTTTTTCTTTATTAATGAATAAATAGTATAAATTATGCATACTAACGTAATTATAATAAAAAATGGTGATGTGTATTTATTTTTTTCTGCAAAATCGAATAATCCAAATACACATAAATCTAAGAAATGCATAAGTGTATTTGTTGATAATAAATATATAATAAATATACTAATTGGTATTAATGAGTATATTAATCTTTTAAATGATCTTTTAATACTTTTAGTGGATAATAAACTAAAAACAAGTATAACTCCACCTACACTATGTTTTGTTAATACTAGTAAACCTAATATAATACCAATTAATGAATCACTTTTCTTTTCTTTTTCTAAATAGATAATATATATAAATAGAAGCATAACTAGAAAATTATAATTTGGAAAGAAAAAATAGAATATTGGAAATAATAAAATTGAAAGAACAATCCAGAAATTATCTTTTACTAATTTTTCTAATATATAACTAAAAATAGTACAAAGGATTGCTTGACATATTATAAATGTTAAATATGAGTCATATATAAATAAACCTATACTCATTATAAATTGATATAGTGGCGTTGTTATAGTATTGAAATCACGATATGGCAGTTCTCCTATTCTAATGGCATGACTAACTCCATAGTTCCATACATTATCAGTATTATCTGCTCCAAACACAAGAATAATTAATAAAAAAAAGAAAAACAGTAATATATATTTTAAAATTTTCTTTTTCATATTATCACCTATCAAAAGTATAGCATAAAAAAAACAATTATAAAATAATTGTTATTCCATTATTTTAAAGTGATTACCATTATCTAAATAAAGAATTCCTTTATGATTTTCTAATTGTTTTAGTACTTCATTATAATGATTAATCATTTTAAATTTAGTTAATGTTAGATATACCATATTACCATCGTCCATATAAAGTAAAAATCTATCTTTATCATAATCATTAGGTTGGTATTCTATGTCACTTATCTTTGATATTGTATTATCATTTACTTTATCCATATATTGAACAAATAATTTATACTTTTTATCTGGAACATAGTTAATAAGTCTTGGTACTCTAAATGTATATAAAACTTCACGTTCTTTAATGTTTTTATTATTATTTAATACATAACTGTTTGAATTCATATTATAGAATAATGGTTTTGCTTCTTCTATTTCTATTTCAAATGTTAATGGATATTTCTTTTTAAATTTAACGCTTTTTATATAGTCATATTTCAATAAGTTTTTTTCTGCCTTCATTTTTGATGTGGTAATAAATTTTGGATAATTTTTTACATTAGCCAATTCTAATATTGTGTCATCATTTATATAATTATTGCCTGTTACTATTAAATTTTTTACTCTAATTTGAAATAATAAATAAACGCAAAAAGATAGTACAGTAAGTACTAATAAAAATATTAAAAAGTTTAATAATTTTATTTTTCTTTTCTTAACTATCTTCTTTGACATATTTACTCCCAATTGACAAATTCTTGTTCTATTTTTAAATCTATTCCATAATTTTCTAAAACTTTTTGGTGAGCTAATTCTATTAAATATTTAATATCTTCGGCTGTTGCATCTTTATAATTTACAACAAAATTAGCATGTTTATCACTGATCATTGCACCACCATGTTTTTTACCTTTTAATCCACATTCTTCTATTAATCTACCTGCAAAATCTCCTTCTGGGTTTCTAAAAACACTACCAGCAGATGGATATTCTAGTGGTTGAGAAGAAAGTCTTCTTTGACGACGATCTTGAATAACTGCTTCTATTGCTTCTTTTTTACCTTTTTGTAATTTTAATATTACTTCTAAGCATACATAATCTGGATGTTTTTTTAAAAATGATGTTCTATAGTGAAAGTCCATTTCTTTATTTTCTAGGTTAATAATACTTTCATCTGGTGTTAATACTTTTACTCTTTCTACCACATAACCCATATCAGATTTATAGGCTCCTGCATTCATAAATACCGAACCACCAACAGTCCCAGGAATACCTGCTGCAAATTCTAAACCTGTAAGTCCATGTTTAGCAGTTAGTACACTAAGTTTTATTAGATTTACTCCAGCTCCTACTCTTATTTTATTTTTTCCAAAAAACTCTATATCATCAATGTCATTTAATTTAATTAAAACTCCTTCATAGTCTTTATCACTAAATAATACATTGGAACCATTACCTAATACTTTATATTTTACTTTTTTAGTTTTTAGGTATTTTATTAATTTAACTAACGCTTTAACGTTTTTAGGAAATATAATACATTTTGCAATCCCACCTACGCGATAAGTGGTGTATTTTTTTAAAGAGACATTTTTTTCAATTTTTCCTATATTTAATTCTTCAAGTTCTGTAATAATATCAGACATAATATCACCCTATTATCTTTCTAGCTTCATCATAAATTCTAGTTGCGGAATCTTCTATTCCAAGTTTTTTACTATTTTTTTTCATTTCTAAATAAGCTTCTTTATCATCAAATATCTTATCTATTTCATGAATAATTCTTTCCTTAGAAAAATCGCTTTCTAATACTATACGACAAGCACCATTGTCTTCTAATTCTTTAGCATTTTTATATTGATGATTATTGGTAACATATGGAGATGGTACTAGTATTGCGGGTAATCCTATAGCTGTTATTTCAGCTATTGTAGATGCTCCGGCACGTGATACTATTAAATCACTATCTTTAAGTAAATTAATTAAATCTTCCATAAATGGTAATATTTTTACATTTGATGAAGTTTCTATATTTTTATAATCATCATAATATGATTTTCCAGTTATAATTAATACTTGATAATTTTTTTCTTGAAACATTGGAATTAATTCTTTTAATTTTTTTGTCATAGTAGTACTACCTAAACTACCCATAACAAATATTACTAATTTTTTATTTTCATCAAAACCTAATGTTTTTTTCTTTTTTTCTTTTACGTGAATTATTTCTTCACTTCGTGGGTTACCAGTATAAACTGTTTTCTTTTTAGGAAATAAATTTAAACTATTAGGAAGTGACACACATATTTTATTTGCAAAGTTAGCAATAAATTTATTTGAAACACCAGGAATTGAATTTTGTTCATGAATTAATGTAGGTACTTTTAATTTATGTGCAGCATACAAAACAGGAGCTGTGATATATCCTCCTGCACCTATTACTATATCAGGCTTAAATTTTTTTATTTCTTCTTCTGCTCTTTTAACTGCTTTAAAAAACTTTTTTACAACGGAAAAATTTGAAAAAAGATTTCTTCTACTTAATCCACTCATCTCAAGCCCTACAAAAGGAATATCTAATTTTGGAATTATATCTTTTTCCATTCTATCATTTGTACCTATGTATAAGAACTTACTATTTGGTTCTTTTTCCTTTATTTTATTAATAATCGCAATAGCTGGATATATATGTCCACCTGTTCCTCCTGCAACCATAATAACTTTCATACTATCACTCCACTTAACAAAATTATACCATATTTTAAATTCGATAATATAAATTTAAGTAAATTTAACTATACTTTACATTTATATTATTCAAATTATTTTCAATTTATTACAATTGTATTTATTAGGTCTTTATGATAAAATACAGAAAAGAAATGAGGGATAGTATGAAAATGATTGGAATTATTGCGGAGTATAATCCTTTTCATAATGGACATTTATATCATATTAATGAAATAAAAAGAAAATACCCTGATTATGGAATTGTATTAGTAATGGCTGGTAATTATACCGAGCGTGGTGATGTTTCAATAATTGATAAATGGAAAAAATGTGAAATCAGTTTGAAGCATGGTATAGATTTAGTAATAGAACTTCCTTATCCATTTGCGACACAATCAGCTGATTATTTTGCTTATGGAGCAATTACTATCCTAGAAAAATTGAAAGTAGAAAAGATTATTTTTGGTAGTGAATCAGATAATGTTGATGTTTTAGAATTAATTGCTAAAACACAAATAGATAATGATGATTTTGAAAAGTTAGTTAAAATATATTCTAAATTTGGAAATAATTATCCTACTGCTGTCTCTCTTGCGTTAAATGATTTAGTTAATAAAAAAATAGATACTCCTAATGATTTGTTAGGTGTCAGTTATATTAAAACTATATTAAAAAATAATTATAATATTAAGTATGAAACTATAAAAAGAATAAATAATTATCATGATAAAGATTTATCAAGTGAAATAAGTTCTGCCTCTGCTATTAGAGAAGCCTTAAAAAATAATTTAGATGTATCTGAGCAATTACCTCATGATACATTAAATTATTATAATGAATTGCATTTTATTGATGATTACTTTGATATTTTAAAATATAAAATAATAACAGAGTGTGATTTAAGTATTTATAATACTGTAGAAGAAGGTATTGATAAATTACTAAAAAAGAATATTTCTAAAGTAAATTCTTATGATGAATTAATTAAATCTATCAAGAGTAAAAGATATACTTATAATAAAATAAGTAGAATGTTGCTACATATATTATGTAATTTTACTAAAGAAAAAAAAGAATTGTTTAACGATGTTACTTATATTAGAATATTAGGATTTAATGATACTGGTAAAAAGTATTTAAATTTAATAAAAAAAGATATAGATATTCCTATCATTAGTAAAATAACTAAAAATAAAGATCCTATGTTAGAATTTGAACTAGAAACTACAAATATTTATAACATTAAAAATAAAAGTGTAAAGAAAGAAGAAGAAAAAATTATATATATAGGAGGAAAAAATGATTAAGAATAAAAATAGTGGTCAATTAATAGTAATTAGTGCTCCTAGTGGTGCTGGTAAAGGAACAATAATAAAAGAGTTACTAAAAAATGATTCAAAAAATAGATGGTTATCAGTTTCTGCAACATCTAGGGAAATGCGTGAAGGTGAAAAAGAAGGTGTAAACTACTACTATTTAAGTAAAGAAAATTTTGAGAAAAAAATTGAAGAAGGATATTTTTTAGAGTATACTAATTATACAGGAAACTATTATGGAACTCCTAAAGAATTCATTAAAGAAAAAATTAATCAAGGTATTGATGTAATATTAGAAATTGAAATTGAAGGAGCTAATAACATCAAGAAATTAATTCCTGAAGCTATTTTTATATTTATTATGCCACCTTCTTTAAAAGAATTGGTAAAAAGGTTAAAAACTCGTGGAACAGAATCTAACGAAAAAATTATGAAAAGATTTCATGAAGCATATAAAGAGGTTAATGAAGTTACTAAATATAATTATGTTGTAGTTAATGATGTTGTAGAAGATGCTGTTGATAAAGTAGAAGCCATTTTAAAGGCAGAAAAATGTAGAGTTGATCGTATTGAAGAAGTATATTTAGATAGCAAAGAAGAAGAAATTCATGAGTTATTAATGGATAATGATTTTAATAATATTGGAATAGGAGGGAAAATGTGATGAAGGTAAAATTAGGTGATTATATTAAAGAACTAGAAAGAAGAATTAGGAAAAATGATGTTGATTCAAAATTAGAATCAGAGGTAAAAGATATGATAGATTTTTATCAACATGAAAGATTAATTAAATTATTAGTTATTCTATTTGCAGCTGTTGGTTTAGTTGCATTTCTAATATCTGCTATATGTTTTGAAAGTCTAAAACTGTTTACTATTTTTGGAATTGTATTTATTTTATTCTTACCAGGTATTCTTGAATTTTACTATTTAGAAAATAAATTTTGTAAATTGTATAATTTATATTTTAAATTAAAAAAGAAAATGACTGATAAATAATCAGTCATTTTTATTTTTGACAATTCTTACAATAACTTGTCCCTCTACCACCAATTCTTGTTTTTTCTAATATACTATTACATTTAGGACAAGGTTGTCCACCTTTTCCATGGACTAATAACTCGTTTTGAAATAGTCCATGAACTCCTTCTGATGAAGTAAAAGATTTGATTGTAGTTCCACCTAATTCTACAGCTTTATCTAATACTTTCTTAGTATTTGTTATTATCTTGTCACATTCTTCTTTAGTAATATCTTTTGCTTTTCTATTAGGATTAATTCCACTTAAGAATAATATTTCATCATCATATATATTACCAATACCAGTTATTATAGACTGATCTAGTAATACTGTCTTTATTGGTAGATTTTTATTATTTATTTTTTCATATAAGTATTCTTTTGTTAGATTAGAATCATTATACTCAAGTCCTAATAAAGATAATGGTTTTACTTTATAGGTATCTTCTATAGGTATTAAATACATCTTTCCAAATTTTCTTGTATCATGATATCTAAAACTAGTATCATCAGAAAATATTAATTCTACATGTTCATGTTTATTTATAGGATCTCCTTTTTTTCTAAAGAAGAATTTTCCTTCCATTCTTAGATGAATTAATAATGAATAATTATCTAAACCAATCACAATAAATTTACCACGAGTTGTGATATTATTTATCTTTTGATTAATTATTCTTTTTTTAAATTCAGTAGTAGTAGGATAAGCAATTATATTATCCCAATATATATTACATCCTACTATTTTTTTACCAATAATCTTTTCATTTAAATTTCTAGTTACTGTAATGACTTCTGGTTTTTCAGGCATAATTCCACCTACTTTGCTTCATACCAATTAGAACCATATTCTATATCTACTTTTAATGGTACTTCTAACTTAAATGTATTTTCCATTATATCTCTTACTATTTCTTTTACTTCTTCTAGTTCATTTTTTAATACATTAAATACTAATTCATCGTGTACTTGAATTAACATTTTACTCTTTAAATTACGTTTGTTAAATTCATTAAATATTTCTACCATTGCTTTCTTTAAAATATCTGCAGCTGTTCCTTGAATAGGTGTATTAAGGGCCATTCGCTCTCCACTACTTCTTATTAAGTAATTTTTGTTATTCAATTCTTCAATAACTCTTTTTCTATTCATTAGTGTTTTTACATAACCATACTTATATGCTTCTGCTTTCTTGGATTCCATGTATTCAGAAATTTCAGGATATGTTTCTAAGTAATTATCAATAAATTGTTTTGCAGTATTAATATCAATACCTAAGTCTTCTGAAAGACCAAAACTGCTTATACCATAAAGTATTCCAAAGTTAACTGCTTTTGCATTTCTTCTTTGATCCTTAGTTACTTTATCTAATGGTACATGGAATATATCAGATGCAGTTTTTGCATGGATATCTTTATCTTCATTAAATGCTTCTATTAAATTTTTAACATGTGACATAGAGGCAAATACTCTTAGTTCTACTTGAGAATAATCACTTGATAGCAATACACTATTTTCATCAGGTACAAATGCTTTTCTAATAAGTTTAGAATACTCACTTCTTGCGGGTATGTTTTGTAAATTAGGGCTAATACTAGATAAACGTCCTGTACGTGTTAAGGTTTGGGTAAATATAGTATGAATTCTACCATCACTTCTAACCTCTTCTTTTAACCCTACTGCGTAGTTTGTATATAATTTGGCAAGTGTACGATATTCTAGTATTTTAGGTACTATTGGATGTACATTAATTATTTTATCAAGTATATCTTTACTTGTAGAATATTTATTATCCTTTATTCTTTTAGGATATTTAATCTGCAAATTTTCAAATAATACTTTAGATAATTGAGCAGGACTCATAATATTAAATTCTTCTCCTGCATCTTTATAAATTTCATTTTTTAAATCTTTCATTTTGATTTTTAAATCTTCTTCTACTTCAGTTAAATAATCACAGTCTACTTTTATACCAGTTAATTCCATATCGGCTAGAACACTAGTTAAAGGCATTTCTATATTATTAAATAAATCTATTTCTTCTTCGTCTTTTAATCTATTTAATATATTATTTCTTGTTTCGTATATAAATTTTGCTTTTGTTATACATATTTCTTTTAATGTTTCTAAAGTTACTTCTTTAGGTCTTTTGTCTGTTCCGAAAAGAGTTTCATAATCTGGAATTTCTACATCAAAGCTTCTAGCTACAAAAGAAATATCATCTTTTACTACATAATCTAATAAATATGTAGCTATCATTGTATCAAATGTACATTTATTAATTTTTATTCCTAAACTATTTAATACAACAATATTTTTCTTCAAGTCATATGTATATTTTTCTATATTATTATTAAATAATTCTTTATAGTTTACTAATTCTTCTTTAGAAATAAAGTATCCATATTTTCCGTCATAAATACCCATTCCTAGAATTTCACTTTTTGAATAAATACTTCCTCTAGTTTCTAAATAGAAAGAGAATTCTTTTTCTTTAAAACTAGATATATCTTTCATTTCTATTTTTTCTTCTTTCTTCTCTTCTTTTTCTTCTACCGTATTAAAATCTAATTTTTTAAGTAATGAATAAAATTCTAATTCTTCTAATTCTTTTTTAAATTCAGCTGGCTTATATCCATTGTATTTACAATCTTCTAAAGTAAATCCTAATGGTACTTCTCTATAGATAGTTGCGATATCAAAGCTTTTATAGGCATTTTCTTTATCATAAACTAGTTTTTCTTTAGTCTTACCACTAATTTCATCAATATGTTCGTAAACACCATCTAGGCTACCGTATTTACTGATTAAGTTAATAGCTGTTTTTTCACCTATTCCTTTAACACCCGGAATATTATCTGAAGGATCTCCCATAAGTGCTTTTAAATCTATCATTCTAATAGGATCTGTTCCATAAGTTTTTCTAAACTCATTCTTATCCATCATTATATGACCAGATTGTTTTAATAATTTAACAGTTACTTCATCACTTATTAATTGAAGTAAGTCTTTATCACTACTTATAATAGTTCCAATAAATTCCCTTTCTTCATCTACTATTCTTGATAAAGTACCTATAATATCGTCTGCTTCAAAATTCTCTATTTCAAAATACTTAATACCCATAGTTTCAAGTACTTCTTTTGCTTTAGGAAATTGTAATTTTAATTCATCAGGCATAGCCATTCTTCCAGCTTTATAATCGGCATACTTATCATGTCTAAAGGTTTTTCCTTTATCAAATGCAACTAATATGTAATTTGGTTTTTCTTCATTTATTATTTTATTCATCATATTAATAAATCCATATAATGCATTTGTTGGAAAACCTTTAGAATTTTTCATGATAACTCCTTGATATGCAGTTGCATAAAAACTTCTAAATAGTAAATTATTTCCATCTACTAATATTATTTTTTTCATTTTTATCACCTGCTTTTAGTATACCATAAAAAGTACTTATTCACTAAACTTTATTGATACATTTACTTTTTCTGTTTCATCTTGTTCTAATCTTTCAATTCTATCTGAAGCCATAAATAAATATGCTGCAAATATAGCATAAATTCCTACAATAATGATTCCTTTCTTAATAATTTTTTTCATAATATCCTCTCCTTTCTTTTTTACAAGTTAAGTATATCTCGAAATTTTGTTCGTGTCAATAATAATTGAAACATTTGTTTGACATTTGACATTTTGTATGTTAAACTATTTTTATAAAAAGGAGGAAGTTATGGAAAAGCTTACTGGAAAACAAAGTGTTATATTACAAATACTAAAAAAATTAATAGCAAAGAATGGATATCCACCTACTGTTAGAGAAATTGGTGAGGAAGCTCATTTATCAAGTCCTGCTACAATTCATTTTCATTTAAAAAAATTAGAAGAAAAAGGATATATAAAAAAAGATGATAATAAAAATAGAACATTAGAAATACTAGTTCCCAACGAGTATTTAGACCAAGAAGAAAATGTTGTAGATGTACCATTACTTGGAAAAGTAACTGCTGGTACTCCAATAGAAGCTATCGAAACTCCTGATGAATATTTTTCTTTACCTGCTAATTTAATTACTACTAAAAATGATGTATTTACATTAAAAGTTAGTGGTGAATCTATGATTAATGTAGGTATATATGATGGAGATATATTAATTGTAGAAAGATGTAATACCGCAAGAAATGGTGAAACAGTTGTTGCCATGAATGAGAATAATGAAGCGACTGTAAAAACATTTTATAAAGAAGATGGATATTTTAGACTACAACCTGAAAATGATACAATGGATCCAATCATATTAAAAGAATGTACAATACTTGGTAAAGCTATTGGATTATATAGAAAATTCTAATAAAAAAGAACTAAAATTAGTTCTTTTTATTTTTTATAAATTCTCTTATTATAAAACTTGCTATTAACAATCCAGCACTTGCTGGTACGAAAGCATTACTTCCTGGAGTTCTATCATTTGTTTTTATAGGGAGTTCAGTTGAAGATAGAACCATTACTTTCTTATTAATCTTTTCATCTTTTATAAATTTTCTTAATATTCTTGCTAATGGATCATTAATAGTTTTTCTGATGTCTGTTATTTCTAATTTGCTTGGATCTAATTTATTACCTGTACCCATTGAACTAATAAAAGGAATATTTCTTTTTAAACATTCTTTTATTACCTCTTTTTTCGTACTTACTGTATCGCAAGCATCTACAAAGTAATCTATTTGATAATCAAATAATTCTAAAAAATTATCTTTATCAATAAAATTATCTATCTTAATTACATTACAAGCATTATTTATATCTTTAATTCTTTTTTCTAATACATCTACTTTTTTATTTCCAATAGTTGAATCTAGGGCAATTATTTGTCTATTTATATTTGATATATCAACAACATCATAATCTACTAAAATGAGTGTACCTATATTACTTCTTGCTAAGGCTTCACAAACATATCCGCCAACTCCACCTACTCCTAATATAAGTACACTCTTATTTTGTAAATTTAATAAATTTTCTTCCCCTATTATTTTTTCTAATCTACTAAATTTAAGCAACTTCTTTGTCATCAATTTCTCCAATTAAACCAGTTAAGTGAACAGGTTTATATACTTCATTTTGTTTCTTTACTAGTTGTTTTTGTTTTTCAGATTGAATTAAAGATAGTGGTCGATCATACATTATTTTATTAATATATGATAATTTAGTGTATATATCTGCATTCTTTTTGGCCATTTTATAATAATTGTTTAAATTACGATAATCTCTTGTATTAATAATTTCCAATGATTTTAATGTATCTTGTAGACTATTTTCTGGTATTGTTGTATTACTTACTACTGTGCATTCAAAGTTAGTAATAAAATCAATAGTATATCCAATGTCTGCGATTCCTTCTTTTTCAAACAACTCTGGCCATCTAGATTGATCTTGTTCTTCTTTTACTATTCTTTGTAGCCTAGCGATTTTGTCGTCTGTTAAATATTCATCCATTCCTAGTTTTTCAAATGATATATATCTTCCTCTATTTTTTTGACCAGGGATTTCCTTTCTTAAATCAGTTATAGCTTTTCCATATAATTTATCAAGAGAAGCATGAACTTTTCTTGGTGGTTGATTTACTCTATATACATCATAGTTTTTAGAATCTACTTTTTGTTTTGTCGTTACTAAAAAGTCCCTAGGATATAGAATTGATTTACTTCTAATAAAATCTGTTGGAGCATTTTCTTCTTTTGAATCTCTATAAGTTGAATTTGAAAATTTTTCTCTATTAACAATAATATCACTTTCGTGAACGTCTTCAGACCAAAAATTGCATTTAATTTTATGAGCATTTCTAAGTCTTAATTCGACATTCATTACTCTATTCCTATTAACAATTGGTAGTATTAACATTAATATCACCTCTATAGCGAATAATATAATATCATATTAATAAAAAAAATGCAATAAAAAAGTCAGGTGAGATACGTATAGGACGAACGATAAAACCTAATCTTATGACCAGGTGGGTATCCATACTCGATCATTAGGATTCCTATTCGAGATAGGCATTCAACACCGATCGATTGATCCGGATTCCCGTATCGTTATTTTAGTCGGTTTTATATGTGCCCGCTCGTATCTCTCTGACACTTTTATTATACTATACATATATTTAAAAATACAATACTTTAACATTATTTTTATGTTTTCATAAATTACCATAGGTGATTATATGTATTTTAAATATAATGATATAACTATATATTATGAAATATATGGAAATAGTGATAAAACTGTTTTAATACTTCCAGGTTGGGGTAATACAAGAAATACTTTTATAAATATCATTAATTTATTAAAAGATAGTTATAAAGTTTTTATTATTGATTATCCATCTTTTGGAAATAGTCCTATTCCTAATAGAGAACTAAGTATATATGATTATGCACAATTAGTATCTAATTTTATAAAAGAAAATAATATAAATAATCCAATAATAATAGCGCATTCTTTTGGGGGAAGAATAGTTTCAATATTATCTAGTAAATATAATTTTAAAATTAATAAATTAGTATTAATGGATGTAGCTGGGATAAAAAGAAGAAAATCATTTAAAACATTTTTTAAAGAAAAATTATATAAATTATTAAAAAAAATTACTCATCTTTTTCCCAAAATAAAACAAGAAAGATTAAGACAAATGTTATTATTAAAGTTTGGATCTAATGATTATATAAATTTACCTATATGTATGCGAAAAACATTTCAAAATATTGTTAAAGAAGATTTGAGAAAATATTATAAAAAAATAGATGTTGAAACATTATTAATATGGGGAAATAATGATACTGATACTCCTTTAAGTGATGGATTTTATCTAAATAAAATAATAAAAAATTCTGCTTTGATTATTTATAAAAATGCTAATCATTTTTCTTACTTAAATTATCCTTATCTAACTAATGAGATATTAAAAGAATATTTAAAAATAAAAACTAGATAATATATCTAGTTTTGTATTTTTATTATTTTAAAATAGCCATGAAAATGATTATTGTCATTTTCGTTTAACCATAAATTTATGTTAATTGAAATTCTAGTTTTTTTATCTATAACACCTTCTGTAATAATATTATCATTATTTAATTTATTTATATCTTTTTTATCTAATGAATATCTAATTCTATTTAAATCAAATATTGTATTATTACAATCACATACTTTTTTGCTATTGATATCTTCTAATAATAAAACCTTATATTCGATTTTATCGGATGTATTATTATCTATAGTAATAGTATAATTATTTGAATTAACCAAGCTATTATTATTACTATTTAAAGTAATTGTTTGATATGAACTAGATATATTAGAATATCTATAATTAATCTTCTTATTTTTTAGAGATTTATTATCAATAGATAACGTATAATAGAATGCACCAATGATTAATACTATAAATAGTATGACTAAAATTATAGTATATCTTTTTTCATGTGATTTTATTTCATTCACAAGTTTGTTCATACACTCACCTACTATAATGATTATATCATAAAAAATAAAAAGTATGGTTATAAACTATACTTTTTATTAATATTTATGGATTTAATCTATTAGGACCACGGAATAAAAATTGTGTTTCTTTAATACCAGATAATCCTAATAATAACATTACCATTCTATCTAATCCTATTCCAAATCCACCATGTGGAGGGCAACCATATTTAAAGAATTGAAGATAAAATTCTACATCTTTTGTAAGTCCTTTTTCTTTAGCATTTTTGCATAATTCAACGTATCTATGTTCACGTTGAGCTCCACTTGTAATTTCAGTACCTCTCCAAATAAGGTCATAGCCTTGTAAGCGTCCATTTTCATCTCTCATATGATAGAAAGGTCTTTTCGTAGCAGCATAATCAATTATAAACATAAATTCTGAATTATATTCCTCTTGAGCCAATCTATATGTTAGTTTTTCTGCTTCAGCATTCATATCTCCTACATCTTCTTTAGGAATATCAAATCCATATTTTTCATGTAATTTTTCATATAAATCTTTTAATTTAATTCTTGGAAATGGTTTTGTTGGAATTATTACTTCTTTACCAAATACTTCTAATATCTTATCACCATATCTTTCTTTTACTTTAGTTAACGCAGCGATAAGTAAATCTTCTTCTAAGCTCATTACATCTTCATATGAATTTATATAAGCAAATTCTAAATCAAATCCTGTAAACTCTGTAGCATGACGATTTGTATTAGAGTTTTCTGCACGAAATACTGGTCCTACTTCAAATACTCTATCAAGACCACCAGCTAATGCCATTTGTTTATAAAATTGTGGACTTTGTGCAAGGTATGCTTTTCTATCAAAATATTTTACCTCAAATACATCAGAACCTGATTCAGATGCAGCACCTATAAGTTTTGGTGAATGTATTTCTGTAAAATTATTCTTATAAAGATATTCTCTCATACCTTCAGTTAAGCATGATTCTATTTGTCTTATTAATGTATTTCTAGGATTTCTCATATCAATCCACTTGTAATCCATTCTAGTATCAATATTAACGCCATCTAAATTATTAAAATCAAATGGTAAATCTTCTGCTTTACTAGTTATTTCAATATTAGTTGGGATTATTTCAATACCACCTAATTTAACAGCTTCATTCTCTACAACTTTTCCTGTTACTTTTATTGTTGATTCTACTTTAGTATTAGACATTATTTCAAGTAATGAAGCATTTGCTTCTTCACTTTTTTCAATAGTCATTTGAACCTTTCCAGTAGCATCTCTAAGTATTACAAACATTACCCATTTTTTATCTCTAATAGCATCAATAAATCCTTGAAATACTATTTCTTCTCCAATATGTTCATTTAATTCATTAACATTTATACTCATTCTATTACTTCCCTTCATGACAGTGACAGTCATCACCACAAGTGCATTCTTTTCCTTCATTACAGTGACATTCTCCACCGCAAGTGCATTCTTTACCGTCTTGGCATCCACAGTCACAATCTTCATCGCAGTGACAATGATCATGTTCACAACCGCAGTCACATTCATCTTCACTACCTGCATTAATCATTTCATCTAAGTAATAGATTAATACATCAAGTGATATTATTTCTTCTTCTTTTGTTTTATTATTTTTAATTTTAACTTCATTATTATTTAAATCTTCACTATTTAATACACAAGTAAATTTAGCATTTAATCTATCTGCTTGTTTGAATTGACCTTTTAATCCACGACCAGTATACTCTGTTTCAACAATAAATCCAGCTAATCTTAATTCTTGTGTTAAATATGCTGCATATTTCTTTTCTTCTTCATTTACATACATAATGAATAAATCTATATCTTCTACTATTGGTAATTTTACTTTTTCAAGTTCTAAAGCCATTACAATTCTACCAATACCTGAAGCAAATCCTACACATGGTGTTTCTGGTCCATCTAATTGATTTACTAAACCATTATATCTTCCACCTGCACCTATTACGTTATTAGAACCAAATCCTTCTACTTTGGCTTCTATTTCAAATACTGTGTGATTATAATAATCTAATCCTCTAACTATATTAGGATTAATTTCATAATTAATTTGCATTATATCTAAGTATTCTTGAACTTTTTCGAATCTATCTCTACTCTCTTCATTTAAATAATCTAATGTTTTAGGAGCTTTCTTTAACACTTCATTATCTTTATCTACTTTACAATCTAAGATTCTTAAAGGATTTTTTTCAAGTCTTTCATTACAATCTTCACAGAAATCTTTTATATGTGGCTTAAAGTATTCTATTAAAGCTTCTCTATATTTATTTCTTGACTCAGTATCTCCTAAAGTATTTAAATTAACTTTTATTTCTTTTAAACCTAGCATTTTATAAAGATTAACTGCAGCAGAAATAATTTCTGCATCAGTTAATGGATCATCACTACCTAGTATTTCCATACCAAATTGTGTTAGTTCTCTATCTCTACCACTTTGTGGTCTTTCATAACGATACATTGTGCCATTATAGTAAACTTTTACTGGTTGATTAGGATCTCCATACATTTTATTTTCAATAAATGAACGTACTACTCCAGCAGTTCCTTCAGGTCTTAGTGTAATCTTTCTTCCACCTTTATCTTCAAAATCATAACTTTCTTTAGTAACAATATCAGTGGTTTCTCCTACTCCTCTATGGAATAATTCAGTAGCCTCAAATATTGGAGTACGAATATAATTATAATTATACTTTTCCATTAAAGCATCAATTACTTGATCTACATACTTCCAAACTTTAGCTTCTCTTCCATAAATATCATTACAACCTTTTTGTCTTTGTATCATTTTATCCCTCCTAAAATATAAAAAGGTAGCACTTTCAAAGGACGAATCTCTTCGTGGTGCCACCTTATTTTTACTCATTATACTTATAACGTAGTTACCCGAATTCTTTTTTGTGGGATGTCTTCATTTTATTTATTTAAGTATTTACACCAACCATACTCTCTCTAAAAAACTTATAAAACTACTCTTTCCCAAGAAGTTATCTATATTATAAACTAATTACTTTATTTTTTCAATAATTCAATATCTTTTTTATATAACTTTACATAACTCTTTGAATCTATTCCTAATTTTTCTAACATCTCTGGATTAAATAATTCACTTCTAAATTCAAAAAATTCTTTTAATGAATCTAAACTATAATTATCTTGTTTTATTCTATCTCTTAAGAATAATGAATAAACATCTCCATATGCATATGTATATGTTTCTTTTAATTCAAAATCACTACATATATTAATAAACTTTCTAACATGATTTTTCTTACTAAAGTATCTCTCTACTAATTTATATAATTTAGTTGGAGATAATTCTAAGTATGAATCATCTATTAATAATATATCTGGGATTAAAGATATAATATATGAAGCTAATATATATTCATAATTTATATTTATCATATCAAACATTTGGTCTTTAGCTTCATCTACTAATATATTATTTTCTATTAGAAAATCTAAAAATAATCTTTCAAATGTTTTAGATATAGCTTCTCCATTAAATGATTTATAAAAATATCCATTATAGTTTTCTATACTTTCATCAAAATTATTCAAATCATAAATATGTCCAAATTCATGAGCTAAAGTAAACATTGAAAATATATCATATTCTAATCCAGTTATAAATATATCTGAATCCTTAGTAATTGGATTATATAATGTATAACCTAATGTATTTTCTTCAAAACTATTTTTAGTTGTATATATTCTTTTTCCTTTTACATATTTATCAAAATATTTAGCCAAGCCTAATTTATTCATAAATTCAAAAAATATATTATAAAAATCTTCTTCACCTAAATCAGTTATACCAGAATATTCATCTTCTTCTATTTTATGCATTGCGTGATTTGTTTTTCTATAAAGTCTTTCAAAAAAGTTTTCATGGAATTCTTTATATAATATATAATTTCTTATCATTTTACCTTCATGAGTAAAATATTTTTTATCCATTACTTCATTAGTTTTATTATTTAAATATTCATTTTTACTAGTAAGCGTTTCTATTTTAGGAGAAACTAGACTTATTGAATCATCTAATAAATACATATAATTAGATATAGCCATTATTTCTTCTCTAGATTTAGCGTTTTTTAATTGTCTTTTAGCTAATTCTAACTTTTTACATAATTTTTTAGGATCTTCTATTTTTATCATACTTCCTCCTAAAGATACAGTTTATTATAGCAAAGAATGATTTTTAATACAATAAAGAGAGTATTAAATGCTCTCTTTTACTTTATTCATACCTTTCTTTAAATCTTTCTTAAAGAAATTATAAGTTTCTCTTAAAAGTAAATATACTGGTAAAGCAATAATAATTCCTGGAATTCCTGCTAATGTACCTCCAATTGATACAGCCATAATTGTAATTAATGGATTAACATTATTTGTTTTACCATATACCTTAGGACTTATTAAATAACCATCTAGTTGTGGGAAGATTAAACATATTATTGTAGTTGCAATAACAAGCGGTATTGATACAACGCTAGCTAAAATAATCGCAATAATGTTTGTTATTAATCCTCCAAAATATGGAATTACTGTGGTAATACAAGCAAGTATTCCTAAGATTAACCAGTTTGGATGGCCAATGATTAAAAATAAGAAACTATATTCAAATAATTGTATTACCATAAATATTTCTAATCCTTTTAAATAATTAGTAATTTCTATATCCATGCACTTAATGTATTCGAAACTTCTTTTATTTGTAGATTTTAATACATCTTCTACAGTGTTTCTTATTTTATCCATATCAATCAAGAAATATACAAATCCTACAAATCCTACTATTACTTTTCCTGCAATATCAAATGATTTATTTAATATTCCCATAGTAGTAGTTGATGTTATACTACCTATATCTTTTAAAATACTGTTTAAATAATCTGTTATTTGTAATTCAAAATTACCAATATTTACATTGAATTTATCGCTAAAATTATTGAATATTTCTATTAACATTTTTATTAATAATGTTAATTGGTCATATAATAATGGAAGAGTGACTGCTAGTATTCCTAATACTATTAATACTGCTCCTAATATTACAATTAATAGTGCTAACCATCTTGGCATCTTTTTATCTAAAAATCTAACTAATGGTGAGAGTGCATATGCAAAAGCAAAACCCACAATAAATGGTGCTAATACGCTTACACATTTAGTAAATATTCCCCACCATAAGCTTATGTTAGTTACTCCAATATATAAGAGTAACATTAGTGCTGCTAGATTAATAATTTTATAATTTAATTTATTTCTTAACATAATTATCTCTCCAATAATATGGTACATGGACCATCATTTTTAATAGAAACTTTCATATCTGCTCCAAATATACCTGTTTCTACACTTACATATTTTTTTAATTCTTCATTAAATAAATCATATAACTTAGTTGCTTCTTCACCTTTCATTGCCTTAATATAACTTGGTCTATTTCCTTTTTTAGTATCTGCGTATAGAGTAAATTGAGAAATAGACAAAACACTTCCTTTTACTTCTAATATATTTTTATTCATTACACCATTTTCATCATCAAATATACGAAGATTTATTACTTTATTAACTAAATATTTAATACTATCTATGGTATCCCCATCAGTAAAACCAACTAATAGAACTAATCCATCATTAATTTTACCTACTACTTTATTATTAACTTCAACTTTTGAATCTAAACTTCTTTGTACTAATATTCTCATCTTATTTCTCTTTCAACTTTCTCAATATATTTATTTTTATTTAATGTTAAAATAAGTTTTTCTAATTGATCTAAACTTGTTACATAACAAGATATTTCATAAATAGATTTTTCAGTTTTAGAAATTATTTTAATACCATCTACGTTTACATTCATCATTGAAATAGTTTGAACTAAATCTAGCATGTGATTATCATTATCTTTTGTATAAACTAATAAGTAAGTAAGATATCTTTTATTTGTATTATTATTCCATTTAACTTCAAGTGTTCTATCTTCTAACATATCCAAATTGTGACAATTTATTCTATGAACTGTGATACCATTTCCTTTTGTAATATAGCCTACTATTTCATCACCATATACAGGAGAGCAACATGAAGCTAAATTTACTTTTACTTTATCTATCCCGTTTACTATGATATCAGCATCAATATTTTTACTAGATACTTTAACAATTTTTGGTGCAGGTACTTCTTGATATTTATCAATAATATTTATTACTCCATTTACTGTTTGTTTTCCATTTCCTATTGATAAATATATTTCTTCTAGATTGTCTACTTTGATTGTTTCACATATTTTTTTAATATTTTCATCTGTTAAGAATTCAGAAAATACTAATTTTCTTTTTCTTAATTCTTTTTCTAATGAATATTTTCCACGCTCTACATATATTTCTCGATCATTTTTTGTAAAGAATGCTTTTATTTTATTTCTAGTAGCAGTGCTTTTAACCATATGTATCCACTCTTTTGATGGAGTAGATGTCTTATTAGTATTTATCTTTACTATATCATTATCTTTTAATTCATAGTTTAATGGAACTATATTATTATTAACAATAGCTCCTACTGTAGTTTCACCTACTTTAGTATGAATTTTATAGGCAAAATCAAGTGGTGTTGCTCCTTTAGGTAATTCTATAACATCTCCTTTAGGGGTAAAACAGTATATATTATTATTTAATACTTCATCTTTTACACTATTAACAAATTCTTCACTACTCATTTTATCATTTCTTAAATCAATAATTGATTTAAAGAATTGTAGTTTTTGTTCAGTAGTACTTTGCAGATTTGCTACACTTTTACTACCACCATTTTCTTTATATGCCCAGTGTGATGCAATACCATTTTCAGCAACTTCATCCATTTCATATGTTCGAATCTGTATTTCAAACAAGTATCCATCTATTCCAAATACTGTGGTATGAAGTGATTGATACATATTTGGTTTTGGCA
The DNA here is from genome assembly GCA_017460175.1 of Bacilli bacterium. Taxonomy (GTDB): domain Bacteria; phylum Bacillota_I; class Bacilli_A; order RF39; family UBA660; genus UBA3789. Next base: position 160,265 of record JAFUBO010000004.1, read on the forward strand.
TTGCAATATAATCTTTAAATCTTTTAGGCAGTGGTCTAAACTTAGAATGAATTAATCCTAAAGCTAAATAACATTCTTGCTCTGTATTCACTAATATACGAATTGCAAGTAAGTCGTAAATATCACTAAATTTTTTACCTTTATCGAGTTTATTATAAATACTATAGATACTTTTAGCTCGACCTTTCATTTCATGTGGTATATGATATTCATCTAGTAAATTACTAACTTCTTTTTCCATATCATATACATATTTATCTCTTTCTAACTTAGTTTTATTAAGTTTTTCAGCTATATCATAAAATACATCGGGTTTTAAATAACGAAGAGACAAATCTTCTAATTCACTTTTTATTTTATGAATACCCAAGTGATGTGCAATAGGAGCAAGAATATCTAAAGCTTCATGGGCTTTAACTTTTTGTCTTGCTTCTGGAATTGCCCATAGTGTTCGCATATTATGTAGACGATCTGCAAGTTTAATAATAATTACTCTTACATCTTCACTCATACCTACAATTATTTTTTTATAATAATCTATTAAGTATTCATTTTCTGTTGAAAAATTAATTTTAGAAAGTTTTGTTACTCCTTTGACTAATTTAGTTATATTAGTACCAAAAACTTTTTCCATTTCTTCTGGAGTACAATCACAATCTTCTAATACATCATGTAGAAGTCCTGCAGAAATAGTTTCATAATCTGCATATACTGAAATAAGAATTAATGCAACATTCATTGGATGATAAATATATGCCTCTCCACTTTTACGAAATTGTCCCTCATGTTTACTTTTTGCAAAATTATAAGCTTTTTCAATCACTTGAATCTGTTCTTCATCTTCAATATATGAACGAGCTTTTGAAATTATTTCTTCAATTGTCAACATTTTTTCATTTTCCATAGACAAAGAACTCACTTCCCCTCAATCTAACAATTTATTCCTTTTATTTTCTTTTCTTCAAATTCATCTTTATAAACTTTTTTTACTTTTTCTTTTTTCCCTAAATTTTTCTTTTCTATTGCCATAAATACTATTGTCGCTATAAAAATTGATGAATATGTACCAGCAATAAGACCAAATAACATAGCCATATTAAAATTAAATATTCCACTTGATCCTAATAGTATTAATACTACTACTGGTAGTAATGTAGTTATTGTAGTGTAGATTGTTCTTGTAAATGTTTCTCCTATACTACGATTACATATTTCTTCAAATTTTTCACGTGATAATTTTTTCCATTCTTCTTTAGATAAGTTTTCACGTATTCTATCAAATGATACAATTGTATCATTTATTGAATATCCAATTATTGCTAATACTGCAGCAATAAACATTGAGCTTACTTCAAATCTAAAGATTGCAAATAGACTAAACATAATTGCTACATCATGAAGAAGCGCAATTACTCCACCTAATGCATAACTAAATTTAAATCTAATTGATACATAAACTATAATTCCAAATAAAGCTATTATTATTGATAGTATGGCATTTTTAATAAGTTCTTTTTGAACCATATTAGATACTACTCCAATATTTACTTTTGCTTCATATTTTTCTTCAAAGTATGTATTTACTTCTTTTACTTTATCTCCATCTAATGTCTTATCAAGTCTTATATATACTTCATCATCATTTTTAACAACGTTATTAGAAGAAATTTTTAATTGTTTTAAATCTTCTTTAACATTTTTAACAGTCATTTTATTATCACTAACTATTGTAATTGAAGTTCCTGCTTTATAGTCGATTCCTAAGTTTAATCCTTTAGTAGCTATTAATACTCCACCAACTAAGATAATTGCGATAGATATACCAATGGCAATTTTTTTATGTTTTAAGAAATTTATTTTGCTAAATTTACTTTCTTTCTCTTTTTCATTTTTAGATACATCAGGTATATCTTTAGATTTAATATTTATAAATAGATTGGTTTTATCATTAAAGTACTCTGTTTTAACAAATATTTTTAGTAAGAATCTTGTTAAAAATACCATAGTAAACATAGTTACTAATACTGTAATAATTAACATAGTAGCAAATCCTTTAATACTAGATTCACCAAACATAAACATTATAATTGCTACTATAATTGTAGTAATATTTGAATCTATAATAGCACTAAAGCTTGATTTAGATCCTTCTTTAAATGCTGTTTGTAAAGATTTACCTTTCAATAGTTCTTCTTTTATTCTTGAGAATGTAATAACATTTGAATCAACTGCCATCCCTATACCTAATACTAGTGCTGCTATTCCAGGTAATGTAAGAACTCCTCCTACTAACCAAAATACTCCAAATACTAGGAATGTATAAATCATCATAGATACACTAGATACAAATCCACTAAAATGATAAATTAAAATCAAAATTAACATAATTGCTGCGATAGCTATAATACCGGCAATTAATGTAGTATTAAGTGTTCCTTCACCAAAAGATGCTCCTACTGTAGTTGAAGATATTTCAACTAATTTAGATGGAAGTGATCCACTGTTAATTAAGTCTACTAAGTTAGAAACTTCATCATTTGTAAAACTTCCTTGAATAATAACATCACTTGCAAATCCTTGGCTTACTGTAGCGGCACTTAAACAATTAGAACCACTTGTTCCACACATATTTCCTTCTTTAGAATAACTATCTGTCAATTCATTATAATCTAACCAAATAACTATTAAATTCTTTCCACTTTCTTTTTCACTAATTGATTTAGTTACTTCAAAAAACTTATCTTTATCTTTTACTGATAATGATACTGCAGGATTTCCTTGACTATCTTGTCCTATTTTAGCTCGACCTGCTGATAATACATCACTTGTCATTAATAAATTATCATCTACATCTCTAAATGATAAAGTAGCTACTGTTGAAAGTTGAGTTCTTGCTTCTTCTGGATTCTTAACTCCAGCTAGTTTTACTCTAATTCTATCTGTTCCTTCAACAATAATTTCTGGTTCACTTACTCCAAGACTATCAATTCTTTTACTTAATGTTTTATAAGTAGCAGTTAATTTTTCTTTAGTCATTTTAGAACCATCAATTGATTCTGCTTTATAAAGAATTTCAAATCCTCCTTGTAAATCTAAACCAAATTTTAAATTTTTAAATAATGGTATAAATAAAAATCCAATTCCTATAACTAAAAGTAATAAGATAATTGAACTTGTGATAACCCTTTTTCTTCCTTTTTTTACATTACTTTTTGCCATAAAATCACCTTTCATATAATATCTATATTTTCATTTAGGGAAGCATTTCTTTTTTGATTTTTAATTTTCTCTTTTAAATAGTTTTCAATTAAACTACAATCTGTATTTAGAATATCATCTACTATATCAGAAAGCATTAATCCTTTACTTTTCTTCCATTTGGATTCTATTAAATAATTCCAAATATCTACTTTTTGTACATGTGATAGTCCAATTCTATCTAATTCTCTTTTTTTAGCAGATAGTGCTGGTTCTACTCTTAAATACAAATCTTTTAAAGAAGAAAATTCTAAATTCATAAAGATCACATCCTTATATGAACACAATATTATTATATCTAATCTAAAAAGAAAATGAAAGAGTTTCTCTTTCATTTATTTAATTTAATCGTCTTTTTTTGCTCTTGGAAAACTATGATAATAAACTTCTTTTAATCTATCAGTAGTTACATGTGTATAAATTTGAGTTGCTTTTATACTTTCATGTCCTAATAGTTTTTGAACAGTTAATAAGTCACAACCTTCATTTAATAAATGAGTTGCAAAAGAATGTCTTATCATATGAGGAGATATGCTTTTATTTATACTAGTTTTTTGAATTAATTTATCTAATATAAATCTTACACCTCTATCAGTTAGTCTTCCACCATTATTATTTAGAAATAAGTAATCTGAGTTTTTCACATTTAATGTTAATCTTCCATCTTTTAAATATAGTTTTAATATATCTTCACAGTATTCGCCATAAGTAACAAATCTTTCTTTATTTCCTTTACCTAAAATGATAATATTACGTCTTCCTAAATCAATATCACTAACTTTAACATTAACAAGTTCACCTACACGCATACCTGTTGCGTATAACATTTCAAGAATTAAGGAATCTCTTTGTCCTAGTGGTGTTCTTATATCTGGAACATTAAATAGTTCTTCTAATTCATTGTATTCAAAATATCTAGGTAATTTTTTACTACGTTTCGGTCCATTTACTAGTGAAAAAACATTACTTTTAACTATATTTTCATTTGCTAAATATTTATAAAAGCCTCTCAATGAACTTAATTTTCTATTAATAGAAGTATTATCATCATTTTTTTTATCTTTTAGATACATTAGGAAAAATCTAATATCACTATATTCTATCTTTTTAAAATCTAATGATTCACTATTTAAATATTCTAAATATTCTAAAATATCATTTTTATAACTATTGATAGTATATTCAGAATAATTCTTTTGATATTCTAAATATTCTAAGTAATCATTTAATTCTTTAATACTTTTTATATTGATATCCATTATTATCACCTAATAACTTATTTAAACTATTATTTAATATTTTTGTAAGTTTGTATGTTTTAGCTAAAAGATATCTATCATTGCTTAATAATTCTATCATTTTTATTTCTGCATTTTCTAATAATATTTTTTTGTTATCATCATTACTATTTTTAATTTGTGTATATGAATGTAATATAAATCCAAGTCTTTGATCAAGTAATGAATCTAATAAATCCATATTTTCATCTATTGTATACATATTATTGGTAATAAATACTTGTCCATCTTTTATATCTAAGAATCCTTCTCCTACATTTCTAAATGTTGATATTATTTCTACCAATTTATTACTATCATCTTTTTCTTCTTCTATTTCAAAAGATAATTGTTTTTCATTATAGTTTTCATCAAATCTACTTAGTATTTTCCTTTCTACTAGTAATCTGTATATATCTTCTTTTTTATCTTTATTCTTAAAATCACTAGTAAATGATAGTATTGCTTCTCTAAGTTCTTGATATGTTATGTTTTTTCCTTTTTCATCTGATAAAAGATAATTTTTAACATTCTCATATAAATATGATGGTACTTCTTCTAAAAATTCATTTGATGATTCTATTTTTTCAGTAAAATGTGATAAAGTGTTTAATTCATGTTCATGATCATCAATCATTCTAATTTCTTTACTATTTGAAAATAACACTTCTCTTGTTTCAATTCTTAATTTTTTATCATATGTAATTGGCATTACAATAAAGAAATCGATATCCTGTTTTGGGACTATACCATTTTTCCATGTCTTTTGTGCTAAATCCTTATTACTATGATAATTTGTTGTATAAAGATCTACTTCTCTTAATGATGAAAATTCTCCTTTTATTTCAAAATCATTTGTTATTTTATCTCTTGCTACTAATAAACAATTACTGCTCATAAATAAACCTCCCTACCATAAAAATTATAACATATATATTTTTTTAGACAAAGAAAAAAGGAAAAATTTTTCCTTTTATTCACTATAGTCACAACTAGAGCATTTTATTTTTCCATTTTTTTCTGTAAGCATTTTTCCACATTCTGGACAATTCTTGGAAATTGGTTTATCCCAGTATGCTGTTTTGCATTTTGGATAATTATTACATCCGTAAAATTCTTTTCCACGTCTGCTTTTACGTACTATTATTTTACCATCACAATTAGGACAATCACAAACTTCAATTATTTGTGTTTCTTCTTTTTCTTTTTTTATGTACTTACAAGTTGGATAATTACTACAAGCAATAAATTCTCCATATTTACCTTTTCTAATTACTAATGGGCTTCCACATTCTGGGCAATTTTCACCTGTTTCTTCTGGTGCTTTCTTTTCCATGTCAGTGAATGCAGATTTTACACGTGGTTCGAATAAATCATAGAATCTTTTCAATACTTCATTCCATATAGCTTTACCATCAGCTACTTTATCTAGATCTTCTTCCATATCACGAGTATATTCTGTATTTATTAAATCACTAAAGAATTCTTGTAATTTATCTGTTGTTTCTATTCCCATAGGAGTTGGCTTAAATTTTTTATCAACTAACTCAACATAATCTCTACTTTTAATTGTATCAATTATTGTTGCATATGTACTAGGACGTCCTATTCCTAATTCTTCTAATTCTTTAATTAGTTTTGCTTCCGTATATCTAGCTGGTGGTTGTGTGAAATGTTGAGTAGATTCAACATTAGTAGTCTTAGCAACTTCATTTTCCCCTATTTCAGGTAGTATTTTTTCTTCACTAGATTCATAATCACCATATACTTTTAAATATCCATCAAATAACAGAACTTGACCAGTTGTTTTAAATTTATAATCATTATTATCAAATATTATTGTTGTAGAATTTACTGTTGCATCGGCCATTAAACTAGCTAGTGTTCTTTTATAAATTAAACTATATAATTTAAATTCATCATTTGATAAATATTGTTTTACCTTAGTTGGTTCTCTTAAAATACTAGTTGGACGAATTGCTTCATGAGCATCTTGAACATTATCTTTTGATTTTGCTTGTTTAATATAACCAACATATTTTTTACCATATGTTTCTTCAATATATTTCATAGCAGGTCTAGTAAAGTCATCACTTAATCTAATTGAATCTGTTCTCATGTATGTGATTAAACCTGTTGTTTCATTACCTAAATCAATACCTTCATATAGTTTTTGAGCTATACTCATAGTTTTCTTTGCTGGAAAACCTAATTTAGTTGATGCCTCCTGTTGTAGAGTTGAAGTAATAAATGGAAATTTACTTTTACGTTTCTTTTCTTTTTTATCAATACTTTCTACTTTATATTCTTCACTTAAGGCATCTAATACTTTATTTGCTTCTTCTTCAGTATGAAGTTCTATATCTTCATTTTTATATTTAAATAATTCTGCTTCAAAATCTTTAAAAATAGCAATTATCTTCCAATATTCTTCTGGAGTAAATGCTTCTATTTCACGTTCTCTATCAACAATTAATTTTAAAGCAACAGATTGAACACGTCCTGCTGATTTAGCTCCTATTTTAGCTTGAAGTAATTTACTTAATCTAAATCCAATAATTCTATCTAGTATTCTTCTAGTTTCTTGGCTTCTAACTAAATTATCATCAATAACTGTAGGATTGTTAATTGCGTCTATTACTTTATCATGTGTTATTTCATTAAAAAGTACTCTTTTATATTTATTATCTTTTATACCTAAAGCATCTTTTAAATGCCAAGCAATTGCTTCTCCTTCACGGTCAGGATCGGATGCAAGATATACTAAATCACTATCTTTAACATCTTTCTTTAAAGATGAAATTACACTACTTTTTCCTTTAATAGGAATATAATTAGGTTTAAATCCATTTTCTATATCTACTCCTAATCCTAAAGGACCACTAGTTGCTAGATCACGTATATGTCCTTTTGAAGATACTACCTTAAAGTCTTTACCTAAATACTTTTCAATTGTTTTACTTTTACTAGGACTTTCCACTATCACCAAATTTTTTGCCATTAAATCCCTCCTCAAATATTTATACTTATACTAGTTATTTTATTTTTTGTCAATGTCTAATTTTGTTTATTTTACATTTTTAGACTCTATATAATCTTTAACAGGTCCATAACTTCTTCTGTGTTCTTTTATAATACCATATTTATTTATTGCCTCCAAATGTGTCTTAGTAGGATAACCTACATTATTTTTAAAATCATACATTGGATACAATTTATCCAACTCATACATCATTCTATCACGTGTTACTTTAGCAAGTACACTAGCGGCACTTATAGTAATAGATTTCAAATCTCCTTTAATAATTGGAGTAGTTGGAATATCTATATCTAGTTTCATTGCATCAGTTAGAACATGTTGTGGTTTTACTTTACAATTATTAATAGCTATAATCATTGCTTCTTTAGTAGCTTGATAGATATTAATTTCATCAATTCTTTTTTCATCTACTATACCTATACCGTATGTTATAGCCTGCTTTTTTATTTCTTCAAAATAATAATCTCTTTTTTTCTCACTTAACTTTTTACTATCAGTTAATCCATCTAAATTAAAGTTTTCTGGTAATACACAGCAAGCAGCTACTACTGGGCCAACTAATGGACCACGGCCAACTTCATCTACTCCTCCTATTAGAGTAATACCAGTTTTTCTTAAATCTCTTTCATATTTATAATTATCTAATGAATCTAAATATAATTCTAATTTTTTTATAATAGCCTTATTACTTATATTATTAGATTTTTTTAGTCTTTCCAAACAACTTTTTATACTTAAACATGAAATATTTTCTATTATATCTATTTCTTCATTAGTAATAGATTCCACTTCTAAACTGTCACAACTTCTTTTAATTCCATGAAGTACTAAAGAAGTATCTCCTACTACCATAATATTACTATTATCTTTAGTATTTAATTCATTAATTATTTCACGTTTATTCATAACCTCACCAATTTAATTGTCTATCATTAAATAAAAAAATGCAAGAAAAAAAGAATAGAATTATTTTTCTATTCTGTCAAATGTTACTTTACCAAAATATCCATTTTTTAAGTCTTTTATTATTAAATCACTTACTTTATCATAATCCACTATTCCACCACGAGATAGGGCACCACGTCTTTTACCAATAGTCTCATATGCTTCTACAAAGTCTTCTTCTAATTTTGTAATACCATATCTTTCTTCTAATTTATTAGGATATAGTTCATATAATTTTTTTAATATAAAACAAGCTATTTCATCTAAGTTTAATATTTCTTCTTTTATAGATGAAAATGCTGCTAGTATTTTAGCATTATCTTGATTTTCAATTTTAGGCCAAAGTATTCCAGGTGAGTCTAATAGTTCTATATCTTTATTAACTCTAATCCATGATAAGTTTTTAGTAAATCCTGGGGTATTACCAACACCAGCTGATTTCTTACCAACAAGTCTATTGATTAATGTAGATTTACCGGCATTAGGTACACCTACTATCAATACACGAGCAGAACGTTTCTTCATACCTTTTTCTTCTCTAGTTTTATTAATAGAATCCATAATGTTTTTAGTAATATTAATTAATTCATTACAGTTACCATTCATTAAATCAACACAAACTACTTTGTATCCAGAAGACTCATAAGTCTTAAGTATCTTTTTAGTCTCTTCTTCATCACATAAATCCATTTTAGTAACTACTAGAATTTTTGGTTTATCTTTAATTAAATCATCAATATCAACTATCTTACTAGATATAGGCATTCTACCATCTATTACCTCATAAACTATATCTATTAAATTTAATTTTTCACTTATCTCTCTTTTAGTCTTAGCCATATGACCAGGATACCAGTTGATTACGGTTTTATTAAACACTTTTTCTTCATTCATTTGGATCAACTCCTTTATTTATAATTCATTTTTAGTGATAGAATAATAAATCATATCAGCACGCGTTCCATCAGGATTTATTCTTCTTTCTCTTAATGTTCCATCATATTTCATACCAGCTTTTTCCATAACTCTACCGCTTGCTGGATTAGAAGATCTATGATTTGCTTCAACTAAATAAAAATCTTGTTCAGTCAATAAATATTCAATTACTCTTCTTAATACTTCTGATGCATAACCTTTATTCCAATATTTTGAACCATAACAATATCCTAAAGAAATTGTTTTGTGTTTAACACTTTTACCTTCTTCACAAATACTTCCAATTACTTCATGTGTGTCTTTTGTTTCAACAATCCAGTTATATGAACCACTTTCATAATTTGATATCCACTTACTAATAACTGTTTTTGTTTCATCTACATTATTATGAAGTGGCCATGATAAGAATTTATTTGTTTCTGAATCAGTTGCCCAATTATTAAACATTCCTTCTGCATCTTCAATAGTAAATTTTCTAAGTATTAATCTTTCTGTTTCTAAAGTTTTTGTATTATCCATAATTTCACCTCTTTTTATAAATATTAAATGTGTCGGCATACTACAAGCCAGTACTCTAATTCCTCACATAATTGAGTATATTTTAACCTATTTTTTATTATTTTTCTTAATTTTTTATTAAAACTTGCAAGATCTCATTTACTAAAATGTCCCATTTTATAAGGATTTAAGTGATAGTCGTCATAAATACAAGCCAACCAATTTATATTAGTTTTGTTTTCATTCATTTGGATCAACTCCTTTTAAATTTATTTCATTATATCATAAAAAGTAGGATTCCTCCTACTTTATTATTTTTACCAATCACTACTCCAGTCAGTTCCACCTGAATCCCAACTATCAGATGAATCCCAACTACTATCAGAATCCCAGTCATCATCAGAACTACTACTGCTACTAGATTCCCAACTTTCATCATAGACATCGCTTGTAGTTATATCTGTATATGAGTTATCATTGTCATAGTTATATCCATCATAATATTCTCCTATATCACCTTCATAATCAGGTTTTGAAGTATATATCCAGTCATTATCATATACGTACCAATTACCATGTACATAATAATATTCTTGGCCATTAATATTATAATATCCTCTTGAAGGAGAGTTTACTGTAAAAATTAGTACTAATGCCGTTATAAGAAATGGTATAACTGTAGATGCTATCATTGAACCAATAATAATAGCAAATATATTTTTATTTCTTCTAGAACTACTATTTTTATTATTATTTAGTTCTTTTTGATTTATAATTTCTTCTTTTAATTTCATATAAAGTTCATTTACTGCATATTTTTCATCTTTACCTTCATAACGTATTTTTCTTTCTCCTGTATCTTTATTCTTATATACAATAAATTTACCTGTATTTTCATCTTTATATATACCAAAAGCTTTTGGTTCTTTATAATCAATTCCTATAAAGAATCTTGTAGTTTCATATGGTGGAAGATTATGATCTTTATACCATTTTTCTAATTCTTCTATTGTTTTTGGAACTTCATTAGAAACCCTTTTAAAATCTTTATTAGGAGAACCACAACTAGGACATTTTTCTTCTGAATCATCTATATAATTATTACAATATTCACATCTTACTTTCATAATTTTACCTCTTCAAATATTCTTTAGCTTCTTTTAATAAATCATTTAATGTATATATTTTAATCGAATATATTTTACCATTATTTGAGATAAATACTTTATCTTTATCTACTTTACGTAAATTTTTAATATGGGCTACTTTATTAAAGTTTTTGTCTAATACATATGAATCAGATAAATCTCCAATATAAGTTCTATTATATTTATCTATACCATAATATTTATTTACTTTACCTACATTAGTTAATTTCTTTATAAGATTTTTATCTTTTGTATTATATATAGCTATATCTTTATTAGTATAATTTACAAATAATAACTTTTTATCAGTACTATAGAATAATTTATCTACTAGGCTTTTATTTTTCATATGATAAGTATCTTTTAATTTATCATAGTCTGTATATGAAACAGAGTCATCAATAGAAAAATCATTTTCTATGTTTTCTGCTTTTATATTTTTATTAGATTTTGCTTCATAAAGTATTACTCTATTTTCATCACTAGGTATTAGAATAAAACCTTTTTCTGATAGAGCTACTTTAATATATTTATCTATATTAAACTCATATCTTCCAGCATATTCTACACTATTATTATATTCCATATTGATGTAGTTAACTTCTCCATTTTTTAAGAATACTAAATATACATCTTTATCTAGGAATGAATACATTTCTATTATTTCACTAGTACAATTAAATGAGCCTATTGTATTAGAATTTGCCATATCTAGTACTTCTACAATATCATGTGTAGCAACTGCGATACTATTAGTATTTTCTGCATATGATTTAATAATTGTTTTACCCCATTTATTATCAAAAATTTTTGTCCAATTAGTATATCCATCTATATAATTATATGATACTAATAATGCATTAAAATTAGCTCCTAATGATCTATTTGTTAGGATATAAACATTATTATCTTTAGTAAACATACCATTTATATAACTAGTATTTAATTCTACATTATTTATTTCTTTACTTTCATTAATACTAATAGTATGAATTGTTATATAATCTTCTTCATTAACATTAAAACTATTATTAGATGTAGATACAAATAAGTAATTAGAATCTTCTGAATAGTATAATTCTTTTTCTAAATGTTCTAAGGTGATATTAATTATTTCTTTATTTTCTAACACATTATAAATATGTAGTTTATTCTTTTCTAAGTAAGATAAGTATTTACCTTTTTCTTCTCCTCTTACTGCAATAAATGTTTCATTAGATTTTTTTATTTCTTTTACTATTTTATTATTTTTTATATCGAAAATATTAATATTACCTTTATCATTTATATAAGCAAATTTATCATTACCTATAAATGTGAATGAGTATTCTGTTGTATATATATTACTTACATCTACTGTATGTATTTCTTTTAATTTATTTGTTTCGATTAAAGTTATTGTATCTGATTCATCATATATAGCTGCATATTTATCATTATAATTATTCTTAATATGTTTAGCTATACCTTTAGTTTTTAATTCTCTTACTGCTTTATATGAACTACCTACATCATATACTCCTAAACTTTCAGATAAAGCATATTCAGCTTCTGGTGTATAAGGCATTTTTACTCCATTGAAGTTAGTTAATGCTTCATATGATGATTTTATTGCAGAATATCTATTATCTTTCTTTATGTAATTTTTTGCTTTTTCTGATAGAGTTAATGCTTGATGACGTTTAAGAATATTTTGTTGTGAATTTATCTTTATTAACATAATAGATGTATAAAGTAAGAATACTATACTTGCGATGGAAATACCAATTGCGATATTAGTTTTTCTTTTTTGTTCTCTTAATTTATGGCGTTGTTTTAAATCATCATAATCTATTTGACACATTGCGGCAGCAAGTCTTAATTTTTCTTCATTAATTCTTTTTAATACTTCTTTATTATTATTTCCACGTACATCTGCAGCTAATGGTTCAACAAGTTTTTTTTCTTTTTTCTTTTTACCATTTCTTGTTGTTTCTATTTCTTCAAATAATACTTCTTCTGGGAAAGAATCTTTAGGTTCTCCTTCAATAAGTACACAAAATATATTTTTAGTTCCCCTTAATTTTTTAAATGTTTCTATTTCTTTTTTACACCATAAAGATTCTTTTAATCTAGGTGAACATATTACTATTAAGTATTTAGAACTATTTAGTGCTTCTAATATTGGATCTTCCAAGTTACTTGATAGTGGTAATTCTTCTTGATCTCTAAATAGTCTTTTGAATGTTCTTCCTTCTATATGTAATTGTTCTTTTAAGTTTTTTGGCAATTCATAAGTTTCTAATGCTTTATGTAAGTTTTCTGCAACAAACTTATCTAAATTACAATGTCTATAACTTATAAAGGCATCATATTTATATTGTTTTTCTTCCATAATTGTACTCCTTTTTAAACATGTATATTATAAATCTTTGTAGTTTGTTTCTTATTTTTTACTAAAACTAATAATTTTAATCAATTATTTAACATGATTTTTTGATAATAATTTTTCTTTTGTTTCAGCTAAATATGTTTTTCTTTTTTCTAATTTATCTGGATGATGTGCAAGGGCATCACATCTTTGTATTTCATATAGTTTCCAACATACTTCATGGTCTTCTTCTATTTCTTCATCTGTGATTGGACTATCATGTTTTTCAATTAAATAACAAATATATTCTATATATTCATCAGCAAATCCTAATCTTTTTAGTATTTCTTTAGACATTTCTTTTGATACTTTAGCATGATTTCTAAAATGTCTTACTTCTTCATCTTGGTATGAAAATGGTTTACCTATATCATGTAATAATAAGGCTAATCTAACATCAAAATCTTTTTCTGATAAGCTTAATGCTAATAAGGTATGATTCCATACATCTAAATGATGATGAGGATGATTTTGTAAAAAACCAATACTACTTTTAATTTCAGGAATAATTTGTAGTAAATAATCAATGTTTTCATTAATAGATTTAACTACATCATCTGATAATAAAATTTCTTCTAAGCTCATACTATTCTCCTTATTACTTTTTATATTTCATATAATATCTTGTATCTGTTTCTTCAATTATATTAAATCCTAACTTTTTATATAAAGATATTGCTTTTATATTTTCTTTATATACCCATAAATATACTATATCATTATTATTAATTATATTTTTTATAATATCAGTACCAATACCTTTATTTCTATATTTTTCTTCTATATATATTTCATCTAGTAGTTTTCCTTCGTCTTTATTAGTTAATAATACACATCCAATTATTTGATTATCAATTATAATATTACAATAATAATCTAATAATTTTATTACTTCATTTTTTATATAATTATTAATTTTATTAATTTCTTCATTTGATAGATTATGGGAATATTCATAAATAGTTCTTTTTTTATATTCAATTAATTTATTTATGTCTTTGTCTTTTGCTTTTACTAATTTATATTTCATAAGCATCTATTTATTATCCTCTACTACTACTAAAGATATATTTAAATCTTTATCTACTTTTATAGTATATACATCTTCTTTAGGTGGATAATCTTCATTTGTGATAGAAACGAACTTGAATGTAACATGAGTTACTCCTTCTTTTAATCCTTTAAATACATAATTTCTATAAATAGAAGCACCTACTTTACCATTAATATTTTCATCTTTTAATACATATACTTTGGAACACTCTACAATAGAAGAATCTTCTATTACATATTCCCATTTAAATGGTATACCTGCATTTATTTCTTTAGTTATTTCTAATTGTTTAGATGATTCATTCCCAATAAATTTAATTCCTATTAATACTAATATCAGTAACGCTACTATAATAAATACTACTATTCCTATTATTATTTTTTTACTCATATTAATCCTCTTTCTTTAAAATAGTTTATTATTTTTTCATCATTATTTTCATATAAAATACCATTTATTCCTTTAGAATTAGCTACCAAAATATTTTCTTTAGTATCATCTATAAAATAGCAATCTTTTGGATTTAATTTATATTTATCTAAGAATATATCAAATAGTTTACCATCTTTTTTTATTGTTTTATATTCATAAGAGAATACATATCCATCTAAATCTTTTAATATATTTTTATAATATAAAGAAGCATCTTTATTATTATCTGATAATATATATACTTTATTTTTTTTCTTTAATTCTTTTATTAGATTGATTAGATTTGTATTTAAATCTCTTAATTCATAGTATTTTATTAATGTATCTTTATATTTAGATTTTATATTATTAGAAAAATTATAATTATTAAATTTTTCTTCTATACTCATATCAGTAGTATCCATATCATTCCAATCATCAAAAAATCTTACTAATTCGTTATATTCAGATTCATTTAAATCTATTTTTTTTAATATATCTTTTGCTTTTCCTTTTAGGATAACTCCTCCTAAATCAAATATGATATTCTTCATTCAAACTCCTTTCATACTTTGAAAGTATATTATCTTTTTGTTTTTTATAATCATCTAATAAGTAGTAATATTCTTCATTTTGAGCAAGTAAATCTGCTTTTTTAAATTTGAATAATAATTCTATTTCTTCTTTTGTGAAAGAACTTACTATAGTATTTAATTCTTCTTCAGTTAATCTACCAAAGTTTAAATCATGAAACATTATTAATTTAGTTACTGTTTCTATTAGTTCTTTATCCAGATTATTTTTTATTGCGAATTCATTAAATATTTCAGCTGATTTCGTCCAATGATTAGGAAAGTGTCCTACTCCAAATCTATCTTCTTCATATACTATTGGTTTAGCTATATCATGGAAAAGAGCGGTTACTCTTAATATTAAATTATTATCTACATTATCTATAACATGAAGGATATGTTCAAAGACATCATAAGTATGCCATTTACTTTTTTGATCAAAATTAAGACAAGCTCTAAATTCCGGTATAAGTTCAAATAATTCATCTTGTCCTTTTCTTAATATATCACTTGGTTTATCAGTTACAAGTATTTTAAATAATTCTTCTATACTCATAAATCCACCTCTTTTATAATTATAACAAAAGAGTAGAATTTCTTCTACTCCTCTTTATATAAACTACCTAATGTAGTGTCAAGATAAGTTTTTACTTCTCTATAGTTTTTTGGCCACATCATATAACCACTAGCTGAGATTTCATTATTACTATATTTTATATTCATACTGAATGAATCACCATCTAATACATATTTATTATTTTTATGGAAATTATTCCATCTAGATACATGATATTTATTTAATTTATTTTCTATTTCTAACATTTGTTTTTTTGATAAAATATATTCTTGAGTTTCTTCTTCTGGAATATCTGTTGGTTTTATTTTTAAGATATATTTATTATCTTTTAAATCTATTTCATATGAAACTGAAGCATTCATGTGATAACCTGTAGTATAAGTAAATCTTAAATAAGTGATATTTTCTATTTTCTTATCTTTTGATAGTAATAGTACTATTAATATTATTGATATAATTGATAATATTAATATTCCACAAATTATTAATATAATATACTTTACTTTCATATTACTTCCATTCAAATGTATCTACTATATTATAAGCCGCGGTATTTAATGATGGATTTTTTGAAAAATTAGTTTCATGAACTAAGACATATTTATAATCACCTATAATATAAAATTGTGTTATTTCTGTTTTATCATCTTTTTTTGTAATTACAAATTTATAGACTATATTATTTTTTGTAGTAGTTAAGCCTATTCCATTTAATGAAGCGTCTTTTCCAATTTGCATTAATAATTGTTGTTGAATAGCTTTTCTAAATAATACATGATCTTCTTTTCTATAACGATTAGTTCCCATATTAACAGATATATTATCTGGTAATTTAGCGTTTTTATCTTTTTCTAATGTATAAAATACTTTATCTTTTGTTGAATGATCTGCTCTTGCTACTAAATTATCAATTCGATATGTACCATATGATGTTTTTACTACATCTTTTCTAATATTTAAATTAAAACATCCTGTTAATAAAAATAAGCTTAATATAACTATTATTAATATTTTTTTCATTTTATTTATTCCTACTTTCTTTTACTTTTTTTGCAGTTTCTTTTGCTTTTTTAGTTATTTCTATAATATCATTTGAATTAATACTTTCTTTATCATTATTTTTTATTTGATTAATTCTTTTTCTTATTAATGTAGATAAATATGTTAGTAATCCTGTTATCGCTGTAAAGTGCTGCTTCATCTAATAAAAATATTGGATCTGGGATAAAGATATCTATTACAGTTATTATACCAATTATTACTATCCCAATGATTAATAGTGTATCTAATATTTCTAATTTTTTTATTTTCTTTTTCATATTTCCTCCTATATATATATTCTAGGTACTCTTTTGGATATATTACAAATTAATTCATATGGAATAGTATCTAAATAATTACTTAAGTATTTTATATGATTTATATCTTTATAAACATAGACTTTATCATGTAGCTTTACACTATCGTCTATTTTAACCATTAACATGTCCATACATATATTACCTACTATTTTATACTTTTTATCATTAATATATATATAAGCATTTTTCAGTTTTCTATTTATTCCATCAGCATACCCTATCGAGACTATTCCAATTAGTTCATTTTCACTTGCTTTATAAGTTCCATTATAACTAACTGTTTCACCTTTTTTTAATTTTTTTATATCTATTATTTCACTTATTAATTCGATAGTAGATGATAGTTCTAAATTATTATCAGTTAATCCATACATTATAATTCCTAATCTACATCCATTACAAAAATCTATTTTTGGATAATTAATTAATGTATCAGATTGAGCTATATGAATCATATCTATTTTATTTAGATCTATATCATTAGTAATTTCTTTAAACTTAGATATTTGTCTTAAAGTGTTTTCATAATTTGTTGTTTCATAGATATGGGTATATATTCCTTTTATATTAATATTTGTATTAGTATTAAATATTTTATTGAATTCACTCTTTTCTTTTATACCTAACCTATTCATACCTGTATCTATTTTTATATGGGCATTTACTTTTTTTGTTTTTATCTCATTAAAATAATTTATATTAGGTATAGTTATGTCTATATTATTATTAATACAAATATCAATATATTTGGAATCAATTATTCCTAAACATATAATCGGTGTTGAAAAATCTTTTCTAATTTCTAAGGCTTCTTCTAGTGAAGATACTGCTAAATAATTGCATCCTCCATCGATAATAGATTTAATTACTTTATTACTATTATGACCATAGGTATCTGCTTTTACTACTCCAATATAATATTTATATCCACTATAATTATTGATTATAGTTTTAACATTTTTCTTAATATTCTCTAAGTTTACTTTAGCATAGGTATTTCTATACATCATAAATCCTCCCTTACAATTATATGTTTATTTTACTTTTAATTGTATCAATAAACTATTATAATTACTAGAAATTAATTTATAAATTCTATTCCTAAATTTTTAGTTGTTTCTTGAGTTAATCACCAAAATAATTATAACAAAAAGAGTAGATCTTATCTACTCTTTAATCTTTCTTTTTTTAATTAGTGCTTTTTGAATGTTGTCAGGATCATATGAATATAACATCACTGATAATTTTCTTCTTCCTCTTGATTCTATTTGACGTATTCTTTCAGGAGTAAGACCAAATATTTTTCCTGTTTCTTCTAATGTATATCCATTTTCTTTAATTGGTAAATTAGTTCTTCTTATTAATTCATAAGAAACATCATTATATAAATCTATACATGATCTAAGTCTTACTACTTGTTCCATTCTAATTGGGTTTTTTTCTCTTGTATCTTGTCCTAATTTTCTTAAAGCATTGTCATAAGCTTCTTTTACATCTCTTGATTCTGCTAATTCTGTAGGACTTTCTATGGTAGAACTTATAAAATCTCCTAATTCTGATTCTTTATCTTCGTCACTTGATACTGTTTTATTAAATGATACTAATTCTACTGTATATTTTTTTAGATTTTCTATTTTTTGTTCAGAAAAACCTGTTAATCTAATCAATTGTTCAATGGTAGGATCTTTTCCATATTTATTTTTAAAATCTCTTTCTATTCTAGATAATTTATCTTGTTCTTCACGCATATTCATTGGTATTCGAATGGATGAACCACTATAATGAATAGCATATTTTATTCTTTGTCTTATCCAAAACATGGCATATGTAGATAGTTTAGTATTTAACTCTGGTTTATAATTTTGAATTGCACTCATTAATCCTATATTTCCTTCTTGAATTAAATCTAAAAATTCTAATCCTCTATGCATATAGCATTTGGCTACTTTTATAATTAACGCTTGATTACATTTTATCAATTCTTCTTGTGCTTCTTTATCATTTTCTTCTAAATATTTTTTTAAATAGTATTTTTCCATTTCTGGTGTTAATACTTTATATTCAGCAAAATCTTTTTTATATAATGTATATATATCTCCATTAAAGTAATCTGATGTAGAAGTATTTGTAGATTCTTCATCATCTTCACTCATCTGTACTGAAAATATATAATCACGTAATTGATCCATTAAATAGCTATTATCTTTTGAAGAAGAATTTATATAATTTTTAATGATTTTCATATTATATAAATTTGATAAATCTTCAAATGTTGGTTCATATTTACTTCCTATGATAATGTTATCAAAGAAAGAAATACTATTTTTATTTAAATGTTTAATACCATTTGTAGATATATATTTTTTAAATAGTGGTACCAACTTTTTGTTTTTAAATTGCGTATTGAAATAAATTAATAAATTGTTATTAATTATTTCTTTTAATTCATCTTTTGATAAAGTAATATAGTTTTCTATACCATTAGGAAATATTTCTTTTAAGGCTTTTTGTCTACTTGAAAAAGCAAATAAATAATCTTCTATGATATTGAAAATCTCATTTACATTAATATATTCCATATTAACACCCCTACTGATTTCTTGACTTGTTATTTTAACATATTTTATATCTTTTTTCAAGTTTTATCTATTTAAATTAATCAAATAATATATTATAATTTTAATAGTGAGGTGTATATATGTATAAAAAAGTAATTGTTTTAATTTTAATTATAGTAATAACTAGTGCTTGTGCTAAAAATGATAATAATATCAAAAAAGAAAAAGTAGAAGAAAAAACTCCGATTGTGGAAGATAAATATGTTGATTTGAATAATACTCCTATTTCTTTTTATAGTAGTAATGATTCTGGTTTAATTAAATTAACTAAAATAAATAAGACTCTAGTTTCTTTAGAAGATGTTGGTTTATTCCAAATATATCCTTCTAATGAGGATAATATATCTTTAGATGGTGGTTTTGGAAATAGTTTTTATAATGAATGGATGAAGTATAATACTAATAATAATTTAAAGATAGGATTTAATATTAAATTTAATACTGATAGTGAAGAAATTTCTTATAATATATTATCTCCTAATAATACTTTTGATAAATGGGAATTTTTAATGAATTATTTATATGATGATTATGCGAATAGAAATAAAGGTTTTTATTCGCATATTGAAAATGATGAATTTAATGATTCTACTTTATTTACTTCTTTTAAGATGCAAAGTAATTATAGGTGTAATGAAATAAAAGATAAAATATTATTAACTGTATTTACATATGATTCTTCAGATGATTTTTTAGATGGTGAGTATCGAGGTAATAGTAAAAATACTTTAACTATTTGTTTAAATGATAATTGTTAAAAAAAAGAAATTATTTTAAATAATTTCTTTTTTATATTCTTCTTTGGTAATCGTCTATTTCATAATCATGAATTGGAAAATTACATTCTTTAGCAATTTTCTCTAACTCTTCTTCATCAGCTTGTTTTATTTTTTCATAATATAATGCAGCAGCACCTATATTACCTCCAAAATATGCACCTGATGCATAATCACATAAATCTTTTCTTAATGTCTCATAATCTAAATTTTTCATTTTAATTCCTCCATAATTTGATGAGCTGCTTTCTTTCCTGCTTCCATAGCAAGTATTACAGTAGCAGCACCTGTTACAGCATCTCCTCCTGCATATACTTTATCATGTGAAGTTTTAGATTCTTCTACTACAATTAAACCTTTTTCAGAAAGATTAATTTCTGTATCTTTTAATGCTGAATGATTTGGACTAGTACCTAAAGCCATAACTACCATATCGCAATCTACTTTATGAATGGATTTTTCATCTTCAATTACTCCACGTCTTCCATCTTCTCCTGGTTCTGTTAAAATCATATTTATAACATTCATTCCTATAACATTATTAAATTCATCCATTAATATTTCTTTTGGATTAGTTAGTAAATCAAATATAATTCCTTCTTCTTTGGCATGATATACTTCCATTTTTCGAGCTGGTAATTCTTCTTCACTTCTTCTATACATTATATGAGCATCTACTCCTAAACGTTTTAAAGATCTAACTGCATCCATAGCAACATTACCTCCACCAATTACATAAGCTTTCTTAGCTTTTTTTATAGGAGTTTTGGCTTCTTCTTTATATGCTTTCATTAAATTTATTCTTGTTAATATTTCATTTGCAGAAAATACTCCATTTGCTTCTTCTCCGGGAATTCCCATAAATTTAGGTAATCCTGCTCCTGTTCCTAAAAATACTGCATCATATTCTTTTGATAAATCATCTATTGTGATACTATTTCCTACTAATACATCACATTTAATCTCGACACCAAGTTTTTTTAGACTTTCTATTTCCTTTTCAACAATACTTTTTGGAAGTCTAAACTCTGGAATACCATAAGTTAATACTCCTCCTGGTTTTTGAAGTATTTCATATATTACAACGTTATATCCTTTTTTAGCTAATTCTCCTGCACAAGTAAGTCCTGATGGTCCACTTCCAACTATAGCAACTTTTTTATTATTTTTCTTTATATTTTTTACAGAAGTAAAATTGTTTTTTAAAGCTATATCTGCGACATAACGTTCTAATGCACCAATAGATATCGCATCACCTTTAAGTCCTTTTATACACATTCCTTCGCATTGTTTTTCTTGAGGACAAACTCTACCACATATTGCTGGTAGAGAACTTGATTTAGATATAACTTCATATGCTTTTTCTATATTATCTTCTTTAATATATTTAATAAATTCTGGAATCATTATACCTACTGGACAACCTTTTACACATCTTGGATTAATACATTGTAGGCAACGGTTTGCTTCTTTTAAAGCTTCTTCTTTAGTATATCCAAGTTCTACTTCAGAAAAGTTTTTTATGCGTTCTTGAGGATTTTGAATTTTACCTAATACTCTTTTATCATTCATCTTTTTTACCTCCTAATTTTTTATTTATGAGGTCTAATTTTTCTTTTTCTTCTTCTTTATAAATATTCATGCGTTTTAGAGCTAAATCAAAATTAACTTTATCACCAGGAAACTCTGGACCATGAATACATGCAAATTTTACTTTGCCATCTACTTCACAGCGACATGCACCACACATACCACTTCCATCTACCATTAATGGATTCATACTAACAATTGATTTAACGTTATGTTTATTTGTTACATCTACTATGTTTTTCATCATTATTACTGGTCCTATTGCAACTACAATATCATAGTCGTTAATATATTTTTCTAATATATCTGTAACAAATCCTTTTGTACCAAAACTTCCATCATCAGTAGCATATCTAATTTTATTAACTACTTTTTCTATTTTTTGTCTAATTAATAATAAACCAACATTTTTGGCACCATAAATAACATCTACTTTTAATCCTAATTCATTTAAATATTTTATTTGAGGATAAACAGGCGCTATTCCTACTCCACCAGCAACATAGCATATTCTTTTTTCTCTATAATTATTTGGATTTAGACATATTTCATTACCATTACCTAGTGGCCCTGATATACTAAATATTTCTTTTTTAATATTTGATAGTTCTAAAGTTGAAGCCCCCACTACTTGATATATTAAGTATATTATTCCTTTTTCTTTGTCATAGTCATATACTGTTAGAGGAATTCTTTCACTATCTTCATAAGCCATAATTATAATGAATTGCCCAGGAATAAATTTTTCAATTATATGAGGAGCAATAATTGCCATTTCATAAGAGTTTACACTTATTTTTTTATTATATAAAACTTTATACATATAATTATCCTTTCTTTTTAAATATTTTTTTTATTAAACTTATTAATTTAATAAAATAGTTTTGATCAATACTAAATAAGAAATATAAAATACCTATTATAATATCGAATATATCTAATGTTAAAACTATAAATATACTAGCAATTAAGCTTAAATATTTAGCATAATTCTTTTTACATATGTATCCATAAATACTAGTTCCTAATAATACTATTTGTATTATTGTTAATAATATATCTAATGGATTAGTTACTTGAAGTATTTTTTGTTCTTTAAATAAAATTATTTTTATGATTAATATTAATACTAGCACTAAACTTGTTACTACAGTAGCATTTCTTATGAATTTTGGATCTTCATAATCATTTTTAAATTCTATTATTGGATTTGTTTCTTTTTTTTCTTTTTCTTTCTCTTCTTGTTTTTCTATAGGTTTAGTATATGAATTTATTTCTTCATCTTTTATTTTAAGTATTGGTTCCCATTTTGAATTATATCCATTTATCATTATTCCACAGCATACTTCTAATGTATCATTATTAAAAAAATTTCTAATAACTGGAGAATAGATTAAGGCAGCTTTATATACATCATTATCATAAGAAAAAGAACTTCCTTTAAAGAAAACAATTTTATTATCCATAATATATCCTCTGATAATATTTTCAAAGTTATTAATATCTAAGTTCAATTGTAAATACCATTCTCTATGATCCATATTTGTATTAGGTAATATTTTTACTTGATTATTAATAATCATAAATAGATTTCGATTATTCATATTATTCACCTATAATAATTATAAAACAAAAATAAAGGTATTTCTACCTTTATTTCTTATTTCCAAATCTTGAGAATGGGAAAACTGTAAAACTTGTTTTTCCTTTTATTTTATTACGATTAAATGGTCCAAAATATCTACTATCTAAAGAATTTTGTCTATTATCTCCCATTACAAAATAATAATCTTTTTTTAATTTTATTTTAAAATCTTCTGTTTTTCCTTTGGCATATTTATCATCTACTTTTTTACCATTTATATATAATATATTATCTTTATATTCTAATTCATCTCCAGGAAGACCTATTATTCTTTTTATTAAATATTCTTTTCCTTGATCAACAACAACAATATCATATCTTTTTATATCAGAATGTCGATATTTAAATCTATTTAGTATCATAATATCTTTATCTTTTAAGGTATTATACATACTTGAACCATTAACTTTTATAGGTGCTACATAGAAGTGTTTTATTACTAATACTATCGCTATTATTATTATGTATGAAGAAGCTTCTTTTATAACTGATTTCATTTTTTCTTTTTTCATATGATCACCTTTCTAATACATTATATATTATTCATGAAAAAAAAGAAAGCATGTTAAGCTTTCTTTTCATCTGAAAGTCTTTGTCCTCTTTCTTTGATACGATAAGTACCAACCATTCCTTTAAGGAATGTAAGTTTAGCACGTCTAACTTTACCTTTACGTATTACTGTGATATTTGCAATTTTTGGTGAGTGCATTGGGAATGTTCTTTCTACTCCAATTCCACTAGACATTTTACGAACTGTGAAAGTTTCTGATACTGATCCACCACGACGTGCAACTACTACACCTTCAAATGCTTGGATACGTTCTCTTTTACCTTCAATAATTTTAACATCTACTCTTACAGTATCACCAACACGAAATTCTGGAATATTTGGATTAATTTGTTTTTCATTAATCTTATCAATAATATTCATAACTTTAGTCTCCTCTCTATATATGTTTTTAAAATGATCATAATCAAATGACAAGCGGATCACTAACGAATAAAATTATATCATAAATTTAGAAATTTGCAAGTAAAATATTAAATTTCATAAATAAAACAATACTTTGTTGTATTGTTTTATTTTTGATTATTTTCTAATGCATTGTTTAATTCTTGTTGTGTTATAAATTCTGGAACTAATATTTTATCAGATATAATTTGATAAGTTCCATCTTCTTTTACATCAATAGCATCACCATTTATATTGATTAATGTATTTACATCAGTTTGATATACATTAGCTATTGAGTATATACTTTGTCCATCTACATCTACTGATTTAGTATAATATTCTAAGTTTTCTGGATCAATTGAATAATTTAATTGTAATTTTTGATTCATATAAATCATGTTCGGATTTGTAATATGATTATCATTTTTTATTCTATTTATATTAATACCTGTTTCAGAACTTATTTCTGATAATGTATCTCCAATTTGTACAGTATAATATCTTGTTAAATTTATGCTATTATCAAGTTGTTCCTCTATTGTAGCTTGTTCTTCTTTTGCTAGTGCTCTTTTCTTATCAATTTCATTGGCACTTGCTAAAATAAGTGAAATTACAATAGCTACAGCTAATACACGATTTCTTATTGTATATTTTTCTATATTATCATTTTTTCTAATTCTTAATTTATCTAATTGATATAGAGCTTCACCTAATACATGAACCTTACCAATCTTTAATGATAAAAACATTTCATCTTCTTTATAATAATCGATAGCTGCTTTTTCTAATTTTTCATGTCTTTTACTAAAACAATTTTCTTTTTCTTCTTTTTTTACTTCGATTAAAGCATTTTTTACTCTACCTTTAAAATGTTTATTTTCTAATTCTTTTTTTATTTTTTCTTGATTTTCTTTTTCTTTTTTTTCACGTTCTATACGAATTTTATAAATTGCCTCTATTTCTTCATCAGGTAAATTCCTTAGGTAATCATTATTTGTCATTTGAACCCCTCTTTCCAAAACGTGTAGTAATTATATCATATTTCTTAAAAAATGTCAATTTAAGTAAAGTTTTTAAATGATTTTAATATATTATTTTCTTTAGAATAAATTGCTAATAATTTACTATTTTTATTAATAAATATTACTTTATCTAAAATATTCCAATTATCATTTATAGGCATTCCATTAGATATTTTTTTCTCTAAATCAGTTTCTACCACTATTTTTTGATAATTTAGTGTATCTACAATACTATGTAGTTTTAAATTATTGATGTCATTAATACTATCAGTATCGGTAATAGTAATATTTCCTTGTTTAGTTCTTTTTAAATCAGTCATAGTAGCATATACTCCTAAAGATTTACCTATATCATGGATTAAGCTTCTAATATAACAACCTTTAGTTACTAAACATTTAAATTTAAATGTATTATTATTATTTTCTAATAATTCTATTTCTTTAATAGTCACTTCTTTTTTTGGAAGTTCTACTTTTTTATTTTCTCTTGCATATTCATACAGTTTTTTACCATCTTTTTTTACTGCAGAATATATTGGAACTTCTTGCATATAAGTTTTTTTATAACTGTTTAATATTTCTTTTATATTTAAATTACTAGGTATTTCACATTTGTTTAAAACTTTTCCAGTATTATCATATGTATCAGTTTCATAACCTAATTCAACTGTCGCAATATATTCTTTGTCTTTGCTTGTCAATAGTTCTACTATTTTACAAGCTTTACCTACTGTTACGATTAATACTCCTGTAGCTAAAGGATCTAATGTACCAGTATGTCCAACACGTTTTATACCAAAATTTTTACTAATAGTATTAACTACGTCAAAAGAAGTTACATCTTTTGGTTTATTAATATAAAGAATAGTTCCAAAATCTTTCATGTATTCTTCTAAACATAAATCGTTTTCATATATTATTTTAGCAGGAAACTCTCCAACATATCTAAAATGCCATGGTTCATAAGAGTATCCGGTAATAGTCTTTTTTTCTTTAGGATATCTTAATATAAATCCATATTTATGTAAATTTTTATGTATTTCTTCAAATATATCTCTATATTCTAATAAATCCATATCTTCTCTTATATATCTATCATTTATTTTTAACATTATATCTATAGCTAAACCTGTATGGTGTTCAGAGTAACCTGGGTCAGCTACATAGTTATCGCAATATTCTTGTCCATTATTTTCTAAATAATGATTATATAATTCTTCTTGTCTATTAATACTCCTATATGAATCATCAATATCTATATAAATATTTTTACTTTTTAAAAATTCTTTTAGTTTTAAAAAATTATTATAAGCATTTTCTTCTACTTGTATTTTTTCATTTAATTCATTAATAGTGTTAATAAGATTACATTTATCAAGATAATTATTTTTTATTTTGTTTTCTTTATTAACAAGAACTGTGTATTTCATAACATCACCAAGTAAATTATAACATAAAAAAAGAAGTAATAATTACTTCTTCTCTGTTATTTTATCTTTAAATAGAATTGTATACATACCTAAACCAAATATTAATGAAATAAATCCTACTAATCCACCAATAATTGGAATTATTCTAATTAAATATATAATTAATAATGATAATGTAAATATTCCATATTTATTTTTGATACTCTTTCCAAATACTAAATTACCAAAGTAATATGTAGTTGGGATAATTGATAAATAAACTAATAGTCCATATACAATTAATGACACTATACTAAGTGGTATACCTACTACTGTAATCATTAGGATAACTGCAGCAATTGGTAAAAGAATTAAGAATGCGAATCCTAATAATGCTGTTAAAGCTATTTTACCAAATGATTTTTCTTTTTTAGCAATTTTTGCAAATAATTCTTTGTTACATGCTATTAAGATTAAACCAATTATTAACATTGCAATAAATCTATATCCTGCACTTAATAATTTAGTAATAAAAATACTTACTGGACTTATTTCTACTTTTACACTATTTGTGTTACTTTTATAAGTTTCTTTTTCTCCTACTTTAGCATCTTTTGAAATTTCAATTTTTGCATCAGATGGATAAATTAATTTACCAGTTATTTCTGCATCCTTTCCTAATTCAATGTTTTCGCAATCTAGATTAAGATCTCCATTAATTTTAGAATTAATTACTACATCACTTCCTGCTATATAAGCATTTCTTGTAATATCAGAATTTATAATGATGTTTGTTCCTGCCACATATAAATCTCTAATTTCAGAAGCTTCTACTGTAATAAAATTACCTGCAACAAATGCATCCTTTGTACTAACACCATCAAGTGTAACATTATTACCTGCAGTAAATAAGTAATCTTGTTTAGATGATACGTAAACAATGTTACCTGCAGCAAAACCTATACCATCAATATCTGATGAAAGTTTCACACTATTTCCAGCTACAAATGTTGTAGCACTTTTTTCTTCTTCGACATTTGCACTATTATCTGCAATAAAATTATTTAATTCTTCTGCATTAACTGGAATAGCTACTAATGATAATATCATTACTAATAATAAACATATTTTCTTTTTCATAATATCCTCCTTAAAATAATTATATCATATATTTTAAAAAAAAGAATTTGATAAATCAAATTCTTTAATTTCCTGGATTTGCAGTAGCTCCTTGTCCGCCACCACAGGCCATAGCACCAGTATTACTAACCCAACATGAGTAATTACCTTGGCTAACACTAAATATAGTTATATGTGATGTAGTATCTTTATATACTGTACTATGGAAATCATTACTATTACCACAATCAGTATACATTGGATAACCAGCTCTAACAACACATGTATTACCCCATAGTGAGCGAGATTGTAGTAAATTTAAATTATTTGTATATTTAGAATCATCTGTAGTACCTTCTAAACAGAATACACGTTCAGTAGGTTCTCCCATATTTTTTATTCCACATACGAATCCACGAGTTATTTTATCATTATTATCTAATATATATCCTAAGAAGTATGATCTTTGATTATCATTTGTATCTTTCAATGTTGTATAATCAGTTGTATATTCTGATAATGTTGACCTTGTATTTGTTCCATTATCTGCATAATATAATTGTGGTATAACATTTGTAGTTACATAATATGAATATACACAATTTGGTCCTGGACATGCAAATCTTTCAGCAGTAGCATTTGAATCTGCTTGACCATATTCTACTTCATATGTAAATGTATATGTTACGCTATCTTCCATTGCATTTAATTCTTCTTGTGTAATAGCTGTTGGATCAAAATAAACTCTTACTAAATATTTTTCTATTGTATTTGTACTATTCTTTTTTGCTAATAAATCATTTTTAGTTGGTGTACCACCATTATCATATGCTACTGTATATTTGATGTATGATGGTAATGCAGGTGATACTGTATTGTTTATATTAGTAATCATTGCATCAATTGAACCTGCATTTACTGCATCTATAGTAAATTCATAAAAATCTCCTGGTTGATTAAGTGTTACATTCCATGTAGCAATTGTATTTAAAGTTTGTCCACTTTCTGCACTTAATACTGGCGGTGTTGTTGTTACAGATCCTGCCGTCACTACTGGATTAGCCCAATACACATTCCATGATTGTTTTGATATATTTGTTGTTCCACTTATTTTTAATGTTGTTGATAAAGCTGCATATCCTACTGATACTGCTAATAATAATATTAATAATAATAAATATCTATTTCTTTTTTTATTTTTCATAATATCCTCCTATTATTATTTTAATTATATAACATAACAATCTTTTATTCAATTAAATTAATCCCGTTGATTGTAAATTGACAATAAAAAAAGATGATTAATCATCTTTTAAAATAGACTTAATTGATTTGAATCAGGTAATCCTTCAAAGATTCCCATATCTTTCATTTTATCAATTAGTGTTTGTGATACTTTTGCACGTCGTTGAATATCTTCTATACTTATAAATTTAGATTTTTCACGTTCTTTTACTATGTTTTTAGCAACAGTATCACCTAATCCATCAATTGCTGAAAATGGTGGATAAATTTCATTATCACTTTTTACTTTCCATGTTGTTGCTTCGGATTCATATAAATCTATTGGTAAAAATTTCATTTTTCGTGCTGTAGCTTCTAAAGCAATTTTTAAAGATTCAGCTTGACCATTTTCTTTATTAGTAGCTTCGTAACCTTTTGCTTCTATATCTTGTAGTCTTGCTTTTATTGAATCATATCCTTTAATCATTGGTTCTACATCAATATCTGTTGCTTTTGAAGAATACCATGATGCATAGAAATATACCGGCATGTGTACTTTGTACCATGCAATTCTAAATGCAGAAATAACATATGCGGCAGCATGGGCTTTTGGAAACATGTATTTAATTTTTTGACATGAACCTATAAACCATTCTGGAATATTTGCCTCTTGCATTGTTTTAACATGTTCTTTCCATGTTTCTGGGTCTTTACTTGCTTTTCCTTTACGAACAAATTCCATTATTTTAAAGGCTTTTAATGGTTTTACTCCATTGTACATTAAATAAACCATAATATCATCACGACATCCTATAGTATCTTTAAACGGAACTATGTTTTTTTCTATTAATTCTTGAGCATTACCAAGCCATACATCAGTACCATGAGAAAGTCCTGATATTTTAACAAGTTCTCCGAAAGTAGTAGGACGTGTATCTTCTACAAGTTTAATTGTGAATGGTGTACCAAATTCAGGTATTCCAAGAGTTCCTGTATTACACATAATTTGTTCCTTAGTAACTCCTAATACATCAGTTGAAGTAAATATACTCATTGTATCTTTATCATCCATTGGTACTTTTAAAATATCTGTATGAGATGCATTCTGAATAAGTCTTAATTGTGTAGGATCAGAGTGACCTAAAATATCAAGTTTTAATAAGCATTGATCAATTGAGTGGTAATCAAAGTGTGTTGTTCTCCACTCTGCAGTTGCATCTTCAGCAGGAAATTGGAAAGGTGTAAAATCAAATACTTCTTTATAATCAGGTACAACAACTATTCCACCTGGATGTTGTCCAGTTGTTCTTTTTACTCCAGTACAACCAATTGCTAAGCGTTCTACTTCTGCATTACGCATATCTTCTATTCCATGTTCCTCTAAGTATCCTTTAACAAATCCGAATGCAGTTTTATCGGCTACTGTACCTATCGTACCTGCTCTATATACATTATCTTCTCCAAATAATACTTTAGTATAGGCATGTGCTGATGCTTGATTCAAATCTGAAAAGTTAAGATCAATATCTGGTACTTTATCAGCATTAAATCCTAAGAACGTAGCAAATGGCATATCTTGTCCATCTTTTAAAAGAGGAATATGACAATTAGGACATTCTTTATCTGGTAAGTCAAAACCTGAAGAGTAAGTAGCTCCATATGGGTTACCATCATCATCTTCAAATATACTTAATTTACATTTTTCACATCTATAATGAGCAGCAAGTGGATTAACTTCAGTAATACCCATCATTGTAGCTACAAAACTAGATCCAACAGATCCACGGGAACCTACAAGATAACCTTCATCATTGGAGTGTTTAACAAGTCTTTGAGCAATCAAGTAAATAGGATCAAATCCACCACCAATAACTCCTCCTAAAGTCTTTTTAGTTTTCTTTTCTAATTCTTTTTCATCTAGTTCTTCTTCACTAGTAGTTTTAACATATTCTTTGACAAATTCTACTACTTTGTCTTTACCTTGTAGTAATAAATCATGTAATTCTTTATGCGATTTTATATTAAATTCTTCTTCATTTAAATTTTCTTTTTCTAATCTTTCAGTTATTATTTTATATACAATATCTCCATATAATTCTACTGCGATTCGCTCTTCTATTGCATATGGTAGAGGATCTCCATACCAAAGAGCTGCCTTTGTGTAAACTAAATCTGTAACTACTGCAGGGCAATCTAAATAACTTTCTCCATCATCACTTTTAACTCTTGGAGAGAATGGAATTCCTCCTGTATCTGGTATTACTTCTACTATTTCGCAAGAGTCTGCAATTTTATTAGTGTTTGTTACTACTATTTCATATGCTTTATCTTCTCCTAAAAATTTAAAGTCTTCTAACATTTCATTTGTAGTTCTAAAGTGATTAGATGGAATTTCTTTTATATCATTTTTGGCAAGAGGATGTCGTCCACCTCCTGGTACTTTTTGATTAACGATGATTTCTCGATAGATTTTATCTTCTCTTTTTATGTGATGAACATCTCCAGTAGCTACAATGATCTTTCCTGCTTCTTCTGTTACTCTAACTATTTTTTCAATATTAGCAGCTACTTCTACTTTAGTACCAAAATCACCTGTTTGAATTAAATGATCATAACATTCTATTGGTTGTACCTCTACATAATCATAAAATCTTATAATGTTTGATAATTCATCATCACTTTTAGATTTAGCTTGACGGAATACTTCACTTTCATAGCAACCACTACCTATTAATAATCCTTCTCTATGTTCGTTAACTACACTTCTTAGAATTCTTGGAGTTTTATATAGGTATGTAGTATTAGCATATGAAATAAGTTTGAAAAGATTTTTTAAACCTTTCTTATTTTGAACTAATATATTAATATGGTGAGCTCTACCATATTTATGAATTTCATCTTTTGATACTAGTTTATCTAAATCACTCATTTTATCAATATTACGATTAGATAATTTTTTTAACATTTTATGGAATACTAAAGCAGTTCCTTCAGCATCATAATCTCCTCTATGATGAGCTTCTTCATCCCAAGGTACTTCATAACGTTTTACTAATGCAGAAAGTGAGTGTCTTGCATATGTGTTATCTAATGTTCTTGACAATTCTAATGTATCTATTACAGGGTTTTTAAATTCTCCTAAATTATATTTTTTATAAGCCATTTCTAAGAATGAAACATCAAACTTAGCGTTATGTGCAACCATTGGACAATCTTTAAACCATTCAATAAATCTTTTTACTGCGTTTTCTTCATTATCTTTTCCTTCTAACATTTCATCTGTGATATTTGTAACATCTATAATTCTTTGAGGTAATTTTCTTCCTGGATTAATTAATTCATCATATTTTTCTAATATTTCACCATTTTTTATTTTAACAGCACCTATTTCAATTATAGAGTCAGTTCCACCGGCGTTAAATCCTGTTGTTTCAAAATCAAATACAACAAAAGTTTCATCTAACATTATTTTATCATTTGGACGAACTACAATATCAACATCATCATCAATCATAGTAAGTTCTGCACCATATATAGCTTTAAATGGTTTTTCTCCTTCAGCTAAATGTTTATTATGATCAGTTACCATACTAAATACATGAGGAAATCCTTGTACTCCGTTATGATCCGTGATAGCTACGGCATTCATTCCAAATTTCATAGCAGTTTTAATTATATCGGTCTCATCTGCTACTCCATCCATTTGACTCATTTTAGTATGACAATGTAACTCTACTCTTTTTACTTCTTCAGTATCTTTAATTTCTTCTTCATTCTTCTCAATAGCAATTATATCTCTAGCATTAAGTACTAATTCTTTAGCAAACGTATCATCTTTTGTATAACCTCTTATTTTGTACCAATTACCTACTTTGAATTCTTTACTCAATCTTTTATATTCATCATCATCTCTTACAAATACTTTACAATAAATACTGTCTGATAAATCTGTTATTTTAAGAGTAATAATTTTAAAGTCTGTTTTACTTGATTCAAAAAAATCTACACCAAATACTTTGGCTTCTACTACAACATTGGCATCTTCTCCAATAATTGTTTTTATTTTTATAGGTTCTTCTTTTATACCTCTTCCTATTATACTATTTGGATCTTTAGCCTCTCTTTTATATGTTTTCTTTTCAATAGGCTCTTCTTTTACTTCTGGTTTTATTTTAGTAGTTTCTGTCATTTCAGCTTTTTTTATTTCTTCTTCTACTTCTTCTAATACTTTATTATCATGTCTTTCTATTAATTTAATATCATATTTATATCCTATTTTTTTATATAAATTATTTATTTTTTCTAAGACTTTTTCTAATTTTTTTTGTTCTACATCATTTGTGGATATTAATACTAAAAAATTATTTTCTAGTTGCATACTATCTTTATAAATATCTAGTACTACTAATTCTTTTTTTAGTTGTTTTAAAAAGTATTGATAATATTCTAAATATAAGCTGTTATCAACATTTTTAATATTAAAAACAAATTCTATTTTTTCTGCATTTTTATCTAAAGTATATTTTTTTGTTTCTAATTCTTCATATACTTCTAGAGGTAATAGATTATCTTTTTCAATGAAAATACACCAAGCATCATTTTTAGAATTTACTTTTATTTTAGTCATTTTAGCATCATTAAAATATTGATAAGATTTCTCATCAATATTTATTTTATCTAAAAGTATCTTCATTTTTTCTTCCATTATAATCCCCCCCGTCAAGCATACTACAATACTTCTTCATCTACTTTAGGCATTCTTGGTTCTCTTACTATGTACCTTTGATTACGAATACAGAATTCTATAAATTCTTCAATATCCATTCTCTTTAATTGCTTTTCATATGCATATTTATCTGCATCAAATACAATTTTATCACGCATCATATAGTTATAAAATTCTTCTTTTGGTATTCCTAAATACATTAACCAATATGGATATAACCATCTTTTTAATGACTGTAGTGAAGGTGAACCAATTTGGTAACAACTTCTACCAGTTATTCGTGTTGCATATTCATTTAATATAGCAAGTTCTAATATTGCTTTTTTAAATTTTTCATATTGTTCTTTGTATCTTTTTATATTATTTTTCACAATTGACATATGTATTTGATATAGTAATTTTAGTGGTTCTTTTTTATCAATTTCTTTTCCTACTATTAATACTCCTTCTTTAAAATGATCAATTATGTTCAATTCTTTATTAACTACAAATATTAAATAGTTAGGTATTTTTTTTCTTAATATATTTTTAACTAAATATTCGTTTTCTTTTTTATTTTTATCCCATATTTGCATAATTTCAACGCGAGAATTTTCTGCTTGTTTTTTTAATTTTTCATAGTCTTTTGTCTCTAGAATTATGTTATATACTGTATCATCATTAGGAATAAAATTTTTATAATCTTTTAATATTTCATTTTTATCTTTAAATGTAGCATTATACTCATTTTTATATGTATCCCATATTTTTTGCTTTAATTTATAAATTTGTTCTGAAATACTAGCTCCAAATAGCAAATTCCATATAAGTACGTAATCATTAACAATAAATTTGGTATTCATATTTTCACCACCATATCTATCATATCAAAAAAAAAGTAAAAGTTGAATAAAACTTTTACTATTTTTAAAATATTTTTTACATAAATCTTTGATGTATTATATATGCCGCTATACCTACTATAATAATTACTAAAATAAATATTAATATTTTTAAACCTAACGGTACTTTATCATCTTTAAAGTCATCACTCATTTCAAAATCTTTATCAGATAAATCCATACTTTTTGTATAAAAATCAGGATCTTTTTGAGAAATGTTTTTTTGTTCTTCTTTTATTACTTCTGCATCTACATATTGTGTTTGTTCTTTTCCATTAAGCATTAAATCTTCAATTTCTGCAGTTCCTAATACTTTCTTAGAAACGGACATTTTTTCATCAATTACTTCATCATTTACTTTTGTGATTTCTTCTGTTTTAGTTACTTTTTCTATTTCTCCACTTGCATCTACTTTATCTAATATATTAGTTGCCATTAAGTCACTTAACAAATCAACTGTTGTTTCTTTATCAAGTTCGCCTGCTAATGTTTTTGATGCAATTGTATCAATTAATTCTCTTAATTCATCTTCTTCTGGTGTAGTTAATCTTTTTTTTCTTTCTTCACGATATTTTTCTAATTCTTTCATATTTTTTCCAGATAATATATTATATGCATTTTTTATACTTCTTTTAGTATCCAATGAGTCTTTTTCTTCTCTATTTTTTCTAGCATTTTCTAAAACACTATTAATATCATATATTTTATTATCTTGTCTTTTATATAAATAATTTACGTCATCTAATTCTTTTTTCTCTTTTGGTATTTCTACATTTTGATATTCTTTTAATTGTTGATAGGCTTCTCTTGTATTATAAGAATTCTCAGGTTTTATTTCATAGGCATTTGCATTAGTAACATCTGTGATATTTGTATATACAGCATTCATAGAAAAATCTTGATATAAATTTTTGTTTTTATCAAGTCTACTATTAGTATGATTTTCTACATTATTATTATAACGGTCCATTCTTCTCATAATATTCACCTACTTATTATAAGTTTAACATAATAATCTATAAATTAATAGATTATAAATATTTACTTTACGTAAAGATAATTTAATACTTTATTTTATTATTTTTATTATGTATAATATTAATGAAAGGAAGTTATGTATGAAAGTAAAAGTAAATAAAGAATCTTGTATCGGATGTGGAGCTTGTGCTGCAATCTGTGAAGATGTATTTGAAATTGGAGATGACGGACTATCTCAAGTTAAAGTAGAAACTGTTTCTGATGATAAAGTTGATTCAGCAAGAGAAGCTATTGAAAGTTGTCCTACTGCTGCAATTAGTGAAGAATAATAAAAATAGAGCTTAGCTCTATTTTTTATTTCCATAAACTATTTGTACTTCTTTAGGAGTTAATTTTCTATATTCTCCTGATTTTAATCCTTCTAAATTAAATATACCTATACGTTCTCTTGTTAATTTATCTACTAAGAATCCAACACTTTCAAACAGTCTTTTTACTTCATGATTCTTACCTTCATGAACAGTTATTTCAACCATAGATGTATTTTTACTTGGATCTACTTTTTTTAACTTTACTCTACTTGGTTTTACTAATACATTATCTAGCATAACTCCATCTTTTAATTTGTTTATTTGTTCTCCTTTTATTATCCCATTAAGTTTAGCTAAATAAACTTTATCAATATTATTTTTTGGATGAGTTAAGATATTAGCAAAATCTCCATCATTTGTAAGTAAAAGAGCTCCTGTAGTATCATAATCTAATCTACCTACTGGATATATTCTTGCAGTTGTATCTATTAAATCAATTACTGTCTTCCTACCTTTATCATCACTAGTAGAAGTTATTACTCCTCTAGGTTTATTTAATAAATAGTATTCTTTAAGTTCTTTTTCTATTATTTTATTATTAACTTCTATAGTATCTTTACTATCTACTTTGGTACCAAGTTCAGTAACTACTTTACCATTTACTTTTACTTTACCATTTACTATTAATTCTTCTGCTTTTCTTCTTGATGCAATTCCTGCTTCTGCGATAACTTTTTGAAGACGATCCATATTACCACCTCAATCGAGTAAAATTATATCATAAAAGTAAAAATATTACTAGATGTACATTCGCATAAACTCTTTTTCTATAAAAACATAGATTATAATAAAGGAGGTATTTATGTATAATTATCCAAATAATGTTACTTATTATAGTGATGATGATAGATTCTTAATAGCACCATTTTTATTAGGAGGTTTAGCTGGTACTGCATTAGGTTATGGAATATCTAATAATAACAAGCAGCAATATTATCCTATGTATCCTATGTATCCAGTCTTTCCTACATATTATAATTATCCAGTGTATCCAACTTATTCTACAAGTAATAATTACTATTATTAAAAGTCCTTGGACTTTTTTTATTTTGGTAAAGTTATTACGACTTTTGTTCCTAATTTTTCTTTAGAATAATAATTTAAATTCCCTTTATGTAATTTTATTATATTCATTATATAAGGTATTCCTAATCCATTACCATTAGTTTTAGTAGTATAGTATTCTTTATAAATATTATTTAAGGTATCTTTATTCATACCTATACCATTATCTATAATGCTTATTTTATAATTATCATTATATTCTTTTATTTTTATAACTATTATTAATTTAGTATTTGTTTTAGCTTCATAAGAATTTTTTATTAAATTAATAAATACTTGTTTTAATTTATTATAATCTCCATAATATTTTAATTGGTTTTGACTAACTATTATTATTTTACAATTATATATTTTATTAAAAATTATACTAACTTCATTCATTAAATCTTCTAGGTAAAAATTGGTTTTATTTAAATTAAATAAATTATTATAATTATTAATTATGTTTATAGTTCTTCTAATTTCGTTTTTTACTATTTCTAAATATGTTTCTCTGTCTTTATCTTTACTTTGTAATATTATATCTAAATATCCATTACATACCGTTAATGGATTTTTTATTTCATGGGTAAATTTATTAAAATAATTACTGTCTATACTACATATATTATTCATAGTATCACCTATTATGTTTTACTATATTTTTTTGTCATATATTGTCGAATTATGTCAAAAAAAAATAACTATTTCTAGTTATTTTATTTCATCTATATATTTTTTTAATTGTTTAGATTCTGCACCTAATATTATTTTTAGTTGATTATCTATTTCAACTATACCTTTAGCTCCTAGTTTTTGAATTCCTTCTTTATTAGCTTTACTAATGTCTTTTAAAGTTACTTTAAATCTAGACATATTAGTTTCAGTAGATATTATATTATCTTTTCCACCTAACAATTCAACTAATTTATTAAAGTCTAATCCTGCATCTTTTTTAGTTGCTTTTAAAATAGCTAATAAAATTATTATTAATACTACAGCTATAATTACATATTGTATATAATCCATAAAATTCATATTATCACCAATTTAATTATACATTATTTTTATTGAAAAAGAAAGATTATTCTTTCTTTAAGTTATTAATCTTTTTTAGAAAATTTTTACTTTTAATATATAATCCTGTAAATCTATCATAATAGTCATCTAAGAATCTATTTATTTCATAGGTTACTTCATCACTTACATCTAATTTAGTTATATTCTTTATATCTACATAGTAATACATCCTAATCATCTTAATTGTTTTATCACTTACTAATGGTTCATTATTATAACAATTTTTACATATATATCCTCCTGCATCAGATGATAGTGTTACTATTTGCTTATTATTTCCACAATGAGCACATGCATCAATACTTGGGCTTACTCCTAAGTAATCTAATAGTTTTAATTCTAATATATTAGTTAATGCGATTGGATTTAATCCTTCTTCGAGTTTGTTTAGTGTATCTTTTAATAAATCAAATATATTTTCATCTTCAGTTTGTTTTAATACTTGGCTTATTAAATCTAAAATAAAAGATGCATAAGATATTTTTTCTAAATCCATTAGAGTTTTAGAATATGAATTAATTACATCTACCCCTATTAATGTAGATAAGCCATTAGGTTTATAGTAAATATGAAGGGTACCTAAAAGCAGTTTTCTACTTACTCCACGTAATTTACTTTTCATGTTTCGACAACCTTTACTTATTACTCCAATAAGGCCATATTCTTTAGTTAATACATTTAATATTTTACTTGATTCACTATAATTAGTTTCACTTAGTATAATACCTTCTATACTTTCTATTTTCATATTATCACTTCTTTACAACTTAATTATATTAAAGGTTTTGAATGGTGTCAAATAACTAAAAAAGTAGCATCAGCTACTATTATTCTTTATTATTTTTTATTTGCATTAATAAATTATAGTATTTAATATCTCCTGTTTTTTTAAATAACTCCCATAATATATCAATACTCATAAAATCACCTCTATTAATATAATGGTGATTTTTTAGTGTTTTTATTCATCATCTTCTTTTAAACCTAATTCTATGAAGTATTTTTCTTCATCTCTCCAATTTTTAATTGTTTTTACGTATGTTTCTAAAAATACTTTTTTACCTAAAAATTCTTCCATATCTTTACGAGCACGAGTTCCTATTTCTTTTAGCATAGATCCTTGTTTACCAATAATAATCTTTTTAATATTTTCTCTATCCACTACTATCAAGACTTGAATATGAATAGTTTTATCATCTTCTTCAAAGTTTTCTACATAACAAGTTACTGTATGTGGTATTTCATCATGTGTAAGTTCAAGTATTTTTTCTCTTACAAATTCAGCCATTATAAATCTTGTGGTTACATTAGTTAATTCATCTTCAGAGAATATTCTTTCAGATTCTTCTAAATTATTTTTTATACAAGTAATTAATGTATCAACATTATCTTTCTTTTTAGCTGATATGGGGATGATTTCTTTAAAATCATATAAGTCTTTTAATCTATTTATTTCATTTAATAGTTTTGCTTTATCTTTTATTAAATCAATTTTATTTAATAGTAAAAATACTGGTATTTCACTTGTTTTTATTTTATTTAAAATAAATTCATCACCTTTTCCAAACCCTTTAGAAATATCTATTAAAAATAAAATAATATCTACACCTTCAGTATTATTGTATGCTTTCTTATTCATTAAACTTCCTAATTTATTATTAGGTTTATGAATACCTGGTGTATCTACAAATATTATTTGTGAATCTTCATCATTATAAATGCCTTGTATTACATTTCTAGTGGTACCTGAAACATTCGACGTAATAGCAAGTTTCATTCCTAAAATGGAATTTAATAAACTACTTTTACCTACATTAGGTCTTCCTACTATACTAACAAATCCACATTTCATACTAAATCTTCCTCATCAAATGGATATGGACATAATTCGCTTACTTTATATGATTTTACTTCTCCGGTATTTGAATAAAAATATAAATTTACATCTTTATCAAATAATTCATTAATTACTTGTCGGCAAGCAAAACAACTTGTACTTATTCTATTACTATCAGCACATAAACAGTGTAATTCTTTAAAATCACCTTTTTTATATCCATTAGATATTGCATTTAAAATAGCAGCTCTTTCTGAACATATTGATGATCCATATGCAGCATTTTCTACATTTACTCCTTGAAATTCTTTTCCATCTTTCATAATTACAATAGTAGCTACTCTAAAGTGTGAATATGGACTATATGAATTATTGGCTAACTTTAATAATTTTTCTATCATCTTAATCCTCCAATGTATTCTATTAATTTAGGAATAAAAATAATTCCTCCTACTATTGCGGCCATTATAGACATCATTAACACTCCAGCACTTGCGGTATCTTTTGCAGCTTTAGCAAGTGGATGCACTTTCGGAGAAGCTAGATCTACTACATATTCAATAGCTGTATTAAAAAATTCACTCATTAATACTAATCCTATTAATATTAAGCATACAAACCATTCTATTAAACTTAGTTTTAAGAAAAATCCAAATACGATTACTAATATTGCGATAAATGTATGTATTTTTAGATTTTGTTCTCCTTTATATGTTTGAACGATTCCAGCAAAGGCATATTTAAAACTATTTCTTAATCTTTTTTCATCTAAATTTAGTTTTTTCTTTACTTTTCCTCTAACTTTCTCTTCTGATACCATAACTTTCTAATACCTCCTCTTGTTTTTTAAACATAACTTCTTCATCTTCTTTTGTCATATGATCATATCCTAATAAATGATAAAAACCATGAACTGCTAAAAAAGATAATTCTCTTAAGAATGAATGTGAGTATTCTATTGCTTGACTTCTTGCTTTATCAATTGAAATATAAATATCACCTAGTATTCTTTCATTATCTCCTATGATAATTGTATCTTCATCTTCTAAAGCAAAAGTAATTACATCTGTTTCTCTATCTATCCCTCTATAATTTTTA
Organism: Bacilli bacterium; assembly: GCA_017460175.1. Lineage (GTDB taxonomy): Bacteria > Bacillota_I > Bacilli_A > RF39 > UBA660 > UBA3789. The sequence continues at coordinate 202,125 of JAFUBO010000004.1, forward strand.
TTTAATTCATGAATATAATTATTGTCTACTATTATTAAATTAAAACTAGTATCTTTTAATTTTTCTTTTTCCATAGCACTATATAATACTTTTTCTACTGTTTCTAATTCAGGTATTTTTTCATTTGTATTATTAAACACTTCTATTTTATTCATTTTACCTCCTATATTACTATAAATACTATTCCTGTGATTAAACCAACTAATACTAATACTGATAGAGTATTTAAGAACCAATCTTTTTTAGTAAAACTTGGTAATTTTTCTCCTATTTTTCTAAGTAATGAATATATTTCATACCCTATTATACCACCTAATATATTTAATAATATATCATCTACATCAAATACTCTTCCTATAGATAATTGAACAAATTCAATTGAAATAGAAGCTATTAAAGTAAGTATTAATGGTAATTGAATTTTTTCTGATTTTAAATAAAAACTTGTGAAAAATCCAAATGGTAGGAACATAATCATGTTACCTATAACATTTTTATAAAATAGTCTACTTGTAATACTATATCTTAATATTTCTTTAAATGGAATAAAGTTATTACTTGCCCAAGTCGTATCATCTTGAAATGTTACTACTTGGAATAAACATAAAATATATATTCCAAATATTAGCATTGATAATTCTTTATATAAAACTATTTTTTCTTCTTTTACTATTAAATAACAAATTCTAAATGATACCATTATGATTACTGATATTATAACCATTGGCCATGTGAAACTAATGACGCTTTGTAATGTACTTGAGATTGGTTTTAACATGTTATTCCTCTTCTTTCTTATTTAATTCTTCTATATTAATATTTGATATATCTTGATAATCTGTTATATCTTCTTTTACTTTTAAAAATACTTCTACTTCTATTTTACTATTTTTTATATTCTTTTTCAAAACTTTTTTACTAAGTATTTTTTCTTCTTCTTTTAATTTTTTGTTTATTTCTTTTTCTGCTGTTGATAATGATATGTCATTTATATTGTCTATTGTGTAAATCTTTTTTATTTTATTTAATTTTTGATATTTGGAAAAGTTTAATTCTATAGGTATTATTCTACTTTTTAATATATTGATATTTGTTTTTTTATAGTATTTGTATTTACTATTAATATCAATATATTTATCTAATATTTTCATTGATATTCCATATCTTTTTTTATTTATTTTTTCTTCTTCTTTATATATTTTAGGAATATTTAATTTAACTTTATACCAAACTTCACCATATACTGTTCCTACTGCGCATTTTTTAGATATAATATTTTCTTTATTATAAATAAAGCCGCTTATGATTACATCACCTTTATTTACATAATCTAATTTCTTTTTGATTATTTCTCCTTTTGATGATTTTATTTCTAAAATAATAGAATCTTTTTTAGCAATAATATTCCTTTCAATACATTTTTTATTTTCTTTTTTTATTTTTCTTTCTTCTACTTTTATGATGTACTTTGTACCTATATTTTCAATTTCTAACCATTCTATTTTGTCTTTTTCTTTTTCTAATATTTTTCTTTTAATTTTTTCTTTTGTTTTATAGTTTATTTTAAAATGATACTTTTTTAATCCAAATTCTTTTAAGTCTTTTTCTACAAGATTAATTATTTCTTTCTTAGGATGAATTACTTCTATTTTAAATATCATATTTGAAAGAATTATGCTTAATATGATTCCTATAATTGAAAAGATAAAGAAGTATAAGTATCTTTTTATTATTTCTTTTATTCTACTAATACCATAATTTTTTATTAATTTTATTTTATAAGTAGTTTTTAATTCTAATATTTTTAGGTAATCTGAATAATCAACTATAATAGTTATACTTTTATAATTTTTATTTAAATCATAAATATTTATATTTTTCTTTATTAATTCTTTTAAAAAGTAATCAGGATTTTTACCTGTTATTGTTATTTTTACTCTATTAATCATTAGATACCTCTATTTTTGATGCATTACCTTTTATGATCATTTCATTATCTAATAATTTTTTTAATGATAAGTTACTTCCATTTATGATAATTTTTTTATTATCACTTACTAATGAAATATAATTATCTTCTAATGTGATTATTCTTTTAAAATTTACTATATGAATTTTATCATTATAAACAGTAAATCTAAATTCTTTATCATTTATATAGTTATTAATAGTATTAAACATATTATCACCTATATAAATATATGTTTATGAAAATAAAAAAAGCATTATTATAATGCTTATTGTAATTTACTACGGATAATTGTAGAAACTTCTTTCATATCAGCTTTACCTTTTAATTGACTTTGTGCAAGTCCCATTACTTTACCCATATCTTTCATACCTTCAGGTTTAATTTCTTCAAATATATCATTTATTATTTTTTCTACTTCTTCGTTAGATAATTGTTCTGGAAGATATGTAAGTAATACATTTATTTCTTCTTGTGTTTTTTCTACTAAATCATTTCTACCTGCTTTTTCAAATTCAGTAATTGAGTCTTTTCTCATTTTAATTTGTTTATTAACAACATCTATTAATAGATCATCATTTATTTCTTTTTTGTGATCTATTTGTTCTTGTTTTAGTGCTGCTTTTACCATACGAATAACTGTTAATCTATCTTTATCATGAGCTTTCATTGCTTCTATCATATCTTTATCTAATTTTTCTATCATAATATCACTCCCATATCATTATATCAAAAAAGTATCCAAATGGATACTTTTAATAATCTCTACTACGATTAGCGCGATCTCTTTTTCTAGAATTTTTGATTCCTTCTTTTTTTGCCGCTCTTCTTTTAACACCTGGTTTATCGTACGCTTCTCTTTTTTTCCATTCAGAAGGGACACCGTCTCTTGCAACTTTTTGTTTAAATTTTCTTAGAGCTTGATCAAGATTACCTCTAACTGTAACTTTAGTAGCCATCTTTTTCCCTCCCTTCGCTTTAACTAAAATGAATTATACCAAAATAATATTTATTTTTCAACTATTTTAAGCCTTTTTTCCACAAAAACATGTTAAAAAATAAGAAAAAAATACAAATTTCGTAAAAAAATGCCTACATAAACACCTATTTGAAATATAAATTTTATTAGTGTTGGTATTATTGGTAATAATAGAATTATAATAATTATTTTGCTTATTCTTTTTATTTTAGTGGACATAATTCATCTTCAGCAACTCTTCTTATACCTGAACCTAATGCATATCCTGCATCTTTTAAAACATTTATTATATTGACTAAAGCATTTATTATTGGACCTGATATAGAAGTATTTCCACCTTTAATGTTATCTAGTTTTTTATCATCTAGTTTTTCCAATTAATCATCTCCTTTATACATTGCATTTTTCTGGGTTTGTAAGTCCTTCTATTACTCCAGATAAGAATATGATAAGGGAAGCTACTGCGATACCTATCCAAACTGCTGAAACTCCTTCCCCTCCTTTTATTTTTTCTAATTTTTCTTCTTCAATTTTAACCATTTAATCACCTTCCCATATTTGCTTTAATAATTTCATTATTCTTACTTTTCTTGTTTTAATACTGAATTCTATAAATTCATTTGTTTTCTTTTGTTTAGGAGTTTTAATATTAATTAATATTTCATAATATTTTTTATTATTTTTTTTAATTATTAACCCTCTATCTTCTATAATAGAGTATTCAACTACTTTGTTATATAAATATACTTTTTTATTACTATTAAGTAATTTTTTATCTTTTTTATCTATTATTAATGATACTATATTATTATTAGTAATAATACCTGTTATTTTTTTATATTTATAAACTTTATATTTAAATAAGAATCCTCCTATTATTAATTCTATTATTAATAAAATTATAGTTATAAAAGTAATTAATTCTTTCTTTTCATAATTATTTGTTTTCATATATTGTTCCGTCTTCTAATTTTAGTATTCTATCAAAACATTTTTTATTGTTAAAGCGATGTGAAATTACAATGATTGTTTTATCTTTTAGATAATCAAATATACTTGTTAGAATTTTCTTTTCTTTTAAAATATCTATTCCTGAAAAAGCTTCATCAAAGATGTATATATTACTGTTTCTTAATATACTTCTAGCTAAAATTATTCTTTGTCTTTCTCCGTTACTAAAATTAAATCCATTTTCTTCAATCATAGTATCATATCCTGTAATGTTATTTTTAATAATATCGTTTACTGAACATATATTACATATTTTTTTAAATTTTTCTTCTTCACACTCCTTATAAAGTAATATATTATTTTTAATAGTATCATTGAATAAATATTCGCTATTTGTAACATATGTAATATTACTTCTTATGTTTTCTAAATGATAGTGATTGATATCAATATCAGATATTTTAATATGGTTAAAGTCTACTTCTATATATCTTAATAACATTTTTAATAAAGTACTTTTTCCAGAACCACTTTCTCCACTTAATAAGATTTTTTCTCCTTTTTTTATTTTTAAGTTTAAATCTTTAAATAAATATTTACTACCTACTTTATAATTTAAATTATTAATAGTAATGTTTCCATCTAATTTATAAGATGAATAAAAATAATTATTATTAAAATTATCTTTATGAATCATGAATATTTCTTCTACTCTATCCAAGGCTATTTTATAAGAATTATATTCTTCAATTACTGATATTATTTGATAGAAACAATTAATAAAATAATTAAAAAATGTTTGGTAAATAATTAAGTTACTTAAAGTTGTCTTACTAGTTACTACTTGATAAGAACCTATTCCATATATTAATACTAAAAAGATATCATTTATATTATTTTTTATAAAATTATATATTTCTAATAAATTATTATACTTATAAAATAATTTTAAAAGATTTTTATAAGTAATTTTAAATTTATCAATCATTCTTTTTTCTAGATGAAATCCTTTAATAGTATCAACATTACTAATACCTTCAATAATATAAGAATTGACTTTATCATTACTTATACTTAATTTAGGTATTATTTTCTTTTTATTTTTATTAACAAAAATTGTGAATAAAAATAATATTAATAGTGGTATTAACAATATTAAAGTTAATATTTTATTATATTTTTCTAATACTATAAAAAATATAATTATGGTTATTAGATCAGTTGAGATTATACAAAAGAAATTAGTAATATAAATTCTTACCGTATTTAAATCTTTAAAGCGAGATATAACTTCACCACATGTTCTATTTTTATAATAGAGATAAGGAAGTAAAAGTAATTGTTTATAAGTAATGGAAGTTGTTTCTAGATCAAATATAGCTGTCCATTTATTTAATAAAATATTTCTAATAAAAGAATTACAATTTTTTAATAGATAAAGAAAAAATATGAGGTATGTTATTATTAATATATTATTTGAAATATTGTAGTTTATTGCATATTCTATAATATATTTAAAATGGAATGAGGTTATTAAATTAATAATAAAGTATGAAGATGTTAATAGAATTATCATTAATAATAGTTTTTTATTTGATTTTAAAGTTTCTAATATTTTTTTATATATAATATTTTTCTTTAACATTATTGGTAATTTTTTTATAGGTTTTAAAAATAAATATGAATTACTTGATAGTAAATTAAATTCTTGAAATGAAATGTTTTTTTTACCTTTTGCGGGATCCATTAAAGTAACGGTTTTTTTCTTTTTATTAATTTCATATAGAACTACAAAATGTTTATAATTTTTATTTACAATAAAGTGAACTATACAGGGTAAGTTATTTACATCTATATTTTCTAAAGTTCCTGTTAATCCTATTGCATCAAATCCTAAGTATTTAGCGCCTTCTAATAAATTATATAAAGAAACTCCTTCTTTTGTAGTATGTGTTATTTCTCTTAAATATTCTTTAGGTACTTCTCCACCATAAAACCTAATAATAGATAATAAAGAACATATACCACAATCTTTAATACCATCTTGAAGCACAACTTTCACTTATATTACTTTCACCTCCTACTTTATTATTCGAGAAAAAAAATATTTTGTCCAAAAAAAAGAAGAGTTTTTTACTCTTCGTGGGACAAATTACTAAATCTAACCAAACGCGTGATAATTGATAAGATATTGAAAAAAACAAATTTTCATTAACTTATCCCAAATTCATTTTAACATATTATTAAAATATCTTCAATTACTTATTTTTTTAATAGTGTTTTTTCTTTTTCTGCACAATAAGGACATGCTCCTCTTCTTAGTAAATCTATTGGAGACTCCGTAAAATTTTTATCACAATTTAAACATCTAAAAATTGATTTTCCTTTTATTTTTCTATATTCAATTATTTGAATATTATTCATATCTTTATTAATTAGTTTTTTTAGTAAGTCTTCTTTAGATAATATTACTGTATTTAAATTAATCGTATCTTCTTGAGGAGTTATTAGATAAGATTTTTTATGTAGTTTTTCAATAGCTGTATTTTCTATTTGTCTAATACGTTCTCTTGTTAAACCTAATTCATCACCAATTTCTTGTAGTGTTTGTTCTTCATTATAAATATTAAACCCACATCTTTTACGAATAATTTCTGCTTCTCTTTCAGTTAATACTTGATTTGTAAAATCTAATAATTGTTGTCCAAAGATAGAATCAATAATATTATCTTCTAATTGTGATGATTCTTCATCTTTTAATATTGAAGATAAATTAATTTCTCTATTTTCCTTAATATTATCTTGTTCTATGTTAACGTCTATTGAAGTTGTTCTTTTAATTTCTTCAGCTTCTAATAATCTTTTATACTCTGTTTTTGTTATTTCTAAGTAATCCATTATTTCTTCATCTGTTGGATTTTTAGAATTATTATTTATATATTCATGAATAAATTTATTTTTTCTTGAAAGTATAGTAGCTACATGTACAGGAATTCTTATTGTATCGTTTTGATTTTTAATAGCACGTAATACTTTTTGTCTTATCCACCATGTTGCATATGTAGAAAACTTATATTCACTATTTTCATCAAATTTATCAAATGCTATCATTAATCCAATATTAGCTTCTTGAACTAAATCCATAAGTCCAATTTTTAATCCTGTTCTTTGTTTCATACAGTCTAAAGCCATTGAGAATGCTAATCTTAAATTATGTTCTATAAATTCATCTTTATACATTTCATTTTTTGTTTCTCTATATTTTTTTATTAATTCACGTTCTTCTTCTCGTGTTAAAACACTGATTTGTGAAATATATAGTAAGTAATCACGAACATGATCATCACTAAGTGTATTTATTAAAGTTTCATCAATAACAGGTGCTTCTGTTTTTAATGATTTATATGCTTCTACTACATCTGCTAATAAAATATTATTTATTATCTTTTTATTATCTATTGTTTTTTTATAGTATTCTTCATATTTGTTATTTGAGGCTAATGCCATTATATCATCAATGGATACTTCAATATTACTTTCTTTTAAAATCATATCATAAAGTGAAAAAGAATTTTCTATACCAAATTTATTAACAGTCTTTTCAAATATATTTAGTAGAGAATTATCATTAATTACATTAATAATATAATTTATAATATTTTTCTTTAATTCTTCTATTATTTCATCTTTTTCTAAATTATTAGATACAGAATCAAGTACTATTTCTTTAAACTTAGAATAATCTTCTTCTATAAAGCTGTATGACTCATACAATTTTTTTATTTCTTTTTCATAATTTTTTTTCATAATAATCCCCCAAAAAGTGTTTATATAATATCATAAAAAAAGACTTTATACAAGTCTCTTATTTTCTAATGGTGGAGCATAGCGGGATCGAACCGCTGACCTCCACGGTGCAAACGTGGCGCTCTCCCAGCTGAGCTAATGCCCCATTACTTAGTGTTTTAAAAACACCAGTAATCAAATTATAGCAAAAGCCTATTTATAAGTCAATAATTATTTTGAAATTTATTTAACATTTGATTCCTTATTTTGCTTTTGCTTAGTTTCTGATTGTAAGTAATGGATTGTATTATTTATATTATCTCTTGTAGCAATACTATATTTAGAAAAAGATTTTGAAAATGTTTCATTATCTTTGATATCTATAAGATTATAAAATCCAAGTAAAACTACTCCACTAGTATATTGTTTTTTTATATCACCTTGTAAACCTTCTGTTAATTCTTTTAATTCTTGCAAATCTTTTGAACTTGCAATTCCTAATTCTTGTTTTTCTATATAGTATGGAAGAAATAATTGTTTTTGAGAATTACTATTAAGTCTTTCATATTTCATATATAGATTTTTATTAGAATTATTCCATGTGCATAAATGTACTGAGTCTATTAATGAAGAAATATCTTTATATCTTTCATTAAATTCTTCTATTTTCATTTCTTGTAATATTTTATTTGCTTGTTCATGGGCTACTTCTCTACTTCTTAATGTTCCAGGTAAATTATCTATTTCTTTTATTGTACTTTCTACTTCATTGACATCATAATTATTTTCTTTATTCTTTATATTTGTATCTTTTTTAAATTTATTAAATAATCCCATACTATACCTCTTTTATTATATACAATTATATTGTATCAAATATTTTTATATAAAGTCTATTATTTTATATCTTTTTATATTTATTATTTAACATTTCTTTTTCTAAGTAGTATTTGTTGTTTTCATATATTAAATGTCTTTTGCTTCTATGAAAGTTATTAATATTAGAAGTAATTTTGCATTTTTTAAAATTATAATTATTTAAATATCTTTCTAATAAAAATTTATTGTAAATGTAATTTATTTTTTTTCTTTCTTTTTCTATTAGTATTATTAATAATACTATCATTATAAAAATATTAATATTTTTTTTTGAATATATAAAAATTATTGCTAGTACTATATAACTTATTTTTATAATTACTTTTAAGCTTTTTTTATAACTTATAAAAGTATTAAAAAATATATTTAATAGTTTTCCTCCATCTAGTGGATAAATTGGTAATAAATTAAATATCAATATACTATAGTGATATGTTTTAATCAATTCTTTTCTATCTGGTAATAATAATAGTAATATATAATACGCTATAAATTGAAATATTGGACCCATTATAAGAATCATTATTTCTTTAATCATACTTATATTTAATTCTATATTAAATTTTGTAATACCTCCTAATGGATATAAATATATTTCTTTTATTTCTGCACCTAATAAATAGGCCATAGTAGCATGACCTAATTCATGTATTATTATTAAAGAACTGATTATAAAGAATTCTTTAAATGATGCGGTTAATACTGATAATATTAAGAAGATATATACTAGTGGATTTATTTTAAATATATTCTTTATAATCTAAATACTTCCCATCTTTTTGAAATGATAAGTATAATTTATTATTATTTACTTCTCCTAGTAATTCTCCTTTTTCTACATAATCATATAGCTTTATATTATCAATTTTTATATTTGAATAATATGTGTCTATTCCATTTACTTGTTCTACAATAATCGTTGATCCATATCCATCTTTATTTCCAATATATACTACTACTCCACTTTCTAATACTGGAACCATATAGTTATCAGTAACTTTTAATTTTACTCCATCTTTATAATCTTCTATTTTTTCATAAACTAATTTTTCACTAAAAACAGCTTGTTCTTTTTTAGTAATTTTATCTAAAGATAAAATATTACCAAAGTGTTTTTCATAATAATTTTTTACTTTTTGAAAAGGTAAACTTTTTTCATATAGATTTTTTTCAATATTTTTCTTTAAATTTGGATTTTGTTTTACTAAAATCATTCCTATTAAAAATAGTATTATTGATAATAATAATTTGTTAAGTGTTCTTTTTATATTTTTCTTTAATACTAATCTTGTTTCTATTCTTTTATTCATATATTTCTCCTTTGTTAATTATATGAATAAAAAAAATAAGTATGTTAATTTATACTTATTCTTTTATATTTTTTTGGGATTATTTTCAATATATAATAAATTAATTCTCCATAAATGATATTTAATATTAAGCTATGTGTTATTTTATAAAGTAATTTATAAATAGTAATTGGGACTATATTAAAAACTAATAGTATTATTCCTGTTAATAATTCATAGGATATGATTAGTAGTATTATATATAATATTAATCTTATTGGTGTGATTTCATATGATTTATAAATGTATCTAATTACTAATCCTATGATTACAAACATTACTGCATTAAAGAATAATAAATTTGTGTAAAATAAATCATAAATAATTCCAATTATAAATATTAATATAAAATATTTTATTTCTTTTTTCTTAAAAAACGGATATATCATAAATATTGATACTAGTGTTAATAGTGGTGTAAAAAATGATAAATTATTATTTAAATATGGTAAGAAATTGGTTAAGATACCATCTAAGATTAAAGATATTATTACTATTGATATGCTTATCATTATTTCACCTTTAATACTGTTACATAATGAATGTCATTGAAGTTTTGATTAGTTTTAATATATAATGTTTTACTTAAATTATATTTATCACTTTCTATTTTTGCGACAGTACCAATATATATTCCACCAGGAAAAAATTCTCCTAATCCACTAGTTAATACATTATCTCCAATATTAATTTCTGTTGTCTTATCTATGCCATTTACTTTAATTAAATTAGTTTTAGAATCATATCCATTTAATATTGCATAATTATCTACTTCATTGGTTTTTATTGCTACACTTATTTTGAAATTAATATCATCAGAAGTAATAAGTTTTACTTCACTTGAATTATCATATACTTTACTTAATTTACCTATAAGACCATTTTTAGTAATAACAGCCATATTTTTTTTCAAACCATCTTTTTTACCTTTATCTATTGTGATGGTATTAAACCAATAACTTTTATTTCTTGAAAGAATTGTAGCATTTACTGGTTTATATTCTGTTAAAGTTCTATTTAATTCTAATTGTTCTTTTAATTCTTTTATTTCTTTTTCTAAAGATGAATTAATATTTTTTTGAATTATATAACTTTCTGTTTGTTTTTTATTTTTTTCTTTATTTAAACTAGTAAATGGGTACATAACAACTTTATTTATACTCATAGATATATCTTTAAAAAAAGTTTCTATATGAGTGGTATCTCTATCTATTAAAAGGGATACTATTAGTAATATTATTAATATAATACTAATACTAGCAATAATTATTTTCTTTTTATTTTTATCTTTTTTCCACATATTAGTCACTCTCAATTTCTATTATATTATAAATTATATTTTCTTACAATTATAGTTTTCATAAAAACTGTAGTAGTTTTCTTCACTTACAATAATATGATCTACTACTGGTATTTTTTGGATTTCTCCGGTTTTTATTAAAGCATTTGTAAACTCAATATCAGCTTTACTTGGATTAATATCTCCTGTTGGATGATTATGTAAACATACGATACTTGATGCACTTACTAAATATGCTTCTTTAAATATTTCTCTTGTGTGAGTAATAGATGCATTTATAGTACCAATAAACATTAATTTTTTTTCAATTACTTCTTGTTTATTATTAAAGTAATAGCAATAAAAAAATTCTTGTTTTAATCCATTAAATAAGTATTTAGAATCTTCCCATATATCTTTTGCTTTATTTAGTTTTTTTAATTTAATATTTTTTCTTAGAAATATTCTTTTACCTAATTCTATTGAAGCTAATATTTCTATTGCTTTTACTTGACCTATTCCTTTTATTTTTGTTAAGTCTTTTAAATTTAAATTTTTAAATTCATTTAATGGATGTTTTCTTAGTAGTTCTAAAGATAAATCATTTACATTTTTATCTTTAGTACCTGTTTTTAATATTACTGAAATTATTTCTTTATCAGTTAAATTATTAACTCCAAATAGTTTTAATTTTTCTCTTGGTCTTTCTTCTTCTGGTAAATCTTTTATTTTATACAAATTTACACCCCATATATATTATTAGCAAAAAAAAATAGTTTACTACTATTTTTTTACTATTTCTTCATAATTTGAGAGTACTACTTCTTCTATTGTGAGTATTTGATCATTATCATTTGTTTGTTTTATTAAAAAATCAAATTGATCAACATTAGTAGAAAATTCTCGTGATGATAATATTACTTCTTTTGGATAAACTACTATATTTTTTTTATTGTATATTTTTTTTAATTTTTCTAACACGTCTTGATCTTTAGTTATTCCAACGTATACATAGTATTTATCTTTTTTACGTTCTATAATTTTTTTACTAATTTCATTTAAATTATTTTGAATATTATTATAATCTTTATACACACCTTCTTGAAGAAAATAGTATGTATCTCCTTTTTTTATTTTTTTTATTAGTTCTATTTTATCTTCAAATATTAATTCACCTAAAATGAAACCAAATATTATAAATATTATGCCTAATATTATATTTTTTTTCATATTATCACCATATATAATATAGCAATATAGTTTTTTCTTTTTTGTCGAAAAAAATAATATAGATTAATCTATATTATTTCTCTTTTTTTGTATTAATTTAATTTTTCTTTTTGCAGATTCTGTTGTAGCATAGTTTTCCCAGTTATCATGATTAATTTTACCATCTTCAAATATTTGAACACGATCATTATTTTTTAATACATAATTAGGAGCTACTTCTATTCCATTTACTACTATACTAGTAATAGTATCTAGTTTTTCAGGGAATACTTCACATGCAAAGTCTAATGCAGTACTTCCTACTGGTAATTCTATAGTTTGACCATTATCTGTATATGCATATACATGGTCTGTTAATAAGACTTTTTGAATTGTATCAAAGAAATCTACATTATCATGTAAAGATTCATCCAATTCAATTAGTTTTTTAGCAAATTGACATTTTTTTCTAATAATCTTATTTGTTTCTTCTATTGTTTTACCATATTCAAGATCAGCAACATTATCATAGTTATCTATATCCCAGTATGCTGGAATACCATATGCATCTATTTTATCCATTTCACGAGTTCTAACTTTTATCTTAACAAATTTACCATGCTTATCGGATACAGTAGTATGTAAAGATTGATAGTTATTAGTTCTTGGATTACATATATAATCTTTAAATCTTCCATTTATTGGAGAATAACAACTATGTACTGTTCCTAATACTCTATAACAATCATCTATTGTTTCAACTAATATTTTAAAATAGTTTAAATCGTATTGGTTTTCTATTTTGTAACCTTTTTGAATTTTTTTATAAATTGTATACATTGATTGTGTTCTAAATACTATTTCACATTCGATACCTTTATCTTTTAATTTATTTCTTATTTTATCAGCCATTTCTTCTAAAAGTTTTTGATTCTTTATTCGAAGTTGTTCTCTACGATCATTTATTTCTTTATATACTTCTGGTTGTATATATTTAAATGATAATTCTTCTAATTCATTTTTTACTTTATAGGCACCTATTGCGATAGCTATTGGTACGAAGAAATCTAATGTTTCAATAGCATTTTCTTTTTGTTTTTTTGGTTTCTTTTTACTCATAGTGTTCATATTATGAAGTCTATCTGCAAGCTTAACAATAATAATTCTTACATCTTTTGTAAGACCGTTAATTAGTTTTCTTGTATTAGCTACTATTTCTTCATCTTTTGTAGCAAAGTTAATAGAACGCATTTTTGTAACTCCATCAACTAATTCTGCTACTGTTGGATTAATACTTACTGCAATACTTTCTTTTGTATAATCAAATTCAGCATCTTCAATAGTATCGTGTAAAAGTGCTGCACTTATTGTATCAGGGTCATATACACCCATTTTCAATACATTATAGGCAACATTCAACGGATGGTTTATATAATATTCACCTGTCTCACGTTTTTGATCTTTGTGAATTCTATCGGCAAGCAAATAAGCTTTATATACTTCTTCTATTTTTTCTTTTGATATTCCATGATTTTTCAATTCACGTACTATTAATTCAATACTAATATCCATACCTTCACCACCTATTAAAAAAGAACCAATATAATTGACTCCGAGTATTAAAATATAAATGTTAATTATTTTTCTTAATACCCCTCTCTTTTTATTGACGTATTATATCAAAAAATACTAAAAAAGTCAATTTTTGTCAATATAAAAGAGTTAATTATTTCATTAACTCTTCTAATTTTAATTTTTCTTCCTCTAATTTTTGTCTATCTAATTCAACAATATTTTTTGGTGCCTTATTTACATAGTTTTCATTAGATAGAAGTTTTTCTCTTCTTTCTATTGATGATTTTAATAATTCTATTTGAGCATTTTTAGCTATTTTGTCAGCTTCTGTTTCAATACGTTCAAAGAATATTTGAGCTTTTACACGACTAGAGAATACTTTATATGCTTTAATACCTAATGGTTCTTTTACTAAATGTTCATCTAATTTTAACATCTTAACAATAAGTTCATTATCATCAGTAGTATCAAACATTACTTTCATATCTTTAGTAATATTATTTTCTTTCTTAACATTTCTAAAGTTTTTAATAAATTCAATTTGATCATCTACTATTCTTTCTTCTTCAGTAAATACTAATTTTTTATCATATTTTGGATACTCTGAAATCATAATTGATTCGTTATCTTTTACTGGTAACATTCCATATATTTCTTCTGTTACAAATGGCATAAATGGATGTAACATTTTTAAGATACCTGTTAATATATAACATAATGTAGATTTAGTACTTTCTTTATCTAAAGAGTATTTAGCCATTTCAATATAATAATCACAGAAATAATTCCATGCGAAGTTATATATTTCACTTCCTGCTAAATTAAACTCGTATTTATCCATATGTTTAGTTACTGCTTTTAATGTATGTTCATATTTAGTTAAAATCCATTTATCTTCAGGTTTTAATTCATCTAATTTAATTTCTTTTAAATCTTCTATATTCATTAAGGCAAATCTTGATGCATTCCAAACTTTATTAATAAAGTTCCATGTAGAAGAAAGTTTTACTTCATCAAAACGTACGTCTGGTCCCATAGTAGTATCTGTAGTTAAATAGAATCTTAATGCATCAGCACCATATTTTTCAATCATATCAAATGGATCTACTCCATTACCTAATGATTTAGACATTTTTCTTCCTTGTTTATCACGAATAAGGCCATGAACTACTATATCTTTAAATGGTCTTACATCATTAATATATTCTGATTGAAACATCATTCTTGCTACCCAGAAGAATATGATGTCAAATCCTGAGATTAAACAATCTGTTGGAAAGTATGTTTTAAAATCAACTGTTTTTTCTGGCCAACCTAATGTTGAGAAAGGCCATAATGCACTAGAGAACCATGTATCAAGTACATCTTCATCTTGTACCCAACCTTTTTCCTTAGGTGCTTCCATTCCAACGTATACTTCTCCATCTTTATACCATGCTGGTATTCTATGGCCCCACCATAATTGACGAGATATACACCAGTCATAAGATATTTCCATCCAGTGTCTTAAAGTCTTTTCAAATCTTTTTGGAACAAAGTTTACTTTTTTATCTTTATCATCTTGGAATTTTAATACTTTTTCTGCAAGTGGTTTCATCTTAACAAACCATTGTTCTTTAATCATTGGTTCAACCATTACACCAGTTCTTTCAGAATGACCTACTTCATGTACTAATGGTTCTATTTCTAATAAAAGTCCTTGTGCCTTTAAATCTTCTAGACAAGCTTCACGACATTGTTCTCTAGTCATACCTTGATACTTTTCAGGAACGTTTTCATTCATTGTAGCATCATCATTCATAATAATGATTCTCTCTAAGTTATGGCGAAGTCCTACTTCAAAGTCATTAGGATCATGTGCTGGAGTTATTTTAACAACTCCTGTTCCTTTTTCCATATCAGCATGTTCATCAGTAATTACTGGTATTGGTTTATTCATAAGTGGTAAAATTACATTTTTACCAACAAACTTTTTATATCTTTTGTCTTTTTCATTAACAGCTACTGCAGTATCTCCAAATAATGTTTCAGGTCTTGTAGTAGCTACATCTAAATATTCTTCACTATCTTCTAACTTATATTTTAAATGATAGAAGGCACTCTTTTCTTCAGAGTAAATAACTTCTTCATTAGAAAGAGCTGTTTTAGCTTGAGGATCCCAGTTAATAATTCTTTCTCCTCTATAGATTAATCCTTTATTATAGTAATCTACAAATACTTTAGTAACTGCTTTATTTAATCCTTCATCTAATGTAAATCTTTCCCTTGTATAATCTAGTGACAAGCCAAGTCCTGCCCATTGGTTTCTAATGTTGTCCCCATATTCATGAGTCCAATCCCAACAAGCTTTTAAGAAGTTTTCTCTTCCATATTCATACTTGTCAATTCCTTCTTCTTTTAGTTTTTTAACAACTTTAGCTTCAGTAGCTATTGCCGCATGGTCCATTCCTGGTAACCATAATGTATCAAATCCTTGCATTCTTTTATATCTTATAATAGCATCTTGTATAGCTGTATCATAAGCATGTCCTATATGTAATTTTCCTGTAACATTTGGAGGAGGAATTACCATACTAAAATGAGTTTTAGTACTATTAGAATCTGCAGTAAAATAACCTTTTTCCTTCCATTTGTTATATTTATCTTTTTCAACTTCTATATGATTATATTTTTTATCTAACATAAATTCACCTCTATATAATTATTAATTACCTTTCTAATTTCTTCTAATTGTTTATTAAATTCTTCACTATTTAGTTTGTTTTTATATATATCTATTATGGTATCAAAATATTTATTTTCCTTTAGATATTTAAAACTATATTTATAATTAATATCAAATATAAATCCTAATGATACAGAAAATCTATCTGTTTTATTTTTAATATTTTTTCTATCAATATCTTTTTTATTTAATAATGCTTCATAAACTTCTTTACTAAAACATTTTTCATCCAACTCAAGATCTATTTCTCTATCTATGTATAAATATAAAATATCTATTTTATCAGCATCTCTTATTAATTTTGAGAATATATTAGTCTTCTCATCCAAATTATTTGGGATAAAAAATTTATTGTGATACATAATACTATCTAATATTAATTTGTCATATTTATCGTCTTCAATATATTTTCTCAAATAATTATCTTTTTTTAATATTTTGACACCTAAATCAGCATGATCAGTGCTATCTATATCTTTAAAAGTACCATATACTTTCCATTGTTCAAATCTACCTATATCATGAAGAAGTCCTATTATTTTAGCAATATATATTTCTTCATCAGACATATTTAGACTTTTAGCTATTTTTTCACAAAGTTCTACGACTCGTAGCGTATGATTTATTTTTAATGTAATCATAGTACCATATTCAATATAAGCACTTGTATATTTTTTAAACTCTTCTATTGCTTTATTCATAATAGTCTCCTTTCTATGAAGTAAAAAAAAGATGATACCTAAGGAGTGCGTAATACGCACGGTACCATCCTTTTATTTACTCATTTTGATAACGGTTTCCCGGGTTTTCTTAAGTTTATTTTCAGAAAACATGCTCCATAGCTACCTTCATTATAATTTTTTATTCATTTCCACCAACCATGAACTCTCTTGTAAAAATTTATAATTACTCCTCTACTTCATCGCATCTATCAGTAATTATACCACAAATTTATTATTTTTCAACAAAAAAAGAAATCAACTATTGTTGATTTTCTTTTTCTTTATTTTCCTTTGTTTCTTTTTCTTTTTTCATTTTTTCTAAAGTTGCTTTTATAAATCTTGAATATCCTTTTTGGTTTTCAGTTTGATATCCCATAAAATATATTTTTTCTATATCTTCATGATTAAATAACATATTTACATCTGTGCTTACTATTCCTTCTGGATATAAACAACCTATATAATCAAAACATGTATTTTCATTGTTTTCTATTTCACCATTTAGTCCCATTACTTTTCCTTTTGGTTTAATAGCATATCCTGTGATCATTACTGTTGCTTCTGCATTTTTTAATTTTAATACTGTCCCAATAGGTAAATATTTTTCTTCTATTTTTTCTTCTTTTTTATTTTCCATATTCTATTTCCTTTCTATTCTAAACCTTCTAATTCATCATTTTCTTTAGCATCATATTTTTCCACAGGTTGTGTTTCGTATGTATATTCATCATCTAAATACTCTGTCTCTTGTTTAGGTTTTTCATATTCTAAATTTAGATTATCGTTGTCTGTCCATTCCTCTGCACGTATTTCGTCATTATATTCATCATTATCGTTATTATTTTTTCTATCAAGGTATGCTTTTGCACCAATTCCTGCAGCAGCGGCTGCTCCTATACCAGCGACAATAGGTATTACTGAGTTGTTTTTATTTTGTGTTGCTTTTACTGTCGGTATTTCAGAAGATGTTGGAATCTTTATTGGTTTGCCTCCTCTTAGTACTGAATCCTTTATATTATTAGTAACTTCTGGTGTAAGTTCTTCAATTACATTATTTGAACTTTCTGTTCCATAATATACTCCATTATTATATGATGGGCCTGTTTGTGGTTGTGTACTTGGAGTAGGTCCTGGTGTTGGTCCTGGTGTTGGAGTTGATTCAGGAGTAGGTTCTGGTGTTGGTCCTGGTTCCGGTTCATGAATTGGTTGAGGACTAGGTGTTGGCGTAGGACTTGGTGTTGGAGAAGATGTTGGTGTTGGAGTTGGTTCAGGTGTTGATTCTACTGTTTCTGTTCTATATTCAATTGCATTTGAACCACTATATGGAGTTGTATTATATTGTTGATAATTTCCATCACCTGTAGTATCACTAGCAGGTTGAGTATAGTCATCAACCGGTGATGTTTCTGGTGCTGATTGTGGTATTACATCTCCACCACGTTTTTTTGTAAATAGATATTGAGGTTCTACTCCATTATTTTCTCTTCCTGCTATGAACCCTCCTGTTCTTGTTGCTTCTGCTGAAATACGATTATTTTCAACAGTAGCGTTTGCATTTATCAATGCTGCTGGTGCATTAGTTGAATTTGGTATTATTGATATATTATTTTCACCTACTGTGTTAACTACATTATCTAATACATTTTCTGCTGTACTAGTAGTAGCTGCTTCTGATACTGGTGTTGATAATTCTTCTACTCGTGAATATGCTCTATCATAATTTAGTTGTGCTTCTTCTATTTCTGCTGTTCTTCCTGTGGCATTTGCATTTATCAATTCTTGTCGTGCTGCTTCTAAGTCTTGTTGTGCTGTTTGTAATTCTG